>NZ_JAGHFX010000020.1 GCF_017888565.1 Clostridium sp.
AAGAAGATAGCTGAAGAACTAAAAAAAGAAATTAATGGATTAAACCTTGTTTATTTTGGAGAACCACAAAACGTTGAAGCAGATTTGTATATTGTAGGTTCTTGGACAGATAAAGGAATGTGTTCGAAAAAGATTATAGAATTTTTGAAACAGTTAAAAAATAAAAAGATTGCTTATTTTGGAACAGCTGGTTTTGGAGGTTCAAAAGAGTATTATGAAAAACTATCTAATCGTGTAAAAGAAATAATAGACAGTAGTAATGAGGTACTAGGATATTTTCATTGTCAAGGTAAAATGCCTATGAGTATTCGTGATAGGTACGTGAAACTAATTACTGATAATCCTGAAGATAAGAATATTCAAGTATCTATAGAGAATTTTGATGAAGCGTTATTACATCCAAATTATGAAGATATAATTAATGCTAAAAAATGGATAAAAAGTATAGTGAGTTAATTATAAGATTATTATTAATTCATAACTTAAAATTAATAAAAAGAGAATGGGAATTTATATATTAAGAGGAATTATTACAACATTTTGTTTAAAGAATATGTTTAAAAATATTTAGACTATATAGATTATCATATACAGATACCGTACTATTCAGAATCGAATATGCGGTATTTTTTAGTGCGTAATTCAAATATAGGAGGAAACATAAATGAAAATAGAATTTGATTTAAGACCATGTAAAGTAGGAGATAGAAAAGCGTTATTTCATAAATGGAGTGATAAAACTAGAATAGTAGAACCATCTCCGATGATAGGAGGTCATCAAGGTGGAGTTTTGAAATATACAGTAGGAATAGTTGAATTTGAAAATGGACAAGTAGGGGAGTGTCTACCATATGAAATAAAATTTATTGACGATGAAATAAAAGATTATTGTTTTAAAGAAGAGGAGTGTTAGCATGAATGAGAGTATAGCAGAGATGTGCTTAGAAGGTAATAAACTATCTAATTTATTAACCAATGAAAATATAAAAAAACTTTATAATTTATTCTTAAAGGTAAGTGAAGCTTTAAAAAAAGTTGTAAAGAAAGTTAGAGAAATATTAAAAAATATTATAGATAATGTAGATATAGATAAATATAAAAAGTTTATTAAGTACCAAAAAAGAGTTGAAAATAGAAATGAACTTTATATTAAGAGAAAACAAAAGTATGGAAAGGGAAAGAAAAATGGGAATAGAAAAAGTAAAAGAATTAATAATTAAATATAAAGAAGATGGATTTGACAGAATAGATATAGAGCTAAAGGGAGGAAAAGTTATTAATATAAATGAGAATGACAAATTGAGTTTTAATCCTAATTTTATAGTAATAATGGGAAAAGGATATGTTTTTCGTATAGGATATAACTTTATAGAAGGAATAGCTATATAGGGGATGGTTTTATGTTTAAATTCACATATGAAGAGTGTAAGTTAACATTTATTAGAATTTATAAAAGAACTCAACAAAGCCTAAGCCAAAAATATTATTGCAGAAGATTCGCTGAAATACATCATATTACGTTAAATAAACATAAAGAAGTAATAGAACATTATAATAGATTTGTGAAAGAGTTAGAAGGGAATGAGAAGAATGAATAAAGAGAAAAGCAATATAGATATAATAAATGAGAATGTAAGGAAAACTATTGAGAAAACAATAGAATCTAAGAGTATAGATATAGCAGATAAGGTTATAGAAAAATTAAAGAATTCCAATAAGATTAAGATAGAAATTCCATATTATAAGAGGGTAGAGTTGTTACTATATAATTATGAAAATTTAAAGGAAGCAGTAAAGCAAAAAGAAGAGGCCATAGCAGAGTTAGACAAATATGGACTTCCTGAAAGAAGTAAAAGCATAGTAATGTATAGTTCAGCAGGAGGAAGTAGTCAAGCCGATAGATACTCAGAACTTAAAGAAAAATATAAAATAGAAAAGATGGAAACAGAAAGAGATCTAAAGAGGATAGATAATGCACTAGATAAAATAAGAGATGATAAATATTTTGGCATTATACAATATAAATACTTAAATGAAGATGAAGAGAGAATTAATACAGATGAAGAGTTAGCACAAAAATTTAATAAAGAGAGAATAACGATAATAAGAAATAGGAAGAGGTTAATAAATAAGTTAGTAACAATACTATTTCCGATTAGTATAAGTGAAGTGATGTAGAAAATGTTACAATATGTGTTACTTTGTATGATATTGCAAGTATAGGTATTACGTAGTAATATGGTATCAAGGAAATTTAATCAATAAGTTTAATAGTTTTCGCCCTTAGTATTTTTGAAGGCACTTAACATGATAAATGTTAGGTGCTTTTTATTTTGCATTAAAGCGAGGCGATAAATATGGGGAAGGTAAAGAAAAGACAATATGTATTTCTAAGTAATTGGATAGGACAAGATCTAAAGTGTGCTTGTTTATTCCATAATCCTTTATGCAAGAATCATAATAAATGTGAAGAGATAGAACTTACTCTATCACCTTATGAAGATTTAGAAAGTTGTATGAGGGAAAGAAGATACCAAAGGGTAAATGGAGCGTTAAGACAAAAATAAAATATATGGAGAGTGATAAAATGGGAAAAGATTTAATTAGATTAAGAGATACGTTTAGAGAATTAGCGAATATTCTTGATGAAGCTATAGAATTAGAAAAAAGAGAAGAATCTGGAGAAAATGTAGCTAAAGAAACAGAAAGTGTAATGGGAAGATTTTTAATTAAATGTATTGAATTAGAAAGATTAAATAAGTAACAAGATAAAGGAAAGCGATGTTAAAGAAGATATGCAGATGTGGTAAAGTAATACCTTATAGTATGAAGGTATGTGATGAATGTAAAAGTAAAGTAGAGTTAGAAAGAAAACAGAATATTAAATACTATAAGCAAACTACTTATGAGAGAGATAGTAAATATAATAAGTTCTACAAGAGTAAGGAATGGAACACAGTAAGACAATTAGCAATAGTAAGAGATCATGCACTATGTAAAGATTGTTTAGATAACAATGTCATAACACCATACAATACAGTACACCACATAGTGCCAATTAAAGAAGATTGGTCAAGAAGATTAGATATAAACAATCTAATATGTCTATGTGAAAGTTGTCACCAGAAGAGGCATAATAGCATGAAGGGGTAGGGGGTATCTAAAAAGTTTAGAGTAATCACTTGGAGAGTGCGTGTGGACTTTCAGTTTCACAAAATTCCCTAAATGAAAAAATAAGGAGGTGAGGAAGTGGCAAGACCTAGTAAAAGTGTTAAAGTAATGAGTAAAAACTTAACTAAAGAAGAAAGAGATTTAAGATTAGCAGCAGAAGAAAAGTTGAAAGGTGGAGCAGATAACATTTCCCCACCAACACACTTAAATGCAAGTCAGAAGAAGATATTTAACTATATTATTGAACAACTTAATGAAAGTGGTATACTTGGTAATTTAGATACTTATATATTATCTCAAGCATCTATAGCAATAGATAGATTGCAGAAGATAGAAAAGATAATAAATAAAGATATAAATAGAATGTATGATAAAGATTTAATGAAAGCAAAATCAGAATATACAAAAGACTTTTTTAGATGTTGTAATGAATTATCTTTAAGTCCTCAAAGTAGAGCTAAATTAGGAAATATTAATTTACAAGCAGAACAAGAAAAACAAGACCCTTTACTACAAGTTTTAGCAGGTGGTAGAAATGGATAAGAAAGACCTTAAAGGGTACCAATGGGCCAAGCAAGTTGTTGAAGGGAAATTTATAGCTAATAAGTGGGTTAAGTTAGAATGTAAAAGATATGTAGATAGATTAGAAGGCAAGGTAGATATACCTTGTTTTTTTGATTTTAATGAAGCAGAAACAATATATAAATTATTAAGCCTAATTAATTATGCTACTGGTTTTTATGCTAATAAACCTATTTTAGATTATGCGGCTGGATTCCAGATGATGATTTGGGAAAATATTTTTTGTTGGTATTATAGAGATCTAGATGAAAATGGATTTAGAAAAAGGATGATTGAAGAAGTTTATCTTGAAATAGGAAGAAAAGCTACAAAATCATTTATGGCTGCGGTAACAGAAATTTTAATAATGTTAAGAAGTCCTAAATTTGCACAACATGCAACAGCAGGAAAAACAAGAGATATATCTGCATTAGTTAGAGATGCAATAGTAGAAATAATAAAAGCCAGTCCGTTAATATCAAAACATTTTAAAATAACAAGAGATAAAATTGAATGTAAATTAAACGAATGTACTACAAAGCACTTAAGTGGTGAAGCTAATAATATAAACGGATTACTACTTAGCAGTTTTATAGTAGATGAAGTTGCCAATCAAGAAGATGGTACTATAATAGGTGCTTTAAAACTATCTCAAATGTCAACTAAAGATAGATTAAGTATCTATATATCAACTCAATATGATTTAGAATTTAATGCTTTTAATGATTTATTAGAATATCATAAAAGTATTTTATTAGGAGTTGATGATGAAACAATAAATACTTTTGGTTTACTTTTTGAACTTGATGAAGGTGATGATTTTAATAATGAATTAAATTGGTGGAAAGCTAATCCGTTACAAATGAGTTTAGAAAACGGAAGAAACTTCTTAAGACAAGAATATAAAAAAGGTTTAAAAATTCCAAGTGCTATGAAAGAGTTTAGAATTAAAATTTTAAATGAAAGATTAAATGGAGTTTTAGAAAATGGATATGTTGATTTTGAACAATGGAAAAAGGGTTGCCTTAAGAATATTAATTTAGAAGGTAAAGAAATAATTGTTGGTGTGGATTTATCATTAACTACTGATTTAACTGCAGTATCTATAATGTATAAAGAAAATGATATGTATTACTTAACATCACATGGTTTTTTACCGGAGGATTCATTACCAGAAAGAAGAGAAAAGATAGATTATAGAAGCTTTCAAGAAAAAGGATATTGCACTATAACTCCTGGGGCAATCGTTAACTATACAATAGTTGAAGAACATATAAGGAATATAGAAACTAAGTATAATTGTAAAATCAAATGTATTGTATCAGATCCATACAATGCAATGCAGATGATGGAAAGTCTAGCAAAAGATTATGAAGTGATACTATTAAAACAAACATATGGTAATTTATCACCAGCTATAAAACAATTTAGGGATGATGTTTATTTAGGAAAAGTATTTTATGAAAATAATAAACTATTAGATTGGTGTATGAGTAATACTACAACAATAAAAGGAAGAACTACAGATGATATATTACTAGCTAAGGAAAATAAGAATAAAGCTAGGATAGATTTAGTAGTTGCAAGTATTTTCTGTTATACACAATTATATTTACAACAAAACTCTATAGATATAAATAAATCAACAGAAAATTATTTGAAGATGATGGGATGGATGTAAAGGAGGTGAGAAATTGAATGTATTTAGTAGAATTGCAAAAGGAATAAAAAACGCTATTACTCCAGCTAAATCTGTAGATATGCAAAGTCAAGAATTATTAGAATGGTTTGGAATAAGTTCAACTCCTAAGAAATTAGTAAGTGAAGTAACTTATTTTACTTGCTTAAAGATATTATCAGAAACATTAGGGAAAATGCCTTTGAAGTTTCGTCAAGATACAGATAAGGGAGTACAAAGGGTCAAATCTAATAAAGTTCACAGGCTTTTAAGGACAAGACCTAATGCATTAATGACACCTTCTATATTTTGGGCGACAGTGGAGCAAAATAGAAATCATTATGGTAATGCTTATGTATGGATAAGAAGAAAATTCAAAAGAGAAAAGTATGGTGGAAGTTATGAAATACAAGATTTATGGGTAATGCCATCTAACGATGTTCAGGTCCTTATAGATGATGAAGGATACTTTGGGGCAAAAGGTAGGATATGGTATTTATATACTGATAAATATTCAACAGAACAGTATTTATTTAATAGTGATGATGTAATGCATTTTAAAACTTCATATAGCTTTGATGGTATTTTAGGAGTTCCTGTAAGAGAAGTATTGAAAAGCACTCTAGAAGGTGGTTTAGAAAGTCAAAACTTTATGAATAACCTATATAAAAGTGGACTTACTGCTAAAGCTGTTTTGGAATATACAGGTGATTTAGATAAAGCAGCAGAGGAAAAACTTGTAGGAGGATTTGAAAGATTTGCAAATGGTTCTGAAAACTCTGGAAAGATTATTCCTGTTCCTTTAGGGATGAAGTTAGTTCCTTTAGATATTAAACTTACAGATAGTCAGTTCTTTGAATTAAAGAAATTTAATGCACTTCAAATTGCAGGAGCATTTGGAATTAAACCCAATCAGTTAAATGATTATGAAAAGAGTTCTTATTCTAATTCGGAAATGCAACAACTTAGCTTTTATGTAGATACTGTATTATTTATATTAAAGCAATATGAAGAAGAACTTAATTATAAGTTATTAACTAAGGAAGAAATAGAAGAGGGATATCATTTTAAATTTAATGAGAAGGTATTGTTAAGAACAGATAGTAAAACACAAATGGAGATACTTTCAAAAGGTGTTAACAATGGTTTAATTATGATTAATGAAGGTAGAGATGAACTAGGATATCCATCAGAGGAAGGAGGAGATGTATTAGTTATGAATGGTAACTATATTCCTATAACAGATGTAGGTAAAGCTTATATGAAAGGGGGTGAAAATAATGAGTAAAACACTAGAATTTCTTTCAAAAAATAAGGAAGGAAAGCTTAACAAGGTTGGCCACATGGACTTTAAGAATGAAGTCAATAGCCAAGAGCTATATTTTTATGGAGATATTGTTAGTGATAGCTGGGGTAAATGGTGTGATGAAGATAAATGTCCACAAGATGTTTTAGAGATTTTAAATTCTATTGATGAAAATAGGGACTTAAATATCTATATAAATAGTGGAGGAGGTTCTGTTTATGCGGGACTTGCCATATATAATCAGCTTAAAAGAAAAAAATGTAATAAAACTGTTAGAGTTGATGGATTAGCTGCAAGTATTGCATCTGTAATAATGTTAGCTGGCGATAAAGTTATAATACCTAAAACAGCTCAAACAATGATACATGATCCTTGGATGGGAATATGGGGAGGTTTTAATGCAGCAGAATTTAGAAAAATGGCTGATGATTTAGATGCTTGTTGTGAAACTATTCTTAATGTTTACTCTGAAAACTTAAAAGAAGGAGTAAATATAGATGATATTAGAACAATGATGCATGAAGAAACATGGCTAACAGGAGATAAAGCAGCTCAATATTTTAATATTGAAGTTGAAGATTCAGCTATAGCTGTTGCGTGTGCTTCAAATTATTTTGATAAATATAAAAATATTCCTGAGGATTTGAAGAAAGATGATAATACTATTGATATTAATTCTATAGTTGATACAGTTATTAAAAAAATAAATGAAAAAATAAATGAAAAAGAAAAAGAGAAAGAAAATGATATAGAAGCTGAAAAAGCTAAATTATTAATGGAATTAGACTTAATCTAGTTCTTTTTTTATGCAAAAATTAATAAATAAGTGAGGGAAAGTAAATGAATAAAGAATTAAGAGAATTATTAGATAAAATTAATGCTAAAAAAGCAGAAGTTAAAAACTTAATAAATAATGATAAGGTAGAAGAAGCAAAGGCTGCTAAGGGTGAATTAGTTAATCTTCAAGCGAAGTTTGATGTATTATATGATTTAGAAGAGGAAGCAGAAGAACAAATAAAAGATGATGTTAATAATGATAATGCAACGATTTTAGGTGGAGCTGTAAATAAAACTAAAGAAGTTGCAAATGCTTTTGTTAATGCTATAAAGGCAGGACTGACAAAGACTCAAGTAGCAGAAAAAGATATGCAAATATTAAAAAATTCCATGAAAGAAGGAACAGAAGCTGATGGAGGGTTAACAGTACCGCAAGATATTCAAACTTCAATAAAGGAATTAAGAAGAAGTCAAGATGCATTAGAAAATTTAGTTAATGTTGAAACTGTTACAACTCTTTCAGGAACTAGAGTTATAGAAAAGGCTGCAGATCAAACACCTTTTGATAATGTAGAAGAAGAAGCAGAATTTCCAGAAGTATCAACACCTCAATTTGCTAAAATTTCTTATAAAGTTAAGAAAAAAGGAGGTATTTTAAATGTAACAAGAGAGTTATTACAAGATACTTCAGAAAATATTTTAGGTTATTTAAGAAGATGGATTGCTAAGAAAAGTAAAGCAACTAGAAATGCTTTAATAGTAAATAAAATTAATGAAATAACAAACTCCAAAGAAGTTGCAATTAAAGGATTAGATGACTTAAAAGATATATTTAATGTTAAATTAGATCCTGCTATTGTTGTTACATCAGGGATATTAACAAACCAAAATGGATTTAATTGGTTAGACAAATTAAAAGATTCAGATGGGAAATATGTATTACAACCTAATCCAACAAATTTAACTCAAAAATTATTATTTGGAATTTATCCAGTTACTGTAGTGTCTAATAAGGTTTTAAAATCTAAGGGAGTTGGAAGTGTAGGAGAAGAGACTGCTTGGAAACATCCATTTATTTGTGGAGATTTAAAAGAGGCTATTACTATATTTGACAGAGAAAATATGACTATAGAAATATCAACAGAGGCAGGAGATCTATGGAGTAAAGACCAAACTGGAATAAAAGTAAGGGAAAGATTAGATATTCAAACAGTTGATGCAGAAGCTATAGTAAAAGCGGAAGTTGAAGTTGCTGTAACTCCCTAGCAATTCCCCAGAAAATGGGGATTCCATAGTTGGAGTTGCTAAAGTAGGTGAATCGAAAGTAGGAGGTAGGGAATAATTATGGCATATGAAAAACAAACATGGAATGATGGGGAAGTAATAACTAAAGAAAAATTAAACCATATAGAAGAGGGAATTTTCAATATAGAACTTACACCCGGACCACAAGGAGCAACTGGAGCAACTGGACCACAAGGACCAGCTGGACAAGATGCAGTAATCAATAAGTTAGATAAAATAGATGTAGTAGATGGTGAAGCAGTACTGGGAACAGTAGTCACAGTTTTAAATTCTTTAATTGCAGATCTTAAGGCAAAAGGTTTAATGAATGATGAATAGAGAGTTAGAAGTAACTTCTCGCTCTCTTTTTTATGAGGTGAATTATGGATTTAGAAGAATTAAAACTATTTCTTAGGATAGATGGAGAAGAGGAAGACTCTTTAATTGAAGGATTAAAGATTGGAGCAGAAGAGTACCTAACTAATGCAGGAATAAACAAAGATTATAATAAAGAGTTATATAAGCTTGCTATAAAAATATTAGTAAATCATTGGTATGAAAATAGAGCGGTTGAAACTACAGGAAAGAATGTAAGTAAAGTAGCATTCGGATTGGATACTATATTGATTCAACTTAAATATAGTCAAGGTGATGTTATATGAATGTAGGGCAATTAAGGCATAGAATAGAGTTTCAAAGAAAAGAAACTACTTATGATGATGATGGGTTTCCTATAGAGGGTTATGTTACTTTTCAAAAGGCTTGGGCAGATGTTAATGACCTTTATGGTAAAGAGTATTGGAGTAGTAAACAAATTATATCGGAGAATATTACGGCCTTTCATACAAGGTACTATAAAAATATAGATGCAGATTGCTTTATTCTCTTTAAAGGGCAGAGATATGAAATCATTGAAATTGATAATATAAAATATCTAAATAAAGAATTGAAAATAAAGACTAAATTGCAGGTGATTAATAATGGCAATTCAAATTAAAGGTTTTGATGATATTTTTAATGATTTAGATGATATGAATATTTCAGATAAAAAGAAAAGAAAAGCATTAAAAGATGGTGCTGAAATTGTAAAGCAATCAGTAATTGATAACTCACCAGAAGCAAGTGGCCAAATGAAAAAGAGATGGAAAAGTACCATAAAAAGATTTGATGGAGATTTAGGCTTTGAAATAAAAGGAGATACAGTTCAAGATATAGAGAATGAGTTTGGATCTAGCAAGAATAAAAAACATATAGGATTCTTTAGTAATGCAGTAGATAAGGTATCTGATAAGGCAGTAAATATTATAGCTAAGGAGGTGCTTAAGTAATTGGAAGAATTAATAAGAAAAGTTTTATTTGATGAAAGAATAACGAATTTAGTAGGAAATAAAATATATCTTTTAAAAGCTCCTGATAATACAACAGCACCTTATATTGAATATGAAGTACTGAATGAAGAGGGTTCTTTATACGCAGAAAATGAAGAAATAGAAACTAATTATAGAATACAAATAGATGTATTTACTAAAGGAAGTTATACAGCGATAGTTAAGGCTATTAAAAATTTAATGAAAGAAAATGAATTTATGAAAGAGTTTGGAGGTTCTCGATTTGAGGAAGATTCCAAGCTCTTTCATTATATATTGAGATTTAATTATGAAAGTGAGGAATAAGAATGTCTAAAAAGATTACTACGGGTGTAGAAAAAGCATATTATGCAATTTTAACTACAGAAGAAGAAACACCAACTTATGAAGCTGCTAAATATTTACCAGGACTTAGAGAAATATCTATAACAGCTAATGAAGAACAAGCAACGATATATGCTGAAAATAGGTTATATGATAGCGAAAATTCTTTAGGAGAAATAGAAGTTACTTTAGACTTTGCTTCAATAGGTACAAATGATTATGCTACATTACTAGGCAAAAAGAAAGCAGCTAATGGAGGGATTATTGAGAGTGCAGATGACCAACCACCTTATATTGCTTTGATGGTAGAAAAAACATTAAGTGGTGGAGTTAAAGAATATTTAACATTATTTAAAGGGAAATTAAGTATTCCAGAAGATAAAGCAAAGACAAAAGAAGGAAAGACAGAGTATCAAACAGTTTCTTTAAATGGATTATTTATGCCTTTAGAAAATGGTATATGGAAACATACAGTAAAAACAACTGATGAAGGCTTTAATGAAGAAACTCATAAAAAGAATTGGGGTAAAACTGTAGTAATACCTAGTACAGAAGTAATAAATGAGCTTACTGTAACAGGAAATCCAACAGATGGAGCAGGTTCGGTTAATGTTGCTAATAATATAACATTAACTTTCAATAACCCAATTGTAAGTTATACAGTTAGCTTATTAAAAAATGATTTTACTGTAGTTGATTCAACCATAAAAATAGATGGAGCTAATAAAGTAATTACTATAGATCCTAAACAAAATTTAACTGCTTCTACAAAGTATGCAGTAATGGTAACCAATGTAAGAGATATACATGGACAACTATTAGCAGATACAATAATCGACTTTACAACAGCGTAATAAAAGGTAGTCAATAGACTACCTTAATTTATTTGGAGGAATTATTAATGTTAGTAAATGAAATAAAAACTTATAAGGTAAAAATCAATGGTGAAGAAATAGAATTAAAGTTAGATTTTAACGCTTTAATTAAAATGCATAAAGAATATGGAAATGCTTTTTTATTAATTTATCAATATGCCTTTGAACATGATTTTGAAAAGTTACCTGAAATTATCAGATGCATGGCCAACAAGGAGATATCAGTAGAAGATATTAAAAACAATATGATGATTAATATGAATTCAATAGAAGTATTGAGTAGAATCACAAATGATTTGCTTGATCAGGAGTTAAATGGAGTATCAGAATTTGAAGTTAAGTCGGAAGTAAAAAAAAATCAAAAAGCAGAGGAAAAGAAGTAGAAATTAAAGATTTTAACTTAGATTATTTTTACTATGTAGCAATACATCAATTAAATATGTCTGAGGAACAGTTTTTAAATTCTACATTAAGACAAGTTTTAATTTTAGAAGAATTGCATAGTAACTACTTCAAAAACAATTTAAGAGACGTTGTAGGAGAAGTAATTGATGTAATTTCTGGAAGTTCAGAAGAAGAAGAGGAAGAAATATATGTAGAAAGCTTTTCAGACCTTTTTTAAGGAGGTGAAAACTTGAGTGAATCTATAAGAAAAGTAAGTACCATATTCACTATAGATGATAACGAACATAATAAAAAGCTTAAGGAGATAAATAGCCAATATAAGCTTACTCAAAGCGAGATTAAGCTTGCAGGAGATAGATTAAATCAGTTTGGGAAAAATACAGATGATTTAAGATATAAGCAAGAAGCTTTAGTAAAGCAAACAGAAACTCTTAAAAATAAGATTAATCTATATAAAGATAGTATAGAAAAAGCTAGTAATCGAGCTGAAGAAAATAATAAGAAGCTTCAGGAATTAAAAACTACTAAGCGAAGCCTTCAAAAAGAATATAAAGATGCAGTTAAACTGTATGGAGAAGAATCAGAAGAAGCTAAAAAGCTAGAGGATCAATTAGAGAAAGTTAATCAAGAATATACAGAACAAAAAGCAGTAGTAGATAAAAATATTACTAGTGTAAATAACCATAAAGTAAATTTAAATGAAGCTGAATCTCAACTATCTAAAGTTCAAGGAGAATTGAAGAAAACAAATACAGAATTAGATAAGCAAAATTCAAAATGGATTCAAGCAGGAGAAAGTCTTAAGAATGCAGGAGATAATATATCTAACTTTGGAGAAAGGGCCAGTAAGATTGGTGGGACATTAACTAAAACTGTAACATTACCTATAGTTGCAATGGGGACAGCAGCAGTAAATGCACAGGTAAAATGGGAGAGTGCATTTGCAGGAGTTAAAAAGACGGTTGATGGAACTACTGAACAAATGGCTGAATTAGAGAAAGGCATTAAAGATATGTCTTTAGCTTTACCAAGTAGTGCTGAAGATATAGCAGCAGTAGCTGAAAGCGCTGGTCAATTAGGTATTCAAACAGAAAATATATTAGGTTTTACAAGGACCATAATAGATTTAGGAAATGCAACTAATTTAGTAGGTGAAGAAGGAGCTAGTTCATTAGCTAAGTTTGCTAATATTACTCAAATGTCACAAAAGAACTTTGATAGACTTGGTTCAACTATAGTTGCTTTAGGTAATAATAGTGCAACTACAGAAGCTGATATAGTTGCTATGGCAATGAGATTAGCAGGAGCAGGACATCAAGTTAAAATGACAGAAGCTCAAATATTAGGATTAGCTGCTTCATTGTCTAGTGTGGGTATTGAAGCAGAAGCGGGTGGAAGTGCATTCTCTAAAGTTATGATAGATATGCAGTTAGCAGTAGAAACAGGAAACGATAGCTTAAAAGATTTTGCGAGTGTTGCAGGAATGACTACATCTGAATTTAGCAAAGCTTTTAAAGAAGATGCTGCAGGAGCATTAACAACATTCATAAAAGGACTTTCTAGTGCAGAAGAACAAGGAAATAGCGCAATTAAAGTCTTAGATGATATGGGGATTACAGAAGTAAGGTTAAGAGATAGTTTATTAAGAGCTGGTAGTGCTAGCGAACTATTTAATGATACTATAGCACTAGGGAGTAAGGCTTGGGAAGAAAACACAGCCTTAACAAATGAAGCTAACCAAAGGTATGCTACAACTGAAAGCCAGATTAAGATATTAAAAAATGAAATTGTAGCTATGGCAAGAGAAACAGGAGTAGAACTTCTGCCTATTGTTAAAGATGGAATGATTGTAATAAAAGATTTAATTAAAAAGTTTAATGAGTTAAGTCCTGCTACTAAAGAAAATATAATTAAATTGGCAACTTTAAGTGCTACTGTAGGACCAGTAGTCGGAAGTGTAGGTAAATTAGCAGAAGGATTTGGAGGAGTATTAAAAGTAGCTGGTAAACTATCAAGTAAATTAGGAGCAGCTAAAATAGCAACCGAAACAGTGGGAACAGCCGCAAAAGTAGCTGGTGGAGTTAGTGGAGTTGCAGGTTTAGCAAGTTCATTAGGTGGAGTTGTAGTTGCGGCAGCACCTTACGTTTTAGCAGGAGCAGCAATAGCAGGAGCAGGATATGCAATTTATAAGGGTTTAAGTCAAGAGGTTATTCCAGAGGTTGATTTATTTGCAGATAAAATAGAATATACTGCACAAACAATGAACACAGCAGGAACTTATGCAGCTAATTCAGCACAGGCAACAGTAACAAAAATAAGTGAAGCTACTAAAACTGCAGTAGGAGCATATGTAGAACTAGATGATAGTGCTAAAAATGAAATGCAAAGCCTATACCTTAATTCAACTGTTATATCGGATCAGATTAAAACTGATATGACTACTAAATTTAGCGAAATGAGTACTCAAATTATAGCTGGTTATGAAAAACAAAAAAATGATAGTATAGCTCAATTACAAGAAATGTTTAATATACAAAGCACTTTAACAACAGAAGAACAGGTTAATATTATTACTAAAACAGGAACATTCTATGAAGATAGAAAAACTCAGACGCAAAACTATGAAAATAGTATTAATCAAATAATGAGTACTGCAAGTCAAGAAAAAAGAGCGTTAACAGAGGATGAAACCAAGCAAATAACCGCGTTACAAAATATGATGAGAGAAAATGCGGTAAAAGCATTAAGTGAAAATGAAGTAGAAGCTCAAGTGATTCTTCAAAGGATGAAGGATTATGATACTAGAATAACTGCAGAACAAGCAGGAGAGCATATAAGAAAGTTAAATGAGAGTAGAGATAATGCTGTAACGATAGCAAATGATGAATATGAGAAAAGAATTGCTACAATAGTAAGATTAAGAGATGAATCAGGAGTTATTAGTGCAGAACAAGCTGAAAAGATGATACAAGATGCAAAAGACCAAAGAGATGGAGTAGTGGAACAAGCTGAAAACACTAGATTAGATGCTATAGACAAAATAAGAGAAATGAACTCAGATTTAGACGATGAAGTAGATACTGGGACAGGTGAAATATTAAGTACATGGGATAAATTAAAAAGATGGTGGAGTGGATGGAAACCTGAAACTAAATACTTTAACTCAGTTCAATATACAGAGCGGATGAGTGGAAATGTAGTAGGAAATGCTTTAGGTACTTCCTATTTCCAAGGAGGGCTTACAGCTATAAATGAAAAAGGGTATGAAGTAGTGGAGCTACCAAGAGGAAGTAAAGTCAAAAATCATTTACAAAGCGAAAACATGATAAAAGACACTGCAATTCAAACTGCTAAATCTATTATTAATGGACTCCAGGAGATATTAAATACTGATAAACAGGTAATATTAATGATGAATGACAGAGTAGTTGGAGAAGCTGTAATACCTATAGTAAGTAATGGACTAGCTAAGAACACTAAAACAAGGAGGTAATAAATTGTTAATAGATAATATAGCTATAAAAAATTTTGGAGCCTTATTAATGGAGAAGAATATTCAACCTTCATCTATAGATGTGGAAGGGAAATACTTATGGCTTAAGAATTCTTTATTACCTATTTTCTCAAAGCAGAAATTTAACTTTGTATTAGTAGATATAAAGTTATACGTAAAAGGTTTGAATGAAAGTGATGTAAAAAGTAAAGTAGGTTCATTAATAAACAAAAGTAAAGAATGTGTTCTAAATTTCGAAGATGATTTTTACTATAAAAGTTTTCTAATAAATTCAAGCATAGAAAATACTTTGAAAAAGGAAACAAGAAAATTAAATCTTAGTTTTGTAGCATATGCCTATAAAGGTGAGAGTATTGAAATTATTAATAGAATAACATCTAAAACTATAAATGTTTCTGGTAATTTAGAGACTCCAGTAATATTAGAAGTAACACCTTCTATAGACTTAATAGACTTAACTATTAATGGATTGGATAAAGAAGCTATAATCTTAAAGAATCTAAAAGCTAATAAAAAGCTTATAGTAAATGGAGAAGAAGGAACAGTAACAGTAGATGGTGTAAACAAATATTCAGATACAGATATGTGGGGATTCCCAAGATTAAAGCCAGGAGCTAATACTATTACAGTAAGTAAAAACAATGTAGATATAACAATAAAATATAAACCAAGATATATTTAATGTGTTCAAATTGAATACATTTTTTTAATTAGGAGGAGTAGGTATGTTTATAAGAAAAAAGACATTATTAAATATGATTGAAGTGTTAAAGGGAGAAGTAGTTAATCTTAAACAAAAAGTATCAGAACTTGAAGCTTTAAATAATACAAGAAAGATTAATTTTAATATAGGTGGTAAAGAAATAGGAAGAATTACAACCGAGAAAATATGCTTAGCCAGTACAGAGCCTATAGGAAGTTTTGATAGTAATGGACTTACTATTAAAGGTGAGATAAATATTAATGGATACAAGGAGGAGAAGCAATGCTAAATATAACTGAAAATATTACTATAAGTGGAACTGTAACAATAGAAAACAAACAAATAATAAATATGGTAGGTAGCATAGGTGGAGATTATCCTAATCTCACTGTTAGTATTTTAGATAAAGAGGGACTTAAAGCTAATTTTATTACTTGCAAAGAAGGAGTAAATGAATTTATAGAAAAGGTACTAAATAAAGAATATGAAGCATTAGGAGGAACTATAAATGAGTAAAATCAAAATTAGTAATTTTGAAATGTTAAATGGATTAAATACTTTAGGGACATTAGCAGGATATAAACTACCTGTAAAAATATCTTATGGTATCAAAAAGAATATAGAAATTATTTCAAGAGAAATTAAGATATACGAAGAGGAAAGAGCAGTATTAATTGATAAGTATGGAGAGAAAGACAAAGATGGGAAAGTAA
>NZ_JAGHFX010000085.1 GCF_017888565.1 Clostridium sp.
CCACACCTGTTAAATAATCTAATACTATGAAAAGTATTAATATTCCTATTGCTATATCCCAAATTCCAAATAACCACGTAAACCAAGTACCTATAGCAGCAACTCCAAATTTAAAATAGTTTAATATATTTTCCATTTTATTTACCTTCTTTCTTAATTTTGAATATAAAAAAGAGACTAGATTCCTCTAATCTCCGATTGACATTATTCTTGTCTTTAACTTATTATTGTTTTTAGTAGTTAATTATTTTACCAGCTAGGCTTTACATACTGCTTTCCTAGCTGGTATTTTTTATTCTAGTCTTTCTTTTATTTTATTCTCTAATTGCTCTACTAAGGTTTTAGTTTCTGCATCTAACACTATAAAACTTTCCTTATTATTATTAGATATAATAGTCCCTTGCTCGTCTACTTCGCTATTAGTATGTGTTATTCTATAACCTACACTATCTTTTATTACTGCAAATCCTGTTAATATCTTCATCGTCCTACCTCCATCAATACCTCTTCTAAATTAAAATCTAACTCTTCCATCAAAACATCCTCACTTGTATCTATTTTCAAATCATCTTCTGAAAAAACTGGTGTGTTATCTAAATATCCATCTATATCAGGTTGATCTAGCCTCACATTTTCATATCCTATTCTTTTAGCTATATACTTCCAACTAAACTCAGTTCCTGGTTCTCCATACACTACAAAATACTCTCTTTTTCTATCTATAGTAGTTATTTTTCCGTTATATTGCTGAGTAAATATATGATACTCACAATCTAAATTCACACATTCTTGTAATATATCATCTATACTTATATAACATTCTCCAGAATAGCTTATTTTACCAAACCCTATATCTGAGTAATAGTATTCTGCTGTTTCAAAGGCATTTATCAAACGCTCTCCATAATGTTCTGTAGATTGTATAGAGTTTTTAGAACCAGTAGCAGCAAAATTACCATAAACTTTAAAGTGAGTGTTTGAATATGTTGGATAACTTTGCCCCGCTTGTATTGCGAATAGTGTCCCTCCTGTATTACTTTGAATAGTATAACCATCATTTACAGCCGTAACTGAAACTTGTGTACAAAGTATATTTCTACTGTCTGATGTATTTTTGAAAATCTGAGGAGTAGTTGCCTTATAGTCACTCTCAAAACAAATTTTATTAGGGATATAAACTCTATATTGTAAATTAACTGCTTGATTAAATAAGGCACTTTCAAGCACTCTTATAGGTGCTGAATAAGCAGGATTTTTAGCATACTTATCAAAAATAATATAAGAGCTATAGTTAGTACTATTTTTATATCCTAAAGTCATATACCCCTCGGCGTGGTGTGCGAAAGATAACCCTCTTACATTAGGATAATCTGATAACTGAGAACTATAAATCAATCCTAATTCTCTCCCGTTTCTTTCCCAATCATAAAAATAAATATTGGTATCCTGGATTTTTATTGCATCTACATTGTTCCAATTCTTATTTACAAATGTACCTGTAATAGTTAAGTTACCATTACTATCTCCAGTTAGTACATTAGACCCAGCATTATTTTGTACCTTTATGGCTCCATTTCTTATTGTTACTCCACTCGCATCTATCGTTGTATTTCCATCTTCTATTTCATTTACATTTTGAATCCAATTATCTGTTGGATAGCCTTCTCCAACTACAACCCAAGGTATATAAAACAAAAAGGCTCCTGGAGTATTCAAATAAATTCCAAAATTAGGTATATTTCCTTGTTGCGCTGGCGTAAAAGTAAATTGCACTAGTTGATACCCGCTATTTAAAGTTGTATTATATCCAGTAACAGAGTTATATCCATTAGAATCTATTATGTTTATATTTATATTTTTTCCACTTTCGCTACTGTAAATAATTAAACTTACATGATAAATTTTACTTGTATTGAACTTATAATTTGCTATTGAATTATTAAACAAACAGCACCACGTATTACTTCCTAAAGGCTCTCTTGTACCACTCCACCAAATACCACTTTTGAAAACTTCACCATTCATATTTTCTCCACTATCATGTAGATTAAGTGTTGATTCACTACTAGAGCTATAGGAAAGAAACCAATTTTCATATTCCCTCTTCCCCCTCATGGGTCTACCATTTTTCAACAAATTTCCTCCACCAGAAGCTTTAAACTCTAGTCTTAATTGTGTAGATGTTAACTCCACACTAGCTTTAGTAGCATAAGTGTTAGTAGCATCTATCTTTGCAGTATTTAGTTCTGTCTTAGTGCTATAAGTACTACTTACAGTAGCCTTAAATCCATTTAAGTTTTGTTCTAAAGTAGCTTGTTTATTTTCTATTGTTGCAACTTTTCCAGATACTCCACTTAAATCTGCGGTTAGGTTCCCTATACTACTTGTATGACTAGCTACTGTTGTATTAATTCCATCTACTGTAGCTTTAATACTTGTATAGTTATCTTTTAATGTAGTTACATCACCTTTAGTTATAGAGCTTTCTTTTATTAATCCTTCTATCTTACCTTGTGCTATACTTATTGCTGTTGTATTTGCTTCAATTTTTTCATCTGTATCTTCTGGCGCTA
>NZ_JAGHFX010000021.1 GCF_017888565.1 Clostridium sp.
TTAATTTATAAAAGAAAGGAATGATATTAATGAAAATAGCAGTTAGAGGAGGACATAACTATTTAGCAACTGGATGTGAAGGTCTTATAAATGAAGTAGTAGAGGATAGAAAAGTAAAAGATAGTGTTATTAAATACTTAAAACAGTTAGGTCATAGCGTTTTAGATGTTACACCAGGGGATATGGATAGTGATAGTGACTTAGTATATGGAGTAAGTAGAGCGAATAATTGGGGAGCAGATTTATTTATATCTATACATTTCAATAAGGCTTATAACAGTTATAACGGAGCAATAGGAGCAGAGTGCTTAGTTTATTCAAAGACAGATAATATTACATTAGATGAGCAAGTTGCAGGAAGAATACAAAATGCTTTAGATGGATTAGGTTTTACAGGACCTGAAAATAAATCTAGAGGAGTGAAAGAGGATAATTCTCTATATGAATTAAGAGCAACTAAGATGGCAAGTGTAATTGTAGAAGTATGCTTTGTAGAAGCTACAGAAGATGTAGCTTTATATAAAAAGTTAGGTTCAGATAAGATAGGAGAAGTTATAGCAGAAGCTATAGCAAATAAAAAAATAGAAGTAAAGGTGGAATATGATATGAAAAAAATAGTAACTTATTATGGAGATGCAGATCTATTTGGAGCAGTAATGGTAGCACAAAAGAATAGATGTCCTTTAATGAAAGTTTCAGATTATAAAGTAAGTGGATTAAAGGTAGAACAAGTAATACAAATAGGTGGTAAACCAGAAGATACTAATAGATATGTAACTTTTAAAAATGCTGCTAAATTAGTATAGGATTAAGGTTAGTGAGTTATGAAGTTAAACTTGATTACTTTTTTGTAAAATGATAATATACTTATATAAAGATCTTTTATTAAAAATATTTGATTTTTATATAGGAGGTAAAACATGAGAATTTTATACAGAAAGGTAAAAAAATATAATATTGTAAACATAGAATATATTATTAATATTTTTAAACCTAATTATTTAGACAATATATTTTCAGATAGTGATAAAACTTTAATGAAGAATGATTGGGGAAAAGTTGGGGAAGATTTAAGATGGGGAATAAAACAAATAAAAGTGAATTAAAAGAAATAAACAACAAAGATATTATTACCGGAAAAACAACTAGAGATAACATTTTAGGCACAAAGAAGTTATCAAGAGTAGAAAGAGTAGAAAAAATTGCAGTTAGAAGTGAAAGTTTTTCAGGACCAATTCCGCATCCTAAAATTTTAAATGATTATGATATGATTTGCCCAGGTGCAGCTGATAGAATAATAAAAATGGCTGAAAACCAAATGGACCATAGGCATAGTATGGAAGGGAGTTTTTTAAGAGCACATTCAAGAAATAGTTTCTTAGGTATAGTTTTTGCTTTTGCTTTAGGGTTAGTAATTACTGTAGGTGGAATATTATGTGTTATGAGTGATAAACAAGTGTCAGGATTGATTTTAGGGGGAAGTGGATTAGGAACTGTAATGCTTGCTTTTATACGAGGAACTAAAATGGATTTAAATGGGGATTCTACAGAGAAGAAAGATGATATAAGAAGTAAAGAAGAACAAGAAAATTTATAATAATATATATATTATAATTAGGAAAAGGTTAGTAGATAGTAACTACTAGCCCTTTTTCTTTTGTCTAAAATTAATAGATAAAAATAGAAAAAAATACATAAAAAGTATTGCAATATTATACTATCGATAGTATAATATAATTGTAAGGAGGTGATGAAGTTGCAAAGAAAAAAGAAGAAGAAAAAAGTTAATAAGGTTAAAACACTCACACAAACAACCTTGATTATCACATTAATAACAGCTTTAATTAATCTAATAAACGCCTTGATAAGTTTAATAGAAAAACTGTTAAAGCAATAATACTAAGAGGGGAGGAAACTCCCTTCACAAAATAACTTTTTACTTCTTCTTTTATTATTATAAGTATATCATGGAGGTTTTAAAAATGGAAGAAAAGAAGTCATTTAAAATTGCAATAATCTCCTTAGTAATAAGTATAGTGGCATTAGTAATAACAATAATAGCAGCATTTATTTAGGAGGTTATCTATTAATGGAAGAAAAAAACAATCAAACGGAAGCCAATAAAAAATGGCAAGAAAAGAATAGAGAAAAAGCAAGATATTTAAGAAATAGATCTACAGCTAGAGGTTTTATAAAAAATCAAGCTACAGAAGATGATTTAATAGAACTGGAGAATTTAATTGCAGAAAGAAGAAAACAATTATAATCTATTTAAAAGCTAGTAGGTGAGAAATTACTTACTAGCTTTTTTTTATTTTAAATTATTTCCCAAAACTAGAATAGATAAAATTATTAAATATGCAACTTTTTTTACTTATTTGTAAAATAAATTTTCAATAACGAAAACAAATTGGTATAATTTCACACAATTTTTATTGAATATTTCCCAAAATGTGATAATATAAACTTAAGGAATATAATTATTATTTAAGGAGGTGTATATAACAATGACTTATAATGTATTAGATATTGCAAGATATGTGATAAATTATTGTAATGAAAATAATGCCCACATATCAAATCTAAAATTGCAGAAAATATTATACTTCATACAGGCAGGGTTTTATATGAATAAAGGTACTGAATGTTTTAAAGATAATATAGAGGCGTGGAAGTATGGTCCGGTCATTCCAGAGGTTTATCATGAATTTAAACAATATGGAAGTAATAATATACCTTATATTAGTGAATATATAGATTTTTCAGATGGATTGTTTAATTATAAAAATATAAAGTATAATGATGATATTGTTGAAGAGTGTGACAAGGAGCTTATTAATGGGCTAATTGATGAATGTAATAAATATACAGCAAGTCAGCTTGTAGATATTACACATAAACAAACTCCTTGGATAGAAAGTTATGTTAATGGAGTTAATAACATAATAGATAAATCAACTTTACAAAAATATTTTAAAGGGAAATAGTTATGAACAAAAATACAAAAGGGTATGAAATGAGAAGTCCACTTGATGTACAGATGAAAGAAAATATTGAGCCTTTTAATGCTGCAAATGGAAAATTAGATTATTTGCAATATACTAGGGAAATTATTAGTTTTATGTGTATGGAGAAAGATGACTTTGAAGAAAATTTCAAAAATTTTCTTGATATCATTATTGCTAATAAGGATGTAAGAATTTTATACTCAGAAATTAGTAGTAATATTTATAGAAGAATTAACGATTTAGACAATATAAATATAAATTTAGAAAAAATTAAGGATGAAATTATTGTTAACAAAGGTAAAAATTTTCCTGATTCGCGAAGGGCTGAAAAAATAATAGTGAAAATTTATGATCATTTCAATCTAGCTATTTATCAATTAAAGAGACTAAAAGATGATGATGATGTTTTTAGTAAGAGGGTAGCAGGAATTATAAAACCTATAAATGATGAAAATAGTGAAAAGATTGATAATAAGTTTATTGAGATAGATTCCAGTATAAAAACAGAAGCGGGGAATTTAAAAAATGAATTTATAGGATTGATAGGAATATTTACTGCTATGTCGTTTCTTGTTTTTGGAGGGCTAGAGTTTTTAGGTGGGATATTTACGAAAATAGAAGATGTACCAATTTTAAAATTAATAATGATTGGGAGTATTTGGAGTTTGTGTATATCGAATTTAATGTATGCTTTTATGTTTTTTATAGAAAATATAATTGCATATAAAAAAGAAAGTGGACAACCTAAATATTTAAAAAGATATCCAATGATTATTTTTTCAAATTATATTTTTGTATTTATATTTTTATTTAGTTCATGGGCTTATTATTGCAGAAAAAACAATATAAATAATATAATAATTAATGTAGCCAATGATTATTCTATGATATATTTTATTATATTAATTATTTTATTAATAGGTTCATTTATTTTTATATCAGGAAAGTTAAAGAAGTGGAGTGTCAGAAATTCAATTTAATAGAAATAAAAAGAAAAATAATAAAAGCACCCAGAGCAATCTAGGTGCTTTTTGTATTAATAAAGATATAAATAGATATAAATAGAGATAAAAAATACATAAAATAAATTGACGCCAATTAAAGGAAGAAATATAATTAAATAGTAATACTTGTTAATTAATCAATAGGATATACATATACCATCAATATAAACAATATAAATAAACTGGCAATTAACAAGTATTAAAAAATCTAATTTACCCATATTATAAAAATAACGCCTAAATGATTCTCCTACAAGGCGTTATTTTTTATATTATTGTATCTATAAAGGTGTAAAAGATATAAAAAATATTGACTACCAGTATAAGGGGAAATTATAATTAAATAGAATACTTGTTAATAAATCCATAAAAGCCAGCAGTTAACCTAATACTAAGATTAACAAGTGTTATATAATTTCCAATAGCACCTAGAGCAATCTAGGTGCTTTTATAATGTTAAAAATGTATAAAAAGTATTGAAAACTAATAAAAGAAAAGATAAAATATAAATGAAGGTTGAAGGCTTCGTATAAGATTATTATTATTACCAAATGAAATATCACTTAGCTTATAAAAGTTAAGTGATATTTTGTTGTATATAAGAATAAAATTTGTAGAGAAATATTGACTATAAAAATTAAATCAAATATAA
>NZ_JAGHFX010000086.1 GCF_017888565.1 Clostridium sp.
AAACTTTCGATTTGGAAAGATAAAAAAAGGGGGTAAAAATACCCCCTTTTGAAACGAAATTTTTTGATAAAAAAATGAGTTTCTTCTTTTCTTGATACTATACGCAACTATTTCGATTTAATAAAAATACCCTAGAGCCCTTGAAAACTCTAGGGTTAAACTAAAAAAATTTGCTTTTTTTTCCCTAGTGTTTTATAATTTAAGTGTCGAATTCAAAAAATAAAACCTTATATGGAAAGGAGCAAATTCTTTTAGTGCCTAAATAGGACTTTTTATTAAATTTCTAAATCCTTTTGTTAGCCACAAAAGAATAACATTTACTATGAATTATGATAACAAAAATAATATAAAAAATCAAGAAACAAAAATTGACATATTAGAAAAATGTACAGATAAGAGATTAAAAAATCCTAAATTTAGTGATTATATAAAATCATTTGTATCTAAAAAAATGAATTTAAGAATAATAGATTGTGGTACTTTTTTAGAGTTGTTAGGAGATTTTGAAATGGAAAATAGAAAAATCAATAAAGCTAATTTTTGTAAAAATAGATTTTGTCCAATGTGCAGTTGGAGATTGGCTTGTAAAGATAGTTTAGAAATATCAATTCTTATGGAACATTTGAGATGTGAAGAAAATAAGGAATTTATATTTTTAACTTTAACAACTCCTAATGTAAAAGGTGATAGTTTAGAAGAAGAAATAAAAAATTATAATAAAGCCTTTAAAAAACTTATGGAACGTAAAGAAGTTAAAAATATAGTTAAAGGTTACATAAGAAAACTAGAGGTAACTTATCAAAAAGAGCAATATATAACTAAAGATCTATGGAAAAGAAAAAAAGATTATTATGAGAAAAAGGGATTATCTATTGGTGATTTAGAGCCTAATTATGATACTTACAATCCTCATTTTCACGTCGTTATAGCAGTAAATAAAAGTTATTTTACAGATAAAAATTATTATATTTCTCGTGAAAGATGGCTTGAATTATGGCAATTATCAACTGGAGATAAGTCTATAACACAAGTTGATGTAAAGAAAGCTAAAGCTAATAATCATAAAGAAGTTTATGAGTTAGCAAAATATTCTGCCAAGGATAGTGATTATTTAGTATCAAGACCAGTATTTGAAATATTTTATAGAGCATTGAAAGGAAAGCAAGTTTTAGTGTTTAGTGGATTATTTAAAGATGCTCATAAAATGTACAAGCTAGGTGAATTGGATGTTTATAAAAAGAAATCTGAAATAGAATATGTTTATAAGCTTTATTATAAATGGTATAAAAATGATTATGAAAATACTAAAATTATTGAACTTACTGAAGAAGAAAAGAAAAAAATAAATAAAGGATTAATAAATGAAATAGAAATAGAGTAGGTATTTAACCTACTCTATTTCTACCATTTCCAGAAACAATCTAAAACATTTTTGTATGAAAATTCTTTTTTACAAAAAAGAGTGTATATAAAAAATATAGATGTTGTTATTCCAGATAAGATATTAATTTGTTGTGATTTTCCCGTTGGAAAATAAAAAATCATTTGAACTACTATTAAAAATAAGATAGTCATTAAAAAATAATCTGGATCTTTTTTTATTTTTTTTAGATTAAACCATAAAAATCGTTGCAATCTTTACACCTCTTTTTAAATTGGAAGTAATAACATTATAATATTTGTCACAAACCAATTAACATTTTCTGGTATTCCGGCGGCTCTAAATACTCTATGAAAGAAATCTTCAACACTGTCTGAAATTCCGATGAATTGGTCTGCTATTGCAAATATTCTATCGAATACAAAATATTTTTTCATTGAAGAAGGTATTTTATTATAAACTACTTTCCAATTCTTTTTTAGCCAGTTTAAAGCTGACTTAATTGCTATTGTTGCAAGTCCTCTTTCTTCTCTTATTTCTTCAGAAGTTATATTATAATCAATATCAGGTCTTATTGAATCTGCGATTTCTTTTGCATTGTATGTTATTCCATCAATAGTTATAAAGTTTAGTTCATTTGAAGATGAAGATATTATTTCATTTGGTGTAATTTCACTTGCATAAGCAGTTAAATTAGGTGCAATAGTATTTGTGAATATTGTTCCTGTAATTGCAAGTATAGTTATTCTAGATATTATTTTTTTATTCATAATAAATTCCTCCATTTATTTTTTAATTAATTTTACAATAGAGTTTTTAAAAAATATGTTAAACATTGTCGAATTAATAAAAAAAATAGATATAGTATTTTTAATATGGTAATATCGTTTAATTTTTTATTTTTGTAGCTACAAAGAAAAGACAAATTTTTAATAAGGAATATGATAAATTTGAATGTAGTAACAAAGAAAAAAGGAGATGGGTTTTGTGGCTGCAAAAGTTGTAAAGGAAGAAGTTATAAGGGTTAGAGTAAATAAAGAATTAAAAAATAGATTAAAAGAAATGTGTAAAGATAAAAAAAATAGTATGAGTGAATTAATAATCTATATGATTGAAAATGAAATAAATAAATATGAATTTAAAATAAGGAATAGAAAAGAAATAGAAGATAGAGTAAAAGTGATAGATAAAAAGATAGATGGATTAAAACATAAAAAGAATTGGTATTAAAAATTCGTAATGTAATCAAGGTGGAGATTTTAAAAATTTTATGAGTGCTGCAAAGCAGATCCGAAATAAAATTTTTAAAATACTACCTTGATGGAATGAAGAATTACAAGCTAGGAACAGAAAAGGGCATACGCCCTTTTTCGGCTAGTGCCGAGCGACAGAAAAAATTTTTGGTTAAGCTTTTTATAAAAAGATTATGGGTGAAACGAAGTGAGGGCAAAGCCCTGGGTCCAGGAACTCCTGGCACGATAACTTTATTTCATAAAGTATATTGTGTTATACTTTATTATACTTTACATGGAAGATTTGCCGTTTTATGTCCCAAGTTGGGAGGTATTTACGGTGGTTTGCCGTATGTGTTCCGGTAGATTGCCGTATTGTATTGAAGTTATCAATATTAGGTATTGATAACTTCAATATGCGAATCTTCCAT
This sequence comes from Clostridium sp., assembly GCF_017888565.1. Lineage (GTDB taxonomy): Bacteria > Bacillota > Clostridia > Clostridiales > Clostridiaceae > Clostridium. The sequence goes on from NZ_JAGHFX010000086.1 coordinate 3,045, forward strand.
GTAGAGTATGTCTTGGTTTGAAGGGAGTTAGTGAAAAATGAGTTATATGGTATGTCATTTCGGTAAATATAAATCAGGAAATGTATTTGGATTACAAAAACACAATCAAAGAGAGAATGAAAATTATAGTAATATTGACATAGATAAAGCAAGAACGCCCCTAAATTACGATTTAGTTAATAATGGCGATATAAACTACCTAAAGAGGGTAAAAACGATTATAGAGGCAAATAGAGCGTCTGAAAGGGCAATTAGGAAAGATGCAACTGTTTATTGTGAATGTATTATATCTTCAGATAGTGCTTTTTTTGAAAATTTAACTGAAGATAAACAAAAAGAGTTTTTTAAGAGTTCTTTAGATTATTTGAAAAACAAGATTGGTGAAGAGTTTATTATATCTGCTAATGTTCATCTTGATGAAACTACACCTCATATGCACGTTGGATTTGTTCCGATAATCGAAAATTCACTTTCAGCTAAAAAATTGATAGATAGAAAATTTCTTAGAGAAGTGCAGGATCAGTTACCAGCATATCTAAAAAATCTAGGATTTGATATTCAAAGAGGTATTGAAAATTCAAAAAGAAAACATAAGGATACTAAGGAATTTAAAAAAGAGCTTCATAGAGAGCTTGAAAATAAGTACAAGGATATAAATGCTATAGAAAGCTATAAAAACGAATTAGAGGGCAAAATAGAGCAATTAGAGGCCTGTTTAAATCAAAAAACAATTGAGTATGATAATATAACTAAAACTTTAGGTAAAAATAGCCTTGTTATGTATCAGATACAAGAAATGAAAGTTGAACCAGTTATGTTTTCATCAGATAAGGTCAAGATAGATAAAAAGGATTTTGAAAAATTAAAGGATAGTGCTTTAAAAGCTTATAGTCAGCATAATTTATATGCTACGGTTTTAGATAGATTAAAAGAGCTTGATGAAAGTAAAAGATATTATTCAAAACAGTTAGATATATCTCGAAGAGATAGAGCTATAGAATACAATAATTTAAATTCT
>NZ_JAGHFX010000087.1 GCF_017888565.1 Clostridium sp.
AATTACTTTGAGTCTTAATGTTAAGACGTCTAAAAGAATTGCTGGTTTGTTTACTTAACTTATTTTCTGTTCAATTTTCAAAGACCATTTTCTTCATCGCCCTCAAGCGACTTTCTTATCTTATCACTTAAAGTTATCACTGTCAACATATTTTTTATTGTTTTTAATGATTTCTTTAATTTGTTTTGCTCCTCGCTTGGAACGAGATTAATCTTACCATTTATATTAATGCTTATTTCTACAAAATATGATATTTATATCAAATTATATACTTTATACTTAATAAAACTCCTTATTTCTAATATATAATACTATTGATACACCAGGAACATTTGTTATTATATTTCATCTATATAGTAACCATTAGCCCTACCTCAATAGCTACTATATAGATTTATATATCTAATGTTTATTTTTATATTTCTTTCTTAAACAACTTTTGTTCTTTGGATAGTTACTGGATAATTATTTGTCCCCTTAATTACTTGACTTTCAATTACTACAGTTCCCTTATCAGCTATAACACTATCCATTATGACATCAGAACCAATTATTGTGTTTTGCATTATAACGCAATTTTCAAGCCTTGCGCCTTTTCCAATAACAACTCTTCTCCCAATTACACAATTCTTTATTTCTCCCTCTATATATGACCCATTTGCAATTATGGAGTTTGATACTAAGCTAATATCTGTATATTGTGTTGGCGGTTCATCTTGTGATTTTGTATATATAGGTTTTTTATTATAAAACAATTCTTTGTTTATATTTTGATTTAGTATATCTAGATTAGTATCGAAATATGATTTAATAGAATTTATACAAGATAAATATCCATCAAATTTAAATGCTCCAACTTCAAATTTATTAAGATTTGAAGCTATATATCCTTTTATTTTTCTATGGATTCCAGTTTTTATGCATTCATGAATAATATTAGTAAATAATTCTGTCTTCATAATATACATCTCCATATTTATTTTAGCATTTTTCTCTCTACCTATATTTTCACCAATACTAATTACTCTGTTATCATTATCTACATTTAAAACTTCACACTCTATAAACTTTTTATCTGCCTCTTCTACTTCTTTATATACTATCGTTATATCATTTTTAGATTTCTTATGATATCTTAACGCTTCATTATAATCTATATTACATATCATATATGATGAACTTATTAACACATATTCTTTTCTGCTTTGCTCGATGAACTCAATATTATTTAGAAAGTTATGAACATCATCATAGTTAGGGTCATAATCTCCAAAATTAAACACTCTAAGACCATCTTTTTTTCTATGCAAATCCCATGGTCTACCATTAGTTAGATGATTTATTAATGATCTTGATTTATTAGCTGCAAATATTCCTATTCCTTCTATTCCTGAATTAGCCATATTAGATAGTACAAAATCAATCACTCTATATCTTGCAGAAAGAGGCACCGATGCTAAAGTTCTATACCTTACTAACTCTCCCATCCTACTTTGGTTTTCATCTAAATTTATTATCCCTAAACAATTATTCATTCCCCTAACCCCCTTAAATATTAATCACTTCGTCATTTAAACATATCTCTTTTAAACTTATAGTTGATTCATTAACTATATATTGATAAGCCCCAACAACTTCTATTGTATCTCCATTACCAATGCTGCAACCATGATTTATTATTGCATTACTTCCAACTATAGTTTTATCTATTACAACATTATCTCCAATTTGTGCATTTGGCATTATTACTGAATCTCTTATCACTGTATTTTTACCAACATACACACCTTCAGATAATACGGAATTTTCTATTTTACCATTGATTATACAACCTTCTACTATTAAAGAGTTTACTATCTTAGCATCTTCCCCTATATAATGGGCTGGCCTTACTTGATTTTGTGAATATATCTTCCATTCACTATCGTATAAATTTAAATCATTATCTATTTTCAATAAATCCATATTAGCTTCCCATAAGCTATCTATAGTTCCTACATCCTTCCAATATCCTTTAAATGGATATGCAATTAACTTTCTTCCTTCATCAAGCATCTTAGGAATTATATTTTTACCAAAATCATTGTTTGAAGATAAATCTTTTTCATCCTCTCTTAAAAGCTTCTTTAATACTGCCCAGTTAAATATATATATCCCCATTGATGCATTAGTACTTTTAGGTTCACTAGGCTTTTCTTCAAATTCATATATTGAGTTATCTTCCTTAGTATTCATTATTCCAAATCTGCTAGCCTCTTCTATCGGAACATCAATCACTGCAATTGTTGCATCTGCACTATTTTCTTTATGAAACTCTAACATATTGTCATAATTCATCTTATAAATATGATCACCTGAAAGTATTAAAACATATTCTGGATCATATCTATCTACATATTCTATATTTTGATAAATTGCATTTGCAGTTCCCTTATACCAATCCCCCCCCTTTTCTTCTTGATATGGTGGCAATATTGATACTCCTCCATCTCTTCTATCTAAATCCCAGGGATCCCCTATTCCTATATGGGAATTTAAGTCTAAAGGTTTATATTGAGTTAATACACCTACTGTATAGATACCTGAATTAGAACAATTACTTAAAGCAAAATCTATAATCCTGTATTTACCTCCAAATGGCACTGCAGGTTTTGCTATATTCTTAGTTAATATTCCTAATCTAGATCCTTGTCCCCCCGCCAAAACCATTGCTACTATTTCTTTTTTTCCCATATTCCCCTTCCTCTCTTCTATACCTATATATTAATTTTATAAAAATTTATTTATTATCATTGTTAGTAATCAGTTCATTATATATTTCTATATATTCCTTTGCAGACTTTTCCCAACTATTATCTGCACTCATAGCTTGTCTAACTATGCTATTCCACTTATCTTTATTCTCATAAATCTTTAGAGCATATTTTGTTGTATTAAGAAGTTCTTCAAATCTGTAATTTTTAAACCCAAATCCATTTCCAGTTCCATCATACTCATTATAAGGAATTACTGTATCCTTAAGTCCCCCAGTTTCTCTAACTATAGGTATGCTTCCATATCTAAGTGCAATTAATTGTCCAAGTCCGCATGGTTCAAATAATGATGGCATTAAAAACATATCAGATGCAGCATAAATCTTATGTGCTAACTCATTACTAAATTTTATATTTGCACTAACCTTCTTAGGATGCCTAATTTGGAAATCTTTAAAACCTTCTTCATATATATAATCTCCAGTACCTAGTATCACAACTTGAATATTTTCTTTTAATAATTCTTCTAATATATTAATAATTAAGTCACAACCTTTTTGATGTGTTAACCTAGATACTAAACCAACCATTGGAACATCATTATTTATTGGTAACCCTAATTCTTTTTGTAATTCTTCCTTATTACTTTTTTTATTTTTAAAGTCATCAACACTATAAGTAGAGTATATATACTTATCCTCTTCTGGATTATACTCCTTATAGTCTATCCCATTTACGACTCCTTCTAATGCCGAACTTCTACACCTAAGTAATCCCTCTAGCTGTTCTCCATACTCCGGCGTTTTAATCTCTTCTGCATAACTCTTACTTACTGTAGTAACCTTATCGGCATAGTTAATTCCTCCCTTTAGAAAACTAACTGCTCCATAATGTTCTAAACTTCCATTATTAAATGGTTCATAATCATACCCAAATAATTCTGGTAAAACTTTTGGATCAAACATTCCCTTAAAGAATAAGTTGTGAATCGAAAACATTGTTTTCATATTTTTAAACTTTTCTTCCTTTGAATACTCTAATTTAAGAAGTACTGGTACCATTCCAGTTTGCCAATCATTACAGTGTAATATATCTGGAACCCAATCTATATGCTTTACAAATTCTAAAACTGCTCTATCAAAAAAAGCAAATTTTTCTCCATCATCGTAATACCCATATAATCCATCTCTTTTAAAGTAATACTCATTATCTAGAAGATAAAATTTAACCCCCTCATATTCATACTCTAAAATTCCACAATATTGATTTCTCCATCCAACATTTACAGTAAAATTATCAATATACTTTAAGCTTTCTTTTATTTCCTTTTTTATATCTTTATAATTAGGAATCACCACTCTTACATCTGCTCCTAGATCATTTAACGTAACTGGTAAAGCACCAATAACATCTCCTAATCCACCAGTTTTAATAAAAGGATGTGCTTCTGATGCTACTATTAAAATATTCAAATTTATTCCCCCAATTAAATCTTATATTATTTTTTAACTTTCTATTATCTCCTTACTTTCTATGCCATTTCTTTCAGAACTCTTAACTATATCCTTGATAGATAATATTGAAACAGCCATAGGTGGTACTTTTAATACAATAGAGTATGGCTTATTATGATAATCTATTTTTTCTGATAATATTACATCCTTATTTAATTGATTTGATCCTCCAAACTCCCTTTTATCAGAATTAAATACCTCACTATATTCTGCATTATATGGTACTCCAATTCTGAAATCATGATATATAACAGGAGTGAAATTACAAACAAATACTAATGTATCTTTAATTTTATTTCCTCTTCTTATAAATGAAAATATGCTTTGATTAGCATTATCTGAATCTATCCACTCAAATCCATTAGTATCATAATCTAATTTCCAAAGGGCATTCTGTTCTTTATAAAAACTATTTAACGTCTTACAATAATCCTTAGTTACTTTATGCATTTCAAACTTCTCAATTAATTCCCATTCTAACTGTTCATACTCCCTCCATTCTATAAATTGTGCAAATTCATACCCCATAAATGTTAATTTTTTTCCCGGATGCCCCATCATATAAGCTAAATATAATCTTAAGCCCGCAAATTTATTCCAATAATCTCCCCACATTTTATCTATCAATGATTTTTTACCATGTACCACTTCATCATGTGATATTGGTAATATAAAATTTTCTGAGTAATTATACATCATAGAAAAATTCATATTATTATGATGATGTTTTCTATATATAGGATCTATTTCTACATACTTCAACGTATCATTCATCCATCCCATATTCCACTTAAAATTAAACCCTAGTCCACCATCTTTAATTGGCTTACATACATTTGGCCATGATGTTGATTCTTCAGCAACCATAAGAACATTCTTAAATTCGCTAAATACAGATTTATTTAACTCTTTAATAAATTCTATTCCTTCTAAACAACCATCTCCACCAAATTTATTTGGTCTCCATTCACCATCATTTCTTCCATAATTCAAGTAAAGCATATTAGATACTGCATCTACTCTTAATCCATCTATATGAAACTCTCTTAACCAAAATAGCGCATTTGAAATTAGAAAACTTTTTACTTCAGGTCTACCCAAATCAAAATTTGCTGTTCCCCACCCCTTATTTTCAGCTTTCCACTCTTCTTGATATTCATAAGTTGGGCTACCATCAAATTTATATAACCCATGTTCATCCTTACAAAAATGACTTGGTACCCAATCAAGAATAACTCCAATATCATTTTTATGAAGTATATTTATTAATTCCTTTAAATCTTCTGGATTGCCATATCTACTAGTAACAGAATAATACCCCGTTCCTTGATATCCCCAAGAAGCATCTAATGGATGTTCTATTAATGGCATAAACTCTACGTGAGTATACCCCATTTCAGCTAAGTACATAGGTAGCTCATCACATAACTCTTTATATGTAAGAAATTCACCATCCTTAGTTTTCCATGAGCCTAAATGCATCTCATAAATATTTACTGGTGATTTTAGAATATCTGTCTTTTCTCTTTTATTTATCCATCTTTTATCTGACCATCTAAATTTAGCTTCATCTTTAATTATTGATGCAGTATTAGGCCTAAGCTCTGAAAATATTGCATAAGGATCTGCTTTATATACCCCCTTTGAACTACTCTTATTTATAATGTAATATTTATATTTAGTACCTTCTTTTAGTCCTGGAATAAATACTGACCATACTCCCCTATCATTAACCTTCTCCATTTTAAATTCATCTTCCGGCTTAAAATCACAAAAATCCCCAACAACATATATTTTACTTGCATTCGGTGCCCAAGTTGTAAATCTTACTCCCTTTTTCCTTTTTTCACTAACAAAATGAGCTCCCATAAATCTATAACTACAATAATTTCTACCTTTATGAAATAAATTTATATCTATATCTATAAGTTGTCCCTTTTTAACTTCACTCTTTACCATATTTGTCATATAAATCTCTCCCTCGAACTTAACATAATTCACGCATTGATAATTATATCATTCATTTACATTAATTTCCATTTATTCTGTAATACTATAATCGTTAATATTTAATGTTTTTCATTATATTTTTACATAATATAAGTAATTAAATATTTAAACTTGTTATAATATGAATAATTAACATGAAATCAATACTAATTTCATAGCTTTATATCGAATTTTCACTATCTCAATATTTTAAGGCCATATTAAGGTTTTATTAAGATTTTATATTAATTTAAATTAAGATTTTAATTCTAGAATTAGTAATAGTTAACTTAAAGGGAGGTAATAAATTGAAGGTTTTAGAGGTAAATGGACTTAAAAAGAAACTTGGGAAAAGAGAAATAATAAAGGATATCTCTTTCTCAGTAGAAGAAGGTGAAATATTTGGTTTTTTAGGACCTAATGGAGCTGGAAAAACAACAACTATAAGAATGCTAGTTGGGCTTATAAGTCCAAATGGAGGTACCATAAGCATATGCGGACACGATTTAAAAGATGATACTGAAAAGGCTCTAAAAGAAGTTGGAGCTGTAGTTGAAAATCCTGAATTATATAAATATTTATCAGGTAGAGAAAACTTAATGCAAATTGCTAGAATTAGAAAGATTCCTAAAAACCAAGTAGATGAAACTATAAAATTAGTAGGACTTGAACATAGAATAGATGATAAGGTGAGAAAATACTCACTAGGAATGAAGCAACGCTTAGGATTGGCTGCTTCACTTTTGTCTAGTCCAAAACTTCTTATTTTAGATGAACCTACTAATGGATTAGATCCCTCAGGAATATTAGACTTTAGAGAAGTAGTTAAGAAAGCTGCTAAAGAAAGAGGAATGGCAGTATTTATATCTTCACATATACTTTCAGAAGTTCAACATCTTTGTGATAGAGTAGCATTTATCAATCATGGAACTATAAAGTCAGTAGAAAATGTACTAAATGAATCTATGGAAACTGATACTGATATAATTTGCTTAAAATTATTACAAGAAATAGATACTAACGAATTATTATCTATTGACTATATAAATTCTGCTAAAAAGACTGATGATGGGATAGAAATAATATTATTATCTAATAAAACTCCTGAATTAATTAAATATCTTGTTAATAGTAACTATGCTGTACAAGAGGTCTTTAAAATACGTAAAGGCTTAGAGCAAAGATATATGGAATTAGTTGAAGGAGGGATTAGATAATGTTGTTAACTCTTATAAAAAATGAATTTATTAAAATTTTTAAAAGATCTAAAACTTGGATTGTTTTTGCATTATTTATAGTATTTATTGGAATAACTGCTTTTGGTACATGGATGAATGACAAGAATATGAAGGAATGGACTTCTCCTGAATATCAAATAAAACAAGCAGAAGAACAATTAGTTTATATAAGAAATGATATAAAGAGAGCCGAAGCTGATAGTGATCAACAATGGATTCAAAGCCTTAAGGAAATAGAAGCTAATCTTTTAAAAGACATAGAAGATAATAAAGATATAATTAAAAATGGTATCTCTGAAGATGCATGGAAAAAACAATTAGATGAATCAATAAAATCTACTGAAGACATGATTAAACAATATGAAGAAGATGGTATAAATGAATGGAACAAGAGATGGTATGCTGAATCAAAACAACAATTAGATGACTTAAAATACTTAAAGGCTAATAATATAAAGCCTTTACAAGGTTGGGAATATCATGCTTTTAACTTTTTAAGAACACTTAATAGCTTCTTTGGATTAGGAGTATTAATAGCAGGAATTGCTGTATTTATGAGTGATATTGTTTCAGGTGAATGCACACCAGCAACATTAAAGTTTTTACTTGTGCAACCAGTTAAAAGAGGTAAAATTTTATTATCTAAGTTCATCGTTTCAGTTATTACAGTACTATCATTAATATTAATACCTCAAGTAGTTGGTATGACCGTTATAAATATGACAAGTAATGTTGATGCCTCAGATTATCCTGTTAGAATTGAACAAAAATATGAAAAGGAATTTGACCAATCTTCAGGAGAAATGATGCTAAAACAAATCCCAGATACATCAAAAATGGTAACTAATACCGAAAGTGCTATAAGAACTATAGGTTATCAATCATTATTTATTTTATCTGCTTGCTCTGTTATCTTTATGATATCAACCATATTTAAAAGTAGTATGATTTCAATGGCTGTTTCAGTAATATCAACTATATTCCTAGCAATAGGAACTCAAGCAATTAGTTCAATAAGAGATATTAGTCATCTTCTCTTCACAACTTATGCTGATGCAGGTAGTTTAGTAACTTCTGAATTAGCATTAATGTATCAAAACCCTAAATTAACAACAACTAATGGAATAGTTTGTATGATTATAACAGCAATAATAGCTTATATAATAGCACATATTAATTTTACTAAAAAAGATATTTTAATATAATAAATATAACAAATTTAGATAAAACCATTAATATAAAGTATAATATATAAACATAAAGGGCTTCGCGAAACGCGAGCCCCTTTGCATATTATCTAATTTACTAATTATAATAACTCTATACTATTAAAATATGCAATAAGAAAATACTTTTTAATATATTTTTCTTATATATATATTAAATTTATAAAATAAATTTAATAAGTACTATCTTGTATAGGATTATAATCCAAGTTAAAAGTTATAAATAAATTCTTTAAATATTTATTTAAATTTTATATTACTATTATCTTAATTTCATTTATATTAAATTAATAATATAGTCCCCAACTAATAAACTATTATCCACATATATATAAAGTTATCAACATTATATATGATAATAAAGCAATTAATGTTGATAACTTTTTGTATATTTGTATATATAATAATTCTTTATTTAATTTATATATAAATACTCTAACATTATTATATATATTTCTTTTAATCTATTTCTATAAAAATAATATTTAATTTACAAATCTAATTTGAGTATGCCATACTTCTATTATCCATTAAGTACACAGAATCGTTATGAGTTAAAATATGAACTTAACTATCTCTTAAAGTATAGTTATATATATATCTTTTTCTTCATATTCAGGCTCATTATCTAAGCATATTTTAATAGCATATAAGCGCTTTATAAAGAAATAAAAAAGACTTAAGAATAAATTCTTAAGTCTTTTTAATAACCTGGCAACGTTCTACTCTCCCACACAGTCTCCCATGCAGTACCATCGACGCTGTAGAGCTTAACTTTCCTGTTCGGAATGGAAAGG
>NZ_JAGHFX010000088.1 GCF_017888565.1 Clostridium sp.
AATTACTTTGAGTCTTAATGTTAAGACGTCTAAAAGAATTGCTGGTTTGTTTACTTAACTTATTTTCTGTTCAATTTTCAAAGACCATTTTCTTCATCGCCCTCAAGCGACTTTCTTATCTTATCACCATAAGTTATTTATGTCAACATGTTTTTTAACTTTTTAAAACATTTGACTTGCCTTAGGCGATGAATAAATCTTATCATTAAAAAAAAGCATTGTCAACATATTTTATTATATTTTTTAATAAAATTATAATTACATTTTGAAAGTTATTATTTCGCTACTATTTTTTGTCTTTTTATAAACTTATGTAAGTAACATTAACTATCTGCTATCTAAAGCTTTACCTTAGCTTTAGATAACAGATTTTATATTCTGTGTTTTACTTTTCATGCCCTAGCGTTTTTATTATTATTAATGCCGTATCTTCTATTGCTCTTTGAGTAACATCTATAGTTTTACATCCTAACCTTCTCATTATTCTATCTGCAAAATCAAATTCTTCTAGAATTCTAGCATCACTAGCATACTCAATTCCAGTAGGCATTCTATGAAACTTATCTAATCTTCTTTTTCTTATTTCTATTAATTGTAGAGGATTTATCACTAATCCAAATATCTTCTTCTTATCTACTTCGAAAAGTTCATCTGGTATTTCTACTTCAGGCATAAGAGGTATATTTATAGCCTTTATTCCTTTATTAGCTAAATACATACATAATGGTGTCTTTGATGTTCTTGATAACCCTATTAGTACAACATCTGCATTTTTTAGTCCTCTATAGTCTTTACTATCATCATATTGCATGGCAAATTCCATTGCCTCAATTCTCTTAAAATAAACTTCATCTGTTTTCCACATAGCCCCTGGGTTATTATCAGGCATTTTATTTAATATTGATGAAGCTACATTTATTATTGGTCCAAGTACATTTACTACTGATATATTTTTCTCTAAGCACTTTTGTGTTAGATATTCCCTTACGCTTACAGTTATTATAGTTGATACTATCATACAATTTTCACAATTACTAACATCTCTCATTAAATCTTCTATATCTTCTAATCCTTTAATATAGGGAACTCTCTTTACTTCTACGTCTCCTTTGAATTGACTTGCTGCTGCTAGTGCAACTTGCTCAGCTGTTTCCCCTATTGAATCTGATACTGCAAAAATTTTTAACACTTCAATCCCCTCCTATGTTGCATACCACTATTTTATTATTTATCTAAATAACATAAATATTCAGTATTTTCATTTTAATTATATCAGTATTTAAAATAATTTGTTATCCTTATATGTATTTTCTATTTATATATGATAAAATCTTAATATCTTAAGTTTTCTGTAGGAGGATAAAATGACTAACAAACTTAATAAAGATAAATGGCTAACAACAGGGTTACTCCCTATAATGTGGTTGTTGTACTTTGCATTCGAAATTATCACTGGTAGGGTTGATAGTTTTTATACTTTAGCTATGAATTTATTATTGACTATCGTATTTGCATTGACAGGCTGGATAATATACATTACATCTCAAAAATATTCCAATGGATTTACCAGCAAAGTGGTTTTTACAATTTTTCTTGTGCTTATGTTAATAGATCAAGGTGTAAAGATTATAATAAAACTTTTCTATTTTGATAATTATTTTGAAATTATACCAAAGTTTCTTTCCTTTGACCCTATAATTAATACAGATGGCTCTTGGCTTAATGCTAGATTTGGACTTGGCGTAGGATTTCCTGCTCTAATAATACTAAATGCACTAGCCGTAATATTATTCATAGAGGTATATAGATATTATTTATATAAAGGAAATAAAGACTTCTGGTCTGATATGGCCTTTTTATTCATTCTGTCTGGAGCGCTATGTTCATTAATAGATAAAATCTTTTATGGCGGTAGCCTTGACTTTATAGGAATTAGCAATCTATTTATAGCAGATATAAAGGATATGTATATTAATTTAGGAATATTATTTTTTATAATGTTAATCTATATAAAGGGTTATTTCAAAGAAGAAGATTCCTCAACTTTAAAAGATGATTTAGAATCTGCAAAGAAATTTTTTAAATTTATGAAAAATGATATATTTAGAAAATAAAAAAAGAAAGGATTTTAATCCTTTCTTTTTATATGTAATGCTAAGCAAGTTCTTATTAAAAAATCACTTCATTACTGAAGTGATTTTTTGGTGGCTTACCCGGGAATCGAACCCGGTACACCTTGATTAAAAGTCAAGTGCTCTACCGATTGAGCTAGTAAACCCTATGAACCTGGCAACGTCCTACTCTCCCACACAGTCTCCCATGCAGTACCATCGGCGCTCTAGAGCTTAACTTTCCTGTTCGGAATGGAAAGGAGTGTTTCCTCTACGCCATCATCACCAGATATTTTTCTCTCAACAAGAACTTATTATATAGACATATTGTCCATATGTCAACATATTTTTTAAAATTATTTTATTTTTTTTCTTATTAATATAAATTAATTCAATTTTACTTGTAAATATGCGCCTTTAATTCAGTTCTATTTTATATGATTTTAAAATTTATGTTCAATATGGAGAGCTGCTATACATAGTTTTTTATTCATGTCATTCATCTTAAATCAACATAACCCAATATAAGTTTACTTAAAAACTAAAGAATTAAATTATAGAAAGTTATTTATATGCTAAACTTTTTATACATAGGCTAAAAATTTAAATAGTGCTATTTATAAAAATATTAGTATCTTTATAAATAGCACCTAAATTATTTATTTAATTTTTCTGTGTACTCTCTTATAACATCATTAGACTTTTTAAATCTTTTAAGTTCTTCATCTGTCATATCTATTTCTACTACTTCTTTTACACCTTCACTATTAAGAACTGCTGGTACACCACTAAATACATTATATTCACCGTATTCACCTTCTAATAATGTAGATACAGGTATTATTTTATTCTCATCATTTATTATTGCTTTTATAATACCTACAGTAGCCGATGCTATAGCATAATATGTTGTTCCCTTTCTATTATATACTTCCCATCCTGCCTGAGCTGTTTCTAAAACTAATTTATCTAAATCTACATCTCCAACTCTATCTTTATTATCTTGTATAACCTTATTAAAAGGCTTTCCTCCTATATAGACATGAGACCATGGAACCATTTGAGAATCTCCATGTTCCCCCATAGAATAAGCCTGAACACTTCTAGGATCTACATTAAATAAATCTCCTATAAAGTTCTTTAATCTTGCTGAATCAACTGATGTTCCTGTTCCTATAACATGGCTTTTAGGTAATCCAGATATTTTATATACATAATGAGCTATTATATCTACAGGATTTGATATTATTATAAAATGTCCATTAAATCCACTTTCCATTATAGGATTAACTATTGATTCAACTATATTAGCTGATAAATCAAGTGAATCTAATCTTGTTTGCCCTGGTTTCGGTGGCGCTCCAGCAGTTATTACAACTATATCTACATCGCCACATTCTTCATATGAACCAACCCTTATCTTTGTATTTCTATTTAAATATTCTATACAATGCTTTAAATCCATTACTTCACCAAGAGCCTTTTCTCTATTAATGTCTATCATTAAGACTTCATCACAGACTCCTTGTGTTATTAAACTAAATGCTGTACTAGATCCCACCAATCCCGTTCCTACTATAGCTACTTTTCTTGTTTTTGAAAACATATGTTTTTCCTCCAGTCTATTTCCTTTTTTTAAATTATATATCATATTTTTCTAATATTAAAATAATTTAAAATCATATTATCTAAAAGTTATTTCCACTTTTTTATATACCCTAAATTATAAATATTATTTATTACAAATTAACCAATCAATAATGATAAAATTTTATATTCTAATAAATTTTAAAGAAATTCTAAAAAAGTTTAAAAACAAAAAAAATCCTAAACAAATGTTTAGGATTTGGTGCGTTATCAGGGGATCGAACCCGGGACACCCTGATTAAGAGTCAGGTGCTCTACCAACTGAGCTAATAACGCATATGACCTGGCAACGTTCTACTCTCCCACACAGTCTCCCATGCAGTACCATCGACGCTGTAGAGCTTAACTTTCCTGTTCGGAATGGAAAGGAGTGTTTCCTCTACGCCATCATCACCAGATTTCAGAGTGTTCTCTGAA
>NZ_JAGHFX010000022.1 GCF_017888565.1 Clostridium sp.
CCCCAGTGTAAACCAAACATAATAAATATTTGATAGAATCCACCGATAAATAAACCTGCTATAGTTGAGTTTAAATTATAAATTGTTAATGTTATATTTCCTAATATTTCACTAGCATATGATGCTACTGGTCCTATAGCTAAAAAAGTAATAGGAACTACTACTACTAAAGTTAACATTGGAACAATAAAAGCTTTAACAATATCTGGGATAATTTTCTTAAATAACTTTTCAACATAAGATGCAAATACAATTGAAATTATAACTGGAATAACAGTTGAAGCATAACCACCTGAAGGCATTATAACTGGAATACCAAAGAATTCAATTGTTTTACCTGCAATGCCTGTTATTGTAGGATGAACAAGAGATGCACCTATTGCCATAGCTACAAATTGATTTACATTAAACTTCTTAGCTGCTGTAAGTCCTAAGAATATTGGAAAGAAATAAAATAAGCTGTCTCCAATTGTTTGTAGTATAGTGTAAGCACCACTTTCAGGACTTAACCATCCCAAAGCAACAAACATTGCTAAAAATCCTTTAATCATACCAGTTGCAGATAATACTCCAAGTACTGGTTGAAAAACTCCTGATATAATATCAATTAATTTATCAAACGTCTTCATCTTTTCTGAAGAATTATTTCCTGAACCTTCAGAAAGTCCTGCAACCGCAACTACATCTGCATAAACATCTGGAACATGATTTCCTATAACTACCTGATACTGTCCACTACTTTGAACAACTGTAACTACACCATCCATATTTTTCAACACATCTGTGTTGGCCTTTTTTTCATCTTTTAGCTTAAAACGTAATCTAGTTATACAATGAGTTAAACTGCTAACGTTTTCTTTGCCTCCAATATTTTTAACTATTTCTTTTGCAAGATTTTCATATTTCATAAGAAATCGCTCCTTCTAAATTAATCATAATCTTATATATAAAAAAGCAAGACCTAAAGTTTAATAATACTAAATTACTTTTGTATTTTTAAACCTATGGTCTTGCCTGATTTAACAGTAACAATCCTAAATATTTAATTATTTCTATATTATCTGTTTACAATACGCTTAATATGAAGCGTCAAATAAAGCTGTTCTTCATGACTTAACTCTATATTTAAATATTTTTCTATCTTAAGCATACATTTATAAGCATCTTTATATTTTTCTTTTACTTGTGGTAAAAGAAAGTCTTCATTTTCATTTCTATACTGTGTTTTATTATTAAGTCTTTTAAAGAAAAATCTTAAATGAGTAATAAACCTTTCATAGTTTAAAGATTGTTCATCTAATTCAATATCATATGTATATTTCACAATATTTAGTATATCCTGAATCTTTTTGGTCATACTATAAGCAATATCAGTTTTATCGCTTTTTCCATTAATCTGAGCTGTTATCAAGTGAAGTGCAATATTTCCGGCTTCTTCTTCATTAATCTTTTTACCAAGCTCACTTTCAATAAACTCTAAAGCCTTTAATCCAATATTATATTCTTTAGGATAAAACTTTTTTATTTCCCAAATCAATATATTTGGTCTTTCTATTCCTTCATCAAATAATTTTAATGTATAACTTATATGATCAGTTAATGTTACATAAATATAATCATTAAGTTCACAGTTTAACATGTTCTTAGCATATTCCACAATATCATAGCACAATGATATTTGTTCTGTAGGTATGTGTTCTAAAATCATTTTAAACTTTTCTAAAGTATCTTTTTCCTTTAAAATAAAAGTTTTTTCTATTAATGATTCATCTACTTCATCGCCAACTTTTTTTCTAAATGCAAGTCCACATCCAATGATAACAGAATCTCGTCCATTGTCTTCTTTAACAATAACTGCATTGTTGTTAAAAATTTTGTCTATCTTCAATGCACATCACCTCATACTCCATTCTATACTTGGCTATATTTAAAAATAAAAACCTCAATTAATTAAAAGAAATAAATATCATATCTCTTCTACTTAATTAAGGTATAGCCTGATCGAATCAGTAACAATCCTAAGTTAATGTAATCGTTTATTTTCAATTTCATTTTACTTTTTTTATGATAACTTGTCAATACTTTTTTATAACTTTATATGCTTCCATAAAAAGGCTTACGAAACCTGCTTTTGTTTTGCATGAATATAATTTATTCTTCATTTTTGAATCAGCTTTTAAATATAATAGAATTTAATATTAAGTCAGTTATAGTTCTTCTCCATTCGTTTTTATTACATTTTTGTACCATTCAAATGATTTTTTCTTCTTTCTGTCTAATGTACCTTCCCCAGCATTATCCTTATCTACATAAATAAAGCCATATCTCTTTTCCATTTCACCAGTACTTGCACTTACAAGATCAATACATCCCCAAGGAGTATATCCAATTAAGTCTACACCATCTTTAACGGCTTCCTTCATTTGAATTATATGATCTTTTAAATATTCAATACGATAATCATCATTAATTGAACCGTCTTCTTCAACTTTATCAAAAGCACCAAGACCATTTTCAACTACCATAAGAGGTAAATTATATCTTCCATACAATTTGTTTAAAATATATCTTAATCCTTTAGGATCAATTTGCCATCCCCAATCACTTGCTTTAAGATATGGGTTTTTAATTCCACTAACTAAATTTCCTGAAACCTTGTCTTTGCCACCCTCTGCTGATTCACAGTTACTCATATAATAACTGAATGTATAATAGTCTACTGTTCCTTCTTTTAAAATCTTCTTATCTTCTTCAGTTATATCTAAAACAATATTATTTTCTTCAAAATATCTCTTAGCAAAGAAAGGATATTCACCTCTAACATGTACATCTCCACAAAGATCATTTGCCAATTGATCCCTCTTCTGTGTAAGTAATATATCATCTGGATTACATGTATAAGGATATTTTGTCATATAAGCAATCATACAGCCTATCTTAAAATCTTTATTAATACTATGACCAAGCTTTACTGCTTTTGCACTTGCTACAAATTGATGGTGAAGTGCTTGAAAACGAATCTGCTTGTTATCATTTGGGTGTAAAAGGTCTTCTGTGCCTTCATTTAAAATACCAAGACTAAGATATCCTCCTACTGGCTTTGTACCACAATTAATTTCATTAAATGTAATCCAGTATTTAACTTTATCCTTATATCTGTTAAATATTACATTACAGTAGTTAACAAAAAAATCTATTACCTCTCTTGAAGCCCATCCATTATATTTTTTAGTTAAATTAAAAGGCATCTCATAATGTGAAATAGTAACTAATGGCTCTATATTATATTTTTTTAATTCATCAAAAACATCATCATAAAACTTTAATCCTGCTTCATTAGGTTCTTTATCATCACCATTAGGGAATATACGTGTCCATGCTATAGACATTCTAAATACCTTAAAGCCCATTTCTGCAAATAACCTAATATC
>NZ_JAGHFX010000089.1 GCF_017888565.1 Clostridium sp.
GTTTATCATTTAATGCTTGTCCACTAAGTCCATAATCTTTAGCTATTTGTGTGATAGTTACAAGACCTTTATTTTTAAGAATAATATCTGTATAATCTGCTTTAGGTTTTAATTCTCCTATTATTTGCTTCTGTTGAGTATTTTCTAATTGAAGATTCTCTACTCTCTTATTTGCAATCTCTAAAGCTCTCTTCATTATCATTTCTGGACTATTCCAAGCCTTTTCTACTTCTAAGAAGTATTTTCTAGCTTGTTTACCTTTTTCATTACGTTGTATCATTGCTATTTCTTTTGCCATGTCTAATTTAATTTCATGATTAATGATAATTCCTTTAGCACTTCTTTGATTTACTGACATCTTTTCAGCGTCGTCATTTTTGACTTCGCTTGAATTCTTATCATAGTAATGAACTAAATAATCTTCACCTTTTGTAAACCCATACTCTGTCATTCTTTCAAACCATTTTGGATATTCTGTTCCAATATCTAAGAACTCATGAAGTTCTCTTCCACTTAATGTAATATCATTTTCATTTGTATTAACTTTTATTAATTGATTCATTTCTTATCCTCCTTAATTTTTATTCTGTTAAGCCTAAGCTTTTAATTGAGTTATATTATCTAAATCTGAAAAATCTTTTCCTTGAGCTTCTTTTAAAAATCTTTCTAACTCAAAGTCAGTTACTTTTTTACTTCCTAAAACTAAATAGTTTAAATGTCCTTTTTTCATTAATTCATAGACATAACTAGGATTTACTCTTAATACCTTTGACACTTCTTTTACAGTTAAAAGTTTCATATTTTCCCCCCTTTTATAAATTTCCTGTAAACTTTTATATATGAAATAAAAATATAAAAATTATCTTATAAGTCTAGTATTTAATTTTCCAGTAAACCCTGTGTATTTACGATATTTTTGAATAAATTTAAATTTATCTCTAATTCACTGGATATATTAAGCAATGTTTCTAAACTAGGTGAATATCTTCCACTTTCAATGTCAGATATATAACTTCTTGAAAGACAGCATTTATCAGCTAGAAATTGTTGGGTCATATTCTTGCTTTTCCTCGCTTCCTTTATAATACTTCCAATTTCTTTTTTTGAATTTATTTTCAATACTTTCTCCTCCTTTCTATATTTAAATTGTATTGTATTAACGACATTTTGTAAAATGTAATTTACTAGTATTTACGACTTTCATGAAGGATTAGGGTATATTTTTCTTTCTCTTCCTCTTTTTTGCTCATTTTCCCTTGTATTTACGACATTTTACTAGTTGAATTTCCGACATTATTGTTATATACTTTATCTATAGTCGGTAATGACGACAGGAGGTTATAAAATGGATTTAGGTTTAAGAATTAAGACTTTAAGGAAAGAACTAAAATTAACACAAGAAGATTTAGCTAAGAAAGCTTCAATTTCTCGCTCATATCTAGCAGATATAGAAAGAAATCGATACAATCCAAGCGTTGATACACTTATTAATATAGCTAAAGGTTTAGGGATATCTCTTTCTGATTTAGTTTCTGAACACGAATCTGTTATAGAAAAAAATAATAAACAAACAATAGAAAATAACTTTCCTCTAATTCCTGAAAAATTTATTAATGCAGATGAAGCTAGGGAATATGTTATGAAACATCAAATTTTAGCTTATGGAGGGTTAAACCCATCTAAAATGACTGATAAAGAAATATTGAACTTTGCTAATGAAATGCTAAATCAAGCCGAATTACTAGGATTAAAATATAGTATGAAGAAGAAAAAATAATTGACTTCTAAGGGGGAAACTTATGAGATGGATTAATGAAGTGGTTGATGGATTATTAGATACATATAAAACAAATAATCCCTATGAATTATGCAGACATTTAAAAATACAAATACTTAGGGTAGTTTCAAACAATCCTTTGTTATGTCACAAAGATTCTGTATATTATCGCAACTATTTTGAAAAAGAAATAATTTTCATTAGAGATGATCTATATGGATATAATGAAGAGTTCATACTAAGACATGAATTAGGACACGCTCTACTCCATACAGACATATCAAATTCAAAATTTACTAATATAGGTAAGTTAGATAAACAAGCAAATTATTTTGCTCTCTGTCTAACAGGTATTAAATTAGATATTTTAGAAATGGAAGGATTGACATTAAAGCAAATTGCCAGTTGTATAAACGTTCCTTATGAGCCTTTATCTCAACTGGTTAATTTATAAATATTAAAAGAACATACGTTCGGAAAGGATGTGATTTAATGGCAGGAAGCCTAAGAAAAAGGGGGAACAAATGGTACTATTCATATGAAACATTCGATTCCTTAGGCAATAAAAAAAGAGTTGAAAGAGTTGGAGGTGTAACTAAAAAAGAAGCTCAACAAAAATTAAATGAAGCACTTTATAAAAGAGATTGTGGCTTTATAGAATCAGATAATACTTTATTAAAAGATTATTTGAATAATTGGCTTGAAACTTATATAAAGCCAAATAGAAAAGATAATACTTATTATAGGTATAAAGGTATTATATAAAATGCTATTAATCCAGTTATAGGATCTATACAACTTAGAAATTTAAAACCTATCCATATTGAAAAAATGCTTAATTACAATAAAGAAAGAGGACTTAAGAATACTACACTTCAAAATATTTTTACTGCTCTTAATTCTTCTCTTAATAGAGCTTTGAAGCTACAATTAATAAATAATAATGTTTGTAAATTCGTTGATAGACCTAAGAGAGAACGTTTTGTTGCCGAGACATTATCAATTGAAGAATTTCATACTATTCTAAATTCATTAAACAATGAAGATTTTAGAGATTATATAATGAAACTCGCTTTAACAATGACATTAGAGCTTGGATTAAGGCGGGGAGAATTATCTGGCTTAACTTGGGATAACATTGATTTCAAAAATAATAAAATTAAAATTGAAAATAATTTTATCAAAACTAATGCTGGAGTAAAAGTAACTACACCTAAAACAGAAGAAAGTAAGAGAACGTTAGTTGTAAGTGGTTCTTTAATATCAATGCTAAAAGAACATAAAAAAATATTACTTCAAAACAAAATTAATTATGGGGAATTTTATACAAATGAAAATATATTAGATGGGAAAAAATATGATTTTGTTTTCATATGGGAAAGTGGTATTTATATAGATCCAAATTATTGGACTCATAGGTTTAGCAGAGTTTTAAAAAAATTATCTATAAATAAAAAAATACGATGGCACGATTTAAGGCATACTAATGCTACTTTGCTTTTGTCTCAAGGAGTAAATTTTAAAACTATCCAAATAAGACTAGGCCACGCTGATATAAATACAACATTAAATATATATTCCCATGTAACCGAAGAAATGCAAAGAGAAGCAAGTGAAAAAATTACTAATCTAATGCAACTCCCAAAGGCAAAATAAAAAAGTTGGCAAAATTTCGGCAAAAGCCAAAGAAATTTTCCCAACTATCCATTTTACTTATGCGAGATAAGCCGTAAGCGGAGTTCTGTATTAAGCAATCATCTATCTAGGCTTATTGTTGCCAATAAGCTCAAGCGGTACACCCGGAAACGGAGCGGGCAACTCCTAAATGTTTCCCTATTCGACCTTGCTCCAGGTGGGGTTTACATAGCCATCATGTCACCATGATGCTGGTGAGCTCTTACCTCGCCTTTCCACCCTTACCTAAAAATTTAGGCGGTATCTCTCTGTTGCACTTTCCTTCAAGTCGCCTTGACTGGACGTTATCCAGCACCCTGCCCTATGGAGCTCCGACTTTCCTCTCCTAGATCTAGTCTAGCAGCGATTGCATGTCTTACTCGCGAAGATTATCTTAACATAACTTAATTAATAATGCAAATGATATTTTTTACAATTTACACAAATTGTAGTATCAAAATTAACATAAGTAGTATAACCCAAGAATAAAATCCTATGCCAGAAAGTAATAAAGTTAATATTATAAGTATGAATATACATAATCTAGCACCTGGATTGACGCAGGTTTTAAAAAAGCTTCCACCCTTTCCAATATTTTTACCTATACCATCACATATATCTTTAAAACCATCTTGAAATACTTTTGTCCATGATTTGTTTTTCTTTTTATAATATGATTTACTCATAGTTCATCCCCCGATATTATTCTTATTATTAATATTATGCTTAAATCAAAAATTTTGTGTATAAAAAAGACCTTACACAAATGTGTAAGGATCTTCACTTTTAGTAGATATTAAAATTTCTAAGTCTTGTAATTTATCATTTAATCTATTTATAACTTCTAAAAAAACTATCCATTCAGAGGAAAAATGTCCTGTATCAATTATAGATACTCCCATTTCTTTATAATCAGATGCATAATGATATGTTGTATCACCTGTTACTATGCAGTCTGCCCCTTTTTTGTATGCTCTTTCAAAAAAATCACTTCCACTCCCATTTATAACTGCGATATTTTTTACTTTTTCACATCCTCTAACAACCTTTAATGATTTTACATTTAGCTTTTCTTTAATATCTTTTATTAAATCGTCCAATTGGATATAATCTTCTAATCTAATAATTCTTCCTAGACCTTCATTATTATTTCTAGCCCTCTTATTAGCCTCTAGAAGCTCTTCAGATTCATATCCTAATACATTTACTATAGTTTCATTTAAGCCTTTCTCAGCTGAATCTAAATTAGTATGACTTGAATATAAACTTATATCACTTTTGATAAGTTCTATTATTTTTTTTCCTATCAGCGTATCAGTAGTTATGCTATTAGGTTTCCTAAATATAAGTGGATGATGAGTTATTATTAAATCTACTTTCTTTTCTTTTGCTTCTTTTATAACATCTAATGTGCAGTCTAGAGCCAAAAGTATTTTTTCTACTTTCTTTTCTTTATCTCCTACCATTAGTCCTACATTATCAAAATCTTCTTTTAGCGTTTTAGGAGCAAATTCCTCCATTATTTCAATTATATCTTTAACTTTTTTCATAAACATCGTCCTTATAGAAAATTAATCATATTAGTAATCATATCTATTTTTTCTTGTATAGATTTTCTTCTTTCACTTGCATTAACAGTGCTTTCTGTTATAAAACTAATAATTCTTTTATAGTTTTTAACTTTTGAAATTAAATATTCCTTCATTAAAGGATGTTTTTGCATTAAAAGCTTTGGGCTTACTTCGTAATATATTGCATCTAAACTGGTAGCTTCACCTTCTTTTCGTCTTACCTTAAAAAGCTCATAATATATATTTTCATCTAAACAAAGATCTTCACTTATTATTTCATAATTATTATTATAAAGATATTCTCTTAACACTTCTGGATTTTGAGCTGGTTGAAGTATTAGATATTTCATAGAGTCAACTTTTTCAACTTGTGATTCAAGTATATCTCTAATTAAATTTCCCCCCATTCCTGCAATTACAGTAACTTCAACTTCATCTTTTTCTAGAGCCTTAAGTCCATCACCTAGCCTAAACTCTAATTCATCTCCCATACCTTCTAGTATAGCATTTAATCTCGCTTTATCTAAAGGCTCCTTATTTATATCTACTGCAATCGCTTTGCTACAAATTCCATTTTTTAATGCATATAAAGGAATGTATCCATGATCTGTTCCTATATCTGCTAATACTGATGTGCTTTCAATGTGTTTAATTATAAAATTTAATCTTTCGCTTAGTTCCATAATTCTTCTCCTTGCTAAATTAAAATTAGCACCTTTTGGTGCTAATCTAAATAATCCTTTAATTTTTTACTTCTTGAAGGGTGTCTTAATTTCCTAAGAGCTTTCGCTTCTATTTGTCTTATTCTTTCCCTTGTTACATTAAATTCTTTACCAACTTCTTCAAGGGTTCTTGCTCTTCCATCATCTAATCCAAATCTTAGCCTTAATACTTTTTCTTCCCTAGGAGTTAAAGTATCTAATACATTTATTAATTGTTCTTTAAGCATTGTAAATGCAGCTGCTTCTGCTGGTGCTAAAGCATCATCATCTGGTATAAAGTCTCCAAGATGTGAATCTTCTTCCTCACCTATAGGAGTTTCTAGAGATACTGGCTCTTGAGCTATCTTTTGTATTTCTCTTACCTTATCTACTGGTAAATCCATAACTTTTGATATTTCCTCTGGGAATGGGTCTCTTCCTAGCTCTTGTAATAATTGTCTTTGGACTCTTATTAGTTTATTTATAGTTTCTACCATATGTACAGGTATTCTAATAGTTCTTGCTTGGTCAGCAATAGCTCTTGTTATTGCCTGTCTTATCCACCATGTAGCATAAGTAGAGAATTTAAAGCCCTTTCTATAATCGAACTTTTCTACAGCTTTTATAAGCCCTAGATTTCCTTCTTGTATAAGGTCTAAAAATAACATTCCTCTTCCAACATATCTTTTAGCAATACTTACAACAAGTCTTAAATTTGCTTCTGCTAATTTTTTCTTAGCTCTTTGATCACCTTGCTCTATTCTATTTGCTAATTCTATTTCCTCTTCTGAAGATAATAAAGGAACTTTTCCAATTTCTTTTAAGTACATTCTTACTGGGTCATCTATTGCAATTCCCTCTGGAATAGTTAAGTCTAAGTCTAGTTCTTCTTCGACTTCATCTGCTTCATTAGGATCACCTATTACTTCAATTCCCATTGACTCTAACACTTCATAAATTTTTTCTATTTGTTCTGGACTTAGATCAATATGCTCAACCTCATCCATTATTTCCTTATATGTTAAAGTACCACTCTTCTTTCCTTTATCTAGTAGATTTTTAACTATAGTCATTTTGCTATTTTTGTCCTCATTCTCTTTTTTGCCTTGTTTAGCTTTTGTTTTTTCATCTACCATTTTGTTACCTCCTTCCGTTATTGCCAACTACTACTTTGCACCTCTCTTTAACTGATCATTAACATTTTTTAATTCAATTGCGATTTGTATAGATTCTTCAATTTTACCCTGTGATTCTAATAACTTTTGCTTACGTTTTAATTCATTTAGTTTTTGATTCAATTTATAATTATCCAATTGCTTGATAAAATCTTGTATTAACTTTTTATTATCCTTGCCTATCAGTACACTATGTTCTTTTATTTTTACAATTTCCTCAATTGTTTTTACATTCGTACATTTCGATTCTAAAAAGGTAATTATATTATTTATATTCCCCATTTTAGCTTCTTTAATAATAGAAAAAATCTCTTTATGTTCTGGAAGAATTAACTCATCTTGGTTTATTAACTGACTAATGTAATCAAAATACTCTTCACTCAAACATAATTTCATTAAAGACCTCTCAGCTTTTATAAAAGCTGGCTCTAAATATAATTTTGTTCCATTTTCTTCCTTATTATTCATAAAATCATTTTCTTTTATATTTTTTGTCATTTCCTTTGATAATAAATCATATAATGTTTGTTCTCTTATACCTGTATTTTCAGATATTTTTTTAATATAGACATCTTTTTCTATAGAATTAACACTTGCTAATATTTCTGTAACTCTCTTGCCATATTTAACTAAGTCATTACTATCTTTAAGATTAATTCCTTCTTCTGCTTTCTTAAGCCTATAATCGATTAAGCCTTGAGCATTATTTATTAATTTTATAAATGCATCTTTTCCATTACTTCTCACATATTCATCTGGATCTTTTCCCTGTGGAATACTTAAAACTCTAACATCAAATCCTGCATCTTTTAATATATCTAGACCTCTCATAGTTGCTGCCTGACCTGCTATATCAGCATCATATGATATTATTACCTTATCTGCATAACGTCTTAACAATCTTGCTTGATTTGTAGTTAAAGCTGTACCTAATGAAGCTACTACATTTGTTATTCCATACTGATGCAAAGTTATTAAGTCCATATATCCTTCAACAATAATGAAGTATCTTTCTTGCAGCTTGCTTTTTATTGCAAAGTTCAATCCATAAAGATTTGTTCCCTTTTGAAAAACTAAGGTTTCAGGTGAATTTAAATATTTTGGTTTTGAATCATCTAAAACTCTTCCTCCAAAACCTATTACCTTACCCCTATAATCAAATACAGGAAATATTACACGATTTCTAAATCTATCATATTTATTTCCTGTCCTTTCAGAATTAGATACTAATCCTGCCTCAAGCAATAAATCATCTTTAAAACCTAACTTTCTTAAGTGAAATAACAAGTTATTCCAACTATCCTTTGCAAAGCCTAATCCAAATCTTTTTATTGTCTCTTCCTTAATACCCCTATTTAAAAAATATTCCTTCGCTTCTTTGGTTAATCTTAAGTTTGAATAAAAGAACCTTGCTGCTTCAACATTAACTTTATAGAGCAATTCTCTCTTTTTTGCAGCCGGACTTATTCTTCCTTTATCACTTTCTATTGTAATATTAACTCTATCAGCTAAATACTTAACTGCTTCAACAAACGGCATATTTTTATTTTTCATAACAAAAGTGATTACATTTCCTGATTCACCACATCCAAAACATTTATATATTTGTTTATCTTGTGATACTGAAAATGAAGGTGACTTTTCATTATGAAATGGACATAGTCCTGAAAAGTTTCTTCCAGATCGCTTTAATCTAACTGACTCAGATATTACATCTACTATATCATTTTGTTCTTTTACTTTTTCTAGAATCTCTTCAGAAATCTGCAAGGAGATTCACCTCCTTACTAATAATTTTCGTCAACCTATATTCATTTCGACATTTTTTCTCTATTTCCTTCTTTAAAGGAAAATTTTTATGAAAATTTATTAAATCTTCTTTATTTATATTCTTTATCAAATCTAAAATTCCTTTTAAATATTTACTTTTTATTGTATCCATTTATTTAATATATTACTAACTTTGGTACAAATAGAGAGTTAAATTTATTTAAACAATAATCATCACTCATTCCAGCTATATAATCTGCAACTGCTCTTTTTAATCCTTCTTCTATAGCTATCTCTTTGTATATATTTAGTAATTCATCTTCATGAGTATAATAATAATTTATTATGTTTTCTAAAATAAATTTCGCCTTATTTCTCTCTACTTTTAAAATATCCCCTAAGTAAACATTTTTAAACATAAATCTTCTAAGCTCTGTCATAGCCTCCCAAACCTCATTACTAAATTTTATATCAACTTCATTATTATTTAATGCCTCAGTAGTATTTTCTATTACATCTATAACTAAAGTTTCAATTCTTTGAGAATGGGTTTTACCTAATACTTTTATAACTTCTTTTGGTAATACATCTTCGCTTAAGAGCCCAGCCCTTATCGAATCGTCTATATCATGATTTAGGTATGCTATTTTATCACTTACCTTAACCACTCTTCCTTCTAATGTTTTAGCTTTATTGTTGCCATTATCAAGACCACTATGATGTAATATTCCATCTATAACTTCAGTTGTTAAATTTAGTCCTAAGCCGTTTTTTTCAAGTTTCTCAACGACTCTAACACTCTGCTCATTGTGTCTAAATCCACCTTCCAAAAACTCATTCAATACCTCTTCTCCATTATGAGCAAATGCTACATGCCCTAAATCATGTCCTAATGATATGGCTTCAATTAAATATTCATTTAATCCAATTCCACTGCCTATTGTTCTTGCAATTTGAGATACTTCTAATGTATGAGTCAACCTTGTTCTATAGTGATCACCAAAAGTCTTTATATAAACTTGAGTCTTATGTTTCAATCTTCTAAAAGACTTGCTATGAATGATTCTATCTCTATCAACCATAAAACACGTTCTCACAGCATCACTTTTTTCATCTCTTTTTCTTCCTAAAGTCGAAGTACTAAAAGTAGCTTGAGGAACTAATGTCAACCTTTCGAAACTCTCTATTTTTTCTCTTACATTCATATATCTCACCTCTATATTACATATTCTATATTTTTCTCTTTTTTCCTCTATTTAAACATATTTTATAATAATATATTTAATACCAATTATATTTTCTTTATACAAGTATATTTTCTTTTTTTTACTAATATCTTAATAAAGAGTAATTATATAAGGAGAGAGTAATGGAAAACATATTATCAGATTTAAGAGAAGAGCTGCTTCCTGTTAATGAGATAAATAATAATATTTTATGTCATTATAACCTTCAGAAAGCATCTATATTTAGCATTAAATTTAAAGATACAGAAAAGCAAAGGGCTGTATATAGAATAGATTTTAATGATAAAAGCTACTGTTTAAAAAAGGTTTATTATAATGAAGCAAATCTTTTATATGTATATTCAGCTATGGAGTGGTGTTATAGAAATGGCATTGATGTTCCTAAACTATTACCTACTATAGATGGAAATAGATATGTTAAATATAAAGACATGCTATTTATCTTGACTCCTTGGCTTGACGGTGAAAAGTGTGATTTTGATAATTTAGAACATGTTTTATTATCGTCGAAAACATTAGGAAAACTACATATAGCTTCTAAAAACTTTTCTCCAATAGCTGGTAGTAGCTTAAGAGAAGGCTTTGAAAATTATAATGAAACTATATCAAAACACTTTAACCAACTACTATTAAGTATAAATAACGCTCATAAATACAACGATAGATTTTCAAAAATATTCCTAGAAAATATTAATGAAAACTTAGAACTTGCTAAGATTTCATTTGAAGTATCATCATCAATTATCCCTAATGAACTTTCAAAATCTCTTTGCCATGGAGATTACGTAAATAAAAATATATTAATAGATAACAATAAAATTTCTCTTATTGATTTTGATAAATGTAAAATGGATTATTGTTCTAGAGATATCTCATATTTTTTAAGAAGATTATTGAAAAGGGAAAATACTAATTGGCAAATAAATTTAACATTAGGAGTTCTTGATAAATATATGGAAGAAAATATTTTAAGTAGTTCTGATTTAAAATATGTATTAGCCTATATTGCTTTTCCTCAAAAGTTTTGGAAATTATCTAGAGATTATTATAAAAACATAAGAAAATGCAATAAAAATGCCTTTATAAAACTACTTGAAAAAGGATTAGATAGGACTGAAAATCAACTAGAGTTTACTTATGAGCTTATGAATTCATTTGAAAAACATTATAACGTAAAATTTTAAAGAGGAGGTTTTAAACCTCCTCTTTTTATAAATTATCTTTTATTTCTAACTTGTGCTTGTGCAGCAGCTAGTCTTGCTAATGGAACTCTAAATGGTGAACATGACACATAATCTAATCCAATATTATGGCAGAACTCTACTGATGATGGATCTCCACCATGTTCTCCACATATTCCAAGCTTAATGTTTGGTCTAGTTAATTTACCTTTTTCTACTGCTATCTTAACTAATTCACCAACTCCAGTTTGATCTAGCTTAGCAAATGGATCTTGTTCATAAATCTTCTTTTCATAGTAATCCTTTAAGAATTTAGCAGCATCATCTCTTGAGAATCCAAATGTCATTTGAGTTAAGTCATTTGTTCCAAATGAGAAGAACTCTGCTTCCTTAGCAATTGTATCTGCTGTTAAAGCAGCTCTTGGTATTTCTATCATAGTACCAACTATATACTTTAATTCAACACCTTTTTCTACCATAACTTCTTCTGCTGTTTTAACAACTACATCTTTAACATACTTTAACTCTTTTATTTCTCCAATAAGCGGAATCATTATTTCTGGAACTATGTCAAATCCTTTAGTATTTTTAACTTCTATTGCTGCCTCAATTACAGCTCTAGTTTGCATTTCAGCTATTTCTGGATAAGAAACTGCTAATCTACATCCTCTATGCCCCATCATTGGGTTAAATTCATGCAATTCATTAACAGTAGCCTTTAATTCTTCAAATGTTATATCTAAATCTTTAGCTAATTCATGAATATCCTCATCATTATGTGGTAAGAACTCATGTAGTGGCGGATCTAAAAATCTTATAGTTGCTGGCATTCCACCTAAAGCTTCATATATTCCAACAAAGTCTTCTCTTTGCATTGGAAGTATTTTTTCAAGGGCTTTTCTTCTTTGCTCTTCATTCTTAGCCACTATCATTTCTCTAACTGCCATTATTCTATCTTCTGCAAAGAACATATGCTCAGTTCTACATAAACCTATACCTTCTGCTCCAAATTCTACAGCTTGCTTAGTGTCTCTTGGAGTATCAGCATTAGTTCTAACCTTTAATTTTCTGATTTCATCTGCCCATCCCATAAATGTAGCAAAGTGTCCTGATATTTCTGGTGTAACTGTCTTAACAGCTTCTCCATATATATTTCCTGTTGAACCATCTATTGAAATAAAATCATTATCAGTATAAACTTTTCCATCAACTTCTAAAGTCTTGGCTTCTTCATTAACTTTTAAAGCGCCACAACCTGCAACGCAGCAAGTTCCCATTCCTCTAGCAACAACAGCTGCATGAGACGTCATACCACCTCTAACAGTCAATATACCTTCTGCTGCTATCATGCCTTCTATATCTTCTGGTGAAGTTTCTAACCTAACTAAAACAACATCTTCACCTTTTTCTTTTCTCTCTTTAGCCTCTTCAGCTGTGAAAGCTATTTTACCACAAGCTGCTCCTGGAGATGCAGGAAGTCCTTTTGCAATTGGTGTAGCTTTCTCTAAGTCTTCTGTATGGAAAGCTGGATGAAGTAAAGAATCTAATTGATTTGGATCAACCTTTAATATTGCTTGTTCCTTAGTTAACATTCCTTCTTCAACTAAATCAACAGCTATCTTTAGAGCTGCCTGAGCTGTTCTCTTACCATTTCTAGTTTGTAAGAAATATAGCTTTCCTTCCTCTATAGTTATTTCCATATCTTGCATATCTCTATAATGATTTTCTAATGTATGAACTATATCAGTAAATTGTTTATATATTACTGGATTTTGCTCTTCTAATTTAGCTATTGGAAGTGGTGTTCTTATACCCGCAACAACGTCTTCCCCTTGTGCATTCATTAAGTACTCACCATATATTTTATTTTCTCCAGTAGCTGGATCTCTTGAGAATACAACACCTGTACCTGAAGTTTCTCCTTTATTACCAAATACCATTTCTTGTACGTTAACTGCTGTACCCCATTCTCCTGGAATATCATTTAATCTTCTATAAACTATTGCTCTTGGATTATCCCATGATCTAAATACTGCTGTAATAGATTCAATTAATTGAGTTTTTGGATCTTGTGGGAACTCTTCTCCCATTTCTTTTTTATAAAGCTCTTTATATCTTCCAACTAATACTTTTAAGTCATCAGCTGTTAAATCAGTGTCAACTTCAACACCTTTTTCTTCTTTTATCTCATCTATTAGATTTTCAAATAATCTCTTTTCAATCCCCATAACAACATCTGAGAACATTTGAATGAATCTTCTATATGAATCATATGCAAATCTTGGATTATTAGTTAAATCAGCCATCGCAACTACTGACTTATCATTTAGTCCAAGATTTAATACTGTGTCCATCATACCCGGCATTGATACTCTTGCACCTGATCTTACAGATACTAATAATGGTTTTGTTAAACTCCCAAACTCTTTTCCTGTTAGTTTTTCTAGTTCTGTAATTTTTCCGTGGATTTCTTCAATAACTTCTTCTGCGATTATTTTGCCATCCTCGTAATACTTGTTACAAGCCTCTGTTGTAACTGTGAATCCTTGTGGTACTGGAATCCCTAGTAGAATCATTTCTGATAAATTTGCCCCTTTACCTCCTAGAAGGTTCTTCATTGAACCATTGCCTTCACTAAAAAGGTAAACGTACTTCTTTTTCTCCATCTCAATACTCCTCCGTTCAATCAAATTGAATATATATACTAACAGTACTTTTGCACTGTAGTTACCCTAAATAAATTACCCATAGTCTTCTCTTAATTGCCTTCTCCAAGCTTAACAAAAAGCTTTGTTATGTTAGTTTTTGATATCTTTCCAACTATTTTAAATTGATTTTTTTCATTAGCTGCTGTTTCTATTTTTTCTACTATTGGAATACTATCAATCTCATGCTCAATAATCTTCTTTGCTAGGCTATAAGCACTATCTTCTGCATATCCACATATGATATTTGGCATTCTAGTCATTATAACTCCAACAGGAACTTTATGAATATCAGTTCCCCCTATAGCATTTTTCAAAAAATCTTTTCTAGAAACCGCTCCAACAAGCACCCCGTTACTTTCCACAAACAATGTACCTACATCATTTAAGAATAAGAATACGATTGCATCATACACTGTAGTTTCCTCATTTACTGTAACCGGTTTAGACATAATTTCTCCAACTAAAACCTTCGAAATATTTTCTAATATTCTAGTATTTTGTGCTTCTCCTAAATATACATAACCAACCTTAGGTCTAGCATCAAGTATCCCTATCATTGTTAAAATAGCTAAATCTGCTCTTAATGCTGCTCTAGTTACACCAAGATGCTCTGCTAAAGCTTCGCTTGTAACAGGCTGTCCTTCTTTTACTATCCTTATAATTTCCTCTTGCCTTTGTGATAACTTCAAATTTATCCCTCTTTCTGCATTTACAAGGAATATTCAGATAATTTAGATTTGTTTGATTAGTGTGATATTTACAATCTAATTATAACATTTTCTAAAAGTTTGACTATACTTAATTTTCTGAAAAATCAGTCATATTAGCTGAATATTCCTTTTCTGTTTATTTTATTCCACTGTATCTCCTGTTTATCTCAATTTTGCTTTAATTTAGTCCTCATCATCAAAATTCACAGTATATGTAAATACATTTTCATCTACTTGCTCATTTTTATCGTATTTCTTTTTCTCATTATTATTATCACTACTGTTAAATTTTTCATTTTTAACTTCGCTTACTTTGTCTTTAAACATATAAGCAACATCTGTAGCAGCATCCTTTATATCATTAGCTGCCTTACTTATATATTTATTGACAACTTCAACACTACCATCTGCTTTAGTTATTTCTATAGTTATTTGTGTTACTACTGCTGCAATAACGACAAAAGCTAATACAGGTGGAATAATAACTGCAATTACACCTGCTGCTATTCCTGCATTGACAGGAACATCTACAAGTTCTTTTCCGTCTTTACTAACTTTAATTCTAGTTACATTCCCCTTATTTATTAAATCCTTTAACCACTTCTTAAGTTCATCTATAGTTTCATACTTTTCTTTTCCTGGACTATCTTCTATATAGTCTTGCTTAATTCCCTTTATTCCTTCAATATATATTATTGCTTCTAGTACATCTCCATTGCTTACTTCAAGGGCATGTTTTGCCTCTGCATAGCTTACGCCAGTTCTCTCTTTAACTTGATCTACCTTTTCTAAAGTTATTTCCATATCTATTCACTCCTTTATATAATTTAACATTTCTAAGCTTTTTGGCTTTTTAGAATAGTTTGAAGATATAATAAATGTTGTTACCTTACTTATATCCCTCTTTACATCTGCATTTACATTTAATTTATATATCTTATCCATAGGAGTCTTCATTAAAAACCTTATAGCATTATATGCAGGCTTTGAGATATAAATTCCATGTTCTCTTGAACATTCTTCACAAACTCCACCATAATGTGATAAAGATATGTAATTAGATACAGATATTTTTTTTCTGCAACTTACACAGCTTTCTAAATTTAATCCATACCCTGTTGCTTTTAATAATCTAAGTTCAAAGGATCTAATAAGCATTTCATAATCTAAAGCATCTGTATTAAGTAGATACATACAAGTTAAAAAATCTTTAAATAGCCCCTCATTTATTTCCCCCTCCTCTACACATATATCTATTAACTCACATATATAGGATGAGTAAGTTAGTTTATCTAAGTTATCTAATAAACCTTGGAAAGAATTAATTATTTTACCTTCTTGAATATTAAATAAACTTTTTCCTTTAAATAAAACATATTCTCCATAGCATAGAGGCAAAGTAAGAGATAAAAATTTACTCTTACTTTTTCTTGATCCCTTTGCTATAGCTGTTATTTTCCCCAATTTATTTGTATATAACCATACAAGTTTATCATTTTCTTTAAATTCTTTCGTTTTTATAACTACTGCATTTACCTTATGTAGTGACAGAAACACCATCCCCTTATTTTATTTAACCTTTTTATATCCTAACTCTTTTAATAGGTTTTGATTATCTCTCCACTCTTTTCTTACCTTTACCCAAATTTTTAGATTAACCTTAGCACCTAAGAATTTTTCTATTTCATATCTTGCACTTTCACCTATTTTCTTTAGACATTGACCATTCTTTCCTATAATTATTCCTTTATGCGAATCTTTCTCGCAAAGCATATCTACTTCAATATGCCATGTTCCATTTGGGCTTTGTTTCATTTGAATTATATCAACTGCTATTCCATGTGGTATTTCTTCTCTTAATGTTCTTAAAGCCTTTTCTCTTACTATCTCTGATACAACAAATCTTTCTTGTACATCTGTTATCATATCATCTGGATAGTATTTAGGTCCTTCTGGCATTGTTTCAATCATCAATTCAACTAATTTATCAACATTTTTCCCTCTAAGTGCTGAAATAGGAATTATTTCTTTGAACTCTAATTCTGATGAATACATTTGAAGAGTTTTTGCAACTCTCTCTTGAGTAAATTCATCAATTTTGTTTACTACTAAAAATACAGGAGCTTTTTGATTCTTCAAAGTCTCTATTATAAATTTATCTCCTCTTCCTATTTCCTCTTCAGGATTTATTAAGAATAATACAAGATCTACTTCTTTTATAGAATCTTTTGCTGAGTTAACCATGTATTCTCCTAATTTATGTTTTGGTTTATGTATTCCTGGTGTATCTACGAATACTAACTGATGATCTTTTCCTGTTAATATTGTTTGTATATTATTTCTAGTAGTTTGTGGTTTATTTGATACTATGGATAGTTTTTCTCCCATTATATGATTTAATAAAGTTGATTTTCCTACATTGGGCCTACCTACTATTGTTACAAATCCTGATTTAAACATTTTTCCTCCTAATTATCTAAATCTTTTAGTTAATGCTTCTAGCATTATTTTAAAAGTTTTAATTAGATATTTATCCTTATTTTTATTTTTATTAATATTATTTTGTCTTTTGGATTTCAAAATTATTGTACCTTTTATTATATCATTACTTTTTCAAAATTAAAGCATTGTTAATAAGATTTATAAAAGTACTAAGATACTATATTATATCTTAAATATAACAAATATCAATAATGTTAATAAAGTTCCAAATAGAGCACCAACAATTACCTCCCAAATAGAGTGTACATTAGAATCTACCCTACTTTGTGCTGTTATTAACGCCATTAAATAACTTAATACTATACATATAGGTTCTTCTGTTATCAACGAAATTGCTGTTGCTATTGAAAATGAAAGAGCACTATGTCCGCTAGGCATCCCACCTCTTAATGGCGTTCCTTCTCCAAAAATAGATTTTATTATTAAAGTAGCTAAAACTACAAATACTAATGCTATAAATATCATATAAGGTTCTGATTCCTTTACCTTGTGTATTACATCATAAGACAAATCAGATATCTTATCCCAAAATATTATATATCCTACAAGCAACGCATTTATAGCTGTAACTAACACAGCTCCTGCTGATGCATTTTTTGCTATTTTCGCTAAAGGATGATAATGGTTGGTAGACATATCTATAGTTGCTTCTATTGCTGTATTAGTTATTTCAGCTCCAAGTACTAATGTGATTGTAATTGCTAAAATAAGAAACTCTATCTTTGATATATCAAATAAAAAACATGCTAACAGCACACATAATGCTGCAAATATATGAATTTTCATGTTTCTTTGTGTTCTCACAGTTTCTATAATCCCATTTATCGCATAGTTAAAACTCTCCACCATCTTCTTTATTTTCATAAGCTCCCCCCACTTATAGTATTATCTTCTAATTTTCAATTTATTTAATATTTCTTCCTCTCTTTTTCTCATTCTTTTTTTATCATCTTCATCCATATGATCATAGCCTAATAAATGAAGAATCGAATGTACTACTAAATAGCTAACTTCCCTTTCATATGAATGCTCATATTCCTCACTTTGCTCTAAAGCTCTCTCCAATGATAAAACCATATCACCTAAAATCAATTCATCTCCATCTTTAAAAGTCTCATCAAAATCATAATTTAAATACATTTCACTAAAAACTTTCTTATCTTCAAAATCTAGCATAGGAAAAGATAATACATCTGTTGCCCTATCAATATTTCTTGTTTCATTATTTATTTCTCTTATTTCTTCATTATCAACAAATAATAAAGAAATTTGATATTGACAGTCTACCCCTTCTTCTTTTAATGCAAAATCACAAACATTGCTTAATTTTTCTATAAAATCCTCTGTAACCTCTAATTTATTTTGTCTATTTTCAGTATATAACATTTTTATCTCCTTTATTTATTTTTTAAAATTAAAGGGAAAGGTATGATACCCTCCCCTACCAAATCCTTTATAAAATTTAATTACTCATCTATTTTACTTTCTTTTCAGATGGATATTCAATTCTATGATGATATATTCCATCTAAGGTCTTAAGAAAAGTCTTTCTTATAACCTCTATATCTTTTAATGTTAAATCACAGTCCACAAGTTGTCTAGAGTTGAGTTTATCATTTATTATATTATTTACCATCTCTTCTATTTTACCCTTTGTAGGTTCATTAATGGACCTAACAGCAGCTTCCACACTATCTGAAAGCATTAGAATACCTGATTCCTTAAAAGATGGAATTGGACCTGGATACCTAAAATCCTCTTCCTTAATCTCATCAGGCTTATCTGATGAATTCTTAAGTTTATAATAAAAATATTTAACTAATGTAGTTCCATGATGCTGCTCTATCATATCCTGAATCACCTTAGGAATTTTATGTTCTCTAGCCATTTCTAAGCCATCCTTTGTATGTGATAAGATAATTAATGTACTTAAATTAGGTGTTATTTTATTGTGTGGATTTTCCTTTCCCATTTGATTTTCACCGAAAAAGTATGGTCTTTTTGTTTTCCCAATATCATGATAATAAGCGCCTACTCTAGCCACAACCGGATTTCCTCCAACAGCCTCTGCAGCAGCTTCTGCCAAATTAGCAACCATCATACTGTGATGATATGTTCCCGGCGCCTCCATTAGTAATTTTTTCATTAATGGCTGGTTTGGGTTTGATAACTCTAGTAATTTTATATTAGTAACTACATCAAATATTGATTCAAAGAAAGGCAATAGTCCAACCGCTAAAATCCCTGAAAGTAAAATACCTATTGCAGTATATCCAGTCTGTATTAATATTTCTTTTATATTATTTGATGAAATCATACCTAAAGTAAATGAGAATAAAGCTAATATTCCAGTTATATAAATAGTTGAATATATTATATCATTTCTTTGCTGAACCTTTTTAAGTCCAGTTGACCCAAGAACAACACTTAATATTGATAAAACAACTACTGATGGATTAAATCCAACTATTATAGCTATAAATATTATATTTAACAAGTTTACAACTAAAGATATCTTATAATCAATTAATATTGTCATAAGCATAGCACTACAAACTAATGGTATTAAATATGGAGAAATTACATTTACTCCCATTGAAATCAAAATTATTATAAGATTTATACTACTTATAAGTATGATCATTTTAGTATTTTTAAATACTTCGGGCTTTTCTTTAGATATATATCTATATTGAATAAATAATACTAAAGCAACTAATATCCCTAAAGAAATAAATGAGAATAAGTAACTCTTTGTTGTACCATTATTTAAAAGGCCTAATTCCTTTAAAACTTCTATTTGCCTTTCAGTTACAGGTTCACCTTCTTTTACTATTATTTGATTCTTCTTTATTATTTCCTTTGGAACGCTCTTTTGAGCCTCTTTAACAGCTTCCTCCATTTTATCATTATCAACAAATTTATTTGGTTTAATTTGCATATGACATATATTCTTTAAAATGTCCTCTAAGTCTCTATCTATATCACTATTAGATAATTGCTTATCTGCTATTGACTTTGCTTCTAATAAATCTTCATATTTATTTTCTTCTATTTCTTCCTTATAAACTGTTTCTAATACATTTACTACTAAGTGCTGCACTTCAGATACTTTTTCCTTTAATTCAACTAATATTTTATACTCGTCATCAGTTAAACTAAATTCTTCTATTTTTTTAATTTCAGCTATTTTATCCTTTTCTTCCTTATCAGAAGAATTTTCAGATATAATCTTATTAAATAATTTATTAACATTTTCAATTGCTTGAGCTTTTACCTCACTTTTAACTATATACTGCTTATCTTCTCTTGCCTTAGCCATAGCTTCTTCTTCTTTTTGCTTAGTTGCAATTTCATCAACAGTATCAATAGGTGCTTTTATATCTACAGTTGCTATATCTCCAACTGAAAGATTGTGTCTCTTAGGTGCAATTACTGTTAATAAAAGTAAATATATTACTAAAAATACAGTTAAATAAGTAAACCCTCTTTTGTATTTTATATCATCTTTTTTCTTTCCTTTATTCCAAAACAAGTCCATCACCCTCTAATCCCTATAGTTTTTTTTAATAATCCACTGGCTCATTATTTACTATATTTTGCTCTACAACAAATACTACATTTACTATTATATCTCCATCAGAATTGTCCTTTGTACTTATTATTCTATCAACCACTTTTGCTTCTCTAGTTAAATTATTATAAAGAGATTCCTCTAACTCCTTTACTGCATTATCAATTGCCTCTTCTTTTGTGTATGTAACTGGGAGTTCCTTTTTTTCAAAATAATTAGCCTTCTTTATAATTTTTCCACTCTCTTCTATTTTATCATACTCTTTAAAATCTTTTATAGCTTTTTTCAGATAAATTTTTTTTCCGAATATTTCTATATATATATCACTATCTTTCTCACCACTTCTTTTCATCTCTGTACCCTCTACTTTAGTAGTCATACTCTTTTCATAAAAAGTATTTGCCATAACTACACCTTCTGGTACAACTTCATATGGATCTTCCTCTTTACCATTAATTCCTTCTATAACAACATCACCAGCTTTCACCATATCTCCAGCATGAACTGCTGATCTACCAGAAAAAGCATAAACCCTACTTACTTCTCCATCCATCTTTGCAACTAAATTCCCCTGCTTTTCTTCTTTTACTTCTGGTGGGTTTACTTTTTCTTCTATAAATATCTTCAATGTTGAGCCTTCTATTCTAGCCC
Source organism: Clostridium sp. (assembly GCF_017888565.1). Taxonomy (GTDB): domain Bacteria; phylum Bacillota; class Clostridia; order Clostridiales; family Clostridiaceae; genus Clostridium. The sequence goes on from NZ_JAGHFX010000089.1 coordinate 21,242, forward strand.
TTAACCACAAAACATCAGAATTTACATTTTCCAGTTTCTTTTCTACATCTTTAACATCTATTTTATTTTTACTTATTCCTGGCTTTATCCCTATTTCATATAATTGTTGTCTTAACTCATAAGGTGACACATTCTTTTTAGTAGTTATTTCTATGCTCCATACATAGGTAGAGAGATATAGTAATAATACAACAAATATTCCTCCTCCTATAGCTAAAAATAATTTACTTTTTAGTTTTCCTATAAAAAATAAGATTCCAGTACTTCCTACGACTTTACTTTTACCATTTAATCTTTTTACAACATCTATTAAAACATCATAATCATTATAATCAATTGTTATTCTAATAGTTGCTATATCTACTCTCTTAACATTTATAACATTTATATTTTCACTCCACAATATGTTTAAAAGTCTCTCCGGTTTTAATATGTTAACTTCAACTACTACTTTTCCACTATCAAAAATTCCTGTTGCCATATTACACCTCGTATGATATAGATTTAAATTTTCCACTAATTGTTATTGTAGAATCTCCAATATAAAGTATTTCAAAATTTTCACCTTCAATATTAATGGCCTTTACTTTTGTATTTACTTTTATAACATTTCGCTCAAATAATATTATTCCTTTATGATTTTCTATTGTTATTTCATCATTTCCTATAATAGTTATTTTAGGAACATTTAAAACTATATCTTTAGGTAAGTCAAAAGTTTCTGCTATAATTTCTCTGCTCTTCTCCATTTTTCTTTGCATAATCTTCTCTCCTTATATTTTTCCTAATAGTACTTTATGATAAATATATATAGAAAATTACTTATAATTTATTTGAGTTTATAAAGTTAACAGTTCCAATGCCTTAAAAATATATTTCAGCATAACAAAAAAAGCAAGAGGAACTAATTAAGTTCCTTTTGCTTTATTTATTAGTTAATATTCTTCTTATAAATTGACTTTAATTTGTCATAACTAAGCTAATTAAAACCTAGCTATCTTTTAAATGTTATTAACACCGATGGTGTAGCCGTTCCTTTAATAATTATATCTTTTCTTTTATAACTGCTGAGGAAGGTACTATAACAAGATCTACCTCTTCAGAATATCCAATTAATTAAATCCTGTTTATTCCCTTAAATTCAAGTATAATAATTCTTACACTTATTTTTGCTAAAATATATAACTATAGTCCTCAACCTTAATGTATTATAAATAATACATTCAGACTTATTGGATAAATTGTAGACTCCAATAATAGCTTTTATTTAAGTTCTATTAAAATTTCAAACCAAAATAGTTCCTACTTGAATTTTCTCTTTCTAGCAGCTTCTGATTTTTTCTTTCTCTTCACGCTTGGCTTTTCATAGTGTTCTCTCTTTCTAACTTCTGAAAGAACTCCAGCTCTAGCGCATTTTCTCTTGAATCTTCTTAATGCACTTTCAAGTGTTTCGTTTTCTCCAACTTTTATTTCTGACATCTATTATCCCTCCCTCCGCTAGCTCAAATTAATTAATTTAACTCAGCTACGGGCTTAATAACACACGCTATATTATACAATAGGCATATCTTAAAGTCAACCTCTCAGATAAAAAACTATTTAACCTGGTGGCCATTTTAATTCTCTTTGCCCTAGCACATGAAAATGAATATGATCAACTGTCTGCCCACCATCTTTTCCACAGTTATTAACAATTCTATATCCTGCTTCATCTATATTTAGTTCTTTTACTAGTTTATTAATAACTAAGAAAATATGTGAAATAATATTTGAATTTTCTTCATTTAATTCATTCACACTTTTTATATGCTTTTTAGGTATAACTAAAAAATGCATAGGCGCTTCAGGACTTATATCGTGAAAAGCTATGACCTTTTCATCTTCATAAAGCTTTTTACTTGGTATTTCACCATCTGCAATTTTACAAAAAATACAATCCATAAACTCACCACCTCTCTCAATTAATTAATGAAAGAATTGTCATAGAAACTCAGTAAGCTGAATTTCTTTTTATCATAATTTAGCTGAAGTTAAATTATTTCATTAATTTTTTTCATTTCACTTCATTTTTTCATTCTATAACAGTTTTGCTATTCCAATTTCATTTTCTGCTGCTGTTATTTCTATATCAACTATTTTACCAGTAACGTCTGCACATGTACATGGTACTTGAACCTTTATATAGTTTCTTGTATATCCTTCATAGATGCCATCTTTACCTTTTACTTCTGTTTCTATAAGTGCATCCATTTCTTTTCCTATAAACTTCTCTATAAATTCTTTTTCATTTTTATTACTTAATTCTATTAGTAGCTTACTTCTTTTTTCCTTTATGCTTCCATCAATTTGATTTTGCATATCTGCAGCTTTGGTTCCTTTTCTTGGACTATATTTAAATACATGAGTTTTAGTAAGCTTAATATTTTTTAAGAATTCATACATTTCATTGAATTCCTCTTCTGTTTCTCCCGGAAAACCAACTATAACATCTGTTGTTATAGATACATCTGGCATAGTTTCTCTCAATAATTTTACTGAATCAGCATATTCTTTTGCTGTATATCTTCTATTCATTCTCTTAAGTGTAGCATCACATCCACTTTGTAATGATAAATGGAAATGTGGACATAACTTCTTAAACTTCTTTATTTTTTCTATAACTTCAGGAGTAAAGAATGCTGGCTCAATTGATCCTATTCTTATTCTTTCTATTCCCTCAACTTTTTCTATTTCTTCTATTATGTCTATTAAATTAACACTACCTTCTAAATCTAAGCCATAAGAAGCTGTATGTATTCCTGATAAAATTATTTCTTTAAATCCATGTTCTGCTAATTTATTAACTTCTTCTAATACCTTCTTAGGATCTTTTGAACATACTGACCCTCTTGAATATGGAATTATACAATATGTGCAAAATCTATTACATCCATCTTGTATTTTTAAAAATGCTCTAGTTTTATCTTGATATTCTTCTATATTTAATTCTTCAAACTTTCTATTTTTAAGTACACCTTCAACATGAACTTGTGATTTACCTTCATCTCTAGCTTTATTTACATAGTAAACAACATCACCTTTATTTCTTGTTCCAAGAACTACATCTACTCCCGGTATTTCTGAAACTTCCTTAGGTGCAATTTGTGAGTAACATCCTACAACTGCTACTGTAGCATTCTCATTTAATCTTCTTGCTCTACTTATAATTTGTCTTGATTTTTTGTCACCCATATTAGTAACAGTACAAGTATTTATTACATATACATCAGCTGCTTCACTAGCATCAACAACTTCATAGCCTTCTCTAATAAATTTTTCGGCCATTGCTTCTGATTCATATACGTTAACCCTACATCCTAATGTAGAAAATGCAACTTTCATTATTAATTTCCTCCTAAATCTCCTAGCTCATACTGAACTAAAGAAGTAGCTACAAAACCTGCTGTCTCCGTTCTAAGGATTCTACTTCCTAAAGTTACTATATAAGCCCCATTTTCTTTTAGTTTATTTATTTCATCTATCTCAAATCCACCTTCTGGACCAACTAGTATTCCAATAGTTTTTATTTTAGATTTTTCTATATCAGTCTTATTAAATAAAGTTTTAATTCCAAAGTTTTCTGCATTTTCATATGGAACTATAACTATGTCTAAATTCTTCATCTTATCTATAGCTTCATCAAAACCTATTGGATCAACTACATTTGGTATTAAACTTCTTTTACTTTGCTTAGCTGCTTCTAAAGCTATTCTATTTAATCTATCTAACTTTTTAAAATCGCCTTTTAGCTTTATATCAACTCTTTCTGTTAAAGTTGGTATAAACTCAGTAATTCCAAGTTCTGTACCCTTTTGTACTATTAAATCCATCTTTTGCGCCTTTGGCAATCCTTGAAATAAATATATCTTTACACTACTTTCATTGTTTATTTGAAGTTTTTCTTCTATTTCAACAAGCACTTCTTGCTTAGTTATAGATGAAATAGTTGCTAAAAACTCTTCACCATCACAATTATTTAAGACTATTTTATCCCCTTCATTTAGCCTTAATACTTTATATAAATGTTTTACATCATCACCTAATATTTTGGCTTTATTATCTATAAAATTTTCTTTAGGAGTAAAAAATTTATGCATTGTTCATTCTCCTTAAAACTATTTTACTTTGGCAACTATACAGTTCCATTCCCCATCTTTATTTATTTCTACTACTTCAAAACCAGTTTCCTCAAGCTTTTTAGTAACCATATCTGCCCTATCATGTATTATTCCTGAAGTAATAAAGTATCCGTTATCCTTTAAAACTCTTTTTACATCTTCCGTTAATATACATATAACTTCTGCAATTATGTTAGCAACAACTATGTCTGCTTTTCCATCAATTACTTCCACTAAATTACCATATAGTATTTGTATATTATCTAAATTATTATAACCAACATTTTCTTTAGCAGATTCAACTGCAACCGGATCTAAATCAACTCCAACAGCCATTTTAGCACCAAGCTTTGCTGCTGCTATAGCAAGAATTCCTGACCCGCATCCAACATCAAAAACAGTACTATCTTCCTTTACATACTTTTCTAAAGATTGCATACACATTCTTGTTGTTTCGTGTGTTCCTGTTCCAAAAGCCATACCAGGATCAAGCTCTAGTACTAACTCTTCCCCCTGCACATCATATTCTTCCCATATAGGCTTTACAACTATCTTTTCTCCAACCTTTGTTGGCTTATAATACTTTTTCCATGTATTAGCCCAATCTTCTTCAAACATTTTTTCACTTTCTACTTTAGCTAATCCTGTATCAATTCCAAGTTCCTTAATTTCAATCATTTTTTCATTTACATAATTTAATATCTCATCTATATTATCTTCTTCTGAGAAATAAGCTTTAACAACTGCAACTTTACCTTTATGCTCTAATACATTAATATCTGCAAAATCCCAAGTTAATGGTCCTTGTTCTCTTTCTAATATGTCATTTGGATCTTCAATTGCAACTCCTTTACAATCTAATCCATAAAATATTCCTGAAACAGGTTCTAGTGCTTCACTTTTAGTTATAACTCTAACTTCTATCCAAGTTCCTTGCATTTAAATCAGTCCTTTCAAACATACTTTGACTAATTTATTATTTTACACTTATGTTAACTTTCTGTCTATATTTAAAATTAAAGTAATTAATTCCTTTTAAATAAATTATAAAATTATAAAAAGTAAAAGTACTTGGAATACCCAAATACTTTTACTTTTTATATATTATTTTGCTGATTTAGCTGCCTCTAAAATTTTATCGTAACTTGGTTCACTTGTTATTTCATCAAGATACTCAACAAAAGTTACAATCCCATTTGAATCTACAACAAATGATGCTCTTGTTAATAATCCTAATTCTTTTGCATAAGTTCCAGTTGCCTTAGCAAAACTTCTATCTTTATAGTCTGATAAAGTCTTAACCTTTTCTACTCCTTCTGATCCACACCATCTTGCTTGTGCAAATGGTAAATCCATTGAAATAGTATAGCAAGTTACTCCATCTAAGTTATCTACTTCTTTATTAAATCTCTTTACTTCCATATCACAAACAGGTGTATCTATTGAAGGTACTGTTAAAAATACTCTAACACCTTTTGTATCACTAAAAGTAAATTCTCCTAAATCATTTGTTGCAACTGAAAAATCAGGTAACTTATCTCCAACACTTAATGTGTTTCCTTCTAATGTTATTGGTGCACCTTGAAATTTTACTTGTTTCATTTTATCCTTCTCCTTACTTTAAGATTTCTATTTTATCTTTTCCAAAATCTCATAAAATTATATATTTCAATTATACTTGATAATTGTTATTTGTAAATATCCTTTATCACTATAATATTCTACTGTAAGTCGAAGGCTATTAATTAACTGCTTATACAACGTATTTATTTACTATTTCTTTGAAGCTATCGTCTTTTTCTTCTAGATATTCTTCGAATTTTAATTCACTAGCTTCTATTTCCTTAGCAATTTCATATAAAAGTTCTGGAATCTTATTTCCTGGAATATCTCCATAAGAATTTCCTAAGTTTGTTTTTCCTACGCCAAATGATCCACCAGCAAACATAGTAAAGCATTCCTCAATTTTTTCTCCTACTCTCTTCTTCTTGCCAGTAAATCCTATAGATCCAATTTGATGAACTCCACAAGAATTACCACATCCTGAAATATAAACTCTTGGTAATACATCTGATTTATATTCTTTATCCTTAAAATAATCCATAATTGAGCTTAGAGTTCCTTGACTATTACATATACCCACTTGACATGTTGGTACTCCTATACAAGATACACTTTGTTCGAAGTTAGTTGTTACCCCCATATTTTCAGTTAATTCTAATAGTTCTCTCGCTTCAATGCCATTTAAGTTTCTAAAATAAACTCCTTCTGTCATAGCTAATCTAATTTCTATATCTTCAAAGTTTTTAATTGTATCTAGAATCGCTTTTAAATCATTAGCAGCTAATTGCCCTCCAATTGGATGAAGATAAACACTATATAATCCTATTTGTTTTTGTCTAATAATTCTTGGATTATTAAATTCTACTTCTATTCCTTTTTTATTATAAATTTTATCTTCAACTTGTATTTCTAAATTACCTTTTTCTATAACTTCTTCTATATGTTTTTTATAACATTCTAAGAAATCTTTTTCGCCCATTCTTTCTAAAATATATCTAACACGAGCTTTATTTCTATTTTCATAATTTCCTTCAGCCTTAAATAAGCTTACCATTGCTTCCACATAATAAAGTACATCTTTTGCTTCAATTAAATCATAATATTTAACTGCTTTTCTAGGATTTTGTCCTAATCCTCCACCTAAATATATTTGAAAATATTTTTTTCCATCTTTATTTACTGCAACAAAACCTAGATCTTGAACTGTGCAGTGTGCTGCATCATATTCACTATTTGAAAATGCAACTTTAAGCTTTCTAGGTAGTTTATAAGTGTATATTCTTTCTAAAAAATAATTTCCTACAGCTACCGCATAAGGAGTTACATCAAACTCTTCTTCTGGATCAACACCTGATAATGGTGACATAGCAACATTCCTTGGATAATTACCACCAGCTCCTCTAGTATATATATCGTTATCCAAAGCTTCCTTCATTAAATCGCAAACTTCATCTATACTTAGTCCATGCAGCTGAATAGCTTGACGTGTTGTTAAATGTATTTTATCTAATCCATATTTTTTTGTAAAATCATAAACTTTATACATCTCATCAACCTTCGTTATCCCTGAAGGAATTCTAAGTCGTATCATAAATTCTTTGCCGCCTCTATGTGCATATATACCAAATCCTCCAGATGCATGCTTAAATTGCATTACATTTAATTCCCCATTTAAAAATTTATGTCCTTCTTTCCTAAACTCTTCTATTTCTCCATATAGAACTTCTTTTAATTTATTCATCTTTTACCACCTCTTTATTAAATTCATGCTATTGTTAATTATATCACTAAATACAATATGGATTTATCGAATATTTCTATAGTAATAATAGGGAAAACTTATTATAAGTATACCACTTTCAGTATTTTGTGCATATATTATATGTTTTATGAAAAAAAAAAAAAAAAAGAATTAGCATCATGCTAATTCTTCTATTTAAATAAATCTTTAAGTCCTTTTTTATGAGGAGTTCCTTCACCAGCGTTTTCTCCACATGCTTCCATAAATGCTTTTAAAGCATCTTTTTGCTTATCATTTAAATTCTTAGGAATATCAACAATTACTTTAACATATTGATCTCCTCTACCTGATGAATTTACTCTTGGAACACCTTTTCCCTTTAATCTAAATAAAGTACCTGATTGTGTTCCCGCAGGAATTGTATATTTTACATCTCCATCTACAGTTGCAACAGTTATTTCAGTTCCTAGCGCTGCTTTTCCCATAGATATATGAGTATCTATATATATATCATTTCCTTTTCTTGTAAACTTTTTAGATGGAGAAACATTTATTCTTACATATAAGTCTCCTGGAGGACCATCGTTAGTTCCATGATCTCCTTGCCCTCTAAGCGGCATAACATTTCCTGTATCAACTCCAGCTGGAATGTTAACAGTTATCTTTCTATTCTTTCTAACGTTTCCTTTTCCATGACATGTATTACATGGATCATCTATTACTTTACCACTACCACCACATGTGTTACATGTTGAAGTACTTACAAAACTTCCTAAAGGTGTTTGTCTTTGGACTCTTACTTGACCTTGACCATTACATGTTGGACAAGTTTTTGCTGAAGTGCCAGTTTTAGCACCACTCCCTTTACATGAATCACAAGTTTCACTTCTATTTATAGAAATTTCCTTTTCTACTCCAAATATAGCCTCTTCAAAAGTTAAATTAACTGTATATTCTAAATCGGCACCTCTTTGTGGTCCATTTCTTCTTCTACTGCTACCACCGCCACCACCAAAGAAGCTATCAAATATATCTCCAAAACCACCCATATCTGAGAAGTCAAAGCCACCAAATCCACCTGATCCAAATCCACTTCCGTCAAAATCCGCTGTTCCAAACTGATCATATCTCGCTTTTTTTTCTGGATCTGAAAGCACTTGATAAGCTTCATTTATTTCTTTAAACTTATCCTCTGCTTCTTTGTTGCCTTGGTTCTTGTCAGGATGATATTTAATAGCTAGCTTTCTAAAGGCCTTTTTTATTTCTTCATCTGAAGCTCCCTTTTGAAGCCCAAGGGATGCATAATAGTCTTTATTTGCCATCTATTTTCACCACCATTTTTTTACTTTATAAAAGGGAAGACGACTTATGCCTTCCCTCATATATTATATCTATTAGATTAATAGGTTACAACTATTTATCTTCTTTAAAATATTATTTATCTTCCTTAACTTCGAAATCTGCATCTACAACATTATCATCATTTGGAGTTTGGCTTGCACCTGCTCCTCCCATATTGTTTGGATCAAATCCAGCACCTGCTTCACCATTTGCATTAGCATCAGCATATATCTTAGATGATATTGCATAGAATTCTTGGTTTAATTCATCCATAGCTTTCTTTATAGCTTCTAAATCTTCGCCATCTTTTACTTTGTTTAATTCATCAAGTTTAGCTTGAACCTTAGCCTTATCTTCAGCTGTTACCTTATCACCAAGTTCTTCTAAAGTTTTAGTTGTTTGATAAGCAACTTGATCTGCATTATTCTTAACTTCTATTTTTTCTTTTCTCTTCTTATCTTCTTCAGCAAATCTTTCTGCTTCTTTTACTGCAGCTTCTACTTCAGATTCACTTAAGTTTGTTGAAGCTGTAATAGTTATATTAGCTTCTTTATTAGTTGCTTTATCAACAGCTGATACTTTAACTAATCCATTTGCATCTATATCAAATGTAACTTCAATTTGAGGAATTCCTCTTGGAGCTGGAGCAATACCTGATAATGTAAATCTACCTAATGTTTTATTATCAGCTGCCATTTGTCTTTCACCTTGAACTACGTGAATTTCAACTGATGTTTGACCATCTGCTGCAGTTGAGAATGTTTGACTCTTCTTAGCTGGAATTGTAGTATTTCTTTCAATAAGTGGTGTAGCAACTCCACCTAATGTTTCAATTCCTAATGTTAATGGAGTAACATCTAGTAATAATACATCATTAACTTCTCCAGTTAATACACCTGCTTGAATAGCTGCCCCAACAGCAACACATTCATCTGGGTTTACTCCCTTTGAAGGTTCTTTTCCAGTAAAGTTTTTAACTGCTTCTACAACAGCTGGGATTCTTGTTGACCCACCAACTAATATTACCTTATTGACATCACTTAATGAAAGATTTGCATCTGCTAAAGCTTTTTTCATTGGCTCAATTGATCTTTGAACTAAGTCATGTGTAATTTCATTGAATTTAGCTCTAGTTAAGTTCATATCAATATGCTGTGGACCTGTTGCATCTGCTGTTATAAATGGTAAATTAATGTTTGTTTGCATTGATGATGATAATTCAATCTTAGCTTTTTCAGCAGCTTCTTTTAATCTTTGAAGTGCCATTTTATCATTTCTTAAATCTATTCCATTTTCAGCCTTAAATGTTTCAGCTATATGATCCATTATTCTTTGGTCGAAGTCATCTCCACCTAGTTTAGTATCTCCATTTGTTGATAAAACTTCGAATACTCCATCTCCAAGTTCTAGAATAGATACGTCGAATGTACCACCACCTAAGTCATAAACAAAGATTTTTTGATTTGTATCCATTTTATCTAAACCATAAGCTAGTGCTGCAGCTGTAGGTTCATTTATTATTCTTAATACTTCTAATCCAGCTATCTTACCAGCATCTTTAGTCGCTTGTCTTTCTGAATCATTAAAATATGCAGGAACTGTTATAACTGCTTGAGTTACAGATTCACCTAAATAAGCTTCTGCATCAGCCTTTATCTTTTGAAGTACCATTGCTGATATTTCTTGTGGTGAATGATCTTTACCATCTATATTTACTTTATAATTTGTACCCATATGTCTCTTTATTGATATTATAGTTTTATCTGGGTTTGTTATCGCTTGTCTTTTAGCTACTTGACCTACTAGTCTTTCTCCATTTGCTTGGAATGAAACTACTGAAGGAGTAGTTCTTGCCCCTTCTGAATTGCTGATTACTACTGGTTCTCCACCTTCCATAACAGCTACACATGAGTTAGTTGTTCCTAAATCAATTCCTATTATTTTTCCCATAATTTATTTCCTCCTAAAAACTATCTTTTTAATAAGTTTAGTTAATATCAATATTAGTTAGCTACTTTTACCATTGTATGTCTAATTATCTTTTCGCCTCTTTTATATCCCTTTTGGAATACTTCAACTACTGAATTAGTACCAAATGATTCATCTTGAACGTGCATAACTGCTTGATGTAGATTTGGATCAAACTCACCAGTTGCATCTATTTCTTCAACTCCTAATTTTTCAAAGGATCCTTTAAAACCCTTTATAGTCATATCTATTCCCTTTTTAAAGTCTTCTACACTTCCATCAACAGCTATTGCTCTTTCTAATGTATCTAGTACTGGAATCATTTCTTTTAATACATCTGTACACGCATCTGTATAAATGCCTTCTTTTTCCTTAGTTGTTCTTTTTCTATAATTATCATATTCTGCTGATATTCTAAGTAATCTTTCTTTTAATGCTTCTACTTCATTGCTTAGCTTCTTATTTTCATCTTTTAATTTTCTCATATTATCTAGATCATTTTCCTTATCATTATTTTCTTCAACTATATCATCTGAAGATTGATCTGTTTCTGCTTCAATAGTAGAATTTACATCCTCATTATTTTCAGTTTCAACTGTTTCTTCCATATCTTCTACTACCTCTTTGTTATCTTCCACAACAACACCTCATCTCTTTTATTCTATAATTTGATTTCTTAAGCTTTTATTTAACTCTTTCATAACTTGCCCCATAATAGCTATAACCTTAGAGTAATTTATCCTCTTTGGTCCAATCAATCCAATCTTACCAATAGGTCTTCCATCTAATGAATACTCTGCTGATATAATTGAACACTCCTTAGCCTCTGGAAAATAATTTTCATCACCTATTCTTATGGTTATATCACTACTAGGTTCTATCAAATCTATTAAATTATCTTTATCATTGATTAGAGAAAGAATTTCCTTAGCTTTTTCAATATTATTATACTCAGGATAATTAAATATATTTGTAGTTCCTTCAACAAATACTTCTGTACTATTAGCTTCTTTTAGTGTTTCATATAAAGCTGGTAATATTCCATTAAATAGTTCATCGTAGCCATTTAATTCTACTTTGAGCTTATTAATTACTTCCAAATTAATTTCTTCAATAGTTAAATTCCTTAGCCTCATATTTAAGACTTCATTTATTATTCGAATAGTTTCAGGCTTTGGCATATTATTTATTCTTATTCTGTGATTCTTAATAATTCCACTATCTGCTACTATTACTGAAACCAAATTATGACTATCAATAGTAAGTAATTGAATAGATCTTATATAGCTACTTCTTACAGATGGAGTCTGTACTACAGTAGTTAAATTAGTAAGCTCTGATAACAATGAACAAGCTTGCTTTACTATCTTATCAACCTCATACATTGCTGAATTTATAATGTACTCCCTTATTTTAAGCTCCTCTTCTCGAGTTAGCCTTCCAGTTTCCATTAACTTATCTACATATAGCCTATATCCTTTATTTGAAGGTATTCTACCTGCAGATGTATGTGGTTGTTCTAGATAACCCATTTCTTCTAAATCAGCCATTTCATTTCTTATTGTAGCTGATCCAACTCCTAAATCATATTTCTTAGCTATTGTCCTTGAACCTACTGGTTCCCCTGTCACGATATAGTCATTAATGATAGCCTGAAGTATTTTTATTTTTCTTTCATCAATAGCCATTACATCACCTCTATCTGTTAGCACTCATTATTATCGAGTGCTAATGACTACAATATCAATATATTCCTTATTACCTTTTTTGTCAATTTGAATAACTTATAAATTAAATAATCTCATTTAATTTTATTAATTTATCCTTATTTTTCGCTTTTTTTTAAATTTATTCTCGTTTTTTCTATATACTCCATTTATAATATAAAATCACTCATAACCAAATTAGATAACTCAATTCCTTTATCAGTTAGTCTTAAAATATCATTCTCTAATACAAGTAAATTCTTATTTATATTTTTCTCTATAATATCTTTATATATACTATTTATATGCATTCCAAATCTACCTTTAAATTCATTAATGCTTACGCCTCTATTCATTCTAAGTCCCATAAACATAAATTCTTCCATATTATCTTCTTTTGAATTTTCAATTATTTCTTCTACAACACTCTCATTATTATTAACTTTTTCTATATAAGACTTCACGTTTTCTATATTTTTCATTCTTTTTCCATTTATAAACGAGCTTGAAGCAGATCCAACTCCTAAATAATCATCACATTGCCAATAAATCTTATTATGATAGCACTCATATCCTGATTTTGCATAATTAGATATTTCATACTGATTATATCCATGCTCCTTAAGTATTTTCTTAGTAATAGAATACATCTCTATCTCATCATCCTCTGAAGGTAATATTAGTTTATTTCTTTCCCATAGTTTATAAAATGCTGTTCCTTCTTCTATAATTAAACTATAAGCAGAAATATGCTCTGGGTTTAATTTTGCAATCGTTTCTAGAGATTCTTTCCACTCATCTACTTTTTGATTTGGTAATCCAAACATCAAATCTACATTTATGTTCTTAAAGCCAACTTCCCTAGCTAAATTGAAATTTTCTTTAAATTGCTTAAAACTATGTATTCTTCCTATGTCTTTTAAAAGTGAGTTTTGTACTGCTTGAAGTCCCATGCTTATTCTATTTACACCACCACTTAGCATGGTTTCCAATTTTTCTTTTTCTAATGCTCCAGGATTACACTCCATAGTAAATTCCATATTTTCAGTTAGATTAAGCTTACTTATAGTTTTTAATAACTTATATATTTGATTAGTTTCCAAATATGATGGAGTTCCTCCACCTATAAATATGCTTTTTATTTTATAATCTATTACTTTTTCTTCTATTTCCTTACATAATGCATCTACATAATCATCTTTAAGATGATCTAATGAAGCGTAAGATGGAAAATCGCAATAAAAACATTTTTGTTTACAAAACGGTATATGTATATAAAGTGCTATTTCTTTTAAATCTTTCATTTCTATAATCACTCTTTCTATCATTTAAATTTCTCTTTATTGCTATTATACATAACTACTTCAAAATTAAAAGATAAAAAGAGGAGAATAAATTATATAATATAATTTATTCTCCTCTTTTTATACTTCTATAAGATCTATATTTATAATATTGTGTAATACTATATCCTTCTGAGCTCGTTTAATCTTTGTATCGATTACATTTCCTTTAAAATTTACTGACATTATTGCATTTAGTCCGTTTCTTAAAATATATGTTTCTAATTTATAGCCAACCATTGATATTAATGATGTTTCTCCATTTTTTCTTTTAATGCTACCAGTTACTAACCCCAAGTTTCTTAATACTTTTCCTTTCTTTTTTGCATCTCTTAATTTTGCCTCCAACATAATATACACCTCACCTAAATAGTTTATATAATTTAAATATATTTTCTTACTTTAAATTTAATTACTAATATATTTATAAGTAACTAATTTCATAAAAAATTTATATATTAAACTTATTATCTAAATAATTAAAGTTAATCACATAGTAAATAATTAATTTACGTATTTAAATTAATTAGCGAAATTAAAAGTATCGATTATTTAAGCTTTTATATAGGTTGCTAAATTGCTAAATTCATTTAAATTTTAGCAATTACTTATGCTTTAATTAAATACTAAATTTTTATTGTAACTTATATATCAATAACTCTTTGATTGAATATATTATTTATAGATTCTCAATCTATAAATAGTGTATATAAGGAGATATTTGTTTTGAAAACATTTAAAATACTCGCCTTCGATGGTGGTGGAATTAAAGGTGCTTTAAGTGTAGAAATTTTAAGTAGGATTTGTTCTAAGTATCCCAATTTTTTGGATGAAGTAGATTTATTTACAGGCACTTCAACTGGTTCTATAATTGCTTCATTACTAGCAAAAGGTGTTTCTATTAATGAGATAAGTAATTTATATAGTAATCCTACTGCAAAAAAAATCTTTTCCCCATCTCATTTTAATCTATTTCGTCCAAAGTTTAATAATATTAATTTAAAAAATATTATCTCAAATCATTTTGATAACAACTTAAAAATTGGAGACTTAAAAAAATATATCTTTATTCCTGCATTTCATGTAAGGGGATTAAACAGAAATTCTTGGGAACCAATATTCTTTAATAACTTATCCCCAAATTCAACATGTGATTTTAGTGTAAAAGATACTATTTTATCAAGTTCAGCTGCACCTACATACTTTCCATCATATAAAGGCTTTATCGATGGAGGTGTCATTGCTAATTCCCCTACAGCTATTTCATTATTAGCTGCTTTATCTGCACTTGGTCCATCTTATAACCTAGATCAGATAAGACTACTTTCTATAGGTACTGGGGATAGTCCTGAAAAAATAAATGGCAAAACAGAAAAATGGGGAATATTACAATGGTCATTCCACCCACTATCTAAAATGAAGTCTCCATTATTGGCTCTTTTAATGGATGGGATGTCAGATTTAGAAGATATGTACTGCAAAGAATTTTTAAAATCTAAATATTTTAGAATAAACCCTAAAATATCTAAGTTTATTGAAATGGATGATTATAAATTCATCCCTTATTTGAAATTAATAGGTAATACTTACGACTTATCATCTTTATACAATTACATTGAAAATGTTTATTTAAAATAACTTAATATAATGCACAACTTTAGGTAAATTTAAATATAATAAAATATAATATTACCACCTTACTCTTATAGTTATCTATTAAAAAGGCTAAGTCTCTTTATGAAACTTAGCCTTTTAATATTTAAACTTATTTATCTACTTTAAGAACCGCCATGAATGCTTCTTGTGGTATTTCAACAGATCCCACTTGTCTCATTCTCTTCTTTCCTTCTTTTTGCTTTTCTAATAGTTTTTTCTTTCTTGATATATCTCCACCGTAACATTTAGCAAGAACATCTTTTCTCATAGCTTTAACCGTTTCTCTTGCGATAATCTTTGAACCAACTGCTGCTTGAATTGGAACTTCAAACATTTGTCTAGGAATTATTTCTTTTAGTTTTTCAGCAATTCCTCTTCCCTTTTCATAAGCTTTCTCTCTTGGTACTATCATAGATAAAGCATCTACAACATCTCCATTTAACATTATATCAAGCTTAACTAGTTCAGTTTGAGTATATCCTTTAAACTCATAATCTAATGATGCATATCCTCTTGTTCTAGATTTTAATGTATCGAAGAAATCATATACTATTTCATTTAATGGAATATCATAATTTATAGAAACTCTTGTTTCTTCTAGGTATTGCATGTCAATAAAAGTTCCTCTTCTTTCTTGACATAATTCCATTACAGCTCCAACATAATCAGAAGGTGCTATTATACTTGCCTTAACTATTGGCTCTTCCATATACTCTATCTCTGTTGCTTCTGGAAGATTTGTAGGATTTGTAAGCTCTATTATATCACCATTAGTTTTTATTACCTTGTATATAACTGATGGTGCAGTTGTAATTATATCTAAATTAAATTCTCTTTCAATTCTTTCTTGAATTATCTCCATATGTAATAATCCTAAGAATCCACATCTAAATCCAAAACCTAAAGCTATAGATGTTTCTGGTTCAAAACTTAAAGCAGCATCGTTTATTTGAAGCTTTTCTAAAGCATCTTTAAGTTCTTGATACTTTGCTCCATCTACCGGATAAATCCCTGAATAAACCATTGGTACTGCTGGCTTATATCCTGGCAACGCTTCAGTTGTTGGTCTATCCGCTTCAGTTATAGTATCACCAACTCTTGCATCTCTTACATTTTTAATAGATGCAGCAATATATCCTACATCTCCTGCACGCAATTCACCTATCGGTAGTGTCTTAGGCGTAAATACACCTACTTCTGTTACTTCACATACCTTATTTGTAGCCATTAACTTAATTTTAGTTCCTGGTTTAACTACACCATCGAATATTCTTACATATGAAACAACACCCTTATAACTATCATAATATGAATCAAATATTAATGCTTTAAGCGGTGCATCTTCATCTCCATCTGGTGCAGGTATATTTTCTACTACTGTTTCTAAAACATCTCCTATATTTAGACCTGTTTTAGCAGATATCATTGGCGCATCTTGTGCTTCTATACCTATTATATCTTCTATTTCTTGTTTAACTTCCTCTGGTCTTGCAGATTGTAAGTCAACTTTATTTATTACTGGAGCAATTTCTAAATCATTGTTTAATGCTAAATAGCAGTTAGCTAAAGTTTGTGCTTGAACCCCTTGTGTAGCATCTACAACTAGAATTGCTCCTTCGCATGCAGCTAAGCTTCTTGAAACTTCATATGTAAAATCTACGTGTCCAGGAGTATCTATTAAATTTAGTATATACTCTTCTCCATCTGATCTTCTATATATAAGTCTTGCGGCTTGAGACTTAATAGTTATTCCTCTTTCTCTTTCTATCTCCATATTGTCAAGGATTTGCTCTTCCATTTCTCTTTGTGTTAGAGTTCCTGTGGCTTCTAATAATCTATCAGCTAGGGTTGACTTCCCATGATCTATATGGGCAACTATTGAAAAATTTCTAATATGTTTTTGTCTATTACTACTCATATATAAAACTACAACCGAATTTTTGGTTAATAGTCACTTCACCCCCATTATAATTAAATCAAAGTAAATTATATCACAATGTCTAGGATACATGTCAATATAAATGTGAAGTTGTTAAACTCTGTAAAATGCTATATCTAATTAGATTTTTCTAAAAAGTCATCTACTATTTTATCTAATTTATCATTATTATTCATGTTTGTGTTTGTGTTTTTCTCTTCAGATTCTATATTATTTCCATCATGCTGATTACTTTCATTTATATCTTCTTGACTACTTTCATCTATAGAATTTGACTCTTCATCTTTGTCATCACTCTTTATTTTCTCATTAATTTTATTCTTTATACTATTAAATCCATTATATATACTACTGCCTAACATATAAATTTTTTCTGTTATTGGATTATTAGCATTTATCATAAACTCTTTATCTGATACCTTTATTGTTGTATTTTCATTATTTTCATCAGTAGTGTAAATTTTAACTTCTGCATTATCTCTTATAAACTCTTCAAAATCTTCTCCAAATTCTTCTTTTACTAATTGATAGTTATCTTCTCCATTACCTATTGGTGATAATGCTCTAGTATTTACAATGTTAATTTGAACGAATCCAATAAAAACTAATAATGAAAAAATTAATGTTCCTATCAAGACTTTTTTATTAAACAAAAAAGCACCCCCTAGTTTTTTTATTATCTAAAAGGATGCTCATAAATATCAAATTTTATTCAATTTTAATTCCTATTTAAGTGTTCTGCCAAAATTCTTGCTATATATTTTGCAGTTAATTTTGCTTCTTGAGCAGTATTTACATTTGCACCTACTTCTATAAGTACAAAATTGTCACTTAAACTATAATTGATAGATGTTGCTGCAATTTCATATTCATAAGTATTTCTAATTATCCCTGGAAATAAAGTATTAGCTGTATTATACAATTCATCCACCAATGCTCTATTAGCTTCATATCTTGTACTGTTTTGTCCTGTAACAAACATCATCTTAGCTAAATTTTGATCATTTAAATTAACTGTCACTGCATCTTTATTAGCTACACTATCTCTATGCAAATCTATTATTATTTTGAAATCGCCATACTTATTCAAATAATTTGTTAACGTCTGATTGGATCTTGTATAAGAATCGTTATAAGAAACACTATGATTTGTTTTATCGTGAATTACTGATATTCCATATCCTTCTTCTAGTTCTTTCGATAAAACATCACCAACACCTACAACATTAAAGTTACTATCCGTAGTATCTTTTCCTGCTTCTGCATAGTTTTCTGTTGTATGTGTATGGAATATAAGCACCTCTGGCTTTGAGTTATCTAATGGTTTCTTTAAACTTGGATCATATGCTGCACTTACTTTATTTAATTCTGCAATTTCCTCTGAAGTCATTTTTGCTATACTTTCATTTTTCAATGAGAACGGCGTTAAGCTTTTTATTGCTGATCCTAAAGTAGAATCTCCTAAAGTACTATCTTTAAACAAGCTTATTTCTCTTCCAACTATTCCATAAGTACTAAACCCTCTAAGACCTAAAGCTTCTAAGACTACATTCTTTACTGAAAGATTGTTTTCTACATATTGACCTTCATCATATACTTGAGTTTTTACAACTGGCATAGTAAAGTTTAACATTTGAACATATGCATAGCCACCTCGCTCATTGTATTTATTTATAACTCCCATTGCTCTTATAAAAAATACAATAACAGCAAGTATAATTATTACATATCCAAAATTAAAGCCGGATTTAGATGAAGCTGGTTTTCCCCTAACACTTCTTAGTTTTTGCTTAGGTATAGTTTGTCTTAATGAATACAACGGCAACTCCCCCTTTTCTATATTATTTATATTAGGGGAGTTACATAATTATTAATAAATTTATTAAATTTATTTAATTAATTCATAAATTTATTTATATCTTCCATATCTAAATTAGGTTGTACTGCCATGTTTATCCCATTAGCAATTATTTTAGCTAAAGACTCTACAACCGCATCTACATCTTTAGGTGTTACCATTAAATCTCCAACAAAAGGATCTAATATTTCCTTTATTAAAGCGCTCTTTTCAACCTTATCTACTGACTTTAACATATTATAAAACTCTTTCCCACTTTCTGCCTTACTTATAAGTTCATCAAGTAATAAGTCAATAGTATCATTTGCTATTGTTGATGCATGAACTACAGTTGGTACTCCAATTGCAATAACCTTTACGCCCAATACTTCTTCATTTATCTTCATTCTATGATTACCGACACCTGCTCCTGGAGAAATTCCAGTATCACTTATTTGAATAGTTCTATTTACTCTTTCTAACTTTCTAGATCCTAAGGCGTCTATACATATAACTAAATCTGGCTTTATTCTATCTACTAAAGACTTTACTATTTCTCCTGTTTCTATTCCAGTAACACCTAAAACACCTGGAGATATACAACAAACTGGTCTTACTGAATCGTCTATTGCATCTGGCATCACTTGTTTTAAATGCCTAGTTACCATAATTTTTTCTGTTACCTTTGGTCCAAGAGCATCAGGAGTTACATTCCAGTTTCCAAGCCCTACAACTAAAGCCGTCTTTTCTTCTGATATATCAACCATCCTTTTCAATACATTGTCAACAACTTTAGATACTTTATCCATAGATTCTCCATCATAGTGTGTAAATTCTGGGAAATCTATAGTTATATAATTACCCTTAGGTTTTCCAAGTTCCTTTCCTGCTTCATCACTTTCTATAGTTACTGTAGTTATTTTTATATCATCTTCCTTTTCTTCTTCTACAATAACCCCATCAAGTTCCCTTTTATTTTCTTTTGTATACATGTCTCGTGCTTCTATAGCCAAATCTGTTCTTACATTTATCATACTAATACCTCCTAAAATTCTTCCATCCTTCTTATTTTTCCTTAATGTTATAATTTAATACTTGAACTTATAAACTTTCAATGATATAATCTAGTATGTTAAAAACGAACTCGAACGCAGATTTCCCCAAAGCTGCAAAGAGACCCTATAAAATTATTAAGGGGGTGAATTTAGAATGGCAAATATTAAATCAGCAAAAAAGAGAATTAAAGTTACAGAAGCTAAGACTGCTCAAAACAGAATGATAAAATCAGCTTTAAAAACTGCTATAAAGAAGTTTGAAACTGCTGTTGCTGCAAATAATGCAGAAGAAGCTAACGTTCTTTTCCCTAAGGCTGTTAAAGCTTTAGACATGGCAGCTCAAAAAGGAGTATGTCACAAGAACATGGTAGCTAGAAAGAAATCAAGATTAGCTGCAAAGTTAAACGCTATGGCGTAATCAAATAAGAAGCCGGTCCACTGGACCGGCTATTATTTTACATAATTACTTTACCATAAATATATTAAAAAGCATAAGTTCCATCTCCATAGTTTTATCTATACCAGACGTTTTCAGCTTATTTTCTGTTTCCAAACAAACTTCCATTAATTTTTGTAATTGCTTTACAGTAAATTTATTACACTGGTTCACAAGCTTTTCACATATAAAAGTTGGAAGTTTATATTTACTTGCAAGATCATTTATATTAAACCCATTTTGACTAAGTATCTTAATTTCATATAGTCTTTTGAAATTATTTTCTATATTACTTATTATTAGCATATGTTGATCACTTTTAAATAATAATTCATCTAGTAAATCAATTGCTCTTTCTGCTTTTCTTTGAGATATTAAATCAATTAAATCAAATATATCATCTTCACTAGAATTAGCTATGAGTTTATCTATATCTCTTTTAGTTATTTGTTTTCCATTAGTATAAGAAATAATTTTATCTGCTTCCCTCTTAATTATATCAAAATTATTTTGTACTTTTTCAGCAAAATATCGTGCTTCTATCTTTCCTATTTCTTTGCCATTAGCTTTAAATACTTCTTCTACCTTTTTATAATACCTGTCTTTTTTAAGCCTATCAAAATAAACTACTTTAGAAACTTTATCTAGGGATTTTATTTTATTACTTTTTTTAGGAGTATCTCTTTTATCATTAAATAAATAATACATTATTAGCACTGTATAAGGTGGTAAATCCTTTAGATATTTTAATACTTCATTATAAATTTTAGTGTTTGCACTATCTGTTTTATCTTTTAAAAATGCTGCTCTATATACAACTACAACTTTTTTATCTCCCATAAAAGGCATTGTTTCACAAGCATTCATAATTTCATCAAAATTTGTAGTTAATCCATCTAACCTTATATAATTTAAATCTAACAAGGATTTGTCTACAGTACTATTTACAATTAAATTTATTCCTTCTTTTATAAGTTCCTCATCTAAACCACAAAAAATATAAGAATTTTCTATTTTACTTTTTTTAACTTCACCTTCTAGTGCATCAAAATCTATCAAATTAATCTACCTTTCTTTAATTAAATACTAAAATCTTATTTTCAAGCAAAATTATTTTACTATAATTGCTTGATTTACAATCTATTATATCATAATTAGAATCATTTTTCCCTTTTGATATCTTAAGTACATAACTCTTATTTCTTCCTTTTAGTATAATATCTTTATTGTATTTTAACATTTGATAATTATCATTTATTCTTATATTATTAAAATTTTTATATGAATTTTGTGATAAAGTTACTATTTTATATTTTTCTAAATCTACACTTTTGTTCAGGGCAATTATACTTCGTTCTCCTTTAAAGCTTATTGCTATTATTCCGTCTTTATAATATTCTATCTTAGGAAATGGACTATATACTAACATGTAATAATAGAAAATAAGTATTAATGGGAAATAAATAACCCTTCGATAGCCTTTATAATAAAAATAACATGTAATTGAAATAATAATATAACATATAATTACCATCTCATTTAAATATAAGGCATTTGGAGTTATATTTAGTAACCATTCTGTTGATGTATCTATAAATAGTGTTACATAATAAGTTATAAAAGCTATATAGTTAAAAATAGCATTAAATTTAACTAAAACAGCTAATAAATTTCCTAGTACAACTACTATATTTATTAAAGGTAATAGTATTAAATTTCCCATTAGAAATCCCAAAGAAAACTCTTTAAAATATATTATTAAAATTGGAAATGTAAAGACTTGTGATGATAAACAAATAGATATTCCTTCCCTTAAAAACTTTGGAAACTTATATAACTTTTTATTTATTGCTTTGTTAAATAGTATTATCCCAAGAGTAGCTAAAAAACTTAGTTGAAACCCTACTTCAAAAACGCTATATGGCTTATATAAAATTAATATAACTCCAGCCATAGATAATGATGCAAGAGGATTGTAATTTCTTTTTAAAGGAGTTGCTAAGCCCATAAATAACATCATTATATATGATCTTACGGTTGATAAAGCAGCACCTGTAAATATTACATAAATTATAGAAATTATAGGAGCAAATTTACTTCCAAATATCCTTTTTAATATGGAATAAACTAGAACCATATGTAGCCCTGATACAGAAATTGCATGAAGTATCCCTAAATTTTTCATATTCTCTTCATCATCTCTATCTAAAAAATCTGAGTATCCGAACGATATAGATGTGACTATTGCCGCTCTTCTATATCCCAATTTTTCTTTTAATGCATTAAATATATCTTCCCTAATTCTATATATTTTCCCTTTTAAATCGACATCTAATTTCTTAAAGTCATCTACTTTAAATTCTCCTACTACTCCTTTTTCTTGATTTATTTCTTTAGTAAACTCTCCAGTTATTATAAGTCTTTCCCCTAATTTAATATTTTTTAAATTCCCAGATAAATATATCTTTCTTTTCGATACCTCAGCAGTTGCTCCATACGAATTAATTGATATTATTCGTACATTTTCTTTTTTACCCACTTCCAAATTATAGTAATAAATATTATTAACTATTGGTATGGAAAAGAAAGCTATAAGTATAATAGTTAACTTCAAATTTATTTTTAATATTAGCATTATAAAAAAACAGCTAGCAATAAGTATTGCTAGCCCAATATTTCTATTTGAAATTACAAATATATAGCTTGATAATATAAAAGTAATAAATATATATGGTAGTATATTTATTTTTTCCTCATAGTTCAAATGGCAACACCTCATTAATAATTTTTACCATTTTTTTATAATTAAATCTCCTAATAAAAAAATAAATATTAACCAAGATATCACAATAACAAATATCATTGAGTAAGTAAATTTAGTTATCATAATTAATATGAATAAACATGCTATGTAAATTAATATAGTAAATATTAATAGCTTTACTCCTTTTAAATTTCCTTTTTTAAATATTCTACAGTTAATTAAAGTATCTATAATAAGCATTACTCCCATTAAAGAAAACCCTATTATGTCATAATTATCTTTTATAAAATAAATTGCAACTCCAGGTATAACACAAAATAATATGCCTCTTAAAACTACCTTTTTTCCTTTATAAACATCGTTACCATATATCATATTTATAAGTATTATAGGTGAAAGTATAAAAAAATTCATTAATATAATAAAATACTCGTCTACTACCGTTCCGCTTGTTATAAAATATTTTAAATTTAAAAATATAATTTCGCATAGCATAGCTATTGTATATATACTTATTCCTCTTTTTATTCCTTCTTCTACTTCATCATGTTTTTCTTTTAGTTTAAAGAAAGCTTTAATACTACTTTTATGAGTATATATATCTCCCATTTTTTTAAGTAACATGGATAACTTTCCTTTAACTATTCCAACCCTTGCTAAACTTATAAGAGAAATATCACCTAATGTTTCTCCCTCAATAGCAAACTTATATCCATCAGTATGATATAATGATATAATTTTATTCTTTTGTTCTGGATTTAGTTTACAATAGATCCTTGTTCTGGAAACAACTTTGATCATTTCCTCATCACTTAAAGATTCTAATTCAACTCCTGTAGTTATCTGTTCCAATGACGATATAAGACCTATTTTCTTACCAAGTATTTCAGAAGCTATTTTATTATCCTCAGTAAATATAATTGGCAAGACACCCTGATCCATAATATTTTCAATATCATCAACCACATCATCAATTAATGGATTCTCTAAAGCTATAATTCCAATAAATACCAAATTGCTTTCTATATTTTCAAACTCAGAAGGCTCATAATTAAAACTTCTATATGCAAATGCTTCTGTTATTAATCCTTCTTTTGAAAAATTTAAATCTGAAAGTTTAATCTTCATTATATCCTCTGGAGAAATTTCTCTTTCTACTCCATTAATAAGGATGTGTGTACAACAGTTTAATATAGCCTCTAAACTCCCTCTAGAATTTGCTCTATATCCATTTCTATTTTTATTTACTGTAGTTATAATATTTTCATTAGAATCTCTGGTTATTTGGAACTTCCTCTTATTTTTACTCTCTAAATTACCTTTAAAAACAGAATTTTCAACACCATATTTTACATATGCTACTTCAAACATATTTCCTTTTGACCAATTATTATCACTATTGTACTTTGCATTATTACAAAGTATTGATATATCTAAAAGTCTTTTAATATTTATATCAGTAATGTCTATTGAATTAGATTTATAAATTTGTTCATTTGTATATATTTTATCTAAAAACAATTCTTTTTTAGTTATAGTCCCAAGTTTATCTAAGAAAAATACTTTTATATCATTAATTAAATCTAAAGCTGAAAAATTTGTTAGTTCAATATCATCTTCTATTAAAAATTTTTCCTTTACGTATTTTCCATAATATATGATTATAAATGGAATAAAGATACAAATTATTGCAAATGTTCCCTGTACAAACAGTTGCTTTTTGTCAATTAATTTCCCTGGAAATACAACTATGAAAATAGCTTGTACAATAATTAGACATAATACAAGTTTAAATAAAACTTCTTCTACCCTATTTATAGTAATATCTTTTTTATTCTTTGAGTCTTCTATTATTCTTATTAATTTTCCTAATTGTGTGTCATTACCAATTTCTACAACTATACCTTTTCCTGAACCCTCTTTTACTAAAGAACCTCTAAAAAGCATATTACTTATTTCACTAATAGATGATACTTTATTATCTAGCTTTGTTGAAAATTTATTCTTTAAAAACCTATCTCCAGTTACACTACTTTCATCTACTTTAAGATTTTCACATTCTATTATTCTAATATCAGCTGCAATTATAGAATTCTTTCTAAAATATACTATATCTCCTTTTACTAAATCTTCTGCTTCTACTAGTCTCTCTATCCCTTCCCTTAAAACTAGTACTTGAGAAGTATTTAGATTTTGTAGTATTTCTATTTCTTTTTCTTTAGAAACTTCATGATATAATTTGAATCCTAAATTAAATAATAGTAAAAATGTTGTTAGTAAACTAATCATGTAAAATTTATTTAATAAAAAAAATGCTATAAGTAATAAATATACATATAAATATTTTTGTTTTAAAATATCTAATGATAATTTAAATATACCTCTGGAATATGGAAGAGAAATTTTATTATCTCCCTCTTCTTCTTTTCTTATATTACAATCATATTCATAAAGTCCTTTATTTACATTACTCCCCAGTGAGTCTACTACTTTAGTCCAGCTATTGCCATAATAACTATTCATTTTCCTCCTCCTACCTCTAATAATTCGCCATTTATTACTATAATTTTTAAAGTTATTTTAATTATATAATTTTTAAAATTAAATAAAAAAAAGAAACCTAACACTTATAGTATAAGTTGTTAGGCTATTTTTTTAAAGTACTAATTTCTAATATTTACTATAAACTAATTAAGATTTAGTCTTTGGATTAAATACTAATGCCATTATGTATCCAAAAAAAATTGCAGCTGTTATTCCTGCCGCTGTTCCGGTTATTCCACCTGTAAAAGCACCTATTAATCCTTTTTCTTCAACAGCTTTAATTGCACCTTTAGCAAGAGAATTTCCAAAGCCAGGTAATGGAACTGTTGCACCAGCACCTCCTATAGCAACTAATTTATCATATATTCCAAAAGCACCTAATATTGCTCCTAATGTTACAAATATAACTAAAATTCTTGCTGGTGTTAACTTAGTTGTATCCATAAGAATTTGTCCTATTACACATATTATTCCACCTACTATAAAGGCACTTAAATATTCCATACTAGTTTCCCCTTTCTATTTTTCTTTATATTCTATTGCTACAGCATGCGCAATACCTGGTATACTTTCACCCTGTAACGACGAAGTTGTACTTAGAAGTGCTCCTGTAGAAATTAATAAAAGATTTTTAATTTCTTTTCTCATTAACTTTTTATAAAAGTATCCTGATGCTACCACAGCAGAGCATCCACATCCACTTCCACCTGAATCTGTATTTTGAACTGTATCATCAAATATCATATCCCCACAATCAAAATAATTTTCTCTTATATCATATCCATATTCTAATAATAATTTACTTGTTATTTCCTTACCTACTTTCCCCAAATCACCTGTTGCAATTACATCATAAAATTTAGGATCTCTACCTGTATCCTTAAAATGTCTTGCTAAGGTGTCTACTGCTGCTGGTGCCATAGCTGCACCCATATTATTAGGGTCTTTTATGCCATAATCTTTTACAACCCCTGTTGTTATATATGTTACCTCTGGAAAATCACCACTTTTCCCAAGAATCATAGCCCCTGAACCTGTTACTGTCCATTGAGCTAATGGGCTTCTTTGTGCTCCATACTCTAAAGGAAATCTAAACTGCCTTTCTGCCGAACTAAAATGTGATGATGTAGATGCAACAACATAATTTGCAAATCCTCCATCTATCATCATAGACGCTACACTTAATGATTCTGACATAGTGGAGCAAGCTCCATATAATCCAAAAAAAGGTATATTTAATTTTCTAGCAGCAAAAGATGAAGATGTTATTTGATTTAATAAGTCTCCTGCAAATAAATAATCTATGTCTTCTTCTTTCATACCAGCACGATTTATTGCACTTGTTATTGCTGTATACATCATTTCGCTCTCAGCTTTTTCATAACTTTCTTTTCCAAACATATCATCATTTAATATTTCATCAAAATATTCCTTTAAAGGTCCTTCACCCTCTTTTGGTCCAACAATAGAATATGTTGCTATTATTTTAGGGGGGTTTTGAAGCTTTACAGTTTGCTTTCCAACTTTTTTTATATTTAAATTATTAGTGCTCATAGTAATTCCCCTTTCTTATCCTAATAGTTGTATAAGATAATAAATAATACCTATTATTACAGAACTTCCTATGCCATATACTAACACTGGCCCTGCTATAGTAAACATTTTAGCTGCTACTCCAAACACGAAACCTTCCTTTTTAAATTCTATGGCTGGAGCAACAACAGCATTTGAAAAACCTGTTATTGGAACTACTGTTCCTGCTCCTCCAAAAGATGCTATCTTATCATATATGCCTACTCCAGTTAATAGTGCTCCTAAAAATACCATAATTATTGGTAACAACATTTTAACTTCTTCTTCTTGAAATCCATATTTAACTAGAAGCGTTTGAAAAATTTGACCTAATGTACAAATTGCTCCTCCAACTAAAAAAGCTCTTGTACAATTTCTAACTATTTTGGGCTTTGGATTTGTCTGATTAGTAATAGTTTGAAATTTATTTAATATCTGTTGTTCACTTGGTGTCTTCTTTTTAGCCATAATATTACTCCTTTCTAAATATGTATAGTTTTATTATCCCAATTATAATAAATATAACACTGGAATATACTTCAAAATCTTTCAATAAAAAAAATCTTTTGATATAACTTCAAAAGATTTTTTACTATTCCTTATTCATTTTTTCTTTTCCTTTATTATCATTTGTAATTTACTATCTTTCTTTATTCTTGTAGCTTTTGTTTCATTAAAACTAGTACTTTCTTTTCAATTCTTGATACTTGAACCTGACTTATACCAAGCATTTTAGCAACTTGCACTTGTGTTTTATCCTTAAAGTATCTAAGCATTATTATTTGTCTTGACTTACTATCCAGACTTCTTAAGGCTTCTTTCAATGCAATTTTATTTATCATATCACTATCATCTTCGCCTTTTTCACTTAGTTTGTCTATAAGTAAAACAGGAGCACCATCATCTTGATGAATAGTATCATATAAGTATTGCATACTAGCAGAAGATTCTATAGCAAATAATATCTCTTCTTTATCTACCCCTGAGAACTGTGATAGTTCCTCAATAGTTGGTTCTCTATCTAATTTTTTAGTTAACTGTTCTTTGTCAAAATGTAATTTTCTTGCTAAACTTTTTACATTTCTACTTACCTTTATTATTCCGTCATCTCTAATAAACCTCTTTATTTCTCCTATTATCATAGGAACTGCATAGGTAGAAAACTTTACATTAAATTTATCATCGAAATTATTTATAGCTTTAACTAAACCTATAGAGCCTATTTGAAATATGTCTTCGTAATCATACCCCCTATTAAGGAATTTTTTACTAATGGATGATACAAGAGGTAAATTCATTTCAATGACTTTATTCATAGCATCTTGATTACCTGCTTTGGCTAGAGGTATTAATTGTGAATTTTCTTCATAATTATACGCCTCTTTTCTTACACTTCCATTTTCCATATACTTCACCTAACTTACTGTGTTGAATTTCTTCTTCATTACAACTTTAGTTCCTTTTCCTTCTTCGCTCTTTACTTCTAAGCTATCCATAAATGTCTCCATAACTGTAAATCCCATCCCTGATCTTTCTAGCTCTGGCTTTGAAGTATATAATGGTTCCATTGCTTGTTCAACATTTGTAATTCCTCTACCAAAATCTTCAATACTTATAGTTATTTCACCTCCACTTATAATAGCTTCTATTTTGATTATACCCTCTTTTTTGTTTTCATAACCATGTATTATAGAATTTGTTACAGCTTCTGATACTGCTGTCTTTACATCTGTTAGTTCTTCTACTGTTGGGTCTAATTGAGATACAAATGCAGCAACTGCAACCCTTGCAAACCCTTCGTTTTGGGATTTACTCATTAATTCTATACTCACTTTATTATCTACCATTTTAAACCCCTCCATTAAATATTGACTACAGCTTCATCTATACTGCTATATACATCAATAATTTTATACATACCTGATATTTCAAAAACTTTATTAACAGTTCTATTTATCTCTGCTACACAAAGTTTTCCATCCCTGTTTTGCATTTTCTTGAATCTTCCTATTACTACACCTATTCCAGAGCTATCCATAAATGTTACTCCATTAAAGTTTAATATAACTTTTTTTATGTTATCCCTATCTATCCTATCATCTATTTTAACTCTTACCTCTTCAGCACTATGATGGTCTAATTCACCCATTAAGCTAACAACTAGTTTGTCTTCTTTTTTATCGAATTTTAGATACATACAAACTACTCTAAAGTCTTCCTTTAGAGTACTCACCTCCTCAATAGTTATTTCAAATATTTTCCTTCTTTTTCCATAATTTTAACATACTATTTTATTCATAGTCAAATAAAATAATAACTTTTTATCTTATTATATTTAATTTAATGAAAAATCAGTACATTTAATTTATTATATAATACAAATTCTATAAGTTAATGTGATCTATATAAAGATATTATGAACCCAGTCTCTTTTTAGATGTTAAAGTAATAAAAAAAATTATATACTCATAATTTCAAAACTTTAAATTTTTACACTTTTTTTATATAAAAAGAATTAATACGCATATACATATTAATTCTTTTTATATATTAATCTTCTTTTTTTCCCATAACCTTTTTATATTTTTTTATTTCTGATTTTAGGGCTGTATAAAAATCTTCTAAAGATTCTCCCTCTTCTAATATTAAAGTTTCTATTGCATCATCTAGATTATCCATAGTATATATATGAAAATCCCCGTTTTCTATAGACTTTTCAATTTCTGGTATTAATATTAACTCATCCTTATTTGAAGAAGGAATTAAGACTCCTTTATTTTTAACTATATCTAAGAAATCACATACTCTATAGAAACCTTCAATTTTTTCATTAACACCTCCTATTGCTTGCACCTCACCTAATTGATTTATAGATCCAGTTACTGCAATTGTTTGCTTTATAGGTCTTTTGCTTAATGAAGATAAAATACATATCATCTCTGCTACTGATGCACTATCTCCATCAAGTAACCCATAAATTTGTTCAAAACTCAAATAGAAATCTACCGGTATTTCTTCATATGGATTAATTATATTATTCAATAATCCCTTTAATATATTTATTGATTTTTCATGTATTTTTCCACTTAGTCTACTTTCCTTATGAATATCTATTATTCTTCCTGATCCTTTATGAGATACGCACGTTATTCTCATAGGCTTTCCAAAAGAATGATATCCAGTATCTAAAACTGCTAGTGCATTTATAACTCCTACTTTTTTTCCTATAACAGATATTAAGATTTTACTTTCTTTATAAAGTTTATCATATTCATTTTCTATTCTTTCTTTAACATATGCAATATCTATTATATCTTTAGATTTTATCATTAATGAATTTCTCTTTTTTGCATTATCATTAGCCAAAATCATTAATTTTTCTATTTCCGTAGTATCTATATTTATTTTTGTCTTACTATTTGCAGATCTTGATAAATATTTAATGATTTCATTTACTCCATCCTCTGTAATAGGCATAAGATTATTACTCTTTACCTTATCTTTTATAGCCTTATTTATATAAGCTGTAACATTATCATTAGTTTCTACAATAGGATTAAACTCAGCCCTTAGTGGAAATAGCTTTCTGAAATCTTCATCTAAAGTGTATAGTGTATCGTAAGTCTCTTGATCTCCTATTAAAATTACTTTTACATTTATAGGTATTGGTTGTGGCTTTAATCCACTTATTGAAATTACTTCAACATATGATTTTGAAATATCATATGTTAATTTGTTAGTTATAAGAGCTTTTTTCAAATGATAATAAGAATATGAATTATTAGCAAGTGAATTTATTCTAACAATTAAACATCCCCCATTTGCTTTTAGTAAAGTTCCTGAGTTTATTAATGATATATCCGTCGTATATACACCATTATGATTTTCATACTCTATAAAACCCATTAAATTATTTAGATTTGGGTCCTCTTCATAAATAACAGGTGGTGTATCTCTTAAACTATTGTCAACAAGTAAATGTATACCATACTTATTTATAACTTGATAAAGTTGTTCTTCATCTTCTTCAATATCCATTGTATAGCAACTTATAATTTCTTTTTCAATTGATATAAATAATTTTTCTAAATATTCATAAGCTGCATCATCATTTATAAACTCAAGTAAAACTTCATCCTTATATCCTTCCATTTCATTTGTTAGAAAATCACTATATATTTCTTTTAACTTTTTTATTGACTTAGTTTCTATTTCTTTTAGTTTTCCTAAAACTACTTCTGCTTTTTTCTTTAAAATAGATGCTTTTGCCACAATAGCTTCTTTCTTATTTTTTTCTAAATTATCATATTCTCTTTCGCTAATTACTTTACCACTTATTAATGGAATAAAAGCAAAACCTTTATTAGTAACTTTTACTTCAAAATCTTCCTTCTTCGCCATTTCCATCAATTCGCTTATATAATCATTTCTCTTACTTTGTATTTCTTCTATAAGTTCATCCTTTTCATCTTCAGATGAAGCATTATAGAACTCCTCTACTATTTCTATATAATTATTTCTTATTTCTTCAACTGCGTCCTTCAGCTTTTTACCATTACCATTGCTAACAAATAATACTTCTGGCTTCTTATCATCCTCTAATGAAACATAGCAAATGTCTTTTGGAGGTTCCAGATATTTATACTGCTCCTCTATATAATCTTGCAGCTTCCTTAATTTTTCCTTAGAAAATGAATCAATTAAATAAAGATTATAGCCTTCTTTATTTATATTAAGAGCTCTTCCAATCTTTTCATACTCACTATCTATTTCAGGAATTTTTGTTACACTGCCTTCCAAATCACTTTCTTTAAATTTAAAATTAAATTTTACTTCTTGTGAAGTTAACTCTTTTCTCATATATTTCCCACTTTAAAATTGCTTTAGCAATTATTAAGAAGCAGTTTCCCCCCTTTTTTTAGTATTTACTATATAGATATTCTTAAGATGCTTGTTTAGGGAATAAATTTTTTTAATTTAATTATTTTTTATCTATATTGGATTATATATATGAGAATTTTCATCACCAACACTTTTTCCTTGTAATTATATATCTTTAGTAATATTTAATCGTAAAATAATAAAAAACCTGTGATTTTTTATTCACAGGTTTTTTTATTTATTAATTTTTTATAATTACATTAGTTCTATAAACTTATTTACTATTTCTTCTGCATTTTTATAGTCTTGTTCTGATGGAACAAAGCAGAATGATAATCCTGGATCAACTACTTTAAGTTTTAAATCTTTTAGTCTTGATGTTAGCATTCTTACTCCTTCTCCGCTCCATCCATAAGATCCAAATGCTAATGCTGGCTTTCCTCTATTTATTATAGGATTAACTAAAGATAATAAATCCCAAGAGGGTTTAACTGCATCTTGATTTATTGTTGGAGATCCAACCATAAATCCTCTTGCTCTTTCTATCTTTGCTATACTCTCTTCTAAAGGAATAGTGGTTATTTCTGTTACATCTGCGTCAAATCCCTTTTCTTCTAGCTTCTCCTTCATAAAGTTAGCCATATTTTCAGTATTACCATATGCAGAAATATAGAATATTTCCACTTTATTTTTATCTACTTCTACTTCCGTTGCCCATTCTTTATATAAATTTAAAATATTATCTATATTAACAACATGAACTGGTCCATGGCTAGGTGCAATACATTCTATATTTAAATCTTTTATCTTTTCTAAGCCCATTAATACAAATTTCTTAAACGGTCCCATTATGCAATTAAAATAGTATTCCATTTCCACAAAATAATCTTGATTTAAGCTTTCTGTAATACCGCCTTCTGGACAATAATGAGATCCAGTAAAATCACATGTAAATAATAAGTTTCTTTCTTTTACATATGTGAAAATAGTATCTGGCCAGTGTAAATTAGGTGCACTTATAAATTTAAGACTTGTTTTACCAAGTAAAATTTCTTCCTTAGCTTCTACAGCATTAAAATCTCTATTCAATATATTTTTCAAGTAATTTAATGCAGCTTTAGATGCAACTACTTTTATTTCTGGATAATCTTCAATTAATCTTATAAGAGATCCACTATGATCTAATTCTGTATGCTGAACTATTACATAATCTACCTTTTTATCACCAATTACTTCTTTTAAATTATTTTTAAACTCATTATAAAATCCTGTTTTAACAGTATCAACTACTGCTACTTTCTCGTCATTTATTACGTAAGAGTTATAGGTTGTTCCTTTTTTTGTTTCCATTATTATATCAAATATTTTTAAATCTGGGTCTTTAACCCCTATCCAATATATATTATCTTTTAGCATTTCCTGTAACATATCCCTACCTCCAACTTTAATCTTTCTTATCTAAATACTCTAGTAATATTTTACCATAAATATATTTGTCAAACAATTATGAAATTCGACTTTTTTTATATATTTATTATATATATTTTAATTATTCTATAATTTTTTTTACAATTTTATCATATCTGTTATATTATCAACTTCTATAATATATTCGTAGTGTAATGCTCTTGTTAATGATACATATAAAAGCCTTTGATCTAATAAGGTATTTTTAAAGTTAGACTCACTCGGATTATAAATAATAGTTGCATCAAATTCTAATCCCTTTGTTAAATAAGATGGTATTATCAATATATCATCATTATGCTCTTTTTCATTTCCTTTTATTAATGTTGCTTTAAACGGGGAATTCTTTTTTATAAGTTTTTCTAAAATTTTACCTTCTTCTATACCTTTTGTTATTATTGCTATACTACTTTTACCTTTATTCATAACTTCAGTAATTATACTGTTTATATTTTTTATTGCATCTTTACTATTATTACATTTTATTATTTTAGGAGATTCTCCATGTCTTAATACAGGTTTTGCTCTTTTTAAATCTAACCCTTGCGATTCTAATGCCCCATTAGCAAAATCTATAATCTCAACTGTAGATCTATAGCTTTGAGTAAGTTGCATATATGTCGCCTTACCGTAAAAAACTTTTTCTACTATATCACTCCAATTTTTTATGCCTTTATAATAATATATTCCCTGAGCGATATCTCCAACTAAGGTAAGGGAATTCCCTTTTGTTAATCTATTTATTAAATAAATTTGGAATGGATTATAATCTTGTGCTTCATCTACTACTATATGTGAGTATTTTTCTTTTTCTTCAACACCTTCTAAAAGAATATTAATATATAGAAGTGGTGCTAAATCATCTTCATCTATAACTCCCTTAGTATAACTTGAAATTATTTCTTCTTTCATAAATTGTGATAGTTCTTTTGGTATTTTATTTAAAGTTGCAAGCTCAAAAAACTCTTCATTTTTAAATAAATCCACATATATATCCTTAGAGGTTATTCCTCTCCAGCTTTTAAAGTACTCATTCATTTCTTTCTTTGAATTATTTTTTATATTATTTTTAATTTCATCTCTTTCTGAATAAATTTCTATTAATTGCTTTCTCCTATCTCCACAATCCTCTTGTTTATTTTTTATTTCTTTAATCTTTATATCCCATTCTAAATCTACTTGCAGACAAAGAATTTCTATTCTCTCTTTGAGCTTTAATCCTAGATATCTTTTTATTTCATCTTTTCTTTTATTTATTGGATAATTTTTCAAGTCCTTAAGATAAAGTCTCATTATTTCCCTTTTGTTAAACAATACATAATTTCCAATCATTATATCTGTTATATCAACAGAATCGCTTTCTAGTAATGTAATGTATCTATCTATAATAGATTTAAAGGTTAATGTTCCCTTTATTTTAGATGAATTTATTATTAACTTACATTTTTCTGCATCTATAGACTCAATTAATTCCTTAAGTTTTTCATCTTTTCCCTTTACCTTACTTTTAACTTTTAAATACTTAAGTACCAAATCTTGAAAAGTAGTTTGCTTTACTTCATCAACACCTAAATTCGGTAATATCTCTGAAATATAATCCAAAAACAACTTATTGGGAGCTAGAACTAAAATATCTTTTCCATTCATAGTTTCTGAGTATCTATAAATCAAATATGCCAATCTATGTAAAGCTATAGTAGTTTTTCCTGAACCAGCTGACCCCTGAACTATAATAGGTAGATTTTTGGGCCATCTTATAATATCATTTTGTTCTTTTTGAATAGTTGCTACTACTTCTTTTAATTTTTTCCCTCTACTTTCCTCAAGATTTATTTTTAAAAATTCATCAACTAAGTCATTTCCTTCATCGCTAGTTTTTATTATAATTTCATTTATACCTTCATCGAATATCTCTTTTAGTGAATCTTCTTTAAATAAAAATTTTCTTTTTAGTGCTAGATTTCCTTCTATTATTCCTACTGGCGATTTATAATATGCGTATCCCCCAGTTCCACTATAATATAAATCAGCTACTGGAGTTCTCCAATCTACTACTATTTCTTCTCCATCTAAAGTTGAACTTACTGATTGTTTACCTATATATATACTTTCATCCTGCCCTCTTAATTCTCTAAAATCAACTCTGCCGAAATAAGGAACCTTTATAGCCTCCTCATAATTTTTTATATCTTTTCTTAATACAGAATATATTTTTTCTGTAGTTTCTTTTTCCTCGTTATAATTTCCTTTTGATTCCTTTGTTAAGGCTCTTAGCTTAGTTTCTATACCTTCATAACTCTTTTTTTTCTCTAAAAGCTCATTATCTATCTTTTTCCTTTTTTCCTTTAATATTTCTTGTTCCAATTTCAAATCTTTATTCATATTTTTACCTCAAAATTCAACTAATGCCTTAATTATAGGCTAACTAAATTATAAATTCAATTATTATAGTATATAAACTAATTAAGTAAAAATTATTAGCTGTTAAAATCATAAAATCCTATATATTCCAATTATTTACTATACCCAAAGCATTTATTCCTTTTATTTCCCATTTATAAATTATAAATTTCAATAAGTATTTTACTTTCCAATATTGTGTGTTAGAATCTTTACGTAAAGGAGATGTTAATATTGTCTAAGCAAACTAAAACACCCAACTATATAAAAATAGCTATTGATATAGCTCATAGAATAATAAATAATGAATTTTTGGAAGGAAGTAAGATTACAGGAAGAACAACTTTAGTTAGTATATATAATGTATCTCCAGAGACTATTAGAAGATCTTTAGCCTTATTAAAAGATATGAATGTTGTTACTATTAATGAAAAAAGTGGAATTATAATAAATAACAAGACTTATGCAAAAGAGTTTTTAAATAAATTTAAAACAAAATCAGATTTTACTCATTTAAATAGCGACACTTTTGACTTAATAAAAAAAAGGAAAGATATCGATAATAAGCTTGAAAAAAATATTAATGCAATAATTGAATTTGCTACTCAGCTAAGAAATGTTGGTTCTATTATTCCCTTTGAAAGTATAGTAGAAGAAAATAGTATAGCTGTAGATAAAAGTATTGGTGAACTCGACTTTTGGCATAATACAAAAGCTACTATAATTGCTGTTAAGAGAGATGGAGATTTATTCTTATCACCAGGACCATACTTTAAAATACATTCACAAGATATAATAGTTTATGTTGGAGAGGATTCAGTTCTAGAAACAGTTAAAGCTTATATTTCTTTACCATCATCTGATAAAGAAACAGAATAACAGCTAAAGCAAAATTGCTTTAGCTGTTATTTAATTAATATCTAATATATATTTAACTGCATATTTATTAACTTTTAACTTTGCCCCCCATCAATTTATAAGTAGCATTACCTATTACTCTTTTTATAACTCCAATTTTAATATCTGGATGATAAACAAATTTTGCAAGTCCAGAATCCTTCCAATATCTATAATCTGCATCTCCTTCTTTAAAAGGTATCTCTCCTGATTTTCTCCATAAATTATACATAAAGATAGATTTTATTTGTGGTTTGTGTATTTTTTTAGATATTAAATCTTTCCCAAACTTAGCTGATTTATATTTTATTTTTTCCACATTTTTGTCACTTAATTCTATCGCTCTATATGCTATTGGTATCATTTCCACAAAATTAAATCCCCAATAATATAAAACGTCACTAATATACTTTGCTGAAGATGTATGACCTGCCCCTGCAGTAGTAGTAATTACTAATGCTTTTTTTGCAAAAAATTTTGGCCTATGAAAGTTATAAGACATATGGTCTATAAACGTTTTTAAAAGCCCACTAACTTGCATTGAATAAACTGGTGAAGTAACTATAACAGCATCTGCATTTTCAATTTCATTTACTATATAACTCATCTTTTCATTGTGTGGACATTTATCTTCACCTTTATAAATACATAAAAAACATCCATTACAATAAGGTATATTTTCCTTACGTAATTCAATATCTATAAATTCAATTTCACCATGTTTTTTCATTTCCTCTTTTGCAATATTTAACACATTCCAAGTATTACCTCTTCTTGGACTTCCATGTATTACAACACACCTCATAATTTCCCCCTAAAATAAAAGAGAAAGCATTATATGTGCCTTCTCTCTTGCTGATTATTCTATTTAAATTATACACCGTATTTATCCAATTTGTAAATTTATACTTCAAAATATACTATACTTGTATCATCTCTTTTCTTTAATCTTGGATAATTATTACAGACACTATCCTTCTCTTGCTCCTCATATAAAACATTAAATATGTCATAAATATTGCTTTCTTTTACTAAGTTTATAAATTCCTCATAATCTTTTGTTAAATTGAATGTATCATAAAATTGTGAAAATCCATCTGAAGTAATACAAATACTAATTTCATCATTCATAGAAACTTTATTGTATAGACCTTTATCTACTGCATCTTCGTTAAACTCCAATATCCAATATCCATTTGATTTATTTTTTAATTTTCTTACACTTATAACTTCATCATTGCAAAATCTTCTTGCATCTAACACAGAGATATTATTTACTTTACTTACCTCACACATTTTTTCTAAAATCTCTTCTTCTAATGCTATAAGTCTTTTATTAGTGACTTCTTTTATTAATTCACCTTTTGGAGAATAAATTAATGTACAATCACCAATTACATAATACTCCAATTCTTTACTATTAAATCTTACTAAAGCTAAGGCTGCACAAGGATAATCAATTTCCCCTAAATCATTAAATCCATCATATTTAGAATACTTTTCTTTGACTTCTTTAACTGCATTCTTTATTATTTCTTTAATATCATCTGAATTATTTATATATTTTCTTAAATACTCATCTAATTCTTCAACGTACCATAATGCATCCGTTTCTTTTTCAGTAATTCTTTTTCCAGTTAATCCTGTTGCTCCATCTAATACCCAAGCAGCGTTATCAAGTACGGTAATCTTATCTTCATTTGGTTTCGCACTATTTCCTTGCTTTGATAAAAACTTAATATTTTTCATATACTCTCCCCCTCACAAATCACTTTATTATAAATTTAATAATTTATAATCAAATCTTATATAAATTATATCTCTTCACTAAAATTATATACAATTTTACTTAATAAAAATGGACAATTATACTGTAAGTCATAATTGTCCTTAAATACATGTTTTTATTAATGATTTATAAAATAATAGTATAATATTTGATAATATCATCTAAGTAAAACATAAAAACATGAATTCTATATTTATTTAATTTTTAAATGAATGAATTGGTGCAGGTATTCTTCCACCTCTTTGTATAAATAATGAAGAGGAATATTTATTTACAGGCATTACTGGAGCTGTTCCTAGTAATCCTCCAAACTCAACCAAATCGCCTACATTGCATCCTGGAGCTGGTATTACTCTTACAGCTGTAGTTTTGTTATTAATCATTCCTATAGCTGATTCATCTGCAATCATAGCTGCTATTGTTTCGGCTGGGGTATCTCCTGGAACAGCAATCATATCTAACCCTACTGAACATATAGCAGTCATAGCTTCTAGTTTTTCTAAGTTTAACGATCCATTTAATACAGCATCAATCATTCCTGCATCTTCTGAAACTGGTATAAATGCTCCGCTTAATCCTCCTACATGACTACATGCCATAACTCCACCTTTTTTAACAGCATCATTTAATAATGCAAGAGCTGCTGTTGTCCCATGAGTTCCAACTACTTCAAGTCCCATTTCTTCTAATATATGCGCAACAGAATCCCCTACTGCTGGAGTTGGAGCTAACGACAAATCTACTATCCCAAATGGAACTCCTAATCTTTCTGAAGCTTCTTTTGCAACTAATTGCCCCATTCTTGTAATCTTAAATGCAGTTTTCTTTATAGTTTCTGCAACTACATCAAAAGATTCCCCTTTAACTTTTTCTAAAGCTCTTTGTACAACACCAGGCCCACTAACCCCAACGCTTATAACTTTATCTGCTTCTCCAACGCCATGAAAGGCCCCTGCCATAAAAGGATTATCCTCAACCGCATTACAAAACACAACAAGCTTAGCACAACCAAATCCCTTTGTATCCTTTGTATATTCAGCAGTTTTTTTAATTACTTCGCCCATTTCTCTAACTGCATCCATATTTATTCCTGCTCTAGTTGAACCTACATTTACAGATGAACATACCTTACTAGTTTTAGCTAATGCTTCTGGTATTGAATTTATTAATATTTTATCTCCCTTTGTATATCCCTTTTGTACTAAAGCTGAAAAACCACCTATAAAGTCTACTCCTAAAGTTTCTGCTGCTTTATCTAAAGTTTGCGCAAACTTAACATAGTCTTTCTCATCTGTAGCTCCTGCAATTATTGATATAGGGGTTACTGATATTCTTTTATTTACTATTGGAATTCCAAATTCATTTTCTATTTCTTTACCTACTTTAACTAAATCTTTAGCACTACTAACTATTTTATTGTATATTTTTTCTCTTGCCTTATCGCCATCTGAATCTATACAGTCTAATAGTGAAATTCCCATAGTTATAGTTCTTATGTCAAGTTTTTCTTCTTCTATCATCTTTATGGTTTCTAATATATTATTACTGTTCATCTTTACCCTCCAATTATAAAGTGTGCATTGAATTAAATATTTCTTCTCTTTGAATTTTAACCTCTACTCCAAGCTCCTCACCTTTTGTTACTAATGCACTTTTAATATCATCAAAGGTAGAGTTAGCTTCTTTTAAGTCTAGCATCATTATCATTGTAAAGTATTTATCCATTATAGTTTGATTAACATCTAAGATGTTTATGTTTAATCTTAATAATTCGTTACTAACTCCTGCAACTATTCCCACTTTATCTTTTCCTATTACTGTTAATATAGCTTTCATTAATATTCAACTCCCATTTTTATTATATTTTTCCACACAACCTAAAAAGTTATTATAATTTTATCCCTTGTCCGTAAGTTTGTCAATTTTTAACTGTAATTATTCGTAAAAAATCCTATTTAAAATCTATATTGATTAATTAAAATCAATGACTGCATAGGATATAACGTTTCTTTATACCCTTTAGAAAAAAATAAAATATAAGTATAAAGGGGGTCGCGAAATGGTCTTACCCCCATTATGTAGACAGTCAATAAAAGGTCGTGTACAATCTACATAATGGGGTGATTTTTTATGTCAATAAAGCACAAAGCTTATAGTGCAGAATTTAAAATAAATGCAA
>NZ_JAGHFX010000090.1 GCF_017888565.1 Clostridium sp.
TAATTATATAATTTATAAAATACTAACTATTCATAGTAATTTATAGTAATTTTATTATTTATAATAATTATTATATTTACAATATATAGTAATGACAATAACTATTTATTAAAATTTACTATATATTGCATAAAAAAAACCCTTGATATTTAATTATACTATGTTATACTAGTGATATAAATTATCATTTAATAATAGAAGGTGAATAATATGGATAAAATAATAATAAGTGAAGAAGCATACAAAGAATTCAAATCATTTTTAGATGAAAATGAAGTTGATAACTACAGTATAAGAATTAACTTAGCTGGATTTGGATGTAGTGGTCCTGCTTTCAATATATCTGTTGATGAAGCAAAAGAAGGAGACATTACTCACAAAGTTAACGACATTACTTTCGTAGTAGAAGAAAAGCTAGTTGATGAATTCGGCGGCTTCAAATTACTTTCAACTGACGAAAATGAAGGAAGAGGATTGTCTCTTAAGCCAGTTATCGAAGTTGAAGGCGGATGTGGATCTTGTGGTGGCGGATGTCACTAATTTAATTTTTAAAATTGTTATGCTTTAACATAAAGAAAGCTGTATCATTATTTGATACAGCTTTTTCTATTCCCTTATTACCAAGCTATTATTTCTGCGCCATCCTCTGTTACTAATACAGTATATTCCCATTGTGCAGAATATCCACCATCCTCTGTTAAAACTGTCCATTCATCATCTTCATCTACAAAAACTTCGTAAGTACCTTCATTTATCATAGGCTCTATTGTAAATATCATTCCTGGTACTAAAACCATTCCTTCTCCTCTTTTGCCATAATGAGCTACAAAAGGCTCTTCATGAAATTCTATGCCTACTCCATGACCACCAAAAGCTCTTACTACTGAAAAACCATTTGCTTCTGCATGTTCTTGTATCACAGCTCCTATATCACCTAGGAATCCCCATGGCTTAACCGCTTCAAACCCCTTATCTAAGCATTCCTTAGTAACTCTAACAAGCTTTGCATCCTCTTCAGTCACATTACCTATCATATACATCCTAGAGGCATCAGAATAATATCCGTTATAAATAGTCGATACATCTACATTAACTATATCCCCATCTTTTAAAACAGTATCTTCACTTGGAATACCATGACATACAACATCATTAATAGATATACAAACACTCTTTGGAAATCCCCCATAGTTTAACGGTGCCGGTATTGCCCCACTATTAACAGTAAGTTCATGAACTATTTTATTTATTTCTTCTGTAGTCATCCCAACCTTGATTTTTTCTTGAACTAAATCTAATACTGCATTATTAATTTTAGCACTTTCTTTAATTCCTTCTATTTGTTC
Organism: Clostridium sp.; assembly: GCF_017888565.1. Lineage (GTDB taxonomy): Bacteria > Bacillota > Clostridia > Clostridiales > Clostridiaceae > Clostridium. The sequence goes on from NZ_JAGHFX010000090.1 coordinate 1,347, forward strand.
TTTATTTTTAATTAAATTTCTAGTTGGGACTTCATAGCCTTTTAATTTTAAACTTTCTAGTTTTTCATCAAATTCAATATGACACTTCTTGTATTTTTTACCACTTCCGCACCAACATTGATCATTTCTATTTAAATTCATATTAAACCTCCTAAAAATCGTATAGTCATAATATATGTATTCCATCTTATAATAGTCATTTTATATTATATTTCTACTATAACTAAATGTGGCTTAAATATTAGGAATTTATATTAACTAATACTACTTATTATTTCTTATATTATAAATATATCATATATTCTGTATTATAAACTTAAAATTTAGTTAAAATAAGAAATCTTATTAATTTTATTATTAATAACTTCACTATAATAAGCAAAAATATTATTTACATTTATTAAATAATTTATTAACTTTTATATCTACTAATCTATTTATTAAAAGAAAAAAACACTCTATCTCTAGAGTATTTCAATATTAATTCTTTATAGTAAATTCATAATTTAAATATTGATCCATTATAGAATTTATACCTTCTAAAACATCTATCCAGTAATTCTTCTTAATTGTAAGTAGCTCTTTATCTTTTTCATCTACATTTTTAAATTTATTTTCGTTAAAATCTTTAAAAAACTCATCTAATTGATTAGTCATACTACTCATAGCTTTAAAATTATCTAATGTTCCATCTTCTAGAATAACCTTTTCATTACGATTTTTCATTTCAAAATTTAAGTATTCGAATAATAAACTTTCAATTCTAAGATAAACTTCATTAGGCATCTCTTTTGATATCTTTGTTTTTTTATTTATAGATATAATTTCTTCTTTTCCATAATCTCTATAGTTTGCCCATAAATTTGTAAACTCTTCTGATATTGAACTATAACTCTTATATAATGTAAGTAACTCCTCATTATTAATACTACCTGCTTTAATGCATTGATTTAAAGTATTCAATATACCTTCATTTCTACTTCTTATTTCTTCAACACTTTTATAATTTTCTTTTCCTATTAATATTTTATAACGTGAATTCATTACCGACGTGTAAACGTTTATGGAAAGACTTATAACCAATACAATTATTATTAAAAGAATACTATTATTTTTACTTATTTTATAAGATTTCATAATGCACCCCCACAATTTTTTATTATATCATAAATTATCGCCTAATACCAGTATTGGGAGTATTTTGCCAAGCAAAATAATGTAAAATGAAAAACTTGAGGAAATCCGTTTTCATTTTCCACAATTTTTCACTTTACATTTCATTTCTTCACTTAAAAGTATCTTCCATGTTCTTGTTGATACTCCTTAATCATTTCTAATCCAGTAGTACCACCTTCACCTTTTTCTACTTTACCTTCTATTCTTTTTATTTTTCCATAAGGATTTGTTAAAGATAATTCTTCATCTCCTGTTAACACCCAAATTGTGTTTGGATTTAAGGGCGTGATTTCTAGTTCCTTCTCACCTACTCCATCAGTAAAATATATAAGTACATGATTTCGCAATTTATTATCTCTTATATATTTAAATACCGGTGAAAATCTAGTTGATCCAATATTAGATACCCTTTTTTTAATCTCATTTTTAGATTTTATTTCATAAACACGTCTAATTTCATTATCACATTCTATTACAGTAATTTTATTAGTTCTAGTCCTAGTTATTTCTAATATTTCAATCATTATTTTATAAACTTCTTCTTCACTCATAGATGCACTAATATCTATTGCGACTATAACCTCTGGAATACTATTAGGAAGTGTTCCTCTTATATCTAATCTTTCTGGTTGTCTTCTATTTCTTCTTGTTATAGTCTTCTTTTCTCCAGCTCTAAGAGACGGTATCAAGTTTTTTAATAATTGTTGCCATGATATTTCTGCTTTTTCTGTATATGATTTAATAATTGCTTCTATATCTTTCGGCGCTTTACCTCTAAAAGAGCTTATTGCTACCTTCTTAGTCATATCCTTTATTGAATCGTAATTTAAAGTACTTTCTTCCCAAACATCATGTGCTTTTGAAATATCTATAATTTCTCCTATAACATCACTTTTTTCACTCTTCATACTTTTAGATAACTTTGACTTTATTGCTTCTTCAATTTTTTCGGCATATACTTCAATTGCATTATCTTCTTTAAGACTTAAATTATATTCTCTATTCACCGTTTCAATTTTAAAGCTATCTGTCGGTAAATTCTTTATAAATTGATTTATAGAGATATCTAATGCTAAATTAACAGCTGTAGTTGTATATTTATTTTTTAGATCTCTTTCTCTTTGATGATGACCATACATTATATGATATATTTCATGTTTAAAAAGAGCCTGCATTTCCTTTTTATCAAACATCAAAAATAATATTGGATTAAAATACATTTTAAATCCCTGCATCTTTGGAATAGTAGCTAAAGGCCATGTTATATTAAACCTTATACTTCTTTCTATTTTTACTAAGAATTGTCCAAAAAAACTATCTTCACCTTCTAACATTCCTATAACAACTGATTCTACTAAAGAAAAAAATTCTCTTTCAAAATTACTATCTATCCTAGCATTTTCCTTTATATCTAAAGCTTGCTTTAATAAACTATTACGCTTATCTTCAAATAACATATATCATCATTCCTTATTCAAAAATATTAAAGAATGCATCTAAGAATGTATCTTCATTTAATAAATCATAATATAAAGCTTCACTAGAATCACTCTTAACTTCCTTCATTATACCAAGCCTTAAATCTCTTGGATAACAAGTTAATAGATTTCCAAAAAGCTTTCTATTATTTTCTGTATTATTTTCTTCTAAGTATCTTAAGGAATTCTTAGCTAAAATATATAATCTTGAATGACTTTCTTTTCTTATTTCATCTTTTAATTCTATAGGTAAAATAATGTATGAAAATAAATCTTCTGGTTTAATTAGTGGATTTTTTATATTCTTAATGTAATTGATAAAATCTGTTGCAATGCTTATTCCTAAATTACCTTTTACAACATTATAAAATATATCCACTGAGTAGTTATTAACGTTTTTCACATAAATATTATATGCTTTGGCAACTCTTTCCCAACTTCTTGGAGTTGCTTTTATAGTTTCTTTAGAATTTGGAGTGTTTAAATATTCTGGGAATGTTGATAAAAACTCAATTATATGATCATGAATGTTCCCATCATCACTCATAGCCCATTTAATCCATTCCTTTATATCAGAGTCTAATTCTATCCATACAAATCTATCTTCTTGAGCTTTATCCATATCAACAACTTGATAGTCACTGTCTTCAAAACCATCATATTTATTGGAAGGATTCATAGCAGCCACTATCTTAACATTATGTTCTAACTTATATCCGTTTATTTCTCTATTTAAAATTAAATTCATAAGCTCTTGTTGAACAGCATGCTCGCATCTATTTAACTCATCTATAAATAATAATACCCCATCATAATTTTTATTTTCTATAGCTTCTTCCATTTCAATAAGCTTATAATGAGTTGCATATTTTGTTCTTCCATTTTCAACTACTGGTAATCCGCCTATTTCACCTTCTTTTAAAAGGTTAGCATCTATATTAACTAAATAATAATTATCACTTTTACATATTCTTTTTACTAATGAAGTTTTACCTATACCAGCTTCTCCTATTATTAATGGTACACTTCCTGATTCTAAAACTAATTCTATAGTACTTATAGCTTCTGAAAATTTCATATTATCACCTCTTTTTGCCTTATCTTGAAAGTTTATAATCTACTAATAAAATTTTAGCCTTTTTGCTTCCATATTCTCTTATGAAATTAACTTTGTCCATTTCTAAAATTTCAAGTTCTAAAAAGTCTTTTATATACTTTTCATCTATAAGGTCTTCCTTTACTTTATCTATTACAACATTAACTACAAAATCCACATCTATAGAATCATAAACATATTTTACAATTTTTATATTATCTCCAATTAATATTCTTAATTCATCTAAATTAAAATCGATATAGTTAATTGCCTCTTCATTTCCTCTAATCGCTTCTCTTCTAGCTTCTAAACTAGCATTATCTATAAATTTTATTGCTGCCCAATATTTTTTAATTGCTTCAATTTGAACCTTCTCAGAAGGATTTTTTATATATTTTATTGCATCATAATCTTTAGATACAGCTTTTATTTGCATTTCCTCACTAGGATCGACTATAAATTGAATAGCCCATCCCTTTGCATTAATCGCCTCAAATTTTACCTTTTCAGTAGGATTCTTTATATATTTAAGTGAATTCCACAATAATCTAACTGCAAGTATTGCATTTTCCTCACTTAACTCTTCTATATATTCAACTGCAAGTGGATTATTTTTAATTGCTGCTTCTTTCATTTCATTAGTTGGATTTTCTATATATCTTATTGCTAACCCATTCTTTTTAACAGCTTCAAGTATTAATTCTACACTTGGATTTTCTATATATCTTATATATAAAGGGTTATCATATATTTTTTTAAAATCATTATTTTCCATGCCTTTTCCTTCCTATCACTTAAAATTAGTTTATTTAAAAATTAATTTTTCTAATTAATTTGTAATATCTATATTACTTATATTATACTATATTTAACTGATAATTACTATTGCTATTATTTAATAATTATTGTTAATTAAATGGTAATAAAACAATTACATCTTAGTTTATAAATAAAAAAGGTAAAAGTATCTTAAAATACCTCTACCTTTAAACTATTTTACTTATGCTCGTGATCTCTTATATGGTTTATACAATAACATTGCTTTCCTGAACATTTTGAACAATATCTAAATTCCATATTTGAATCATCTTTTTCAGTTATTCCACATACTACACATTTATGAAGAACTTCTCTTTGCTTTACTTGCGATTTAAATTTTTGTTTTCTATGATAATTTATTGTTCCACTTTTCGTTCCAGTTATTATATCTTTTCCAAAGAATATTAAGTAATTAATAACTGGAATTAATACTAATATCATACCACTCAATGATCCTGCTGTAATAAAGTTAAAACCTATTATAATCCAGTTGAATATCGCCAGATATTTAACTTTTATTGGTATTATATAAAATAGCAATATTTGAAAATTAGGATAAATTCTAGCAAATGCTAAGAATAAAGAAAGATTAATAAAGGTTCCTGTAGCTTTAAGTCCTGTTAAAAGCGATACTACTATGGTAGCAATCATACCTACTAAATAATATATATTTAGTTTAAATCCGCCCCACTCATTTTCAAGACCTGTTCCTGCTAAATAATAAAAATATAATGAAAAGAATAAAGAAATTATACTACTTGCTTCTGGAACAAATATAAATGTTACAAGTCTCCATACTTCTCCCTGCATGACTCTTTGTGGAATCAATTCAATATTATTAATTAGTGTAGAGTCTCCTCCATTCATCATTGTAAGTGCAAATACAAAAGCATTTCCTATTACAATAATAAGCATTAAGTTTCTTATATAAAACTTTCCAAACCTTCGTTCTAATTTATTTAATAAATTCATAACTTCAAACTTACTCCTTTTATAATTTATTTGTAACTATGTAAATTAAATCATCTATTGAAAATTCTTTATTTTTCATTGTTATTGTAATCATATTGCTTATTAAGAATGAAGTTAATTTTCGCGTTTCTAAATCGATAGTTATATCCTTGTTTGCTTTATGCAAATCTATTATTTCATCTACAATTATATACAAAGGATCTAAGACATCATATCTCTTGCACCCATGAGACTTTTCACTTTCTACATGCTTTTCACTTTTGGTCAATTCAAAAAATACTTCTTTATGATATATTAAAAACTTTTCTAGTCCTAAGTATATTAACTTTAACTTTTCATCAAATGATATTTCTTTTTCTTTTACTTCTTTTAATTCTCCTAATATTTCTATCCATCTATTATTAAATATTTCACCAACTAATGACATTTTATTTTCAAAATAATTATAAACTGTCCCTAAAGCTATTCCACTTCTACTAGCTAGTTCTCTCATACTAAATTTACTATATCCTTGCTCCTTTAAAAGTGAATATGCTTCTCTTAATATTGTTTCTCTTGGATTTTGTAATATTTTTGGCATGAAACTCCCTCCCTTATAATATAGTTTATATTAATATTCTTATATTATCAACCAAGTAAACTTCGTTTATTGACTTTCCATTTATTTACAGTTATTATTATGTTAAGTATAATAATATTATATAAGTTGCTGTATAAATCTTATCCAAGAAAAGCTTTTATACTTAATAAAAAATTTATCAAAAGCAACTTATAAAAACAAACTACTATACTTAAATAAGAGGTATGTATTATGGAAAATCAAAAGTTCAATATCGCATACAAAAGAAAACTTCTCTATAAACGAAAAAGAAAAAGAAAATTAATATTACGTCTTTCCCTTATATTAAGTGCTTTTTGTATCTTATCATTAATTTTATTATTAAATAGTAAAATTAACAACAATAATAATTATATCAATAAAAAAGTAACAACCTCTTCTTCTACCGAAAATGAATTTATAGTTTGTATTGATCCAGGACATGGTGATTGGGATGCAGGGACAAAAGGTACTAGCGGAGTTCTTGAAAAAGATATAGTGTTAAATATAGCACTTAAACTTGGACAATTATTAGAATCTAATGGAGTAAAAGTTGTTTACACAAGAACTAATGACTCACTTCCTTGGCTGGAAACAGCTAATGATAGTTTAAAAGAAAGAATTAAGATATCTGAAGTATTTGAAGCAGATTTATTTATATCACTACATTGTAATAGTAATTATGATGACTTAGAATCTAAGGGATTGGAATCTTGGTATAAGCCTTCTAGTGAAGCTAGTAAAAACTTAGCACTAACTATCCAAAATGCTCTATTAAAATTAAGATATACAGATGATAGAGGATTAAAAACTTATAAAAATAAAGATGATGCTCTTGCTGTTTTAGAATTAAATTCAAGTGTTCCAGTCTTAATAGAACTTGGATTTTTAAGCAATTACACTGATGAAAGATTTTTAAAATCTAATCGAGGCCAAGAGTCTTCTGCAAAAGCTATAAATGAAGCAATTTTGAGTTATATTGAAAATAATAAGGAGGACTTGCTAAAAGCTCGAGAAAATAAGAAAAATCAATGAATTGCAAAATAATTTATTAGTGAAAAAATGAAAGAACTGAGGTTGTTTTACTACGCAAAACTTAAAATGTATAAGTTGTAATCACTTTCTATTCAAAAATCCTTCAAGGATTTTTTCCTCAACTTTTTCACTCTTTCATTTTTTCGCTATTCACTTTTCTTTCTATACTAAAGTCAAACCATTAATTTGTTCTATCACTGAAGCCCGCCTATCTATATTTACTAAGACTACTATATAATCACCACTTATTAGTTTTACGGACCCCCTAGGAATTATCTCTTTATCCCCTCTTTTTATAGAAACAAGTAAACAATCCTTAGGCCAGTCGACTTCGCTTATAAATTTTCCTTCTACTATACTTTCCATTTCAACTACAAACTCTAATATAGCCTTCTTATTATCATTTTCTTCTTTGCTTACTCCAAGCCTCTTAAGTAACCTTTCTAATAAGACTTCATATATCGGCTCATTCCTTAATAATTCTGAAGTAATAAATGATATTATTACTACAACTGATAATGAAAGTAAATGGCTAAATGAACCTGTCATTTCCATTATAAGAACTATTCCTGTTACTGGAACTTTTACTACTGATACAAAGTATCCCGCCATACCTAGTGCTATAAAATTAATTATAAATGAACTATTAACACCTAATAATTCTATTGATAGAACTCCAAAAACATCTCCTATTATTGCTCCTAGAAGTAGCATAGGCAGAAATATACCTCCTGGTACCCCTGAGCCAAAACAAACTAATAACAAAAGAAATTTTAAAATATATATTATGATTAAAAATAAAATTGACTGCTCTCCTGAGGTTAACTCTAATATAAGTTCATGTCCCCCACCTAATAGCATAGGCGCTATTAATCCTACAATAGCTGTTACTACAAAAGGTATCATAACTTTAACTTCTTGAGGCACTTTTTTTAGCTTAGAATAAATATCTTGAAATAAATATATTCCTTTTGAAAATAAAACACCTAGTATCCCTGTTAAAACTCCTAATATTATCAATATCCAATAATATTTTAAAGGGATTGCATTCATTTCACTAAAATTTAATGCTGGCGCCATTCCTAAAAAGTTTTTTGATATAAAATCTGCACTTATTGCAGCAGCCATAGCTGATAATAAAACTAATGGCGAAAAGTTTCTATGAATTTCTTCTAATGCAAATATTATTCCTGACAAAGGTGAATTGAATGCAGCTGAAAGACCTGCTGATGCCCCTGATGTTATTAAAAACTCTTTTTTAACAGGCATTTTTTTACATGTTTTCTCTGCAACTCCTTCTCCTATAGAAGCACCAATTTGTACTGATGGACCTTCTCTCCCAAGAGATAAACCAGCTGATAGAGCTAATAATCCACCTATAAACTTGTAAATTAATATTCTTAACCAGTTCATTTTAAGCTTATTTATAACTCTACCCTTTACCTGTGGAATACCACTACCTGAAATCATACCTTCTCTCTTAACCATAAGTCCTACTAGCAATCCTATAAGAGCCAACACTACCATTACTAAAATAGCATTTACTACTCCTTTATTTCCCCAAGCATAAAATCTAATAAAAACTGAATATAGTTTATTTATTCCTAATCTATTTAATACAATTACTCCACCTGTAATTAACCCTATGATAATTCCTTGAATAATTAATCTAAATTTCATATTCTTTCTTTGAAGTAATATATCTTTTATTTTTTCTCCTTCCACCCTTACATCACCTTATCTTCAAATATATCTTTTACTTCATCTAATATTTTAAAGTTTGTAAAATCAAAATGTAGTGGTGTTAATGTTACATAACCTTGTGATAAGAAATATAAATCAGAATCATCTTCTAAAATATCATTTCTAGTACCTTTTGTTATATAAACTTTATCTTCGTTTTCTTCTAATAAAATATAATTTGTTTTGTATGTGGACTTTCCTAATCTGCAAACTTTTAATCCTTTAATATCTTCTTCATTTATATTAGGAACATTAACATTTAAAACTACATTATCTTTCAAATAATCTTTTTCTGCTACATCTACTATTTTACTTACCCATTTAGCAGCTTTAGAATAATCCTCATCTTCTCTATCCCAATCTACATCCATAGAAATAGCAATTGAAGGTACGCTATATATTGCTCCCTCTACTGCTGCTGATACCGTTCCTGAATATAAAATATCAGTTCCACAATTTAATCCTCTATTTATCCCTGAAATAACTAAATCTATATTTTCTCCAAGTAAAGATAAGCCTGCTTGTGTACAGTCAGCTGGTGTTCCTACTAAGCTATAGGATTTAAAATTTCCAGCTAATTTTTCTTCTCTTATTTTAATAGGATTATGAATTGATATAGAATGACTAGAAGCACTTTTTTGCTCTCTAGGAGCAACAACTATAATTTCATGTTTTTTTGATATTTCTTTTGCTAAAGCAATTACTCCCTTAGCATTTATTCCATCATCATTAGTAATTAATATTCTCATATAAGTCCTCCTCCAATTAACTTTTCTAATTATTATAAATTTAATAAAAACTATTTATTATATTATTACTTTTTACTTATATATTATATACTACCATAAAATTAAAGATGATGAAAAAAAGAGTAATATAGCCTAAATAAATTAAACTATATTACTCTTTCTATTATTTTTTTATTATTCTTTAAAAGCCTCTGCGATTAACTTATATGAATTTATCTTAGAATTTAAATCTGTATTTAAAGTTATAAGCATAAACTCATCAGTTTTATATATTTCACTCATATTTAATATTTGCTCTTTTATTTTATCTGGTGTTCCTATCAACATTCTTTTTCTATTTCTCTTTACTATTTGCATTTCTGTATCAGAATACTTATAGGATAAAGATGTATCTAAAGAAGGTATTCCTTGAGTTCTACCTGTTTCTACAAGAACTAAAGCTAAATCCATAATAGAAGCTTGCCTATTAACCTCTTCTTCATTTTCAGCACAAATCGCAAAACTACATATTATTGTATTAGGCGAAGAAGAAATTATTGAATTTTTGAAGTTATCTCTATACCAATTAACTGAACTAACTCCCATTCCACCTGTAATAAATTGAGCATATGCATATGAAGCTCCTATTTGGGCCGCAAGTCCTGCACTACCTCCACTTGAACCTAAAATATGAATTTCAGGAACTGTATCTATAATGGGTGTAACTTTTAAATCTTTAAACATATGATTTTCTGGCATCATATCATAAATATATCCTACTAGATCTAATACCTTATCTGCATAATCATCAGAATAAATATTTTTTCCTTGTTGCATAGCCCTACTTACTAAAGGCATTCCTCCTGGTGCTCTACCTAAACCTAAGTCTATTCTATTTGGATATAATGCTTCCAAAAGCTTGAAGTTTTCTGCAACCTTATATGGACTATAATGTGGTAGCATAACACCACCAGAACCAACTCTAATTTTCTCAGTTTGAGCAGCAATACTAGATATAAGAACTTCTGGGCTAGATCCTGCTAAACTCTTTGTATCATGATGTTCTGATACCCAAAATCTATGATATCCTAGCTTCTCTAATTCCTTAGCTAAGGTTATTGTATTTTTTAATGCTTCACTTGCATTTGAATTTTCTCCAATAGGAGATTGATCTAATGCACTTAATTTTATTTTCATTTAATTTGCCTCCTATTATTTTAAACTATATTTATCTTTTCCTATAGCTTTACTATAAATACTTTTTAAAAATTTACAAGTAGGCACTTTTAAGAAACTATTAATTAATAATAATTATTATATTTTCTGATTTATATTTTTCTTTGCTCCAATATAAGTTGCAATAAAATATCCACCATATATTACCAATAGTACACATAAAGATATTAATATATTATTCATCATGCTGCTACTACCAAATACTGTTATTATCTTTTTTGAAAATTCTAAACCAACAATTGAATGTATTAAAGCTAATGATAAAGGCATCATAAAGTATATACCTATTTGGCTTAATAAGGATCTATTAATAATATCATCATCTACCCCTATTTTTCTAAGCAAATTATACCTTTCAATATTGTCTGTTGATTCTGATAGCTGTTGAAGAGCTAATACTGCTGCTGATGTTATCATAAATATTCCACCAATATAAATTCCTAAATAAGATATTATAGCTCCTAAACTTGATGTATTAGATAATATCTCTTCTTTAGACATATAATATAAAGTTTTATATTTGCTTTCTATTATAGGGTCTACTTCAGAACTAATTAGATTTTTAATATCATTATTTCCATCTTTATAGTTTAAATTTAGAAATGAACTTTTTGGTTCTAAGTTATTTATAAGGCTATCAGCAACTACAATAGTACATATATTATTTTTCATCATATTATCATAAGCCACCACTTCTATAACCTTATCTCTGCCTGGCTTAAGGATAGTTCCATTTGTATTTATATCCTTATTACCACTTAGAACTTTATCTAATACTTTTACTGAATCATTTATATCTGTAAATATTGCATATTCACTCTCTTTTAAACTTATACTTTCTCTATTTGCCATATTCATAATTTCATTAAACTTTGATAACCCTATTATCTGAACTGGTTGATTTACAGAAACAGGATAGTAATTTTTAAGATCTTCTCTTTCCTCTTCTGATAAAATATCATTATATTTAAGATCACCAGTATAATTTATATAACTAACATACTTATCAGAATATTTACTTAAATCTACTCCACTTTCTTCCAACGCCTTTTCTATATCCATCCCTTTTAAATTCCAGAAGGTTAAATCATATTGTGTTAAATCCTTTATATCTTCATTCATTGCACTACTAATTCCAAGACCACCTGAAAGCATACAGATTCCAACAAACAGCATTAAGCAAATAAAGGACATTGATATAAATACTGTATTTATCTTACTATTTATTTGCCTTAATACAAACATATTTAAATCTTTTAAATAGTATTTTTTATTAGCTTGAACAAGCTTTAATAAAAAACCAGATAATGAAAAGAAAAATAAGAATGTTCCTACAGAACCTAATAATATACTTAACCCATTAATACTCATTTCTAAAGTTGCTACTCCACCAGTAAGAACAGTATGATAAGCATATCCTAGCATAATACAACTTATAATAAATATTATTACTGAAACCCAAACATTCCTTACTCTTATATTTTCATTTTTTCTTGATGATGTTAATAAATCAATAAGGCTAATTTTTCTTATTGATATAGAGTTAAACATTAGTACACCTAAATAAATAGCTCCAAAGCAGACTATAGTTTTTATCATTGCATTATACGAAAATATAAACTTAAATTTAATAAGATTAACTTGGAACATTTTAGCTGTTAATACTGACAGTCCTTGTGATAATAGTATTCCTAAACCTAGTCCAATAGCTAAAGATATTATTCCTACTAATAAGGTTTCTATAAAAATTATTTTTGATAAATTTCCCTTTTCCATTCCTAAAGTCATGTATATTCCAAACTCTTTTTTTCTTCTTTTTATTAAATAATTGTTTGCATATATTATTAAAAATGCTAATATGAAAGATACAAATATTGAAGCATACCCCATTATATTTTCTACTTGTTCAAAGGCAGATGCCTGCATATCATTTAATTCCATCATAATACTTTGAGATTGTATTGAATTAAAAATATAAAATATACATACTCCAAATACTAATGTTAGAAAATAAATAGTATAATCTTTAAAGCTTCTTTTTAAATTCCTAAACGCTAACTTAGAATACATTATTTTGGTCACCTCCAAGAAGTGTTATAACTTCAATTATCTTTTCAAAGAACTCTTTTCTTGAATCATTTCCACGAACTAACTCATTAAATATCTTGCCATCTTTAATAAACAAAATTCTCCTTGCATAGCTTGCAGAAAAAGCATCATGTGTAACCATCATAATAGTTGCATTTAGATTTTTATTTAAATCTTCCATACTCTCTAATAGCATTTTAGCTGATTTAGAATCTAATGCTCCTGTTGGCTCATCTGCTAATATCAACGAAGGATTTGTTATTATTGCTCTAGCAGATGCAACTCTTTGTTTTTGACCTCCTGACATCTCGTATGGATATTTATTTAAAATTTCTTCTATATTTAATTTTTTTGCTATTTCCTTAACTCTTTTATCTATTTCTTTATGATTTATCTTTAATATAGTCAAAGCCAATGCTATATTTTCATAAGCAGTTAAAGTATCTAGAAGATTAAAGTCTTGAAAAATAAATCCTAATTCTTCTCTTCTAAACTTTGCTACCTTTTTTGAATTTAATTTAGTAATATCATTTCCTGATATATGAATATGCCCACTAGTTACTTTGTCTATAGTTGATATACAATTTAATAGTGTAGTCTTACCGCTTCCAGAGGCCCCCATCACACCAACAAATTCTCCTTCTTCTACTGAAAAACTGATATTATTAATAGCTTTAGTTATATTCCCTTTTCTTCCATAATATTTTTCTATATTACTTACTCTTAACACTTCTTTTCTCATATTATTATTCCTCCTATTTGATACTATAGGATAATTTTAAGATTTAATCATTATATAATCCATTGAAGAACATAACAGAAAACTTACACTTTTGTAATATAATAATATTTAAAATTAATTTTCAAAAATCATCATTTTATTTATAGGAAATGTTATTGATACTTTAGTACCAATTCTAAATTCTGAGTTTAAACTTATTCCAATCCCAAGTTTAGATGCTAGCTTTTTGCATAAATATAGCCCTATCCCTGTTGATTTTCCAAATTTGCGTCCATTTTCTCCTGTATATCCTTTATCAAAAGCTTTAATTACATCACTTTCATTCATTCCAATTCCAGTATCTTCAATATGTAAAACAATATTATCACCTAATTTTTTTGTATAAAATTTTATTTTACACTCACCACTTCCAATATACTTTATAGAATTAGATACTATTTGATTAATAATAAACTCAATCCACTTACTATCTGAGTATACAAATACATCTAAATCACTAGCTTCGATTTTTATTTTTCTTTCTATTAGGGTATTAGCATTTCTTTTTATGACTTTGTTTACAGAACTTTTTAAATTTAATTCTTTTATTATATAATCCTTTTCTAAAGCATTACTTCTTGTATAAAAAAGTGCTTGCTCAATATAGTTTTCAACTTTATCTATTTCCTCATCTATACTTTTAGTTAATTCAGATTTATTATTTTCTATAAGTAATTTACAACTTGAAATTGGAGTTTTTATTTCATGAACCCAGAGCTCTATATACTCTCTGTATTCATTATTGTTTATTTTTAAAGAAGCTATTTCATCGTTCATTGATTTTGCAGCTTCTTTAAGTGCATAATATAAAATTTTGCTATCTAAAAAACTTCCTTCTTCTAAAATTTCTGAAATTAAATATTTTTTATCTATCGTATCTAAATTAGAAATTAATTCATCATAATACTTTTTTTTATTAAAATAATCATATAAGTGAAATATTAATATTCCTATAGAGTTAAGAATGAATATAAATACAATGGCATATAAATCTACACTCAAAGCCCTAAGTAATATTGAACTAAAAGCTAATATTACTATACCTATTATAATAAATAACATTCTTTCCTTGATGAAATCAATTAATCGCATATCAATATATATCCTTGTCCTCTCTTAGTCTTTAAATAATCTATTGCACCTATTTCTTCTAGTTTTTTTCTTAATCGATTTATATTCACTGTTAATGTATTATCATCAACAAACTCATCAGATTGCCATAAAGATTCAATTATTTCATTTCTTGATACTATCTTTTCTTTATTTTTAATTAAAACATATAATATTCTACTTTCATTTTTACTTAATTCTATTCTTTTATTGTCATATTCAGCTTCACTTGTAGATAAATTATGTAATAAACCTCTATACTCTAATATTTCCGAATCATAGCTATTATAAGTTCTTCTTATTATTGAAGAAATCCTAGCTAGAAGTATTTGAGTATTATATGGTTTTGTTATAAAATCATCTGCACCCAAATTCATACTCATAAGTTCATCTACTTCACTATCTCTACTAGTAACAACTATTATTGGTACAGAGCTTCTTCTTCTAATTTCTCTACATATGTAATATCCATCATAATAAGGTAAATTAATATCTAATAAAACTAAATGATATTTTTCTTTCATGAATTCTTCTACTATATTTTCAAAATTTAAAGAATAACTAGTTTCATATCCATATCTATTTAAAAATGTACATAATTCATTTCTTATTTTTTCCTCATCTTCTATTATAAAAATTTTCTTTATATCCATATTTCCTCCAAAATCAAAATCTATTTTTTTCTTATTTTGTACTACATTCAATTATATATCAAATTTATATATTTATTGCAATTAATTATTCACATAATTTTTATTGGTATTACTTTAAAGAGTTAAGAAAATCATTTAATTAAAATAAGAAATTAAATTTATGCAAACTATCTAGTTTTAATAAAAATTGATTGATTTATAAATACTATTGAATTTAAATAGTTCGAGAAAGACATTTTATTATTATAAATTATAAAATAATATTTTCTATTAATAAGGGAATTCTATTATTGATAATAATAATTTAGGAGGACTTAAAATGAAAAACAAAAATTCTAACGATGTTACTAACCCATCATCATCTAATTATGATAAGAGAATCAAAAATAAAGCTAATGAAAAAACTCCATATGGTGAAAATGAACCATCTACTCATACAACATATAAATAAATTTTAATAAATAAATACCGTTTATAAAATAAACGGTATTTCTCATTAATTAACTATATACATATTTCTAACATTTATTATTTTTCTATCCTAATAATCTATTCACTATATCACTTGCATCCTGTGCTATTGGTATTATATTTTTAACAAAGGAAATAGTCGTATTAATACTTGTAAGCAAGCTTAAAACCTTTTTAATATTTTCTTTAAACCTTTGATTTTTAGATGCCTCTTCACAAATATTTTTATTAAGCATTATGCTTCCAAGTCCTTGCTCTATAGATGTTTTCAATCCATCTATTCCGTATATTTTATATTCTTCTATTTTATAATATAAATCACTAAGTACATTATTTAAAAATGACTTTAGTTCCTCATTTACCTCTAATTCTTCTAACTCCTCTAATAAAACTTGTATCTTTTCTTTAAATTTCATTAAATTCTCTTCTTCAATATTTTTATATTGATTACATACATCTAAAGCTAAAGCTAAACCATTTATAGATATCAATATTTCCTTTGTAATTATAATATCTAACTTGTGTATATCATCATCTAATCCTATAGCCATAATTTTCTTTTCAAAATTAGTAAGAGATTTTACTAATTCATCTTTTGAATTACTTTCAATCTTATTAGTCAGTTTTTTAATATTTTCTATCATTCCAATAATTTGTATGATAGATTTAAATATTTTCTCATCATCGTTTATATCTAAATCGAAAACCTGAGCAAGAACTGATTCTACCGTTCTAAATCTACTTTGTTTGTTAGCATTGCTACTACAAAACTCTTTTGATTTACTTAAGATCTCGTATAGTCTAACTGCCGGATTAGTTGATAATACCATACTACCCCCTCCATAAAATTTGATACAGTTACTATTTCTATACTCTACTACCGTTCTCCTCTTTTTTTCTTTAATCTTAATAGTTTTTTAAGTATTAAATATTATTAAATTATAATTGATATTTAAATTCATCTTACTATATATAATGCTTTAAATGCATATTATATGTATGTTTTTCAATTATTTATATTTATTTTTTCTATTTGTACTTCCCCATTTATAATATTCATAATAGCCATAGTCAAAGGTAATGAAAATCTCTTTCTTCCACAACTTCCTGGATTAAGATATATAATATTCTCGCTTATATCTAAACTATATTTATGTGAATGCCCATATATTATAATATCAATCTCTAGTAAATTAACATTTATGTTATTTTTATCATGGACAATATAGTTTCTTACCATCTATTTCTAATAGCTCTTCTTTATTTAATATATCTTCAAAATTTTTATTATCATTATTGCCTTTCACAGCAACTGTTTTGCAATATTATTAAGTTTTAATAATATCTCCTTACTACAAATATCTCCTGCATGTATTATTAGGTCACAGTTATATAAGTATCCTACTACCTCTTCTCGTAACAAATTATGTGTATCTGAAATAATTCCAATTTTCATATCTTACCAGCACCTTTTCTTATTTTTAATGATACTATATAATTAAACATAACTATAATTTTAATGGAGGATTTTATATTGCTAAAAAAATTTAATATTAAAGGAGTTGCTAATATGTGGGTTATTTATGCATTACTATCAGCTTTATTTGCCGCGCTTACATCTATTTTAGCTAAAATAGGAATAGAAAACATAAATTCAAATTTAGCTACTGCAATACGTACAGTTGTAGTCTTAGTTATGGCTTGGGGAATAGTTTTTATAAACGGTAGCTTAAATCAAATTAATAACATAAGCCAAAAAAGCTGGATTTTTTTAGTTTTATCAGGTATAGCCACAGGTCTATCATGGCTATTCTACTATAAAGCTCTTCAAATTGGAGAAGCTTCAAAAGTAGTTCCAATAGATAAATTCAGTGTTGTAATAACCATGATCTTAGCTTTTGTAATTTTAAAAGAAGCCCTTACAGTTAAAACAGTTGTAGGAGGAATATTCATTACAATTGGAACTTTTATAATGATCTTGTAAAAATTAATAAGAAATATTATCCGAAAACTAAATATAGCTAAATCTATTTAAAAATCTAAAGCTAATCTTCAAAAATTTCAAATATTAATTTTAAAAACTCAGCTTTGGCTGAGTTTTCTCATTAACTTTTCACTATTTCATTTTTTAATTACTAATTGTACTTATCCATTTTTAATTATCAATTGCATCTCGTCCTTCTATATTCTTTATATAAAAAGTCCTTTGCCTTGGGCAATAATCAACCATAGTTTGTTTTTTTATTGATAAACTATGTTTAAATATATTTCACATAGTATTAATACTACTTATAATTTTCAACTACATCTTTTATAATATCTTTAATTTCACTTACTGATAAATCTAATGTTTCAATTCCACCAATATCACATTGTGACGTAGTTTTTATACTGTTGAATATCCTTGCATATAATTGCTTTTTGTTATCAAATTTCTCATTATCTTGTAATATATAGCTATAAACTAACTTAGTTTCTTTTTCTATATAATCTCTATCATCCATAATATCTTTTCTCCTATTTTAATTATAAATTTTACTTTTCACTATTTAGCTCTATTGTAAATGTAGTATCTTTACCAAGATTACTTTCAGCATATATTTTTCCATTATGTCTTTCAACTATAGATTTAGCTATTGATAATCCTAATCCATATCCACCGGTTTCTCTTGCTCTTGAAGTATCTACTCTATAAAATCTTTCAAATACTTTATTTAAATCTTCTTTTTTTATACCTTCACCTGTATTTCTAACTTTTAGTCTTATTTTATTTTTATCTAAATTTAGATCCACATATATTTTCCCATCTTTATTAGTGTACTTTATTGCATTGTCCAATAATATTATGCATACTTTTTTTATGCTTTCTTTATCTCCTTTTAAAAGCACATCATTTAAAATATTGGTTTCTAGTTCAATTTTATTTTCAAATATAACTGCTTCAAATGTTAATAATATATTATTTAACAATTTACTTAAATCAAATGTTGAAAATTCTATAAGCTCTTTACCTGTATCAAGTTTAGCTAAAGATAGCATTTCATCTATTAATTTTGTCATTCTTTCTGTTTGATTATTTATATAATTTATCCATTTAATTTGATTACTTACAGTATCGTCTTTATTAGATAAAACTACAGATGTATTCGTTCTTATAATTGCAAGAGGTGTTTTAAGCTCATGTGAAGCATCTGCAATAAATTGTTTTTGCTTTTCAAAGCTATCTTTTATAGGTTTTATAGTTCTATTAGTTAAATAAATACTTATAAAAAATAGTCCTACCAAGCTTATACTCCCAATAGTTAAATATGAACTTAAAAGACTTGATAAAGCATTTATTTGAGGTTCCCTACTCATAAGTACTATCTTCATACCTTTATTGGTAGCTTCTTTCATATATACATAACTATTTCCATCTAGTTTTACTTTATCAAACTTTTTATCACTTTTTATTATTTTATATACAGTATCTTCTAATATCTCATTATCAACTTCCATAAAGGTTAATACATTTGCTATATTATTATCAGTATCTAAATCAATAATTATGCTACCCGCCATCATTGGAGAATCTGGTCCTGCTCCCTTACGAGGAGTAAACATAGCACCTTTTAATTGATGCTCTAAATCTCTATTCATATTAATAGCAGTATTAATATATATCGTCCCAAAAATCAATATAAATACTAAGGTTAATAGTGACATATTTATTAATATAAATTTTTTCTTTAATTTGTCAAACAACTCTACTCCTCCATCCTGTATCCTACTCCCCTTATAGTTACAATACTTACATTTGATTTTAAATAAGATAATTTTTTTCTTATAAATGAAATATATACCTCTATATTGTTATATTCAACATCTGAGTCAAAGCCCCAGAGTTTTGTTATTATATCATCTTTACTAACAACACATTTAGGCCTTTCCATAAAATATTTAATTATCTCGAATTCTTTTAAAGTTAATCTTATACTTTCATTATTTACATCTAAATCATAAGTATCTAAATTTAAACTTATATCTCCATATGTTAATATATTGTCATTTACAACAGCCCCTTTTCTTCTAGTTATAGATCTTAAGCGAGCTAGTAACTCTTCTGTAGCAAAAGGTTTTGTTAAATAATCATCTGCACCTAAATCCAGGCCTAAAACTCTATCCTCAATTTGACTTTTAGCTGTAAGCATAATAACTGGTGTAGAAATTCCTGATTTTCTTAACTGCTTTAATAAGCTTAACCCATTTAATTTTGGTAGCATAATGTCTAAAACTATGACATCATATATTCCTGTTAAAGCATAATCTAAACCATCTTCTCCATCATAAACTGAATCAACTGAGTACTTATTATTTGTTAGTATTTGAAACAAGGCTTCTGAAAGTTCTCTTTCATCCTCCACTAGTAACAACTTCATATTATTAACCCCCTTATTTGTATTAAAATTTAAATTCCATCTATTTTTAAATTCTTAAAAGTTCTCTTTTTCCTAAATTCATTCCTATTTTTTATTCTTTACTTGTATTATTGTCAATTCCAATAAAATGATATTGTCAATCCCAATAAAATTTTATCATAGAAACCTTAAAATTAAATTAAATTCCAAATTAAATTAATTTCTACTTAGCAATATTTTTCATTATTTCTAGACCCAACGAAAATATTACATATTATCACATTTTACTTCTAAGTAAATATATTATTATCATGGTTATTTATAGGAGATTACTACGATAATAACACCTTAAATAAAATATTTAGATATAAAGATGCATTTAATCATTTTACTTCAATTAATCCCTCTTATAGCCCTTGGTGAATAATAGTGAATAATAAAAGCCTAATTAGTTTTAAAACATCCTTATCAAAGAGTATTTTAAAGTAATTAGGCTTTTGTTAATTCCATGGACATATTTTCTTTTCTAATAAATCTATAATTTTAAATATAATAAGAGACATTATACTAAGAGCTAATACTCCAGCAAACATTCCTTTATAATCTACCATTGACCATGAATTCATTATATAATATCCTATTCCATATTTAGTTGCATAATTTTCACTAAAAAATAAAGCTGAAATTGCTATCCCTATACTTACTCTTAAAGCCGAAAATATTTTGGGTGCTATTGAAGGCATTACTACTTTTAATATAGTATCCACTTTACTAAATTTCATAACTTTTGCAGATATTAACACATCTTTGTCAATTTCCTTAACTGCATCTCTTGTAACAATTAAAATTTGAAAAATAATTATAGTTACCATGAGTATTATTTTAGATTTATCTCCTATTCCAAACATAACCATAAATATAGGTAAGAAAGCTATTTTAGGTATAGGATATAATAAATATACTACTGGTGATATTATTTTATCTATTAAATTACTAAGTCCAAGAGCAATTCCAACTGGAATACCTATAATTAAAGATATTGCTATTGCTCCTAATATCCTATACATACTATATAGAATATGATATATAAAATCATTTTGTAATAATCTTATTAACTCATATATAGTAGTTTTAGGGGATGGTACCATATTAGAACCTATTAATATACTTAGTAAATACCATAAAGCAACTACAATTATTACTCCATAAAGTCCTTTTATCATTTTTAATAGTAGCTCTTTAATCATATAGTTTACCTCTTACCTCATTACATATTTCTATATACTCTTGCTTTCTTCTTATATCTTTATCACCAAAATATCTATTATTAATTATGCTATGTATTTTACCTTCTTTCATAACAACTATATACTCACCTAAAAAAACAGCTTCTTCAATACTATGTGTAACTAAAATCATAGTATTATTTCTTTTATCTTTTATATCTAAAAGTAAATCCTGAATTTTTTCCTTATTTATTGAATCTAGTGCAGAAGTAGCTTCATCCAATAGTAGTGTTTCTGGATTGCTTATTATTGTTCTTGCTATAGCTACCCTTTGCTTTTGACCTCCGCTTAGCTCCTTTGGATATTTATACTTCAAAGCTACTAAATCTAATTCTTTTAATACATCGTTAACTAATTTTTCTTTTTCTTTTTTTGCAAATTTATATTTATTTAATCCAAGCTCTATATTTTTATATACTGTAAACCAATTAAATAACCCTAAATTTTGTAGTATTAAAGAGGTTTCTCCTTCTATTTCTAATTTCCCTTCATAATTAGAAATAAGCCCTGCTATAGTATATAGCAGGGTTGTTTTTCCACATCCCGATTTACCTATAATTGCATAAGTTTTTCCTTTTTCTATAGATAAACTTAAATTATCTATAGCCTTTTCATTCTTATACTTTACAGTTAAATCACTCATTTTTATCATACTACTTTACAAATTTTCCTTCTAATAAATCAGCTGGCTTTACTGATAAATCTTTATTTAAAGTTTTTTCAGTCCAGTCTATTATACTTTGTAAATACTCATCACTTGGAAGGGCTGCTTTTTTATATGTAGGTAATACCATAATATCTTTTACAGCAGGATTTGTATTTGGTATTTTTTCAATTAATATATCTTTTGCGATTTCAGGATTTTTGTTTATTTCTTCTACAGCTTTATTATATGCTTCATGGAAAGCCTTAATTGTATTTGGCTTTTCAGATATAGATTTTCCAGTGAAAACTAAACAATCTGGTGAAAACTCATCATCCATCCCATAAATATTTTTCTTTAATCCTTGTAATTCTCCATTTGAAGCTACTGGCTCTGGGAATAAACTCATATCAACTTCACCACTTTTTAAAGCTGCAAGTCTTGCTGGTATTTCATTAATAAATACCTTTTCTACATTATATTTATCTCCAAGCCACTTATCTATTAAGTAATTAGAAACACTTACTTCCATCATACCTACTTTTATGTCTTTTTTATCCGTTGCTCCTTCAGTAGCTAATACAGGAAACATCCCGTCTGTCATTGTTGTTGCTTTTATATCAAATCCACCATCTACATTAGTAGCAACAGCTATAAAGTCAGTCATTGCCCCATCTATAGCATTACTTTGAAGAGCACTTTGCCTATTTTGAGCATTATTATAAATTTCTATTTCTACATCTATACCTGCATCTTTAAAATATCCATTTTTTTCTGCAATAAGTATTGGTGCTGTATCAACGGCAGGCATTAAACCAATTTTTAATGTTGTATCTTCTACAGAAGCTTCTTCATTTTTTTCATTCGATCCACATCCAATTAAAATAACTGAGAACATTGATATCAAAATAAGTGATAACAATTTTTTAAAATTTCTCATTTGTTAATCCTCCTACAATCTTTTAATCCATATTTATTATAGTTAAACGGACAAACTATTTCAATATCTTTAGGAACATTCTTCTAAAATTATAAAAAATCACTAATATCATATAGACATTAGTGATTTTTTTAACTACTTCTTAAATTTTAATATTACTTTAAATAAATCTCCATCTATTTCTATATCTAATGTTCCACCTTGTAATTCAACAAAACTCTTAGCTATTGCTAAGCCAAGTCCCGACCCTTCTGTATTTCTAGACTTATCTCCTCTTGCAAATCTTTCTACTATTTCTTCAGCCGTAAAATCTATTTCATTTGAAGACATATTTTTTAATGTTACATAAACTTCATCATTTCCATCTATTATATCTATAAATACTCTTGAGTTTGGCATTGAGTATTTTACTATATTAATTAGTAAATTTTCAAATACTCTAAAGGTCTTTTGACTATCTAAAGGAACTATAACTTTATTTTCTGGGAAGTTCCACTTGAACTTTAATGATGATTCTTCAATTTTATCACTTAATTCAAATTGTGTTTGTTTCATAAGTGAAACTATATCTACATTAACTACATTTAACTGAACATTTTTACTTGTTGCCTTACTTACTTCGAATAAATCCTCTATCAAGTTCTTAAGCCTTTGAGATTTTCTATCCAATGTATCTAAATATAACTTTCTATTTTCTTCACTTATATTTTCATCTTTTAATAAATCTATATAAGTAATTATTGATGTTAAAGGTGTTTTTAAATCATGAGAAACATTAGAAATAAGCTCTGTTTTCATCCTTTGACTTTTTACCTCTTCATTAACTGCATTTTTAAATCCTTTTTGTATTTTTTGAAGTTCATCTTTTAATGGCTCGAAAACTCCAAGTTCTTCTTCTATAGTAACATCTAAATTACCTTCTGCAATTTTATTGGTAGCTTCTAATAATATTTGATACTTATTCCTTATATCATTAAAATACTTTCTTAAAATAAAATATAAAAATATTGTATATATTATAGCTGCACCTACTCCAAAAAACCATATGATACTCATAAAAGCAAGAGCTATAAAGTTAACTGCTAATATCTTTATTATTATTTTATTAGATTTATCATTTAAATCTATATTTGTAACTTCATCATATATTTTTGTCCATATTCTTTTTATTAGCCTAAATATTTTATATATTATTGTATTTTCTTTTATATAGCTTTTTAACCCTTTATTAAATATATATTTAATTAACACTACTGCTGTAAAAGCTGTTATTAATAGTACAAACCAATAAGCAATATTACCTATCATTAATATTGAATTTGTAAACTCAAATGGTATTCCAACTCTTACTAGAGATTCCTTAACCCATTCATTATTTACAGTCCAATATGATATATTAGGTGATAATGCAACTAAAGTTGTTACTAACGTAATTATAATTGCATTTATCTCAAAAGGAATCTTGATAATTCTTTTAACTCCTATAATATCTTTTGATTTTCTAAATGGAATAATTAATGATATAAATATTATAGCTATATAAGCTATTAATATATAGACTAGTATTATATCTCCATATGCATAGCTATCTGCCCTATCAATATAATTGCTTATTCTATCAACATATTTAAGATCATTTGGTACTCCATAAACAATAGTTATATTTTTAGGATTTGATAAAACAAAATTACTATCTCCATTAATTAAATTTCTCCACTGAAAATCTAAGAATGTACCTATTACATCTTCATTTGCACCTTTTAATTTATTTACGCTAATTTCTCCATACTCATTATAATCAATAACCATATAATAAGCATAATAATTATCTAAATCATTTAAAACTTCTTTATTACCTTCATTTAAAATTAAATCACTTAATTTTTTTTCTGAATTTGAAGATGAAGTATTAGTTTTTTTATCAACTATATAATAATCTAAATTCTTTAATTCTCTTTTTAATACTTTATTCCAAATTCCTATTTCATAATTAATATTTCTCTTTATATAACCATAATCATCTATATTGTCTCCATTATAACCTCTATAATCTTTAAAAAATATCTCATCAGCAGAAATATCTTTATTTTGCTCCTTTTCTAATAAATCTTTATACAATACAAAACTTCCTTTATATAGATCCATCTGAAAATTATAATCTTCAAAATATGGAGGCTTTTCTTTTTCATTTGCAAGTTTTGCTATTCTAGGGTAAGATGCTACTAAACCTATTGATGTCATAATCACTAATATATATACTATTACACTAAAAAAATAATTATTTTTACTGCTTTTCAATTTTATATCCAACTCCCCACACCACCTTTAAATATTTCGGATTTTTAGGATTAATTTCAATTTTTTCTCTTATATTTCTTACATGAACCATTATTGTATCAGTATTAATTGCTTGCTCGTTCCATACTCTTTCATATATTTCTTCCGGAGAAAATACTCTTCCTGGATTTTGCATAAGCAAATGAAGTATTTTAAATTCAATTGGAGTTATTTTTACTAGATTCCCATCAACAGTTAATTCAACTGTATCAACATTTAATTCAAGTCCTCCAATTACAAAGCTATTAGATTTTTCTTTTTCTACACCTACTAAACTTAGATATTTTGAATATCTTCTTAACTGAGAATTTACCCTAGCTAGTAATTCTAAAGGCGTAAAAGGCTTAGTAACATAATCGTCTGCACCTATATTTAATCCCATTATTTTATCAACTTCTTCAGATTTTGCTGAAAGCATAATAACTGGAAAATCATATTTTTCTCTAAGCTTCATTGTCATAGCTATTCCATCCATTTTTGGCATCATTATATCAACTATAGCTAAATGAATTTCTTCTTTATTTATAATTTCTAAACCATCTACACCATTATATCCTTTAAACACATTATACCCTTGATTTTTTAAGTATATTTCTATAGCATCTGCTATTTCCTTTTCATCTTCTACAACTAAAACATTATATGCCTTCATAATTTAACTCCCTCTTTTTCTGTAATAATATAAATATTATACAATAAAAACCTTAAATTAATCTCATTAACTAAAGTATATCTTCTAATCCTAAAGATATACTTTAGTTAATTCTAAAGATTTTCTAAAGAGCTTCTTTAATTTTTTCACTATACCATTTAAAATTCTTAAGATTATCTGATGTAACAATTCCAAAGTCATTAATATTTATTTTTATAGTTGTAAATGGTAGTGGAATTATATATTTATCCCACCTACTTTTTAAACTTATCTTTCTTGAGTAATCTAATTTAACTCCAATAAATTTTTTATTAGTTTCTCTTGATAAAGAAAACCCTAATTTTTTAGGAGTATGATATGGTCCTAATGGTCCATCTAATGCTATTGCCACTGCTTCATTTTCTTTTTTACTCACTAACCTTAATTCCCTTAAAAATGATTTCATCTTAATTCCATCTGGCATTCTCAAAGCTTTAACTTTATATTTTTTCAGGACATTTTCTATATAATTTCCTCTCGTATCCGCTGTAACAATTACATTTAAACTAAATTTCTCACTAATTAACTTCTTTATAACTAAATTCATTGAATAACTATCTCCATGCCAAAACCCAATGATACTATTATTTATATCAAAATTAAATTCATTTAAAACTATATCACTTGTTTTGAAAACTAACTCTAGATATCCTATAAATAATTTACTTATTATAGTTTCATTAATTCGCCTTAAGTTCATATTTAAATCCTCTATTATAATATTCTTTTATAGTGTACTCATAATGATATTCAGCTTTTTTAGCTATATTAGAATTTAGATATTTTAAAGCTTCATTATATGCTCCATATTTAAGTTCATTCATTTTATCACAGCTACTTACAATATCTTTCACTTTTTCTGACCACTCATCTATATTTTCAACTGTCATATACCCATTTTTATCATTTATTACAACATCAACTACTCCACTTGCTTTAACTGCAACTACTGGAAGTTTTGCTGCCATAGCCTTAAGTAATACAATCCCTTGAGTTTCAGATTTAGACGCAAAAAGGAATAAATCACAAGCTTTATAATAATTTCCAATTTCCTTATTATCAATTTTATTTAAAAATGTTATATTATCTTCTAAATTTAATTCTTTAACCTTTTTAATTAAATACTCTTTTTCTGGTCCTTCTCCAATTATTAAAGTATTAAATGAGTTTCCAATCTTATCTTTCAATAATTTAATTCCCTCTATAATAAATTCAATATTCTTTTCTTTACTTAATCTTGATACTGTGCAAAAAAGATACTTTTTATCACCTTTATATTTTTTTCTTATTTCTTTCACAATTTCATTTTCTTCTTCAAAATAACTTTCATTTAATCCAGTTGGCATAACTTCAATTCTTGTTTTAGTATTATTATCTATTAAATACTCCTTCATCATATTTGTTGGTGCAAATACTAAATCACACTTATTTGTAAAATACTTCACAAGTCCAGGAACTAATTTTTCTTTAGTAAAATCTAATATTAAATCTTCAAACTCTCCAAAGTAATTTTCTTCATTCTTTTTAGCATTTTCTTCCAATGCTCTATAAGTTTTTATATAATGTAAGTATTGTTCATATCTTGTATGGTATGTATAAGCCACTGGAATATTATATTTTTTACCTAAATGTAAAGCTGTTTGTCCCATAAGAACTGGGTGATGAACATGTATTATATCAATTTTTAATGATTTAAACTTTTCTTCTATTTCTTTATCAAACATATTTGGAATTACTATTCCACCTGAAAATTTATAATTAGCTGACTTATATCTTATAACATAATCTTCTTCTACTTGATTTTCATAAGTTGGAGCAAATATATAAACTTCATGCCCAAGTTCTCTAAGCCCATTAGATAATCTTTCTATAGATATGGGTACTCCCCCAACAAACGGTTTATAATTATTAGTTAACATTGCTATTTTCATTTATATCCCCCTTATAAAAAAGCTAATTTTTGAAATACTGCTTCTCCAAATACATATCCAGCGCCGATAAATACAAAGTTCCATATAAATATTCCAAGTATTGAACTTACTGTATATTTAACAAAGTCTAATTTTAAAACTCCTGCTGGAATTGAAATTAATGTTCTTGCCATTGGTAAAAGCTTACTTATAAATACTCCCATAGACCCCTTTTCTCTTAAAACTTTAAAATTTTTATTGATAGCTACTTCATGCTTAGGAAATTTTTTCAAATACTTTTCTAGTATAAATTCTCCAAAAAATCTACCTAGAAAATATAATGCCCAACTTCCTAAAAGTCCTGCTAAAACAGAAAGTGCTATTACTAAAATAATATTTACTCCACCTTTCGAAGCCCATACTCCAGCAAGTGGCATTATTATTCCTGCCGGAAAACCAGGTAAATTTAAATATTCTAAAAATACAATTATAAAAACAACTATTATTCCATATTGTGAAAAATATTGATTTAAAACTCCTATATCCATTTCTCTATCTCCTTTTCTCTTATTAATTTTAGTTTAAGCTTAAAATCTTAATATATTTTTGATATAAATCTAAAGACTTTCTAAATATAACTTAAAAAAAATCTATACTCATTAATTTGAATACAGATTTTTTTATTTATAATATTTTATTTAATTCTTTAATTACTAACTTGATATTATAGATATTGATTAAATCAATAAATAAATTAAAACTTTTTGTTGACTATTTATCTATTTAATGTTATTCTTATTGAGCAGTTGGTACGTAAGTGCTAATTACTTGAGGAGCTTGGGTTGTCTTTCGCCGGATACCAAGCTCCTCTTTATTTTTATGAATTTCAAATTATTAAACTTGACTAATAACATGTATTAAATAATATAAAATTAAAATTAATTAAAAACTATAATAGGAGTTGTATTATTGAAGTGACCTAAAATGTTAGGCATAAAACATCTAACATTGAGATTCAAATCATTGTAACAACTCCTATATTTATATTGATTTTATTAATCTAGTTAATTTTTCTTCTATTTTACTACTATTAATTACTATAATTGCAGATATTAATAGTACTCCTCCCCATCCCCATAAAGGTATTGATATACTTGCTGAACCTAATGCGCTTGCTATTAAAACTTCCCAAGGCCTTGTAAGTATTAATATAATAAAATATCTTTTAAAGCTAATACTACTAATCCCAACTAGAAAATTTATTATATCATCAGGGAAAAATGGAAGTAATAACATTAAAAAGATTATTATTTCTCCCTTTGGAGAATTTATTACTTCTTTGTATTTTTGTAAAACTTTTGTACTCACAAACCTTTCTACAAATGCCCTTCCACATATTCTTGATAAGTAAAATATTATTGCTGACCCACTAATTATAGCTAAAGTAGTTACTATAAAAGACTCCCACATTCCAAATACCATTGCACCTGCCACAGCACTTACATTACTAGGTATAGGAGCAATAATAATGGATGCCAATTGTAATAAGAAAAATACAATGTAAGCTTTATTTCCAAACCCTTCAATATAGCCTTTAAAATCTTCTAATGATGTCATATAGCCTAAAATACCACTTGACCTAAAATAAATTATTATAGAAATAAGTGATACTATTGCTATCAATAAATATATCCACTGTTTCGTCTGTATCTTACTTTTACTCATTAATTTTCTCCTTTTATAAATTAATCTATATAATTTAAATAAGCATCTATAAAAATACTAGTCTTAAATTACTCAGTACCTTTTATCTACTGCATATTTTTTATTAACTTCAGTATAATTTTAAAATCTTAATATATTTTCATATAAAGCTTAAGATTTCCTAAATATAAAGTAAAAAAAATCTGTACATATAATTTAAATACAGATTTTTTGTTTAATAATATTTTCAATTAATGATATAACTAAATAATTCATTCAATTTTAAATGAATTATAACTTTATATTGATTATTAATATATTAAATGTTATTATTAAGCCATTAATAGATAAGTAATATAATTGTGGAGCTTGGATGTCTTTCACCGGATACCAAGCTCTAATTTACTTTATATGACCTCTAAAGAAAGGAATTAATTATGAATTTTAAAGATTTAAAAATAAATACAAAATTAGTTGATGAATTAAAGAAAAATGGTATTACAACACCTACCAAAGTTCAAATTAATGTTATACCTGAAATAATCAATAAAAATGATGTAATAGGAAAATCCAAAACTGGCTCTGGAAAAACACTAGCCTTTTTATTACCTATACTTCAAAGAATAGATAGTAATTCTAAAAATACTGAAGTGCTAATTTTATCTCCAACTAGAGAACTAGCAATACAAATAACTGAAGAGGCTAATAAATTTAATATAAATAATATAGGAATATTAGCTGCTTATGGTGGAAAAGACGTTGGATCTCAATTAAAGAAACTTAATAAAGGTATTAATTTAATAATTGCAACTCCTGGAAGATTACTTGATCATTTAGAAAGAAATAGTATAAACTTAAGTAAGTTAAATACTGTTGTTATAGATGAAGCTGATCAAATGCTTTTAATGGGATTTAAAAATGAAATTGAAAAAATAATGTCTTATGCTCCTAAAAAGCTTCAAACTCTTTGTTTTTCTGCAACTATAGATTCTAAAGTAAAAAAACTAGCTTATAGATATATGAATAACCCAACTATAATTGATATTACAGAAAATGAAGAATCTGAAATTCCTAATATTAAACAAGAAGTAGTTAAAACTACAGATAGATGGAAAGTTGATGCTTTAGTTAAGGTTTTAGAAGAAGATAATCCATTTATGTCTATTATCTTTTGTAGAACTAAAAGAAGAGCTGATGAGTTAGAGATAAAACTTGCTACTAAAGGTATAAAAGCTGCTAAAATACATAGTGATGTTCCTCAAAATAAAAGAGAAAAGATAATGAAATCTTTTAAAGATTGTGAAATTCAATATTTAATAGCAACCGATGTTGCTTCAAGGGGAATAGATGTTACTGGGGTTACTCATATATATAATTATGATGCACCAGAAAGTGTTGAAAGCTATATTCACAGAATAGGAAGAACAGCTCGTGCTGGAGATAGCGGCTATGCATGCCTTATTACAGATCCTAAAAACTACAATATATTAGAGGAAATTGAAAGTTACTTACAATGTAAAATTCCTGAACGTGAAGTTAACTTCAGATAAAAAATAGACAATAAATAAACATATTATTTTAATAAATAAAAAGTTAATAGAAAAATTTCAAGGACGTCGCGTTTCGCGACGCCCTTGAAATTTAATTAGTAATAATTCTTTTCATAATTAATTACAGAAAAACAGTAGATAGATTTGTTTTATACAAACCTATCTACTGCCTCTTTGTAGTTGTAATTTATAATGATCTTCTACTTTAATTTCCAGATTTCCTTATTGTATTGTTCAATAGTTCTATCTGATGAGAAGAATCCCGCTTTACTAATATTAACTAAAACTTTTCTATTCCAAGTTTCTCTATCTTCATAATCCTTAAATACTATTTCTTTAGTTTTAATATACTCTTCAAGATCTAGTAATGTCATGAACCAATCCTTATTGATTAATTCTTTATGAAGTCTTGTTAAGTTTTCTTCATCTCCAACTGCTATCATTTCATCACTAACTATAAAATCAACTAATTCCTTTATTGCAGGTTTTTCATAATATTTTTTAGAAACATAATCTGCTTTTTTATAGTGTTCAATAACAGTTTCACTTGCTTCCCCAAAGATATAAATATTGTCATCTCCAACTAATTCATGTATTTCAACATTCGCTCCATCTTCTGTACCTAAAGTTAATGCTCCATTTAACATAAACTTCATATTACCTGTTCCAGAAGCTTCTTTAGATGCTAAAGAAATTTGCTCTGAAACATCACAAGCAGGGATTAATTTTGATGCTTTTGTTACATTATAGTTTTCTACCATAACAACTTTTAAATACTTATTAACTGCAGAATCATTATTTATAATTTCTTGTAGACATAAGATAGTATGGATTATATCTTGAGCTATTATATAAGCTGGTGCTGCCTTTGCTCCAAATATCATTGTTATTGGAGTTTCTGGGATATTTCCATTTTTGATATCTAAATACTTATGGATTATATAAAGAACATTCATTTGTTGTCTCTTATATTCATGAAGTCTCTTAATTTGAATATCAAATATTGAGTTTTCATCTATTTCAACACCTTGAGTTTCTTTTAGATAATTCTTAAGAGCAATTTTATTATTCTTCTTAATTTCTCCTAATTTTTTTAAAACCTCTTTATTATCTATATATTTTAATAAGTTTTCTAATTTAGTAGCATCCTTCTTATAATCATCTCCAATTAGCTCACTTATATACTTTGCAAGTTCATTATTGCAATGAATTAACCATCTTCTAAATGTTATCCCATTTGTCTTATTATTAAACTTCTCTGGATAAATATTGTAAAATGGTTTTAACTCTTCTTCTTTTAATATATCTGTATGAAGTGCAGCAACTCCATTTACACTAAATCCATAATGAATATCCATATGAGCCATATGAACTCTATTATCTTTATCTATAATATATACTTTTTCATCATCATACTTAGCTTTTACTTTATTATCTAATTCTCTTATAATTGGCATTAATTGTGGAACAACCTTATCTAAATATTCTATTGGCCACTTTTCTAATGCTTCTGCTAATATTGTATGATTTGTATATGCACAAGTCTTTGTAACTATTTCAATAGCCTCTTCCATTCCTATTCCTCTTTCTCCTAAAAGACGAATTAATTCAGGAATAACCATTGATGGATGTGTATCATTTATTTGAATAACTACATAATCATATAATTTATGCAAATCATATCCATTTTCTTCAACTTCTAATAAAATTAATTGAGCTGCATTACTTACCATAAAGTATTGTTGATATATTCTTAATAAGTGCCCTGCTTTGTCACTATCATCAGGATATAAGAATAAAGTTAAGTTTTTCTTTATTTCCTCCTTATTAAAGTTTATACCATCCTCTACTAGTGTTTCATCTATTGTATCTATATCAAATAAACGAAGCTTATTACAAGACTTATCATAACCTGTAATATCTATATCATAAAGACTTGATATAACTTTAAATCCTCCAAATAATACTTCAAATTTTATATCTGATTTATTTAACCAGCTTTCACTAGTTATCCATGGATTTTTTACTGCCTTTTGTTTATTATTTTCAAATACTTGCTGGAATAATCCAAAATGATAGTTTAACCCTACCCCATCCCCATTTAATCCTAAAGTTGCAATTGAATCTAAGAAACATGCAGCTAACCTTCCAAGTCCACCATTACCTAATGATGGTTCTAGTTCTATTTCTTCTATTTCAGTTAATTTTTTACCATTTACAGCTAATACTTCTTTAACTTCTTCATAAAGTCCTAGATTAATTAAGTTATTTGATAATAACTTTCCTATTAAAAACTCAGCTGAAATATAGTAAAGTTTTTTATCTCCTTTATTAGTTCCCTTTTTATTAATTGTTCCTTTTGTTAATTCTAATAAAGCTAAATAGATTTCTTCGTTACTTGCTTCCTTTATTGTCTTGTCAAATCTCTTTTCTAGAATTTTTGTTAAGTTTTCTTGTACCATTATTCTATCCCACCCTTAAATAATTATTTTAATTTTTAATAATCTTATTTATATTCATTTCTGTTTCACAGGTTTATCAAACCCTTTACAATTACTATAATATCAACTTTAGATATATTAATTTGTAAATTCATTCTTTTATTTGTATATTATTTATATAACTTTATAAAAATTTATTTTTCTATCTTTTTAAATACTAACATAATAAGAAATTACACTTATTCAATCAATTAACTAAAGATCACATATTTTTTTTAATTTTCTAGTGTAAATTAAAAGGAGATGCCCCAATACATCTCCTTTTAAAACATCTAATTATCTCTTACCCAAGAAATAACATATGCATATTTACTTTTAATAACTGGATTTATGAATTTAAATTCCCCATTAATCCCTTTTTCTTTCATATATAAATCAAAATGACAAAGTGCTATACCTATATCTATTTTATTCATGGTAATATTACCACTATTATATATATGAATATCATCCTTTACCTTAACTATTCTCCATGGTTGCTTGTTCATTGATGATGGTGCTAATCGTACCATTTCAAGTGCTTCTCCATACTCCTTTGCTTCTTCCTTTGAAATCGGAGTATCAAAATTTTCATTAAAGAATAATTCTGAATAATCTTTTCTTATATTTTTATGGTCTTTCATAAAAGAAGCAAGAAATGATTTCCTTCCCCCTTCATATCCAACTGGTGATACTACTGGTAATATTTCATTACTTTTCAAATTAATAGTCTTTCCAAAATCACCTTTACTAAATGTTCCTCCAAGCCAAACTGTACCTAGCCCCAGCGAAGTACAATATAATATTAATTTTTCAAATGTATATCCTAAGGCTTCTAATGCAAAATCTTTATTTTCACATGCACCTACTAAATAATAGTTTGCTCCTTTTATAACTCCATAAGTGCCTAGTCTAATTACATCTTTATAAGTCTCCTTCTTAATTAGATTTATTCTCACTTTTATTTTAAAAGGATTATCTAATTTACTTATATAATTCTCTATTTTTTCTATTAATTCCTGAGATAAAGTCTTGTCTTCATAATTCCTAACAGAATATCTAGCTCTTATTACTTCTTCTAATGGTTTATTAAATATCAACTCCATATAAATTATCTACCCCTCTTTTATAGCATACTAAATATACATTATATCTTTTATAATACCCCTTGCAATTATTTACAATATATTATATCATCTAATTTTTTTTATATCTATTGTAAGAATACCAGAATTTATTTTAAATAATTTATGGTAAATATTAAATAATATATTTAATGTAATATTATTTGATATATATGAAATAAAAAAAAGATAAATAATATCTACCTTCTTTTTACATAAACAATATAAATTATTCTTGCAATCGCAATATGTATACATAATAATACATCATTTTTAAAATATTGATTCTTCTAATAAGCTTAAATTATTAATTATTATTTTCTTCGTACCTAAAGCTTTAATAATATCTTCATTTTCTAATAAAGTTAGTTTCCTACTTAATGTTTCTCTTGCTATGCCACAATAATTAGCCATTCCTTCTCTATTTAAAGGCAAATCTATTTCTATCTTTCCATTTATATCTTTTCCATATTTCTCTGAGAACTCTAAAAGCATACAACATATTCTTGCTTCTGGATTATTATTAGATAAATTTTTCGAAAGATTTTCTACTTCTATTAATCTTTTATTTAATTCTGAAAGAAGTTTCAAACAAATGGAAGGATTAGAATATAATATATCTTTTAGATCCTCCCTTGAAATAGTACATAATTCAGTATTTTTTACTGCTACTGCTGATACATTACTTTCCTTAGTATCACCTAGTATATTACTTTCTCCAAGGAAATCTCCAACAGTTAATATATTTATAATTTGTTCCTTTCCAGTTGCAGTACTTTTACTTATTTTTATAATTCCTTCACTTATTATAAATAGCTTCGAAATTTTATCTCCTTCTAAAAATAGGCTTTCTCCTTTTTTTAAAACCATATGCTTTCTTACTGAAATTATCCTATCTAATTCCTCTTCAGAAAGTGATTCAAATATAGGTACTTCTTGTGCATATAATCTACTTGCACATTTTTCACAACAACAATCACAATTCAAAATAAAATACCTCCTAACCTAAATCATATAACTCAATTTAATTATACTATAAAATTCACATTTATAATTAAATTATATAATTTACAAGAAGGTATTTAATTAATTTATATATTAATTTTAAAAATTCACTTAATTTCAATTTACATTTAGCTTATTAAAGATAAGATTATTACTTACAATCTTCAGGTGTAAATGTACAATAACCTATATTATCACATTCTTTTTTCATATTATCCCACTTAATATCGCCTTCTATACTTTCTAATGCTGTAGGATATAATATATAATTTTCCTTGAATATATGATCTTTTAATTCAAAGCAAATAGCATTTGAAAGTTTCTTTAATTCGATTTTATATTCATTAAAATCTAAGTCTGCAACTGACTCACTTAATTCCTTTAATGCTTTTTTCTTTTTTCTTAAATCTTCATGCTCAAGTCTCATTATTCTAGTTGGACCAGTTATCCCCCTTATTTCAAGCTCTGGGAATAAAACATCTTCTTCTCTTTTATGATGTGGTTCAGCATCTAATATACTAATAATTAATTCAGTCACTCTTGTAAATTCTTTTCTGTTATTATCATAACTTTCCATTTCTAGTATTACATTTGTTGCTTCTTCTAACTCCTTTAAAAAGCTTAAAATCAATGCATGTTCTTCAACTAATGTATATAAGACATGTCCCTTAGATATATTACTTTGTAATTTTTCAAGTTCACCTTGTAAAATCATCATATGAATTTCACATAAATGTCTTAATTCACTTGGGTCCATTCCTTCTTCTACTAAGCTTTGCTCTGCCATAGAAAGTTCCAGCGGACTTATTGATTTAACAAGTTTTAATCCTTTTCCCTTTAAATCTTCTGTTAATCCCTTTTCATTCAGATTTCTTAAAAGTACTGTTAATTCCTTTATTTTTTCTTCATTAACTGCTCTATTTACACCATTATCTAAAATAAATCTTTTCTTTTCCAAATTAATCACCTCTATATTTTTAATCAAACTTCTATTGATATCTCTTAAATAAAATATTATTTTCTTTATGAATATGAACAAATAAGTCTTTTTCAAGATCATGCATCTTCATATATAATAATTTAAAGCTTGTACACGCCCACTCTGGAGCATTATAATCATCAGTAATATCCGCTAATTCTTTAAGTATATCTCCTGCTGCTTCATGTTCTCCTATAAAGCTTTCGATTTCTTCTTTTAAAATATCCTTCTTTGCCTCATCACTAGTAGCCTCAAATTCAATTATCTTTGGAAATAATATTTTTTCCTCTTTTATTAAATGTTCTTCTAACTCAGATTTTAATGCTCCAAAAAGTTTATGAACTCTTGTTAAAACTTCTGGTAAATGAGTATAATGAACTTTAAATACCTTAACTAGTAATGGGTCTATATCTCTTAGTAATTCAAAAGTTTTAGCATGATGAGTATTTATTATATGGTGAATTAATTCTTCTGAATTTCTTTCATTCCAATTTATATATGATGAATTATCAAATATAAATTCTTTAAGATCTTTATTTATATCTTCAATAAATTTATCTACATCAATATTTTTTTCTTTTAATGCAATTTCTAAATTTTTATTTCCACCACAGCAATAGTCTAATTGCATATCATTAAATTTTTCAACAATAGCAGGATAAATAATAACACATTCACCTAAACTTAGATTTTTATTTATATTATTTTTCATAATCAATCCCTCCAACCTTGTTTTCTTATCTATGAGTAAATTATAAGAAAATTTTTAAAATAAAAATGTGATTCAAATCAAATTTTGAAAAATTATAATCTTACATTAAAAAATGCATATATAACATCATAAAATCAGTTTAATCTTTAATCATTAAAATAATAAAAACTTTATATCATAACCTTTTTTTAACTTCAAAGTATAATAAGAATCAAAAAAATAAGAAGATATAGCATAACTACATCTCCTAAAATATTTATATTATACTATTTGTTGAAGACATGTCTTTAAATCTTCTTCTGGTGTACTAATAGGTTTAAGATCAAATGTATCTACTAGATATTGCAATACATTTGGTGATATAAATGCTGGCAATGATGGTCCTAAGAACATTCCTTTTATTCCAAGAGATAATAATGCTAATAAGTCTGCAACAGCTTTTTGTTCATACCATGATAAAATTATAGATAATGGTAATGCATTTACATCTGTATCAAAAGCATCTGCTAAAGATGTTGCAATTTTCACAGCAGAATAAACATCATTACATTGACCTACATCTAAAAGCCTAGGCAATCCATTTACTTCTCCAAATTCTAACTTATTAAATCTATATTTTCCGCAAGCAAGGGTTAAAATAATACAATCCATTGGAACTTGCTCAGCAAACTCTGTATAATAATTTCTTCCTGGTCTTGCTCCATCGCATCCTCCAATTACAAAGAAATGTCTTAGCTTACCTTCTTTAACTGATTCTACTATCTTATCTGCATGACTTAAAGTTGAT
The DNA here is from genome assembly GCF_017888565.1 of Clostridium sp. Taxonomy (GTDB): domain Bacteria; phylum Bacillota; class Clostridia; order Clostridiales; family Clostridiaceae; genus Clostridium. The sequence continues at coordinate 39,876 of NZ_JAGHFX010000090.1, forward strand.
TTATGAGCAAATCCTACTAGTATCTCATGTTCTTCTTCATCTTCTTCAAATCCACCTAACTCAAGTGCTTTATCTATTATTTCTGAAAAATCCTTATATCCATTTTCATCTCGTCCTATGTGCACTATTCCATCCCATCCGACAACACTAGTAGTATAAATTCTATCTTTATAACTTTCTCTTGGCTTCATTAAGCAATTAGTTGTCATAAGAATACATCCTGGTATATTATCAAATTCCTTTTGTTGATTTTGCCATGCAGATCCAAAATTTCCTACTAAATGCTTATATTTTTTAAGTCCATCATACCCATGAGATGGTAACATTTCTCCATGTGTATATATATTTATTCCTTTTCCCTCACTTTGCTCTAATAACATTTCTAAATCTCTTAAGTCATGGCCTGAAACAACTATAAATGGTCCTTTTTTAATATTTACATTTACTTTATGAGGTGTTGGATTTTTGTATCTAGTTGTGTTTGCATCATCTAAAACTCTCATAACCTCTACAGCTATTTCTCCAGTTCTCATTACCCAACGTATTAATTCTTCTACTTCGACACTATCATTTGTTATAATTTCTAATGCTCTAAAATAAAATTGATCCACTTGATCGCTATAAAAATCAATAAACCTTGATTGATGACCATAAGCAGATATTCCCTTTAATCCATAAAGAATAGTTGATCTTAATGATCTTATATCTGCATCTAATTCTTGATCATACATTATTCCCGCTTTAACTGCATCCTTTAGCATTTCCTGTTTAGTAGCACTTAAGTTATATGTAGCAGGATCAGGATAATCCCCCTTTGGTGCTTTGCTTCGTAATAACTCTTTTATTTTTTGAGAATCTTTAAGCATTTGTATATGTACTTCTACATCAAAGTTAACATTAGTTAAGGTTGTAAAAAGTCCATTTTCTACAAACTCAACTATTGTTTTATCTATAAGCTCCCCTTTGTCTATTAATGGTCTAGCATAACATGATATTCCTTTTAGCTGATAAATCAATAAATCCTGAAGATTTGCAACTTCTGGTGTTTTACCGCAAACCCCCATCTTAGTACACCCCTTGCCCCCCATAGTTTGCTCACATTGATAACAAAACATTGCATTATCCATATTCTTATCTCCTTTCTATATAAACCTATTCTTAGTTATATAACCCTATTATCAGTTATATAAACTTTTTTTATTCATATATAATACTCTGTTGAAAAACAAAAAATTCACGATTACCTCAAACAATCGTGAATTTTATATGTTTAATTTTTCTTTATTCCTATTATTTTTTTAAATCCTATTATTGAAATAATACAATTAACTATAAATATAACTATGCAAATTACTAAGCTAAGTAAATATACAAAATTCAAATTTTCTTTCATAAAATCAGCTAATGCATTAATTGCAAAATAACTATGAATTGCACCAACTGCTAATGGAATGAAATAAAATAATGCAACCTCTCTACTTATAGATTTACTTATATCTTTCTTTGAAGCTCCTATGCTTAGAAGAGTTTTATATTTTTGCTTATCTTCATTTGCATCACTATAAATTTTTATATAAATAATACTAGCTTCCGCTAATACCATTACTAAAAATAAGAATCCTCCAATTGCATAAACAAACTTTACCCATTCTATTGTTTTAAGCTCAAATTGCCCGTAAAATCCCTGAGTGGTTTCTAAATTTAGATTTTTTCCTATTTCATCTATTATATTAATTATATTTTCTTCATTTTCTATTTTAATGCCATAGAAGTTTATTTCAGTTGCTGTTTCTTTAAGCTTTTCATATTCATCATTATTAACAACTATAGTAGAATAATTTAATGCTTCACCAAAAACTCTGATTCTAGTGCTTTCACTTACATTAAACTTAACATCATTTAATGTAATGTCTTTAATATTTGATATAAAACTCATAAGCGTACCTGGTCTTTCAATGTATATAACATTATTACCTTCTACCATTTCCTCATTAAACTTATCTAAGTCTTTCTCATCACCATTTGCTTTTAATATATTGGATAAATTATCATAAGATACTACTATATATTCATTATTTTGATATTTAGGAACATCTCTTAATGTACTATTAACCTTTAGTACTTTAGTATTTAAGGAATATTTTTCTTCTCCAACTTCTTTTAATTTATGCGCTATTTCTTCTGAATTAAACTCATCTGTAGATGAAATTGCTAAAGAGTATAAAGTAATATTCCTTTGACTATTTTCATATGTTGTCTTCATTGAAAAGGCTGTTCCAAGAACTGTAGTAGTTGTTGCTGTTAGTATAGCTATAGTAGCATAAACAGTATAGTTTTTCTTAAATCTATAAGCTAAATTATTTATAGTTACAATATTTGATCCTTTGTACAATATAGATTTTCTATTAATTAAGAAATTAAATACTACTTCAAAAACAGCTCCAAATAATCCATATGTTCCTATACAGACTAATAATAAAGTCTTAAGAGCATTCATTGCTTCTTCATTTACTAAATAATATCCATATCCAATTAAAACCAATGAAATTATAGCAATTATATATATAAGAAAATTAACTTTAGGCATCTTTTCTTGCTTTTTACTTGCATTTAAAAGATCTACAATTTTACTCCTAACTATACTTATAAAACCTTTTATACTCATAAATAAAAAGATACACATAAAAATTGCTACAGGATAAATTATAGAATTAAAACTTATATTAAATGTAACATCTATATTAAAGTCTGCAATTTTAAAAACTATTATTTGAAAAAATTTTGATAAGCCAATTCCTATAATTGTTCCAATTATTATTGCGCTTACTCCAATTAACATCATTTCAATAAAATATATTTTTCCTATTACAGATGAATCAAGGCCCATAAATGCATAAATACCAATTTCTTTTTTTCTATTTCTCAAGAATATATTTGATGCATACCAAATAAAGAAAATCATAAATATAATTAAAATAATAGTTATAACTTTTAAAATAAGTTTGCTATATTCTTCATTCATGTCACCAAGGACTTTCATTGCATCACTATCCATCATAATTGAAAAATTACTTAAAACCACTACAGAAAATATCATTGAAATAAAGAACATAGTATAAACTTTTATATTATTTTTGAAATTATTATAAGCTATATTGAATACGCTCATTATTTAGCACCTCCTAAAGATGCTAACATATCAATTATCTTACTATAAAACTCTTTTCTATTATCTCCTTTATTTAATTGACACTTTATTTCTCCATCACTTAATATATAAACTTTATTAGAATAGCTTGCTGTAAGAGCATCGTGAGTAACCATAACAATAGTAGCATTTTCTTCTTTATTTGCTCTACTTAAAGATTCCAATAAATCTGATGATGATCGTGAATCTAATGCACCAGTAGGCTCATCTGCAAAAATTACTTTAGGTTCAGTTATTAAAGCTCTAGCTGCTGCCCCCCTTTGCTTTTGTCCCCCAGATAATTCATATGGATACTTCCTTAAATGCTCCTTAAGGCCGAATATCTCTGCAATATTAATTACTTTGTTTTCTATATCTTTAGTTTTCTTTTTTCCTAATGCTAATGGCAATGCTATGTTATCCATTAAATTCATATTATCTAACAAATTATAATCTTGAAATATAAATCCTATTTTATCTCTTCTTAAATTAGATAATTCCTTATTCTTAATCTTTGTTATATCTTTTCCATCAAGAATTATTTCACCTTTTGTTGGTTTATCTAAGCTTGAAATTAAATTAAGCAAAGTAGTTTTTCCTGCTCCTGATGGTCCCATTATTGAAATAAAGTCACCTTCACTTACAGTAAAATTTATATTATTTAAAACCCTTGTTCTAAACCCTCTAACTCCATACTCCTTAGATACATCTTTTAACTTTAAAATTTCTTTCATAACTAATTCCTCCAAAATTAACTTTAACTTTAATTTTATTTTAATAGTTTTTTAATTTGGATTCCTTCACTTAACCTTACCTTTTTAATTCTAATGTTACATTTTAGTAACCTTTAAGTAATCTGATATCTTATAAAAATATATATTAAACAAAGTATATTCACCCTTATTTGATTCCACAGAAATTTCATGCTCTAATTTGTTTAATACTTTTTTAGTAAAATAAAGCCCCATGCCAGTAGATTTATATACTTTATTTCTACCGTTACTTCCTGTAAAACCCTTATTAAATATCCTATCAATATCTTCTTTCTCTATACCAATACCGTTATCCTTAATGCATAGTTTTATGTATTCTCTATTATCCTCTGCATAAAATTCTATCTTACCATTTTCTTTTGAATATTTAATAGCATTATTAATTAATTGATCTATAACATAAATAATCCATTTTCCATCGCTATAAATATTATAATTTAAATTACTTGTAACAACTTCTATCTTATTTTTTATTAAGAAAAATGAATTGTTTCTTATAGATTTTTTGACTACATTTCCTAAATTTTCTTCCTTAATAAATATATCCTCTGAAGCTACTGTAGCTCTACTTCCATAAATAACTGAATTAACTAAAAAATTAATTTTTTCTGTTTCATTTTTTATGCTACTTGCTACATCATAATCCTCTATATCTTCTGAAATTATATTTAATGCTGTTATTGGTAATTTTATTTCATGAACCCATTTAGAAATATATTCTTCCATATCTCTTAATTTTTCTTCATATTCCTTAGTTTTAAAATCATACTTTCTATCTTTATTGTCTATAAGCTTAAAAATAATTTCCTCTTCTAAAGAATTTTCTTTAACATCTTCTAGAGAAATATCATTTTCATTTAAAATAGATTTATATAAATCGTAATATTTCTTTTTCCAATTAAAATAAGTCGTTGCTAGCCATATTAAATATATAGTAATCATAATAAAATCCAGGTAAATTAAATCACTAGTTCTACCGTTGAATGAATTTATTGAAATTAAATATATGTTTATTACTAATAATAAAGCTATTGAAAATATTATATTTATACTCTTTTCTTTCATAAATCTTATTAAGCCCATTAAACCGTATACCCTATCCCTTTCTTGGTCTTTATAAAATCATTTAATCCTAATTCATCTTTAAGTCTTCCTCTTAGCCTAGTTACATTTACAGTTAATGTATTATCGCTTACAAACTCATCATCATTCCATAAGCTCATCATAATTCTATCTCTTGATACTACTTTTCCTTTATTTTTAATAAGTATTGATAATATCTTCATTTCATTTTTAGTTAATTCAATAATATTATCTTCATATTTAAATGTACATTTTTCCATATCTAAGATAGTATCTTTATAATAAATAACAGAATCTGAAAAAGTATAATCATAGCTTCTTCTTAATAGCGCATTTATCTTAGTTATTAAAACTTCTATGGAAAAAGGCTTTGTTATATAATCATCACCACCATTATTTATTCCCATAATTAAATCCATATTTGAATCTCTTGAGGATAAAAATATTATTGGCACCTTAGATATTTCTCTAATTTTTTCACACCAATAAAACCCATCATAATATGGTAAATTAACATCCATTATTATTAAACTCGGTTTCTTTTCAGTAAAATCTTTTACTATATTGCTAAAATCATCTATAAGCTCTATGCTAAATCCCCATTTTTCTAAAGATAAAGAAAGTTGCTTTGATAAATCTAAATCATCTTCTACTAATAATATTTTTCTCATGATTGTTACCTCTCAATTATTTTTATGTAAATTATAACATTACTTACATATATATAAAACCTTATGATTTGTAAATAAACCAATCTTAAAATATTGTATATGTATTTCACTTTACTCATCTTAAAACTAAAATAAAAAAAGTAAATTAGTAAATATCATAGAACAGATATTAGCTAATTTACTTTTTTATTATATTTATCTTCACATATTATATTCACATACTTACTTTAAATCAGATAAATTTACTCTTATAATTTGGCTATCTAATAGTTCTAATAGCTTAGGATGATATAATCTTATATATATTCCACTTTCTTTATCTAGCTTTGGAAATATATAAGATGCCTTCATATCTAAATCACCGTACACTTCTTTGTTTGTTATTTCAGAAGCTATATAGTTCTCATCCCCATTAATAACTGGTAAATTATCAGCTGAAATATATCCTGTAGTTCTCATTGTAATTATAGTTTTATCATCCTTATTAACTATACTTTCTACTTCAATCTTTCCTAAGTTTCCTAAATCTAATTGAATTCCTTCATCTAATTTATAAGTAACCTTTCTATCTTCGCCATTTCCTATTTCACCTGTTTCACTAACAAAAGATATTATTGATAATTCTCCATCTTCACTAGGATTTTCGTATTCTTCTCTTATTATTATCCCATTATCATCAGTATCATTAGTTTTGCCTTTAAAATCTAAAATTCCCTTTTTACTGTCCCATAAGTAAGTAAGAAAATATACTCCACTACCTTGATTCAAAGTATTATTATTTAAAATTTCCATACTTATTCCTGTTGGATATTTTGTTAACTTAGTGATTTCACTTTCTACAACGTTATAAGAGATAGATTTACCAATCAAAAGCTCTTTACTCCTTATATTCCTACTATCCAAATTAATCTTAAGTGGTTCTTTGTTAATTTGTATAGTTTCTACATAATTAGATTTATTATATATGTCTATACTATTAATAGTAATAGTTCCATCTAATATCTCTGGCCATGTTTCACTACTATTTGAATTTATTCCGTAGCTAATCATAGCATAATAGGTATAATCATCAATAAATTCCTTTTTCTCCAATCCTCCAGTAGCATCAATATCAGCATTGACCTTTAAAGTAGTATTTAAATAGTAAATATTTGATTTATCAAGAACTTCAGTGCTTTTTATTTTATAAAAAAACTCTAACTTCGCACCATCAAAATATAGATCTTCAATATCTACAGTATATTTATCTTCACTTGCTGAATAGTTTTCTGTAACTGTATTACCTTCATATCCTGTATCTATTTTATTGTTTTTTGTAAAATACTCTAAAACCTTGCTTATTATAGGAATTTCTTGAGCATAAGCATTTATGAATATTCCAAATGATGTTGTGAACAATATTAACAGGCTTACAGCAATTACAAGTTTCTTATATTTTGCTAATTTATTCGTTCTATTTGCACTTTTATATGCATTTCTAGCTAATTCTTTTATATCCCAAGGTTCTTTAACACTAGATTTTTGAGCCATTTCTTTTAACTTTTTATCAAAATTATCATCCATATTGCTAATCCTCCTTTAAAATTTCATATAACTTTTCTTTCGCTCTAAAAACTCTAGATTTTACAGTTCCTTCAGGAATTGATAAAATTTTAGATATTTCTTTATATGACAAGTCATCGAAGTAAAATAATATGGTAGGGATTCTTAGCTCCTTTGATAATATTGAAATTGCATTGTAAAGATCTATTTTATTATCTGAATCAATTATATGTGATAAAATATTTTCAACGTTTTCTAAGTTAACAACTTTTTTATTTGAATTATAAATTTTATTGCATTCATTAATCAAAATTCTAATAGACCAAGTTTTAAATAAACTTATATTTTTTAATGTATATAATTTATTGTATATAATTATTAATGTATTTTGAATTGCGTCCTTAACATCTTCTTCAGATGATAAAATTCCTTTTGCTATTCTATAATAAGCAGTTGCATTAGGTTCTATCAAAGATATAAAAGTATCTTCTTCACAATTATTACTTAGAAATTTTATGTGTTCAAAGTGATTTAATCTTTTATCAGAATAACTTATAGTTTTCAAAATATCCCTCCTTCTAATAATTAGATATATAATTTTTATAAATAGTTCCATATACTTGTATTATTTTTTTAATATATCTCTAGCTTCTACTATAATCTTATATTAAGAGTTAATAAACTCCATTTCACAAATTCTCTTAAGTGATATATTCTCAATATTACTACTTTAGAAAAGCAGAATATTTGAATAATACATGTAGATATAAATTTTCTTATTTTAATAAATAATAAGAAAAAGAAGGGTATGTTACTGCTAATAGAAATTTTTATGCAATAGTTATACAAAACGGCTTATCTACATACTTCTACGAAATTGACTCATTATTATTTAGTGAAGTTTCTGCACTTTAACTTCCTATAGCAAATAAATTTAAATGGATTTTTGATGAAATATTTGAAAAATAGAAATTAAATATTACTAGCTTTAGTGATATTATCTTATTAAAGTTTATTTATTTGTACAAAATGCTATTTATCTAAAGTTTGGAGATGATTAGTTTATAAATTTAAGAAATATTAGAATTTCTTTTTTATATATTATTAACTTAATTGAGCTTATTTTAATAATTTCTTTTTTAGTTAGTTGAATTATCTTTTCTCTATTTATATTTTGCATTATAATCTCTTTTTCAAGTTTAATATATTAAATTAAATATATGTATTTAGTTTTTAAAGCTTATAAAATTTATAATCCTAAAGATTATATTATTAAATGGACATTAGTTAGTTTTATTTTTACACAAAATCAACTAATGTCCCATAAAATCAAACTAATTACTATCTTCTTTTTATCTAAATGCATTTGATTTTACTATCTTTGCAATATTTTTCATTAATACAAATTTCTTTTTATTTCTATTAAGTATTTATTTCTTATAATAATGAAATACATTATTTGAATAATAAAAAAACTTCCCATAACTGTAATTGCTGATATACTTATTTCCATTCCGAAAGCATTATTAAGTGCTAATAATGCAAATAGAGAATGTATTACTGCAACTATATATGGAAGCAAGAATAATACTCCAATTTCAATAGTTGATATTTTTTTAATTTCTTTAAAAGTTAAACCTATTTTATTTAGTTTACTGTATCTTACCTTATCTTCTTCTATATCCATATAATATTTGTTGTATAAGAAGCTTGCTGTAGTTACAAAGAAAATTATACCTATAAATATTGATAAGAACATAAATATCCCATAGCCTAATTTAATTGATTCTAATAAATTAGCTTTTATTAGTAAAACTCTTTCTTTACTATAGTTTTCTTCACCAAATCTTTCTAAGTAACTTCTTGATATATCTAATATATCTTTATAATTATCTACATTAATACTATAAAATGAAAATTCTAAAGCTTTAACTTGATCGTAGATATCATCATCTAAAATATATAAGCTTTCATATAAAGCTGGAAGAATATTATCTTCTATTTTTGAAATAATTTTAATATTTATATCATCAATTTCTATACTAGTAACATTTCTTGATACTGATGAAACTAATACCCCTTCATTGTTATTAAGGTTTACTTCCCCTTTACCAAATGAGTTAGCTAATTGATTATACACACCTTCGCTTATTATATTTATCTCATTATCATTATACTTTAACGATTTTATTTTTCCTTGAACTTTCTTATAGTCATAATTACTTTTATTTAATGCTACCTCTAAAAATGCTATTTTTTCATCAACATCTAAACTTTCTTCATTAAAAGCATAAAAAAATTCCTGTGGAAAACTATAATTAACTTCAGATTCTTTATTAAGCCAAAAAGAATATACTCCTCCAATAGATGTAAATGCCACTGCCGAAGTTATTGTTATAAGAAAAAACATCCTTGTATTATCTTTTATTCTATATAAAAGATCTGAAACCCATAACAATTTTGTCTTGTTCATATAAAATACTTTATTATTTCTTAGTTTATTTATTATAAAAACACTAAATTGTGAAAATAACAGATAAGTTCCAACTACAACAATAATCGTTACTGGTATAATCCTATAAATTATATTTTCCATAGTTGAAGTAATGGAAAAATAATATCCTAAAACAATTAATATAATACATATTAATGTAAGAATCTTTGATGATTTTGGTTCATTCTTTGGCTTTTTAGTTGCTTTAAGTAATGTTAATACTCTATCTTCTTTTATTATGCTAGTAGTAAAAATAGAAATTATCCCTCCCATCAAGATAAATCCTATTACTGTAATCATAATTGCCTTAATTGGTAAATAAAATTCTAAAATATTATATCCTAATAACTTTCCACTAGCTAACAAAAATATTTTTGAAAAAACTAAACCTAAAATAATTCCTATTAAGCCCGATAAAGAACTAATTAATATATTTTCTATTATTATCATTCTCTTTACTTGCTTATTTGAAGCTCCTATTATATAAAGAACTCCTATTTCCTTGTATCTACTTTTTAAAAATACGCTTACTGAATAAAAGATAAAGAAACATAAAAATAAATATGCTATACTCATAGTTAACTTAAAGCTAGCCTGCAAGTAATTACGAAAGCTACTTATATCTATATCGGGATGCAATATTAACATAGTAAAAGAAAATAATAATGCTGCCGAAATGCTACTGCTTAAGAAATATCCAAAATATGCTCTTATGTTTCTTATTACATTCCTAGTTGCAAATTCAATAAATTTCATTATCTTTTCCTCCTAGTAATGCAAGAACATCTAATATATTTTGATAAAACCGTTGTCTACTATCCTCTCTATAAATTTCATTATATATAGCTCCATCTTTTATAAATAGAATCCTATTGCAGTAACTAGCCGCTACTGGATCATGTGTAACCATCATTGTAGTAACATTTTCCTCTTTATTAATCTTTTCAAATAACTCCATTACTATTTTTGATGATTTTGAATCTAAATTTCCAGTTGGCTCATCAGCTAAAAGAATTGATGGGTCGTGAATTAATGCTCTTGCAACTGCTGTTCTTTGAGCTTCCCCTCCTGATACTTCAAAAGTTCTCTTATTTAATATTTTTTCAATTCCTAGAATCTTTGCTACCCTTTCTAGCTTTTTATTTTGTTCATTTACTGATACTTCATCTAATGTTAGTGGTAGTAATATATTTTCACCAATAGTAAGTGTGTCTAGTAAATTAAAATCTTGAAATACAAAACCTAATTCTCGTCTTCTAAATAATGCTAATTCATCTCCTTTTAATAATAGGGGTTTATTTTCATTTATCCTTATTTCTCCTGAAGTTGGCTTATCTATTGTAGAAATTACATTTAACAATGTTGTTTTTCCACTTCCTGAAGGCCCCATTACCCCTACAAATTCTCCCTCTTCTACAGTGAAGCTAATATTACTTAGCGCAGTAAATACAATCTTACTTCCATATATCTTTTTTAAGTTTTTAACTTCTAAAATCTCCATAATATTCTCCTCTTGTATATTTAAAATTATTATCTTTTTTAATACTAATACTGTAAGTGAAAATTTATTTAAAACCTTCAACAATAGCAATTACAATAGACTTTAATATAAATATTATATCAATCATTCCATTTATCCTCCTTTAAACTTTATATACTTAGTTTAATGGAGACTCAATTCTATGTACTATCTTTAAACCTTACACAATTATTACATGTATGTCACTTTTACTTTTATAGATATAAAAATAAGGCAAATCATATCAAATATAACTCACCATTATCTTATTACTTATACATTATTCAGTTAATAATATCTATAATCAAAATCATTAATATATTTAATTAAGTATATAATCGGAATTAAAAGTATTAATTATGTAAGCTAATAATATAATAACTTTATTTATATATTTTAAGCTTCGTATCATTTAATTAAATGTAAAGTTTTTATTGTAACTTTACACTATTAATTAGAGATATTACTTCTTGAACTTTACTATAACAGTTGTTCCAAATCCTATATTAGAATCTATTGATACAATATGCCCTAAATTATCACAGACCTTTTTTACAATGTATAAACCCATTCCTGTTGATTCCCCAAATTTACGTCCATTTTCTCCTGTAAAAAAAGGATCAAATACTCTTTTTATATCTTTTTTATTTATACCTATACCTTTATCTATTACCTTTAATATAACATATTCAAAATTTTCTTCTGCTTTTATTATTAATTCATTTCCTACATCTTTTGAGTACTTTATTCCATTAACAATAAGTTGCTCTAATATAAATTTAATCCACTTTTTGTCACTATATATTTCTATATTTTTTTCTATTTCAACTACCGGTTTTATTCTATTTTTAATAAATATAGTTTTTTCTTCATTTATTTTATTCACAACTAATTCATATAAAGAAACCTTCTCTATTACAAAGTCTTTTTGAAATGAATCTAACCTTGCAAAATACATTGCAATATTTAATCCTTTATTTAGCTTATATATTTCTTCTCTTATACCTCTAATAGGCCCTTCGCCTTCATTTTCTTGCATTTTTAGCTGTGCTATTGAAAGTGGTGTTTTCATTTGATGAACCCATTGATTTATAAACATTAAATGTTCTTCATGATTTTTATTTTTATCTACTAACTCGCTGCTATATAAATTATTCATTTGATTTAAAATATTTGATATTCCTTCACCTAAAACTGAATTTCCTAGGTCTAATACTGTTTCATTTAAATCATTTAAATTCTTATCTAATAAGTTATATATTTCTCTATTTTTATAATATCTAACTCCTAAAAAGATAAACAAAATAAATGTATTAAATAATAATATATAAAAAAACTCGTTTACATCTAAACTTCCTAGAAGGCTTATATAACTTATTGTAATTAAAAGACTTAAGAAATACATAATTATATATCCTCTATTATCCTTTAAAAATAATTTCATACTATTCCCCTACCAAGTTTTATTTAATCTATATCCGACTGTTCTAACAGTTTCTACTCCATTATATATTCCAATATCCTGAAGCCTTTTTCTTATTCTACTTATATTAACATTTAATGTATTTTCCTCAACAAACTCAATATCATCCCATATCTTCTCCAAAAGAAAATCTCGATCTACAACTTTAGGATACTTTTTAATTAAATACTCTAATAAAATTCCTTCCTTTTTAGTTATAATCAACTTCTTATTATTAAACTCTATTTCAGATCTTTCTGGGTAAAATATTAACCCATCAAGCTCAACTATTCTTTCTTTCATTTGCATTGCATAATCTCCAAAAGCCCTTCTTAAATGGCTTTTTATTTTTGCCATAACAACCTCGTAATAAAAAGGCTTAGTTATATAATCATCTCCACCATTTTCAAGTGCCATAACTTGATCCATTCCACTATCTCTTGCTGATATAAATATAATTGGAATTTTTGACTCTTGTCTTATCTTTCTGCACCAATAAAATCCATCGAACTTAGGTAAATTTACATCTAAAAGTACTAAATCAGGATTAAATTCATTAAACTCACTAATTATATTTTCAAAATCTTTAACAACCTTAACATCGAATTGATATTTAGAAATATAATCTTTTAATAAACGACTTAATGATGCATCATCCTCTATTATATATATCTTATAGTTCATACTATCTACTCCTTAATAATTAGAAATCACATTAATTATACAATTAATTTCCATACATTTGTATTACAATTTAGTAATGTTTAAATTAATTATATTCCTTTATTAAATATAAAAAAGCTATAACTATTATTAATATAGTCATAGCCTTAATTTTATTTAAAAGTAATTTGGTTACGCTAGCTAAAGCTATAACGCCCTCTATACTAATAATAACATTATATTTAATTTCTAATTAACTTAACTTCTTTATTTATTAACCTTAATGTTTCTTCTTTTATTCCTTCTAATGAATAATTACAATTTTTTTCTTGTATTAATATTTTCGTTTTTATATTAAATTCTTTAATATATCTATCAATTATTTTATTTTTAATATGGTATTTAAAATTGCTTCCACCTAAAACAACTACACTAGGGTTAATTATTGCTGATATCGTCTTTATAGTGTTTATAATTACATGTATATAATCATCGTTATTTAAATTGCTCATCATCATAGTATTTAAATACATATTTCCTACAGGAATAAATCCAATTTCTCCAGCATAACCATTGTCACCTTTCAAAATACTTCCATTGATTATTATTCCAGATCCTACCCCTAAAGAAGTAAAACTTATATACACAAGACTAATAGGTTCACATTTATTCTTTTCTATATAATCATTATAAAAAGCTAAAGATGCAGAATTAATATCATTTTCCAGCAGTATAGGAACATTAAATTTTTCTTTAAGATATTTTTTTATTTTTATTTCTTTCCAATCTTCCATTCTAATTCCAGATAAATATCCATCATTAGTAACAACTCCTGGAACACTAATTCCAATACCTTCTATATTATGATAAACTTCGTATAAGTCTTCTACTGTATTTGCAATTGTTTCAATATCTTCTAAACTACTTATCACTTTAATTTTTTCTTCTAAAACTTCTCCTAAAGAATTTACTATTCTATAAGCTGTTTTATCTTCTTCTATTGATATCGCTATTATATATCTTTTATTAGAATTCATCTTATATCTTTCAGCTCGTCTTCCACCACTAGATTCATCTAATCCTACAGATATTATTTCATTTATTTCCATTAACTCATTTAGAATAACTCTTACTGTTGTATGACTTAAACCTGTATCCTTAGTAATTTCCGCTCTAGTTGCATTACCTCTAGTCCTTATTGAATTCATTATTAATGAAGTGTTTACATTTTTAAGTTCTGTTGGTTTTCCTGCAATTTTTTTCATTATAAAAGATTTAACTCCTTTAAAATGTCCCTCGGACTTTTGAAATTATAATCGGCTTCTATTCCTTCTAAATTATCAGCACCCCATACAGCCAGTCCAAAATCCATCCCTGCAGCTTTAGTTGCTTTGAAATCAAATATTGTATCACCAATATACATACAATAACTTGGACTTATATCTAATATTTCAGTCACTTTCAATAATGGATCAGGATATGGTTTATGTCTTTTTGTATCATCTGCTAAAACTTCACACTGAATATATTTTTTTAATCCAGTAGGTCCAAAATCTATTTCATACTGGTCTTTCATTTTAGAACTTGCTATAGCACATATGATTCCTTTTGAATTTAGTGTTTTCATAACTTCATCAAAACCCTCATATAATACAGCACCTTCCTCAAAATCATTTACATACTTTACCCACTTCTCATAGGATTTTTCTATGTCCTTAAAACCCAACTCTTCTAAAGTTCTCTTTCCAGCATATGCTTTATATTTAATCAAATCTTCATAAGAAATGACTTCGCCTAGCTCTTCTTTTATTAACCTTTGAAGTGGAATTAAATTCATTCTCTCTGTATTTAAAATTGTTCCATCTAAATCAAAAATAATACATTTATACTCTCTCATATTTATAACCATACCCCTACTTTATACTTTTGAAAGTTTATTTCAAAAGTATAATAACATAAATTAATAAACTAATCAACATAATTATTTAAACTTAAAATAGACCAAGCCACAATAATTGGCTTGGTCTATTCTTGATTATTTTAAAAATATACTATAATAATTCACCATATCTCTTTATAAAAACTTTTTTTAATATCGTTGCTAATATCATATAAAGTATTATTATTACAATTAAACAAGGAAAATAAATTGCTGGCATAGCAACCATATCCAAAGCTTTTCCAAAAGCTGTATAAGGAATTATAGTTCCTACTAATATTCCTAATGTTGTTAATGTTGTAAGTTGCCATGATGCTCTACTTTGAATAAATGGAATGTCTGGTGTTCTAATCATATGAATTACAAGAGTTTGAGACCATAATGATTCAACAAACCATCCTGCATGAAATAATCCCATAAATCCTAGTTGTTGTACTTCATTTAATGTGTGATATTGTCCTCCAAATACAAGCGGACAAATAAAGAAATACATTAAAATATAAGTTGCAATATCAAAAACTGAACTTGTTGGTCCAATCCAAAACATAAATTTACTTATTGAACTCGCATCCCATTTACGAGGTAATCTTAGATAATCTTCATCAACGTTATCCCAAGGAATAGTTATACAAGAAATATCATAAATTAAATTTAACATTAGTAATTGTATTGGTAACATAGGCAAGAATGGTAAAAATATACTTGCTATTAATACAGAAAACATATTTCCAAAATTTGAACTTGCTGTCATCTTTATATATTTAATAATATTAGCATATATCTTCCTGCCTTCTACTACTCCATCTTCTAATACCATTAAGTCTTTTTCTAATAGAATTATATTTGCTGATTCTTTTGCTATATCAACTGCTGTATCAACTGAAATTCCAACATCAGCTTCTGTCATAGCTGCTGCATCATTTATTCCATCCCCCATAAAGCCAACAGTATGTCCATTTTTTCTTAATGCAGCAACAACTCTTGTCTTTTGATTAGGAGAAAGTTTAGCAAATACATTTGTTTCTTCCACAACTTCACTTAATAATTCATCATCCATTTCTTCAATATCTGATCCAAGTAATAAATTATTTACCTTTATTCCAACTTGCTTACAAACAGAAGATGTTACTGCATCATTATCTCCAGTAAGAATTTTAACATTAACTCCAAAGTCTTCAAGAGCTCTTATTGCATTAGCTGTACTTTCCTTTGGTGGATCTAAAAATGCTAGATATCCTATTAATACCATATCTGATTCATCTTTTACTGAAAGCTCACCTACCATTGATGGATTATTCTTTTGAGCAATTCCTAATATACGCATTCCTTGATTATTGTGGTTAGAAACCGTATCTAAAATTTCTTTTTTAATTTCTTCTGTAATAGTTTCAATTTTACCCTTATATTCTACATGAGAGCAAACTGATAGCATTTCTTCAATAGCACCTTTAGTTATTAATTGAGTTTTTCCAGCTTTATCTTCAACTACTACGCTCATACGACGACGACTAAAATCAAATGGTATTTCATCTACTTTTTTATAATCATTCCATAATTCAATCATATCTTTTTCATTTGCATG
Source organism: Clostridium sp. (assembly GCF_017888565.1). GTDB lineage: Bacteria > Bacillota > Clostridia > Clostridiales > Clostridiaceae > Clostridium. Next base: position 56,791 of record NZ_JAGHFX010000090.1, read on the forward strand.
ATTTACTATAGCTATATCCATTAAATTCTTTAGTCCTGTTTGGTGATAGCTATTTAGAAAGGCATGACGTAACACTCTGTTATCTTCTTTTCCATGGATATCAAGAGAGTATTCTAAAACTACCTCATCTTGAGTAAGTGTACCAGTTTTATCTGTACAAAGAACATTCATCGCCCCCAAATTTTGTATAGCATTTAAATCTTTTACTATTACTTTCTTTTTTGACATAGAAACTGCACCCTTTGCAAGGTTTGCTGAAACTATCATAGGTAACATTTCTGGAGTAAGACCTACAGCTACTGAAATCGAAAATAAAAATGCTTCCATCCAATCGCCCTTAGTAAATCCATTCATAAATAATACAAATGGAACCATTACTAACATAAATCTAATTAATACCCATGATACTGAGTTTACACCTTTTTCAAAATTTGTAGTTACTTTTTTTCCTACTAGTTGTTTTGCCATTGATCCAAATATTGTATCATCACCAACATTAATTACTATTGCTATTGCTGACCCACTAATAACATTACTTCCCATAAAAGCTAAGTTATTTAATTCTATAGGATTTTTACTATCACAAGTAAAAGTTGTATCTACTTTTTCAATTGGTTCACTTTCACCTGTCAAAGATGATTGACTAACAAATAAATCTTTTGCCTTTAATATTCTAACATCTGCTGGAATCATATCTCCAGCTGCAAGATGAATTATATCTCCAACTACAATTTCATTAATAGGAATTTCTTTTGCTCCTACTCCTTTACGCTCAACACTTATAGTTGTTTTAACCATTTCACTTAATTTTTCAGCAGCTTTATTTGATTTTGTTTCTTGAACAAAACGAAGAATACCACTTACTAAAACCATTGAAGTAACTATAATAACTGATGTTGCATCCTTCTCACTTGGCTCAACAATTACTATATCTGTAATGAATGATATAATCGCTAAAGCTAACAAAATTATAGTAAATGGATTAATAAATGCCTCTACTAGTCTTTTTAATAAAGAATCTCCTTTTTGATGAGTAATTTCATTTTTTCCATATTCCTCTCTCATCAATTCAACTTTACTTTCCTCATAGCCACTATAACTTGTGTTATACTTCTTTAAAATGTCCATTTCATCTTGCCTTGAAGATAAAATTAGTCTATTAACTCCTGAATTTACCTTTACTTCATCTGTAATTATTTTTCTAAATATCTTCTTTTTCATCGTCCTATCCTCCTAAAAAATTTTAAATATTTTTAGAGGTAAGACATAGATCCAAAAGAAATATTATCTTTCAATTATTCAATTTTAAATTGTAAGAGGAATGAATGATGTATAAGCCACTACATCATAGTTCCTCAAATTAATCAAATTCATATCTTTCCCTAGTGGATCTATGCACTTACTACTCTCTTCATCCATTCCTCTCACCTCCTAAAATTCAAAATATCTATATAAACATAAAAATGGATTTAAACAATAAAAAAACCCTTACCATAAATATAATGGTAAGGGAAATAAACTTACAAGCTTAATACAATCGAATAAAAGATTGCACAAAAAACATAAAACAGAAAACTGCTTCATCATCGTTCAAGCTTCAGCTTCACAAGGCGATGAAATTGCATTAGTCTATGCCTTGGCTTCGACATAGACTGCTAACCTTCTCATAGTGTCTCCACTATTTTGCGGCAACAACCCTTATCCTTGTGGTAACCTCACCTACCGAAATATTAAATTCTTAATACTCTTTCATAATATGCAATGATTCTAAAATTGTCAATACTTTTCATAAAATTAAAATAATATCATAATTTTTCTCTATTTCATTATATATAATTGTAACTAAACTATTAACCTTTTTTTCAATTATTATAAATTTATTGTTATATTTATTTAGAAATGTTAAAATAACGCTTAAATAATAATTAAAATTACAAATGAAAGAATGAAAAAATTAAGGAGATAACTATGAAAAAGAAAAAAATCGCATTACTTTCAACTAGTATTTTAGGTGCACTATCTATTGGAGCGTTAGGTTTTGTTGGCAACTATTTTTATAATCTAGCACTTAACCCAGATACTCCTAAAGATGCTATCTTTGGTACACCTGAAGAAGCAAAATCTACAAGTGGGCAAGTTGTTGATTCTGATATAAATTGGCTATTTAATCAATCTAAGTTTTCTCACGAATATATAAATTCCTTTGATAACTTAAAATTACATAGCTATAAAATATTGAATGAAGTACCAAATAGTAAATGGGTAATATCTGTACATGGATATACTAGTGAAGGATCTAACATGAGTAGCTATGCAAAAAGGTTTTATGATAGTGGCTACAATGTTTTAATTCCAGATTTAAGAGGGCACGGAAGTAGTGAGGGTAACTATATTGGGATGGGATGGGATGATCGTCTTGATATCATAAGCTGGATAAATTTAATACTTGAAGATGATCCTAATGCAGAAATTATACTCCATGGAGTATCTATGGGAGCTGCTACTGTTTCCATGACTTCTGGTGAAAATCTTCCAAGTAACGTAAAAGCTATTATAGCAGACTGTGGTTATACTTCTGTTTGGGAACAATTTTCTTATCAATTAAATTTATTATTTTCATTACCAGATTTTCCTGTAATGAATGCCTCATCAGTTGTCACAAAAGTTAAAGCTGGTTATACGCTAAAAGAAGCGTCTGCACTAAAGCAAGTAGCAAAATCTAAAACTCCAATACTATTTATTCACGGAGATAAAGATGATTTCGTTCCTTATTCAATGATGGATGAACTTTATAATGCTACAAGTTCTGAAAAAGAAAAATTAACAGTTGAAGGTGCTGGACATGCTAAAGCTTCAGAAGTAAATCCTGAACTTTATTGGTCTACAATTGAGAAATTTATAAATAGATATGTTAATTAACGAGAATATAAAGGCTATGATAACTAAGTATGCTCCATAAGCTAAATAGCTGCACAAAGAAGTACTAGGCTTGGAAAAACTACTATGCAAAGAGTTTTGATTAAACTCGCTGTTCTCAAGCAATTAAGCAGCACTAAGACCTAGTAGTTCTTCCTTCGCCAAATACTTCTAATTGTTCTCTATATGCTTATTCCACATATTATATTTATCTTGGCCAACTTATACTCCTTATAAAATTTAATAGTGAAAAAGAGGAAAATGAAAAGCTAATAAAAGAATGAAGTGTTTTTATTAACAATTCACTAAATAGATTACTGAATAATTTATTTATTATATCCATTAACTATTAAGTCTAATTTCCCAGTTTCAGGATCTATAGCAAGTCCATGAATGGATATGCCTTCTGGCATTAATGGATGATTTTTTATTAAATTAACACTATCCTTTATAGATTCTTCAACTGAATCAAATCCATGCAACCATTTCTTAATGTCTATTCCTGCATTACAAAGTGTATCTAAAGATTCTTTTGAAATACCTCTATCAATAGCTTTTTGTAATAATTTATCTGTGTCTAAATTACACATTCCACAACCATGATGTCCAATTACAAAAATTTCATCTATATTAAATTCATATATTCCAACAATTATACTTCTAATTACACTTCCAAAAGGATGCATAATTGCTGCTCCAGCATTTTTTACAATTTTAGCATCACCATTTTTTAAATTTAATGCTTTAGGTAATAAATCTGTAAGCCTTGTATCCATACAAGATAAAATAAGTATTTTCTTCTTTGGATTTTTTGAAGTTATGTAATCCTCATAATACTTATTTTCTACAAAGTCCTTGTTAAATTCTATTATTTCATTTAATTTATTCATAGGCTCCCCTTTTATGTTTTTTAGTCTTTTGTTTATTTTATACTAACCTTACAATTTTTCATATAGTTTTTTATATATTATTGTTGTACATTTTTTATTTTATATAATAAATTTTTATATTCTAAATCTAATTCTTCTTTTTTAACTTCGTTTGATTCTAAAGATAATAGTGAAATAATTTCTGTTAATCTATTTTTTAAAACTAGCAATTCTTCTTCACACTTCTTTTTATTAATATCAACTCTACCTTTATTTTTATGATCTAAATAGAAACTATAACCCCCATCAAATTCATGCAATTTATTTTCTTTAATTTCAATAATATAATTACATATATTTGAAACAAATCTTATGTCATGAGATACTAAGATGACGGTCTTATCAGTATTTACTAAAGCCTCTTCTAATGCTTCTATAGATTTAATATCTAAATAATTGGTAGGTTCATCTAATATTAGTATGTTATTATCTGATAAAATCACTTTGCATAACCCTACTTTTACCCTTTCTCCTCCACTTAAATAAACTACTTTTTTATATACACTTTTATCTTTAAATCCAAATTCACTTAAATTAATTCTTATAAAAGTTTCATCATAAGATGAATCTTCCTTTATATTTTCTAAAATACTTTTATTATCTTCTAAAATGTTTTGTCCTTGATCAAAGTACCCTATTTTCACATTACTCGAAATTTTAACTTTATCACTATTTTCATTAATTATATATTTTAATAAAGTTGTTTTACCACAACCATTTTCCCCTATCAAAGCAATTTTTCTTCCTTGTTTTATTTTTAAATTAACATCATTTATTAATAACTTATCTTTTACATAAATTTTTGTGTCCTCTATTTCAATAGGGATCTTAGAGTTTAATTTCATGCTTGGTACAATATTAATTATAATTTTTTTTGTATCCTTTGGTTTTTCTTTAACATCTAAATGATCTATCCTAGTTTTAATTGACTTTATGCTATTATCTATATTCTTCTTTCCTCTTTGATCTCCCATTTTTATAGTTTTAGCTTCTGATGGTCCCATTCCTTTGGGAGCTTTTTTAATTCTATCTCTTAATACTTCCTTTTCTGATATGACTTTTTCTAATCTAGATTTTTCATGAATATATTTATTATATTCTCTTTCATTAACTTTTCTATTTTCTTCTTTTTGATTAAGATAATCACTATAATTTCCACTATATATAGTCAGCTTTCCATCTTCAATTTCAACAATCTTATTGCATAAATCATCTAAAAAATTTCTATCATGAGAAATAATAAGTAATGTTCCTTTATACTTCTTAAACATTTTATTTAAAAGCTTCACACTTTCAACATCTAAATTAGAAGTAGGTTCATCTGCTGTTATAAGACTACTATTTTCTTCAAAAGCCTTGACTATCCTCATTTTAACCTTTTCCCCTCCAGATAAGTAATCATCATATTCATCTGGAACATGAAGCATACCTTTTAATTTCCCCTCCCCGTCAATTTTACACCACTCTTCTCTTTGACTAATATAAGAATAACTATCTGTAATATAAATATTTCCTTCATCAGCTTTTGTTTCACCTATTAATATTTTTATTAAAGTGGATTTTCCTACTCCATTTTCCCCTACTATTCCTATTCTATCTCCTTCCATTATTTCAAATTTATCTATATCAAGTAATAATCTATCACCATAATACTTCTTTAAATTATTAATACTTCCAAGTTTCATATTAAAGCCTCCATCAATAAAAATATAAAAGAAGGATGTTGCAAAAATTATACTTTACAACTATCCCTCTTAAATTAATCTTTTATAATATTATTTGATTTATCAATTAAATGTATTCTACTATAATTATTTAATTTTATTCTTTAAATAAAATTATTTAATAATATTACTAGCTTTTGGACAAGATATATATTATTATTATAAAAAATACTAATTTGAGGTGGTAACTATGACAGTTTATGCAATAACATTTTATTTAAGTGAAGATTCTCATTCATGTGGTTGTGATTCTCACGATCACAATCATGATCACGAACATCATCACCATCATCGTGATGACTATGATATAATTGCAACAATAAAATCACTTGGAGCTTGGGCTAATTTTATGCCTGATAGCTATTTACTTAAAACTGATGTTTCAGCTAATGAAATTTCAGAAAAGATTAAAGCATTCTTACAACCTAATGATTTGCTTTTTGTAACTAAGGTTGACAAGGATGATGTTGCATCACTAACTCCTGGTGTTGTAGATTGGATAAAAGCTTAATAATATAAATTCAAATGGCTAGATTTATTTTAAATCTAGCCATTTTTACCTTTTAATATATTCCTATTAAGAGTATCAGTCCATTAATCATAACTCTTTAATATTTTATAAAATACGCTACCCAAATTTTTAAAAAATGAATCTTAAATTAGATAACTTTAATTAAAATATAACTTTACAATTAATATATCGGATCTGTAATAACACCAAATGATGTTGCTTTTATTAAAGGATTATTTATAAGTTCAATCAATTCTTCCTTTGTCCCATGAACTACTACTCCTAAAATTTTTGCATCTTCAGATGAAGTTTTTCCTCTTTCCATTATTTCATTATATAAAGTTTTATGCCCTATCATAGGACTTTTACCTAATTTTTCCATCACTTCATCATATTTCTCATTATAATCTCTAAAACTAAAATTAACGCTATTATAACATTCTATTCCAATAGCATCATTTTCTTCAACTCCATTAGCATTACTATCATAATTTTCAATTTCATATTTATACTCATCCATTTTTTCCTTTGTAAATTCATCTAACCATATCCATGTTATTTTAGCTGGTTTTAACTTTTCTTGAATAAAAAATATATCATCTACCCTATAAGGCTTATCAAAAGAAATTGCCATTTCAATAACTTTACCATCGGGAACTTTTTCTATAATACTTAAATCATTTTGGTACTCTTTATATTGAAGCTCTGGGTGAAAAAATCTTAATCTTTTATATCCATACTTCCATGTGGATACAGGCCATTTACTTTCTGACTCATTAGGCCCACCTCCATTTGTTCTATCATATCTATCTGTATGTTCACTTTTTTCTTCACCATTTAAGCCGAATTTAGTAACTGAGTCATTTATAATTACATTTTTTCCTCCAATACTTTTTGATATTTTCATGAATCTTGTCCCACCTAGTATTCCAAAAAAGTCACTAGACTCGCTTATATACCCATTTGGTATACTCAATTTAACCACTGCCTCATCTTTTTCATATGCCATTAAGCTATACTTTAAACATAATTTGCTATTAATAAAACTTCCTATTATAAAAACTATAATTGATGTTACTATTATTTTAAAAGTTAATTTAATCTTAGCTATTCTAATAGCTTTCTTCATTTTATTTTCATCTAAGAAATCATCTATGTTTTTCATTTACTTTATTCCACTCCTCTTTAAATTTATTTCTTGCTCTATATAAATAAACCTTAATAGTATTTTCATCTAAACCTAACAATAAGCTTATTTCTTTATAACTTAAATTCATTTCATACTTACATATAATTAAAGTTCTATATTCTTCTTTTAATAAATTTAAAACTTCCAATATTTCTTTTGATTTCTCTTTACTTATAATACTTTCTTCTATATTAAAGTTATCCGATAGCTCTTCATAAAAACTTTCTTCATATATGGATACTGATTTAATTATCTTACCTCTCTTTAACTTGTTTTTATAATTATTTATAGCAACTTTAAATAACCAAGAGGAAATATTCTTAATATCTACTTCAGTAACATACTCAATAACCTTTATAAAGCTATCATGAACTATGTCTTCTGCATCATTGATTTTACATCCATTTTTTACCAAATATAGACATATAACATTAAATTGCTTTTTATATAAATTTATAATAAAATCTTTGTCCATATTTCCTCCTTTAGTATTCTAACCCTTTCTTAAATAAGACAATTAAAATAGTAAAATGTGTACATATAAAATAAATTTTTAATTAAGCTTCAAAAACATTTTTAACTTACTATCTAAATAATTTATTATGACTTCAATTCCTAATATAATTAATTCTAAAATAAACTGTTATCTCCTTTATTCTCTTTAAAACTTTCTTATGTTATATATAACTAACATTTTCTTACATGAAATAAATATATTGTTGATTTATAATATAGGAAATTTAAATTTCAATGAAAAGGAGGTATTAAATTGCTAAATGCATTAACCATATTTATTTTACAACTTGTCTATGTTCCACTTTTAACATTAAGAACTACATTTGTTGTTAAAGGTAAGAAAGCTCAAGCTTCAATGTTTGCTTTCCTTGAAGCTATAATTTATATAGTAAGCTTAGGTATTGTTTTTTCTGACTTAAGTAATTTCCTTAATATAGGTGCTTATATACTGGGATATGGTATTGGAATATATCTAGGAGGTTTAATAGAAGAAAAACTTGCTATTGGATATAGAACTATTCATGTAAATTTAACTAGTTACAATCAAGAATTAATTGATAAATTAAGAAGTTTAAATTTTGGAGTAACCACTTATAGTGGAGAAGGAATTAATAAAGAAAAAAGATATAGACTTGAAATTGTATCTCATAGAAGCAGAGAAAATGAAGTTATTTCTATAATTCAATCTATGGAAAAAAATGCTTTTATAGTTTCTTATGAACCTACTCAATTTAAAGGTGGATATATTACCAGACATATGAAAAGATAGTATTTATATATTCCGATTTTTATAGCTACTATTTTGATAATTTGTTATAATTTGAAATAATTATATATAAATTTATTCTAATTTAATATATAATATTTATAAATTTATAAAA
>NZ_JAGHFX010000023.1 GCF_017888565.1 Clostridium sp.
AAAACAAGATTTTTTGTTAAACCTAATTTAATGCAGTTACATACATCTTATGTAATAACTGATCCTAAAGGGACTTTGTTACCTGAATGTGGAAAGATGTTAGTAGATGCAGACTATAAGTTAAAGTATTTCAATACAATAGATTTTTCTAAATCTATGCACTATAACCCATTTGAATATATAAGAAAAGAAAAAGATATTTTAAAATTAGTAAACACAATAATATTAAATACTAGTGGAGAAGGTGAAAAATGCAAAGAGGACTTTTGGATAAAGGCTGAAAGATTGTTATATCAAGCTTTAGTAGGATATATATATTATGAATTACCCAAAGAAGATAGAAATTTTAGCACTTTACTGTATTTGTTAAATCAAATGGAAGCTAAAGAGGATAATGAAGAATTTAAAAATCCTATAGATATAATATTTGAAGATTTAGAAAGTAAAGATGAAGGTCATTTTGCAGTAAGACAATATAAAAAATATAAACAAGCTGCTGGTAAAACAGCTAAATCAATATTAATTAGTTGTGGTGCTAGGTTATCACCTTTTGATATTAAAGAGCTTAGAGAAATAACAGAGTATGATGAACTGGAACTAGATACTTTGGGAGATAACAAACAAGCTTTATTTATTATTATAGATGATACAGATAGTACCTTTAATTTTTTAGTTGCTATTTTATATACTCAAATGTTTAATGTCCTATGTAATAAAGCAGATAACGAGTATAAAGGAAGATTACCAGTTCATGTTAGATGTCTTTTAGATGAGTTTGCTAATATAGGTCAAATTCCTTCATTTGAAAAATTAATAGCAACTGTAAGAAGTAGGGAAATATCAGTAGTCCCTATAGTACAAAATATGGCTCAAATAAAAGGCTTGTATAAAGAGCAAGCAGGAACTATTGTAGGTAACTGTGATACAACTCTATTCTTAGGAAGTGGAGAAGAAGAAACACAAAAATCTATATCAGCTAGAGTTGGTAAAACAACCATAGATCATACTGCAATAAATATAAGTAAAGGTCAATCAGGAAGTTTATCATTAAATAATCAAATTATAGCAAGGGACTTAATAACGCCAGCAGAAGTTGGACTATTAAAAACTGATGAATGTTTACTTTTTATAAGGGGAGTAAAGCCTTTTAAATCAAAGAAATTTAAAATAGAAAAGCATAAAAGGTATAAGGAATTAGCTGATTATAGTGAAAATAATAGATATGATGTTTTGAAAGAAAAAAATAAAGATATTTTAGATGAAAAAACTGAAATTAAAGAGATTGAATTAACAGAAGAAATAAATAATTTAATATAAGAAAAGGAGAAATGAAAATGGATATAATGAATCTAGTTTTAGACATAATAATTAAGTTCTGTACTATAGGTGGAGGACTTTGGTGTGTTTGGGGAGTAATTGTTTTGGCGTGTGCATTAAAAGATAAAAATGGTCCAGCTTTACAAGGTGGAATATGGCAAATAGTAGGTGGAGGAATGATAATTGTGGCAGCACAATTATTTTCATCTGTTGTTGGCTAAAAAAATTAAAGTATATTTTATAGGAGGATATTATGGAAGAATGGATTGTAAACACGATAATAAACATGATTACAAATGTTACATCTGTTGGGAGTGATTTAATAAAAACTCCTGATGAATTTAACGCCACAATCTATAACGGGATTTTAAATATTCAAAAAAATATAATAACTCCAATAGCATTAGTAGTTCTAGCAATATTTTTATTGCTAGAATTACAAAGTATAACCACAAGAACAGACACTATGGGTGAGAGGGGATTTGAAATCCCCTTTAAAATAATGATTAAGTTTATAATATGTAAAACAGCATTAGATATGACACCTTTAATTTTATCAGCAATATTCAATGTATCACAAGAAATTATTGTGGGGATAAATGGAATATTTTCAGGGAGTGGAGGACTTGATATTGGAAGTGCTAGAGAAACAATAGAGCAGATGGTTAATAATGCAGATTTTTTAGAAAAAGTCTTAATTATGATAAATGTAGTTATAATAAATACCATTTCATTTATTAGCAATATATTAATAACTGCAATAATATATGGAAGAATGATAGAAATGTATGTCTTTATAGGAATAGCACCATTACCAATGGCTACTATACCTAATGCAGAGCAGAGTTCAATAGCAAAAAACTTTTTAAAATCTTTTACGGCGGTATCTATACAGGGAGTTTTAATGTGCATTTCAATTGCTATAATGGGGATTTTATTTAGTGGAATAGTAACTATAGATCCTTCTAATATAGATTCAACAAACTTATTGAGTTTATTATGGGAGTGTACTGGATATTCAATTATAACAGTATTTGCATTATTAAGTAGTGGTAAATGGGCTAAGTCTATTTGTAATGCGATGTAAGGAGGAATTAGAATGTCGGTAGAAGTAAGAATACCTAAAGAAATAACAGAATATCAGGAAAAGATAATGTTTGGGTTGAGCATTAGACAGTTGGTATGTACAGTTATTGCAATAGTTATAAGTGTACCAAGTTATATTTTTTTAATGAATAAAATAGGGCAAGAATTAACTGGATATATAGTAATGATAGAAGTTGTGCCATTTATAGCAATAGGTTATTTAAAACCTAAAGGTTTAAAATTTGAGAAAGTTTTAGTAATGTTTTTAAAACATCAATTTGGAAAATCAAGGAGGAATTATAAGACAGTAGTTCAAGTTGATTTATTGGAAGGAGGAAATGAAAATGATATTAAGAAAAAATCAAACAAAAAGCCAATTAGAAGAAAGGTTGAAGAAGAAAGAGAATATAAGGGCTTTGAACCAAGCAAGAAAGATAGAGAAAGAAAATTCAAAGAAATTAAAAAACAAATTAAAGGGGCAAAACGAAATTTCAGACAAAGAAAG
>NZ_JAGHFX010000111.1 GCF_017888565.1 Clostridium sp.
TATATCATTGTGAATTACAAAAATGGCTTCGATATTTAATTGGAGCCATATTTTTTAACCTTTTTTGAAATCTAATATTATTATAAAAATTTATATATTCATCTATAGAGTTGATTACTTCTTCTTCTGAATTATAGTTGCTTAAATAAATACATTCACTTTTTAAGTGGCTAAAAAATGATTCTATACAAGCATTATCATGGCAATTTCCTTTTCTAGACATACTTTGGATTATTTTATTTTCCTTTAATATAGTATTATATAATCTTGAAGTATATTGAATGCCTCTATCGCTATGCAATATTGCGCCGTTCAGCTTATTCTTAGCCAGTGTATCTATAATTGTATTGATTACTAAGTCATTGTTGTTACTGGAGCCTATTTTATAAGTTAATATTTCATTGTTATATAAGTCCATAATTGCTGATAAATATAATTTTTTATTGCTCTTGTACTTAATTGTTGTTATATCCGTTACTAGCTTAGAGCTAGGAGTAGTAGCTTTAAAGTCTCTATTTAGTATATTATCTTTTATAATTACTCCTTCGACAAGCGGAGCGAAAAATTTCTTCTTTGCTCTAACTTTTGATCTTAATCCCAATGACTTCATAATTCTATAAACTTTTTTATGGTTAATAATTATATTGTAGTTTATTCTAATAAATGTAGTTATTCTTCTATATCCATAAATCCCCTTATGTTTATTAAAAACATCACGAATAAGACTTTCAACTGAATCTGCATCTTCGCTGTACATATCGGATAAATTCTTTTTATTCAACCATTTATAAAATCCACTTCTTGATACTTTTAAAATACTACATAGAAGAGATATTGAATACTTACTTTTAAATTCATTTATAATTTCAAATTTATAAGACTTTAGGCATTCCCCCTTATTTTCTCTAATAACTTTTTTAAAACTTCATTCTCCGCTCTTAGTCTTGTTAATTCGTCATTTTTACATCCTTCAACCGCTTCGCGACGAGGCTTTTTATTCTCATAAAAGCTATCTGGGCCTTTTTCATTGTATTGAATTACCCACCTTCCAAATGCTGATGTACTAGTTATATTTAAATCCTTACATATTTTCTTTTGACTCTTTCCCGTTTTTATATATTCTTCAATTGCATTTATTTTAAATTCTGCACTATAAGCTTTGTGCTTTATTGACATAAAAAATCACCCCATTATGTAGATTGTACACGACCTTTTATTGACTGTCTACATAATGGGGGTAAGACCA
>NZ_JAGHFX010000091.1 GCF_017888565.1 Clostridium sp.
AAACTATAAATTGTGTACTACGGATGTAGTGTTAGATGGAGAAATTGTAACTAGATCAGTAAGAACCTATAAGAATGTATTAGATAGATTTGCTCAATACTGTAAAGATAATAAATTATCTCAAAAAGATTCTATAGCAATTGCATTAATTGATTTTATGAAAAGATAGAGATTTCAATACCACATCAAATTGATACATAATATATATATACTGGAGGTGAAGGTACATTTTTACCTTTACCTCCAGTATTTAGGTATATAGTATTTAATAGTATTTAATAGTATTTAGGTAAGCCATAAAGTAGCTATTTTACTAAGTTTATGTTATGTAAAAGCTACAGATTGATACTTAAAAGCTACAGATTGATACTTAAGGGCTACAGATTGATACCATTAAAAGCTACAGATTGATACTTAAAGGCTACAGATTGATACTATTAAAAAGAGTAATAAAGCCAAACAATACATTTAAGCTACAAAAAAATGATAATGCAGTCAAAAGCTACATAAAACAAAAAAAGTAGTTGAAAGTGTAAAAGATAAGACTTAAAATAATAAGTATAATTATTATTTTAAGGAGTTAAGTAAATGGGGGAAAAAGATTTAAAATTAGTAAATACACCAAATAATATAGCTAAAGGTAGGATAGAAATAGATGCTCAAATTAATAAGATATACTATAATATCCTTAACAATATACAAAGAGATAATAAAGAGCTTATTATAAAAACTAAAAAGGGTGAGCCACTAACTCAGGAACAAGAAGAAATATTAAACAAGCTAGATACAATGGGTAATTTAAGTTGTAGAATTTCAAGAGAGGAATTAGCAAATATACTACAAAGAAAAAATGATAGAACTAAAGAGGAAATAGATAAAAGATTTAACGCTTTACAGACAGCTATATTTAAATTTACTACAGGTGAAAAAAGTAGTACAATGGTACAGCTTATTGGAGCAGTAGACGAGGACGATAATGGTTATACGGTTAATTTAGATGCTAAACTTTATAAATACCTATTTTATAATGTTAATGTAGGTTATACACCTATAAATCTAGCTACATTATTCAGATTAACGGGTCAATACGCTCAGGCTTTATATGTATTATTAAGGAGTTGGACTGGTACTAAAAAGAAAGAGATAGAATTTACTATAGATGAACTTAGAGAATATTTTAAAATAGGTGATAAATATAAAGCTTATAAAAACTTTAAAGCTAGGGTGATTATACAAGCTATAGATGAAATTAATAAAACTGGATCTATGATTATTGAGGACTTTAAAGAGGTTAAAAAAGGACGTAGTATAAACAGTATTATATTTATAGTAAATGACTTAGAGCCTAGACAGGTACAAGGGGATAAAAAATCTTTAGAGATAATATCTCCACAAACTCTATTACAGCCTCAAGAGCCTATAGAATGGGTTAATGGAATTATGGTAGCAGATAAAAGAACTTACAATACTTTAGAAGCTATGTATGGAGAAATTAAGCATGGATTAGGTAAAAATATACTTAAAGAAGCATACTTGAAGTTCATTAGGAAAGATAAAAATTGCAATACTGTTATTGATGCAAAAGGAATAAGTTTTTATATTTTATTAGCTGAAGAATTATTTAAAGTACATGAAAAAAGATTGTTAGAAGATAATTGCAATCAAGATTTTATAGATAATATGGAGATTTATTCGAATTAATATATTATAAAATTGATAAAAAAATGAGTAATATACAAATTATTACTCATTTTTTTTTATATAATCAGAAAGTTTACCAAGAACTTTACCAGATATATGAACATCAATAGGGTTATATGTTTGAACTTTATGTAATGGGTTACTACTTTGAGGAATTAAGGCAATTTCATTAGGGTAAAAATGAACTTTTTTACAAGTTGCTTCCTCATTAATTATGGCAATAATAATATCATCATTATTAACTAAAGTGGTACTTTCTATTAAGATTAACTCACCAGGAGAATATAATTTATTCATACTATCTCCTTTTACTTTAAGAATAAAGTACTCTTTAGAAGGGCATAGCAGTTTAGAAGGAATATTAAAACTATCTAGTATTTCTTCATAAGCATAACAAGGATTACCAGCAGATACTTTTCCTATAAGGTCTATTGATCTATATTCATTCTTTGTTTCTTTGGATTTAAACTTAATAATATTAGGTGAAATTTCATCACTAATTTCTACATCTTGATTATTGTAAAGATTTATATGCTTAATTAAGCTATCAATTTCTTTAATTTTTTTAGGTATTTCATTATTAAGGAGAGATAAGTATCTCTTTTTCTTTTTCTCCAATTCTAATAAGAGATTTTTATGCAAATCTGAATTAATATATTCAACTTTTTCATTATAATCAATATCGTTTAAAAGTTTATTTTGAATATCTCTTAAAAATTTAGTATCATTACTAAGATTTTCAGTTAAAAGCTTATCTATTTCAACATTAAGAAAATCAGAAATTTTTATTAAAGCATCTATACCAGGCTCTCGGCGACCATTTTCATAGTTAGAATAGGAACTAGGATTTAATTTTAAATAATTTGCTATTTCTTTTTGGCTGATATTTAAAGAACTTCTTATATATCTTAGATTTTCACAAAAATAATTCTTTTTCAAAAAAATTACCCCTTTCTATCAATAGCATAATAGTAAAATAGCGAAAAATACAGAAAAAATTCAATATGAAAATAATAATAAAAAATAATACAATAATAAAACTTTTCATATTGACAAAATTATTTGATATTGATATTATTAAAATAAATAAGACAAAAAAATGTAAGTATAAAATTAAATTTGTCCAACCAAATGGGTTGGGACAACTATATCTAAATAAGGGGTGTTCATTTTGGTATTGGATTTGAGAGATAAAATTATTATTGAAAAGTTATATTCAAATGGAGTAGATGCTAAGGAAATTTCTCGAAGAATTGGAAAGAGTGTTGATGCCATTAGGAAATACATACAAAGAAATTTAAAAGAGTTAAAAGAAAAACATGAATTTGAAAGAGAAAGAACAAAAGAGGTTTTGAGAAAAACTAGGTGGGAGTGTTCGCAAGAAATTTCAAATATAAATTTCTTTAAAGGTAATAGATCTATTTATAAACAAGCAAAAAATGGAGACTTGATAATAGACAAAAATGTGGCTCCAGTAGTTACATTCGATACACCTACAAGAATTACTAAATTACAATAAACTTGTTATAATGTTGTTAAGGACGTAAGATAAATAAATTAAATATGGTAGATAATTAATATAAAATAGGGAGAAAAGTGTCCTCAACGGACACAAATTTATGAGGAGGAATTAACTTATGAATTTTGAAAAAATCAAGGAAATGTTAAAAAATAGGAAAGTACAAATAATAGCTGGAACAGTAGCAGGAGTTTTAGTATTAACATTAGCTGGAACAATGCTATTAAATAATAAGAATGTAGAAAATAAAAATATTGCTATAGAGAAAGACAATAAGAAAGATGTTAATAAAGATAATAAGGATGCAAAGGAGAAATTAGAAGAATTAAAAAAGACAGATACATCTAATCTATCAGATGAAGAAAAAAAGGATTTAAAAAATAAAATTGCAGAAGCAGAAAAGAAAGTAGCTGATGATAATAATAGCAGCTCAACTGAAGAAGTTGCTTCAGGTACATCAAGTTCGGATTCAAATAGTACAAGCAGTAAAAATGATTCAACTGAAAATAATAGTATAAATAACAACAATAATAATGGTACAGTTCAAAATAAGCCTAATGATAATAACACAAGTGATTCGAATAAACACACTCATAACTGGAATCCAATTACTAGTACAATACATCATGAAGAACAAGGACACTACGAGAATATTTTAGTTAGTGAAGCATGGACAGAAGAAGTTCCAATTTATGAAGAACAAGCAAGGAGTATTTGCAATGGTTGTGGTGCTGATATAACTGGTAATACTACAGAACACAATAGAAATCATGTGTTAAATGGAGAAAAAGGCGGTTATCATGTAGAGTATATAGAAGTTCAAGTAGGAACTAATAAAATAACTCACGATGCTGTATATGAAAATAAATGGGTTGTTGATAAAGCAGCTTGGGATGAAACAGTTACTACAGGTTATAAATGTTCTTGTGGGGCAACTAAATAGTTTACAAATATTTTAATAGTATTTAAATTATAGATACTTCGTATGAGGGAGCTTATTTTTTATAGAACTTTATTTTTAGTGGATTTATTATTAGTTAATTTGAAAACACCTATTAATTTAGGTGTTTTTTTAATACAAAAATTATGTAACATAAAGAACTTCAACTATTAAAGATAGTTGGGGTTTTTTAATTGCATAATTTAAATGATTGATAGGGGGGATAAAAAATAATTGTGAATTTTTAACTACAATAAAATGTTAAGGAGGGAAGTTTTTTGAGAAAACTTAAAAGAATTTTAAGTTTAGTTCTAACTAGTTGCATCTTTATAGGAATGGGTAGTGATATAAAAGCACAAGCACAAACTGTAGAAGAAGTTGCTAAGTTAGAAATCAAAGTTAATGGTAAAGGTACTGTTATTGTTGATGATGGCTATTCAAAATATTCTTTAGAAGATAAGGATGTATTAAGAGCTAATGCAACTGTAAATAGTGATTTGAAATTAACAGTAACTCCTAATGATGGCTATTTAATAGCTTCTGTAAGTGGGGTTGATTCTCAAGCTGGAGAAAGTGGAAACAGTAGAATATATGATGTTAGTACAAAATCTGAGGGTACTTTTATTGATGTAAACTTTGAAAAAGAAACTAAAGAAGAAGTTAATAATGAAATTAAAGAAGAAACTAAAGATGAAGTAAAAGAAGAAAAAGAAGATAATAATAAATCGGAAATTTCTAATGATATTGAAAAAGAACTTACAGAGGAAATTATTATAAATAAATATAATGATGGAATTAAGATGGAAGCAAATTTAATAGAAGCTAGAAAGAAGTTAGCAACTGAGAAAAACTTATTAGATCAGGTTGATGAAAACTTCTTTTTAACTGAAGAATATCTTTCTAATAAATCTAGTGCTGATTTAATGGATAAAGGTGTACTTATACTATTAAACTCATTAACTAATGATGAAATAAAGGAATTTTTAACTGAAAACAATAGTAATGATGAATTTATTATTAGACAAAGTTTAGTTGAAAGCAGACTTTTTAAGAAAGATTTAATTAGTAATAGATTTTCTCTTTTTAATACAAGGGAAACATTAGTAGTTGGAAATAGAGGAGCAATAACAGAATACTATAATGGATATGCACATACAGCTCCATTATTATCTATTAATGGAAAACAAGCTTTTTGTGTAATGTTTGAAATGAAAGATCCATCTAGTGGAACTATTGCTACCAATAAAAGATTAGCAAATAATGAGATGTTAAGAAAAATTCTTTATTATGGGTACAATGGTCCTGGAACTAGTAGTATATCAAGTTCGTGGTCTAGTAATCAAAATTTACTTATGATTGCAACTACTCAAGCAGCTTCAAAAGCTAATGGTCATGCATCATATAGTTTAGGAAATGACTTTTACAATTATGTTAGTGGACTAGCAACACCACCAAGTGGCTTCAAGGCATATATAGTAACTACTAATGGTGGAGCTACTCAAGATTTAGCATATTGGGAATTTGAACAAAAAGGTAGCTTACAAATTTCTAAAGAATCAGCAGATCCATCAATAACAAATGGAAACAGTTATTATTCATTGGTTGGTGCTGAGTATGGAGTATATAGAAATTCTAATGCTACTGGGAAGGTTGCTACTCTTGTAATTGGTAGTAATAACTACTCACAAGTAGTTGATTTAGATGCAGGACCTTATTATATCAAAGAAACTAAGGCTCCAAAGGGATATTCTTTAGATAAAACTATTTATCCGGTTACAATAAATGCTGGTAGTAAAACGACTAAGACATTTAAAGATAAACCTCAAGCTGACCCCGTTGGTATTTTACTTAGAAAAGTAGATAAGGATACTGGGGCTAATAAACCTCAAGGAACTGGAAGTCTTACTGATGCTCAATTTACTTTTAAATTCTATTCGGGAGAATATGCTGATGGAGTTAATCCAGCTGATTTAGGTAAATCGCCTACAAGAACTTGGGTTATGAAAACAGATGAATATGGATATTCAGAATTAAATGAGTCTTATAAGGTATCGGGAGATCCATTATATTATATTCCAGGTAACCCTGATCCTATGTTACCTTTAGGTACTGTAACAATTCAAGAAACAAAAGCTACAGTAGGGTACAAGATAAACAAAGAAGTATTTGTAGTTAGAATAACTCCTAATGGTGATGCTGATAATGTTAATACTTATAATGAGCCTATTATAAAAGAAGATTCTTTAAATTTTGTTATAAAAAAGGTTCAAAGTGGAACTTCAACTTTAATACCTAATGCTAAATTTAGACATACTAAGCCTGATGGTAGTATAGAAGAATTAAAAACGGGATCAAATGGGGAATTAATCATTAGAGGTTTAACTCAAGGAACTCATAAAATAGTTGAAATTGAAGCTCCTGAAGGCTATGAAGTAAATAGAAATGAATTTGTATTTGAGGTTAAGTCAGATAACACTATAAAAGTTATTTCTAATACTACAAGTATGGGTATGAGTTATTCAACTTTTGAAGGTGATGGAATTTTAACTGTAAATGATGATGTTAAGCCATTTAGTATAAGATTAACAAAAGTTAATGATAAAGGAGCAATTCTTGAAGGGGCAGAGTTCACTTTATATTCAGATAGTGCTTGTAATAATGCTATAGAAACTCAAGTAAGTGATGGAAATGGTAATCTTAAATTTAAAAATTTAAGACCAGGAACAAGATATTATATGAAAGAAACAAAAGCTCCTGAAGGTTATAGAATACCAGTAGATATTTTTGGAAGAGTTCATGTTTATGAAATATATGCAGAATCAACACCAGTTAATAATGTATTTAATTATTATATAGATGGAGTTAAATACACATCAAACGATACTGATTCAAGTAAAGATGTATATTTAGCTGGAACTAAAGATGATAGAGAAGTCAATATGAAGGTTGTAAATATAATAGGTATGAAGTTACCTAAAACGGGTTCATGGTTAATGATACCTATATTATTAGTTGGAGTAGGATTAATGTCTTATTCAGTTTTTTCAAGCAAAAAGAAAATAAAAGGAGATAAAGGGGAATAGGGTAATGATAAGCAAGAAAACAAGAAAAATATTTAGTTCAGTATTATTGGCTGGAATAATAATGGGTCAAATGAGTTCAATAAATGCTTTTGCTGATGAAAATACACAAAGTATAGTAGATGTAAAGGCTGAAGTAGGAACTCCTGGTGGAGTAGCAAATTTAGGACGAGGAAGTGCACAAATAACTATTTCAGGAAATATGGGACAAACTTTAGTAGGGAAAAAATTTAATGTGTACAAGCTATTTGATGCTGAAAATTCAGCTAAATTAGAATCAATTAATTATACAATAAATCCTACTTATAAAACTCCATTACAAAATGTAGTAGGTAAGAAATTAAATAAAGCAGCAGCTCAAGTAACTGAATATGAAATAATTGATTATATTCAATCTTTAAATACTAATAAGGTTGAAGGTGCTAATGCAGATCAAACTTTAGAAGGTAGATATAGTGATTTCAGATACTTTGTAGAAGAATTAAGAGATGAAATTAAGAAATTAAACATTAAAGGTGATGTTGTTAATGTTAGTGAAACTAAAGCTGATAATAGCATAGTTATTTCAGGATTAGACTATGGTTATTATGTTGTTGATGAAGTAACTGCTGTAGGAGATACTCATTCAGCAAGTTCACTTTGTATGGTTAATACTGCTAATCCAAATGCAGATGTTCAAATAAAATCTGATTATCCTTCCGTAACTAAGAAGATACAAGAAGATGATAATAAAGACGGTATAGGTAATAATGGTTGGAATGATATAGGGGATTATGAAATAGGTCAAACAGTTCCTTATAAGTTTGAATCCAATGTACCTAATATGAATGGATATGATACTTATTACTATGCTTGGCATGACAAGATGGATGAAGCTTTAACATTTAAGAAAGATACAGTATCAATCGTTATTGAAGGAAAAAATAAGCACTATACATTAAATCCAAGTGAATTTAATATAGTTGAGAATCCAGGAAACGGAGAAACATTTAAAGTAGAAATATTAGATTTAAAAGCTATAGTAGATAGAGAATTTAATAATAAAAATGCTTTAGATGAAAATGAATATGGACAAAATGTTGTTTTAAGATTTGATGCAACTTTAAACGATAATGCTGCTAACGATACTGGTAGACCAGGATTTGAAAATGATGTTAAGTTAGAGTTTTCAAATAATCCTGATGGAGATGGAAATGGCTCAACTGGAGAAACTCCTTGGGATACTGTAGTATGCTTCACATTTAAGATAAATGGGTTAAAAGTTAATGACCATAACTTAGAGCTTGAAGGAGCTAAATTTAGATTATACTCTGATAAAGATTGTAAAAATGAAGTATATGTAAAAAAATCTCCTGATGGATATATAGTAATAAATAGAGATAGCATTGGTGGAACTGACCATACCGGTGGTACTAAACCTCAAGATGCTGTAGAAATGGTTTCAAATGCAGATGGTGTATTTAACATAATTGGATTAGATCAAGGAACATATTGGCTTAAAGAAACAGATGCACCTGATGGATATAGACCATTATTAGATCCAATAGAAATTAATGTAGTGCCAACTTATACAACTGATAGAAATAACTATATTAAGGGTGATGGAGCTACTGACAAAACATTAAAGACTTTAGAAGCAACTGCTAAGATTAAGTCATTCTATTCTGGAATATTTAATACTGAAGATTTAAATTTAACTACGGATTTAAATGAAGGTTCAATGAACTTAACAGTAGTGAATAAAGTTGGAACTAAGCTACCTATAACTGGTTCACCAATGACTTTATTAATGGTTAGCTTAGGAACTGGAATTATGACTTACTCAATTAGAAGAAAGAAAAACTAATATATAGATAGGTAAAATTGTTATGGGAAAGAATAATATATTAAAAAAATTAAGTTTTTTATTAGGATTAATATTATGTTCTTACCCTTTAGTTAGTGGGATAGTTCAGCAACAGGCTCAAAAAGGAACTGTTGCTACCTATCAACAGATGATAGAAAATTCATCAACTGCTTCTATTGAAGATACATTAACAAAGGCTAATGAGTATAATGAAGTTTTATTTAACTCGCTTACTTCAGTAAGTAGCGATAAAATTAGTGTTTTAAGTGAAGAAAGTTATAATGAAATATTAAATATAGGTAATGGAATAATGGGAAGTATAGAAATACCTAGTATTAATGTCAACTTACCTATTTATCATGGGACTAGTGATGAAGTGTTGTCTGTTGGTGTAGGGCATCTTAACGGAACAAGTTTACCTATAGGTGGAATTAATACAAAGAGTATATTAACAGCTCATAGGGGACTGCCTAGTGCTAAGTTATTTACAAGACTAGATGAATTAGTAGAAGGTGATTTATTTTTTATAAGAGTATTAAATGAAACATTAGCTTATAAAGTTAATGATATACAAGTAATAGATCCTGAAGATGTTGCAGGATTAGAAATTGAAGAAGGAAAAGATTTAGTTTCTCTTATAACTTGTACTCCGTATGGGTTAAATACTCATAGACTTGTTGTAACTGGTGAAAGAACTGAATATGAACCAGCTATATATGAAAATATAGAAAGTAAAAATATGTCTATTAGAGAAGTTGTATTTTTAGCAATTCCTTTTGTATTTTTAACAATAATTCTTGGAAGGAGGATTAAGAGTGCTAGGAAAAAAGCTTAAAGTCTTGGTATCAACATTAATATTATTAAGCATACCAATTAGCGTTATGGCTTCACCAAGGGCGATAATTGGTGATTCAGTAGTCATTGACAAAGGAGATGGAAGTGTAGTAATTCCACCAAGCGATGTACTGGATGAAATGCTAAATTCTGAAAGCTCTTTATTGAATAAGGGAAGTATAACAATAAAATTAGCAGATGCGAAAAATAATCAAAGTAAAGAAGGAGTTGAATTTTCAATATCTAAGATAGCAGATATTGAAGATGGACTTTATAAAGTAAAAGAAGATTATAAAAGCGTTGAAGTTGATTTAAATAATATAAAAACTGCTAATGATTTAGAATTAGCAGCCGAGTTATTTAAGAAGGTAGCAAAAACAGATAATCTAATGAAAACCAATGCTAATGGTGAATGTAATATAGATGATTTAGATGTGGGGGTATATTTAGTATATGCTAAGAATATAGCAAATTACGATAATATAACTCCTTTTATAGTTTCGATTCCTTCATGGAATGAAAAAGATAAATCTATGTCTTATGATATACAAGTAATACCTAAACATACTGAAATAGTGAAAAAAGAAAAGCCTAAAGTTCCAGCTACAGCATATGATGGAAATTCAATTTATCTAGCTTTAGGAAGCATAGGTTTAATAGGTAGTGCAACTTTATTTTTTAATGCAAGAAAGAAGGAGTAACTTTGAAAAAGATAGTAGCAAGTGTTTTATTAGTAATTTCTATAATATTTCTATTTAAAGGCTTTACAGATTGGAAATATAGACTATCTAATAAAGTAAATAATGATAGTATTCGAGAGTTGGCAACTAGCGAAAATGAGGAAGATCCATTAAATAGAATTATAGATTTTCAAAAATTAAAATCTATAAATAAGGATGTAGTAGCATGGATATACATTCCTGGAACAAAAGTTGATTATCCAATATTAGTAGGCGAAAGTGATGAAGAGTATTTGTATAAAAATATAAATAAAGAGTATACCCCCCTAGGCTCTTTATTTGGCTTTAATGGTACAAACTTTACAAAGGGGAATACATTTATATTCGGGCATAACATGGCTAGTAGTCAAATGTTTGGTGAACTTAGAAAATACTTATCTTCAGATTTTTTAGAAGAACATAGATATATTTACTTATATACAGAAAGAAAAGCTATGAAATGTGATATATTTTCAATCTTTATTGCTAATGAAAGTGATGATGTGTTTAGTGGTCAATATGAACTTGGTACTGTAGAATATATAGATTTACTTTCAGAATTAGTTAATAGAAATAAGTATAGTAATAATAACTTAGAAAAGAATATTATTGAATATTCAACTACACAAGTTTTTAATCTAATAACTTGCTACGGTGGAGAAGGTACTCCCGATAGATTACTTGTTAATGGAATAGTTGTAGAAGAAAAAATAAGATAAATAAAAAAGGTGTTCCTTGGGGACACCTTTTAATTATTAAGTAAATTAACTAAAGCAAATATTTCGATACTTATTTTAGTTAGTTTATAAAAGATAATTTTAAAGGAGGGAGCATATGTGAAAGGGAAAAATCCAACTAGGAAACAAAAAATTATTATAAAAGAAAATAAGTTAAATCCTGATAATTGGTTAGTGTTAAAAGTTTTCAAAGATAGTATTTGTATTCAACATAAAGTAAGTAAAAAAATTAGGGAGGTATAAATGCAAAGAAATATGCTAGATTGGATAAATAATTATATAGATAAGAAAAAGAAAGAGGGAGAAAAGTTTATTAATAAAATAAATCTTAAAGGAAAAAGTAGATATTAAATTTAAAAGTTATAAATTATTAAAAGAAATGGGTGAGAATTATGATGTTTATGAGTGCAATAGTAATAGTAGGGTTAGTAGGTGGATTCGCATGTGTTTCTTGTGTTATTGTAGGTGCGAGATCAGAGAAAAAGATTTAAAAAAGTGTTCCCGAAGGACATATTTTTTGAAGGAATGATATTGTTATGAGAGGAATTATTATTTTTTTATTAGTTTTAATGAGTTTATTAGTTACAATATTTATTTATGTATTGTGGATAATTGAAGTAACTAGAAAAGAAATGATAGAAAGAGAAAAAGTTATAGATAATTAAAAAAGATGTTCCCTGGGGACATCTTTTGTTATGGAGGTACGAAATGGAGAGTAATACAATTTCAATAGGAGTAAGATTAACTAGGGAAACATTAATCGATTTAGAAAGATATATAGTAAGCAAAGGACTACATAGATATAGAATAAAACCAGCACAAGTAGCAACATTTATTGTAAAAGATTGGTTGGAAAATCCAGTTTTAGATAAATCTAAATTAATATATGGAAGAATTAAGGATGAGCCTAAAGTAAGTAGAGTAACAGTAAAACTTTTAGAAGAAGAAAATATTAAGCTTTATGAAATATATGTTAAAGAATATATAAGAGAATGTTCATCTGTTAATGTGCTGATATACAATGTAATTTTACAATTCTTAGAAAATGAAGGGACATTATCTGTATTAAATGGGCTAATGTAAATATATAAGACCAAATGGAATATTAAGTAACGGAGCAAAGCGAGTAAGTTAATGTGGAATGCGGTAGCCACTTAAAGAGTTCCCAGGGAACACTTTTTATAAGGGAGGGATGATTTATGGAATATAAAATATACAGAAGTGTATGCGATATTATAGACTATCTTTATAAGGAGAATAAGGATGAATATAAAAAATTTTATATAAAGATAATTCCTAAAGAGATGAAAAGTATTCATGGTAGATATTTTTGTAATAAGAAATTAATAGAAGTATTTAATTTATCAAGACCTTATAATCATATAATTACAACTATATTGCATGAAGTAGCACACCATATTGATTATTGTAATAGAGAAAAGAGTGATCATACAAAAATATTTTATGAGGAATTTTATAATCTTATAATAGGAGCTTTAGAATTAAAAATAATATCTAAAAATGATATTATTACAGAAACAGATTCAGCAGATAAAGATAGATTGGAAAAATACTTTGGGAATATTGAAAATTGGAATATAGAAGAAGCTGAATATAAAAAAGGTATGAAAATTATAAAAGTAAGCAATAGTTTTTCAATAAAAGAGTATTTGAAAAATAGAGATTATAAATATTCTAAATTAGAGCAGTTATGGTTTAAGGAGATAGAAGTTGATAATCTTCAAGAAGAAATGAATTTATTAAAGAACATAATACATGAAGAAAATATAAAAGTAATAGATAGCAAAGATTTAGAAATTGAAGCTATTTATTATATAGTAGTTTTAAATTCGTATAATTATAGAGATATATTAAAAGAAAATGGATATATTTATAACGGTTATGGAATAGGTAATAAGTCTTGGAATAAGAAGATAAAAGCTAATGAGTTAGATAAGGAAAAAGAATTATTAAATAGATTAGATGGAGTTAATATAAAAATTATTAACAAAGAATTGAAAGTAAAAGGAAATTAAAATGTTAAAAGCAAGGACTTTGTAAAAGGGATTACAAGCAGTACCAGGAAGGTGCAAATTTACAAAAGGATCTTTGTTAGTCTAGGGGGAGTAATCCCCCAATTTATAAATTTGATTAGATTGTTAGTTATATAGATTGAAAATTATAAATATAGGAGTTAAATTTTTGTTATGCTAATATTGAATATTTTTAAGTCATTTATATATTCGTTTATAATTTCTATTCCTTTTACTTTAGGAATAGTTATTTTTATGGTAAGAGAACCAGGTAAAAAAACAATAGAAATGCTAAGAAAAGAGTGGGATGTATGGTTGGTATTATTTATTAATTTTATTTTAAGTGCAGTTTTAACAATAATAATATTTTTAAGTGCATTCATAAGTTGTCATAGAGAAAGTCATATTAAATCAGAAGTTATTTCTGAAACCGAAAAAGAAATAGTTAGTTTAAACATAAAAAGTAGTGTTAATGGAGATATAAATGGTAGTTTTTTCG
This sequence comes from Clostridium sp., assembly GCF_017888565.1. Classification (GTDB taxonomy): domain Bacteria; phylum Bacillota; class Clostridia; order Clostridiales; family Clostridiaceae; genus Clostridium. The sequence goes on from NZ_JAGHFX010000091.1 coordinate 13,909, forward strand.
TTGGTATTGGTGGTATAAGTGGAGATATTGATGATGAAGAGTATTATTATTTTTATACAAAAACTGATAATAAATATAAACTAGAAAAAGCTTTAGCAAAAGATATTGAGCTGATTGAATATGATGGGACACCAAAGATTGTACATAAAGAAATTAAAACATCTGAAATAGGAAATAGTTCAAATGGAGCTTTAGCAAATTTTTTAAAATTAGACTTTAATGATGAGTGGGTAATGGGATTTCCTCAAAAAAGTAAAGAAACAACAATATATATTCCTAAGAATAGCATTATTACTGGTTTTAATCCCAATATAGAATAGAATGTGTGTTTTCATAAATATTGTATATAAACATTATGGCTTTAATGAAGGTTTTTGAATTTATTACGCATTAATGAATGAAGAAAAATTATGAAATGAGGGTAAGTGATGAATATTAAAAAGAATGTTTGGTTTATTGCTATTATAATTATTGAAATTATAAAGCTTATTAGTGTAGTAACCTTTATAACGCCACGAGCTGAAGGGGCTGAATCAAATTATATTAATGAAATAGTTTATTACTTAGTTATGGTTATATTCCAAATAATCCTTATTATCATCAATTGTTTGGAAAGTAAAGAAAAAATTAAAAATCAACTTAATTAATTTGAAATGCAAATATAAGCAGAAATAAAAGGTGTTCCCGAAGGACACCTTTTTAATATAAATATTTTAAAGTAAAAGAGCTTCTGAAAGGCAATAGCCAAGAAGTTCTTTTTTTATTGAAAGGAGGTGGTGTTTATGGCTGGAGAAAAGCTTGATAAGGACATAAAAGAAATAGCGGTATCCATAATCGAGGTTACTGGAAAAACATATGAAGAATGGCTAAATGAACAGCACACAAAGGTTATCTTTGCAAACTCAAAGCTATTAAAGGAAAGCTTAAATTTAAGAAAAGAAATGAGTGATTAGTTCATTGGAAATTAAAATACGAGGACTTTCAAAAGCAGCAGTTTCAAGTATTGATGAAAAGGCAAAAAATCTAGGATATAAAAGTAGAAATGAGTTTCTAAAAGTATATTTAGAAAGGGAATTTCTATTACTAGATAAGATAAAAGAACATGATAGTCAGTACAACATATTATTTGAAAAAATGCTAAAGCAATTAGAATATAACACTTTAGTGTTAGATAAGTTTTGTAATGAAAATTTAATTGATTTAGAAGAAACAATAAAAAAAGATAGATTGTAGGAGGAATAAAAATGGATGTTATACAACAATTAGTAAATATGGGGAATGAAGTTATTAGTTGGATGCAACTTTTAGGGATACCAGCTTCAGCAATAGCTTTCGGTGTTGGTGGTTTCCAACAAATATTTGGTGGAGCAGAAGGATTAAGAAAAGCTAAACCTTGGTATATAGGTGGAGCAATAGGACTTATATTTATACTAGGAGCTTCAGCTATCGCTTCATTCTTAAAGATGAAGATAACATTTTAAATAAGGGGAAGTATAAGCTTCCCCTTTAAGAATAAAGGGTGATTAAATGAAATTTATTAAAGATATAAAGAATGAGCTTCAAAGTTTATTGGAAGAAAAAGAAGCTAATAAAGAAATGAAGTTGATTAGAAGAATTGCTGATAAAAAAATGCTTTCATCAGCAATAATAATAATATTTATTTTAGTAACTTTATTTGTGAATCTTATTTCAAACTCAATTGATGGTTTATTTTTATTAGCAACTGGGTTAGAAAAAAGGTTTAATTTAATTTGGAATATATTAATGCCTAATTTATCATATCCATTACTTTATTTATTGGCATATGTCCTAACTGAAGTAGTTTTATTTAAATTAGTGTTTAATATAAAAGCTTCATTTAAAGATATAAGAGATGGACAAAAGGGAAATAGTAGATTTGCAACTTTAGATGAAATAAAAGAACAATATAGGGCAGTAGATGAAGTGGAAAGTGATAAGGAACGTTTAAATGGAGGATATGAAGGGCGTGGAGGGGTTATTGTAAGTAGATATAAAGATAAGATTTTTATAGATGATAGCCCAACTAATAACTTGATAATAGGTACTACTAGAAGTGGTAAAGGGGAGTTGTTTATATTTCCAACTATAGATTTATATTCAAGGGCGGGTATAAAGCCATCACTTGTGGTAAACGATCCTAAAGGAGAACTTTATAGTGCATCAAAGGAAATATTAGAAAATAGAGGATATAGAGTTGAAATATTAAATTTATTAAAACCTATGAACTCAATGAGTTATAATCCTTTGCAATTAATAATAGATGCATATAAACAAAAAGATTATAGTACAGCTCAAAGTTTGGTTAAGACATTAACTTATACATTGTATTATAAACCAGGTGTTAAAGATCCATTTTGGCAAACATCGGCTATGAGTTTGGTTAATGCTTTAATTTTAGCAGTTTGTGATGAATGTATTAAAAGTGGAGAGTTACAAAAAATAACGCTTTATACAGTAGCAAATATGTTATCAGAATTAGGTTCTAAAGATGATGTAACTGGAAAAAATGAGCTTGATAAATATTTTGAAGGATTGGATAGTAAGTCTGTTGCTAAAATGCAATATGCAACATCTAATTTCTCTAAGGGTACAACTAGGGGAGGAATATTTGCTACTGCAATGTCAGAGTTACAAATATTCACTATGGATGAAATAGCAAAATTAACATCAAAAAATTCTATTAATTTAAAAGATATAGGATTTACCAGCAATGATGATAGACCTTTAGCGTTATTTATGGTTACACCTGATTATGATTGTTCAAATCATGTTATATCTAGTATTTTTGTAAGACAATTATATTATGTTTTATCAAAAGAAGCTTCATTAAGACCAGGTGGAAAATGCGATAGAGAAGTAGTATTTTTACTAGATGAATTTGGAAATATGCCAGTTATAGAAGGTATGGCTAATATAGTAACTGTTTGTTTAGGAAGAAATATAAGATTCAATTTAGTTATTCAAGCAATATCTCAATTAAAAAAATTATATGGTGATGATTATAAGACTATACTTGGTAATTGCTCCAATAAGTTTTATATATTCACTAATGAAGTGGAAACGGCTGAAGAATTTTCAAAACTTTTAGGTGATAAGACTATTGTTACTTATTCAAGAAGTGGAGAAATTTTTGATATGACAAAACATCAAACTGAAAGTGTAGATGCTAGAAAAATATTAACAGTAGATGAATTAATGCACTTGGAAGAAGGAGAAATAGTTATTGCTAGGGGTACTAAAAGAAGGGATTTAAATGGTAACAAGATTAGACCATATCCTATATTTAATACTGCTGATCATACTCTTAAATATAGGTATGAATATTTAGGAGAATTTTTTGATAATACTAAAAATCTTATAAATGAAAAAGTTGAAACTTTACATAGTGATGTAAATCTTGAAGATTTATTGCTATATAGAAATATAAAAAATAAAGAGCCTTTAGTACAAAGTATGGTAAGAGAAAAAGGGATTGAAGATGCTAAAATTAGTAAAAATGAAAAGCTTAAAGATATTTTGGTAAATGAAATACTAACAATAGATGAAGTTTCAGATATAAATAAGAAAATTGAAATGACTGTTGATGAAGAAGTTACTTTAGAAGTTGATTTTAATATGAGATGGTCAGAAGTTAAAGAGATTTTAAATGAATATTACAATGACTATGATATAGAGGATTTAAAAAAATATATAGATAAAGGAGAACTTAGACTAAAAAGTAATAGAGTGGGGTGATTGAGTATTGGAGATATTAGAAAAATTAATGCAGAATAATATCCTTGAAATGGCTGATATAATTAGCAACTGTATTAGATGGGTATTGTGGAAGATAGTAACGTTATTATCGTTATTAGTTAATAGTATAGAGAAGGCTGTAACTAAAATTTACAATATAAATGGATTCTTTAATTCTCCTGAAGTAACTGCCTTAATAGATAAGTATAAACCGTTAGTATGGGTTATTCTTGCTATATCAATAGGAATATTAGGGTTTAAGATAATGTTTAATAGAAAGCAGAATAGAGGTGAATTGCCATCTAACATTTTATTTTCTATTCTTATTCTAGTATTATTACCAACTTTAATGACAAAGCTAGATAACATGACAAGTATAGCAGTTAATGATGTTGCAAGTGAATATACAAGTTCAGCAAATGAGTTAATTAAAAACAATATATATGATTTATATTATTTAGATTCTAATGGATTTGACTTAAATAATAAAAATAATATAAAGTCTAGTGAAATACTTACAGTAGCCGAAAATGAAACTATAGATTTAGATGAAGTTAATAATAAAGCTGTTTTAGGAAAGAAAATTAAATTTGATAAGAATGGGAATAAAAAGCTTGAAGATTTAGAGACAGGATGGTTTAAAATTGATGAAAAATATTATAGATATGGAATAGATTTTTTACCTATAATAGTTACTTTAGGAGCTATGGGAATAACTCTTATTTGCATTGGATTAAAAGTAGCAAGATTAATATTTGAATTAGCATTTAATAAGTTACTTGCAACTCTTTTCGCTTTTGCTGATATTGGAGATGGCAAAAAGTTAAAGGAAATAATAAAACATATATTTTCAATGTTTATAGTTATATTTTCAACTGCAATAATGACAAAATTATACGTTATATTTAGTTCTTGGTTAGGTACAAGCCTAGGAAATGCTGGACTAAGTGCTAATGGAGTAGCAAAAATGATTGTACTTGTTGGAGGAAGTATAGCTGTTATAGATGGTCCTAATATCATAGAAAGAATATTAGGAATTGATGCGGGATTAAAGAATGGTTGGTCAGCAGTTATGGCTGGATATGGTTTAAGTAAGGGAACTATGAATGGTCTAAGCTCATTATCAGAAGGAGTTAAGAGTTTAGGAAAGGCTACTGCATTAGGTACAAGTATGGGAGCAGGAGCATTGAGTGGTATGTTTGGTAAAGATAAGAATAGCAATATTATTAATGATGATGATAATACAGATAAGAATAATAATGATAAGAATAATGTAAGTAACAATGATATAGAACAAGATATGAAAAATTCAGATAGCAATAAAAATGAGAATCCTAATGTTGCTGATAATAAGTCAAAAGAACCAGGAAATAATGAAAAAGTTAATAATGATAATATTAGTAACATAGAGGACGAAATGAATAGATCTAAGAATAGAAATTCAAATAATATTGTTGACAATAAAGATATTGATAGCTTAAAAGATAGTAATAAAAATGGTGATTTAAACAGTATCGAAGAAGAAATGAATAGAGCTAAAAATTCAAATCCGAATAATGATACTGACAATAATAAGGCTATTCCTAATGATATTAATTCAAAGAATATGAAAGATATTAATAGAAATAGAGATAATAATATGAATGTCAATAATATTGAAGAAGAAATGAACAAAAATAAAAATATAAATCCAAATAATGATATTGCTAATAAGAATATAGATACTCCTAAAGATATTAATAACCCTAAATATAATAATGATATTGAAGGAGATATGCAACAAATAAAAGGAATAAACACTAATAAGAGTAACTTAGATAGTGTAACACCTAAAGATAGTTTAAATGAAGAAATGAGCGATAATAAGGGCATAAACCCTAATAGGGGTAACTTAGATGGGGTAAGACCTAAAGGTAGCTTAAATGATGAAATGAGCGATAATAAGGGCATAAACCCTAATAAGGGTAACTTAGATGGGGTAAGACCTAAAGGTAGCTTAAATGATGAAATGAGCGATAATAAGAGCATAAACACTAATAAGGGCAACTTAGATGGATTAAGACCTAAAGGTGGTTTAAATGATGAAATAAGCGATAATAAAGACATAAATCCTAATAGAAGTAATGTAGATAGTGTAAGACCTAAAGATTCCTTAAATACAGAAATAGGAAAGAGTAAAGATTCAAATTCTACTAATTCAGATAATATTAATTCTAAAAATGGATTTGAAAATATTAGACCAAAAGAAACTGACAATACTTCTAACTCAAAATTGGATAATTCAAATAATAAAAAAAGAGAAGAAAATTTAGTTGGAAAAATGGAAAATAGGACTATTGGTGAGTATGCAAAAGATAAAGTTAAATCATCAAAATTTATTGATGATTTAAATAGATCATATAACTTAGGAAAAAACTCAACTAATAAGTGGAATATAAAACGTAAGAAAAATAAAATTTAAATAAGGTAGGTGAAATTTATGTATGTATTACCAAAGGAAATTTCATCATCAATGAAATTTACTAAGAGTTTATATTTGTTTGATATAGTTTTTGTAGGTTCTGTATTAATTATAGCCTGGGCATTAAGTTCCCTGGTATATACCCCATTAATTGTACCTTACTATTTATTTATGTTTACTATTTCTATTATATTAACTAGTAAGAGTAGCATAAATCCTGAAAAAAGAAAATTTCAAAGTATATATTATGCTTTAATAAGAAATAAAAAAGCTTATGCTAGAGAATAGATAGGTGTCCCTCAAGGACACCTTTTTGATTGGAGGATTTTATGGCAATAAAAAAATTTGAAAATATAAATATAAAAAAGGATATAAAGAAAGAAAAGGTAAAATTAACCAAGGAAGAAAAGAAGTTATTAAAGGAAAAAAAGAAGCTAAAGAAAAAAGAGCTTAAAGAAATAAGAAAAGAAGATAAAAAGGTTTTACTAACAACTAAAGAGTTATTGCCTTTTAAAGATGCAGATGATGATGATAGTATAATAACCAAAATGGGACATATTGATATATTTCAAATAGATAGTAAAGATATATATTCATTAAATGAGATTGAAAGAAAAATGCACATATATAGTTTCGTATCATTTTTACGAGGATATGTATATGATTTTAAACTTATATCAATGAAGTTTCCTGTAAATACATTAAAGCAGCAGAGATTTTTAGAAAAGAAGTTAAAAGAATGTGATAATGAGATTTATGCTAATTTCTTAAAAGAGAAATTAGATCAATTAATATTCCTTGAAGAAAATAGACAAAATAAAGAGTTTTATATAATGATTTTTATTAAAGATACTGATAATAAGGAAGAAGTTAAGGGATTATTATTAAGGAATCAAAATATAGCAATCCAATTAAAACCTTTAGATATTGAAAAGAAACTTAAAATATTGTTCAAGTTAAATAATCCTAATACAAAACTTATGTAAGAATGTGCAAAAAACAATATAGGTAATTTGAAATTAGATACTAAGCTTAAAAATTTAGTATCTTTTTATTTTTTTAATTTTAGGAGGAAAGAGAATGGGATTAAGAAAAAATATAGAATATAACCCATACCTTTTAACAGCAATTCAGCCAGTTGGTGGTGTGAGTTTTTCGGAAAGAGCTATTATCAAGGGTGATGGGTACGAATCTTGTATAAGAATATATGAATTTAAAACACAAGTTAATGATTATTGGTTAGAAGATTTATTGAATTTTGAAGATGTAACAACAACAATAGATGTTTCAACAGAAAATCAAGATAAGATATTAGAAAAAATTAATAGGTCTATTACAGAGCAGATTACAAGAGCTGGTGATGCTCCAAGCAATATTGACAGAATAAAAGCTACATCAGAGATTAGTAAATTACAAGCATTAGTAGAAGATATTACTCAAAATGAGGAAATAATAAAACTTGTAACTGTAAGATATTATGTATCAGCTTTAACTTTAGAAGAGTTAGACATAAAGATTAAAGATATATTAATTAGGTTGCAAAACTTAGGATATAGGGGTGCAGTTTGTATTAATGAGCAAGAATATGAATGGCAGTCATTATTTTCAAGTGCAACAGAACAAACATATTATACAAATAAGAGAGTAGGAAAGCCATTACCTTCAATATTTTTAGGTGGTGGCTATCCTTTTCACTTTACAGAACTTAATGATCCAACGGGAAAGTATTTAGGTAGAACTTATACTGGTGGAAATGTTTTATATGATATTTTTACTAGGAATGATTATAGAAAATCATTTAATGCTTTAATAGTAGGGCTTATGGGTTCGGGAAAATCAACTTTGTTAAAAAAGTTGATGATGGATAATGCAATAGTAAATAACACAATTAGGGTTTTAGATATATCAGGGGAATTTAAGACTTTAGTAGAAGCTTTAGGAGGTAAAGTAATAGCGTTAGATGGGACAGACGGTATTATAAATCCATTACAGATATTCGCAACAGTAGTTGATGAAGAAACAAATGAGGTATTAGAAGAACAAAGTTATATGCTTCATTTAAGTAAAGTTTCAATGTTATATCAATTCATTTCTCCGACAGCAGAGCAATCAGAAATAAGAGAATTTGAAAGACTTTTAAGTGATTTCTATAGAAGTTATGGAATTGATAGAAAAAAAGCTACTACTTATGAAATTACAGAATATCCAATAATGGAGCAGTTATTGGAATATACGAAAAATGAACTTTATGAAGATGTGGAGAGAGCAATTATAAAGAAGAACCTAACTTCAACAAAGCAAGAGAGATTAGAGTTAATAATATTAAATATTGAAAGTATGGTAAGAGATTATGGAACTCTTTTCAATGGACATTCATCTATAAGTAATTTTGATGATGAACAAATAGTAAGTTTTGCAGTTAAAAACTTAACTCAATTTGATAAAAGAATATTCAATGCTCAAACATTTAACATAATGACATTACTATGGAATAATGCTTTAAAACAAGGACTTCCAGCTAAGAAGTTATATGATGATGGAAAGATTAGTTTTGAAGATAGTAAAAAGTATTTTCTTTTAATTGATGAAGCTCATAAGTTCATAAATTCCAATAATATTATGGCAGTTGATTATTTAATTTCTTTTGAAAGAGAAGCAAGAAAATACTTTGCAGGACTTATATTTGCAACTCAAAGTATTAGAGATGTTGTTCCTGAAAATGCAGAGAGTGAAGCATTACAAAAGATAAAAACTCTTTTTGAATTAACTCAATATAAGTTTATCATGCAACAAGATAATAATTCTAAAAAGGCTTTAATGGATATTTTTGATGGTCAATTAACAGAGAGTGAAATTGAAGGAGTACCTTTCTTTAGAAAAGGTGAATGTATATTAGCAATCAATGGATTTAAAAATATAAAGTTCAGAATAGAGGTTACAAGTAAAGAATTAGATTTATTTAAAGGTGGTGCTTAGTATGAAATTTAAAAAATTAATAATAGCTTTTTTTATATTAATAGGAGTTTTATCAGTAATATTTGTAGGAAAAGATTTAATTCATGATATAAAAAATAAACAAGAATATTCAAATAATCTTGAAGAAAAGCCTAATGAAAATTCTAATAATTCTAATGAAGAAAGTGAGAGCATTTATGACTTAGATAAAGAACTAGATAAGTCAGATAAGGAAAATAATTTTATGGAAGAAGATATTGTTGTAGAAAAAGGATTTAAAAGCACAATATCAAATGGAAGTTCAGATGAAGAAATTAAAAAGAATAATAACCTTCTTAATGAAAGCAAATTTTCCTTAAAGGAAAGAATTAAAGCAAAAAATGTAGCTGAAAATTTTGTACAAGCCATAGAAAGTTTTGACATAGAGAAGCCAAAAGAAACAGTAGAATTAGCAGTTAAATATGTTGCAGATGAATTAAAACCAGAGGTAGAAGCGTTATATATGTATCTTGGTAAAAATCAAGATATTAAGAAAAAAGTAATTGAAGAAGTACAGTCATATGAGAAAGAAAATGAATATGAGAATGATTATATTTTATTTGATGTTTATGTTAAATGGAATGTAGTTGACCAATACGATCAAGTAGCAAATTCAGGAAGAAGTTCATATGAAGTTAAACTATTAAAGATCAATGATAAGTATAAAGTAGTTAGTTACAGAGTTATATAAAAGTCAAAATATAAAAAAGTTGGTGGTGCTATTGGAAAAAGAAAAGCAGTTAATAAAAAAAGTAAGTAAGCTTCTAGTATCAAGTGTAGGAGTAATAACAATTAGCTTTTTAATATTAGTAAGTTCTGTAACTATGTATCTTTTTAAGGCACAAGAATTTCAAACTGACGGTGGTGGAGGACTTATTACTGATATTGGAGCATTAGGAGTACCTAAAGATTTTGTACCATATTTTAATGAAGCAGCTAGTATATTTAATGTTCCTAATTGGGTATTAGCAGCAGTTGCAAAACAAGAAAGTAATTTTAATCCTAATGCTTCATACGGTGGAGCGTATGGGATGATGCAAATTCAAAAATATGATATAGCAACGGGTAAAGACTTATGGAAATATTTAATTGATATGGGCTTAGGAGATGCTTATAGAAAAGGTGGTTATAACTTTTCAACATCTGAAGATATGTGGAATATATATCTAAATGATCCTAAAGCTCAAATATTTGCCGGTGCATATGAGATGAGATATTACACCAATTATGTTCTGTATATGCAAAATAAAGTAGAGAGATTAGATTACAATAATAATGAAAATATGAAGCTAGTTGGTTGGGATAGAAGCGAAAATGATAAAGATTTTAAAGATACATTAAGGAGAGTTTTTGCTTGTTATAATGGTGGTCCTGGGTATGGAATGAGTGTAGATTTAGATAAAGCTCAACATGATTATCCTAATAAAGTATTTAAGTATGCTATGGAATTTCGTAGTGTTGGATTATTAGGAAGTAGTAATGAAATAATAGAAAAATCAATTGAAGCTGGAATGAAGTGGGTAGGAAAATCACCTTATGTATGGGGTGGAGGAAGAACGGAAGAAGATGTTTTGGCTGGTCGTTTTGATTGTTCTTCTTTTGTTCATTATATGTATGCAAGTTCAGGAGTTCAGCTTGGAGATAGAGCAAGTGTAGTAACATTTTCACTTGTTAATATGGGTAAGGAAATAAATCCAAAGGATATGAAAAGAGGAGATTTATTATTTTTTGATACCTATACAATTAATGGTCATGTTGCTGTTTATTTAGGTGGTGGAAAGTTTATACATGATGGTCCTACTAGGGGAGTAGAAATAGCAGATTTAAATAATCCATATTGGACAGAAACATTTAATGGACGAGTTAGAAGGGTTGTTGAATAGGTTAATAAAGTAAAGAAGGTGGGAAGTTTGAATAAAGAAAATATACAAGCTAAGGTAGATGAGATAAAGAAAAAATTTGATAAGAATAAATCAATACGATATTATTTTTTAGCTTCAATTTGCGTAATTGGAGTTTTATTTTTTCTATCATCAAACATTCTTTTTAATAAAGAAATGAGTTTAATGAGTACAGAAATTAATAAAGAAATACCATTAAATAGTGTAGTAGTTACATTAAAGGATAGACAATATAACAATGAAAATGGATTAGTTCAATTTACCATTAAGGTTAAAAATCAAAGTTTAAATGAAAAAGTAAATTTAGATTTTGAAGTAAGGGAAAAGACAAATCCAACTCAAATTATACCTAGTAAAGTAACAAAAATAACTAATAGTGATTATATAATAACTACAAAGGTAGCGAGGAAATGGGAAGCTCTTTCATTAACTGTATTAGATAAAAATACTGATGGAGAGAGTAAAGGAAGTGTTAAATTATATTCTGATGTAAGAGATATAAATATTAATACTGACTTAAAAGAGAAAGGAATAAATGAATATACAGTCGAGGTTATTGAAAATGAAATTAAAGATATTCAAAAAGAAATAGAAGAAATAAATACAGTAATTTCAGATAAAAATTCTAAAATAAATTTATTCAAAGAAAATATAACTACACTAGAAAATGACAAAGAATATCAAACTGAAAGTGAACTTGAAGCAACAGAAAATACAATAAAATCTAATCAATCAAGTATTGTTCAGCTAGAAAGTGAAATAAAAATTGAAAGTGAAAAATGCAAAGAGTATGAAGAGAAAATCAAAAAGTTAGAAGAAAAAATGAAAAATTATCAATAAATTATATACGGCAAAGTGGTGGTTTTTGTACGGTTTAGGTACGGTTTTAGTACGGCAACTTGACGGTTTTGGAAGTTTTTTTGTCCCCAAGGAAACACTAGGCTTTGCCTAGTCCCCCAATTTTTTTGGGGGCAGTCTCCCCTTATGCTCTTATTAAATATCTTCATATGTGGTTTCCAACTAAAGATATTTAATATTTCATTATTGGTAAGTTTGATTAAACTTTTTAAAGTTTATAGGTGAGCGTAGCGAGGACAAAGTCCTTAATAATTTTATAAGGAGATAAAAACATGGCAAATAGAGAAAGAAAAATTTATATGCTTAGTAAAAAGAATGTTGATTATATTGAGGAAGTTAAAGAGAAAAGAGATTTGAAATATAATAGTGAAGCATTAGATTTAATTATAAAAGAACATAGAAGAAACTCTGATATGCAATTAGAAAATATAATTAATTTAATTACAGAAAATGTATTAGAAAGATTGAAAGATGAATTATAATAGGGAGGTGTTTCTGTATGAGAAGATCACGAAAAGAATATAGATTAGATGAAAAATATATTGAGTATATAGAAGAAGTTAAAGAAAAGAATCATTTAAAATATAATAGTGAAGCTTTAGAATTAATTATAAGAGAACATAGAAATAATTCAGATATAACTACAGAAGTTATGATTAATTTGATTGGAGAAAAGCTTTCAGAGAAATTAAAGGCTGAATTATTAGGAATTAAAAAAGCTAGTAATGAATCTGATAAAAATACTCAAATTATAATCGAACTACTTAATGGTTTATTTGTGAAGTCAGGATATAAACTTTTAGCAACTACTGGTGATATTAAATGTAAAGCGATAGATAATGCAACAGAGTTTGTAGAGAAAAGAATTGCAAGTAAAAGAGTTGCTAAATTAGATAGAACATATTAAAGGATAACATTATGGTAGGTATAGTTCATAAGGTTAGATGGATTCAAAGTAATAGTAAAAAGTTCTCTAAATATATAGATTATATAGATAGAGAAGAAGCAGTAAGAAATTATAAGTTTGAAGATTTTTCACTCTATAATGACTATATGGATAATCCAAGTAAGTCGGGAAATTTATTTACAGCTGATAAAGATTTCTTAAATGAATATGAAAGAAAAGCTTTGAAAAATTATTTTTCTATTGCACAAGAGAACGAGAGTTTAATGTGGCAAGATGTATTTAGTTTTGATAATGAATGGCTTGAAAAAGAAGGGTTATATGATAAAAAAACTGGCGTTTTAAATGAGAAAAAAATAATTGAGGCAATTAGAAGCTCAATGAATGAATTGATTAAAAAAGAAGGGTTTGACAATTTACTTTGGAGTGGATCACTTCATTACAATACAGATAATATCCATGTTCATGTTGCAAGTGTAGAAGTAAATCCTAGTAGGGAAAGAGGAAAGAGAAAGCCTAAAACATTAATCAATATGAAAAGTAAATTTGCTAATAATCTTATAGATAGAAGTAGAGAGCAAAAAGAAATAAATGATATAATAAGAAAAAATATTATTGATAGTAAAAAAGATTTTTCATTTCATAAGGATATGGAAATGAAAAGAATGGTTTTAGAAATAATAAAAAAATTACCTGAAGATAAAAGACAATGGCACTATAATTATAATTCATTAAGTGAAGTTAGACCTTTATTAGATGAATTAACAAAATATTATGTTGATAATTATAAGAAAGAAGAATTTAAAAAGCTAGAAGATTTACTTGATAAAGAGACAGAATATTTAAAAGAATTGTATGGAGAAGGTGAAACCTTTAGATATAAAGATTATAAGAAAAATAAAATTGATGAACTTTATACTAGAATGGGGAATACACTTCTTAAAGAAATAAAGGAGGTGGTAAAAAATAATAATGAAAGTTTATTATATTCATACAAAAGTAAAACAGTAATATTAACAAAGAGGGATATTAACAAATTAAAAAAGGTATTTGATAAAGATTTTGAACAAGTTAAAAATCAAATGGCTTATGAGAGATTACAAAGAGAAATTGAAAATGAAAGGTAGAGATTTATGTTTAGTAATTTAGGAATAGTTAGAGAAGCAATAAGTGATACTGAATTAAAAGTATTGAGTATTGGTGAAGGAAAAGAAATTATAGTACAAGCTTCAAAAGATTATGTATCATCAATTAAGGCTGAATTAAATGATGAAGATGGAGAAACAGTTGTAGTTGAATATGATTTAAAAACTAAAATTGTAAATGAAAATATTGTTGATTAGCACCAGGTATTTTACCTGGTGTTTTATTATTAAGTTTTTTAAGGAAGGTGAAAGGAAAAATGAAAAAAACATATAATAAAAAATCAAAAGAAGATAAGGAAAGAGAAGTTAATGAGCTTTTAGAAAAAGCTAATGAAGGAATAGAAAAGTGCTTTACAAGTCCAGAGCAGTTCAAAGAACTTATTAATTATATGAGTAAATTTTATAACTATTCATTTAGAAATACTTTTCTAATTCAAGAACAATTTAAAGGAGCTTTAGCTGTTGGTTCATATGCTTTTTGGAAGGAAAAAGGATTTACAGTTAATAAAGGTGAAAAAGGAATTAAAATACTAGTTCCAAATAGATTAAGTGAGTATTTTATTAATTCAAAAGGTGAGGAAGTTAAATTAAGCAAAGCAACTCCTGAAGAAAAAAGATTAATAGAGCAAGGAGAAATAGAAGTAAGAAAAGGTAAGTTAATATTTAATCAAGGATATGTTTTTGAAGTTTCTCAAACTAATGCTAAAGCAGAAGATTTACCTAAGATATTTCCTGGTAGATGGCTTGATGGAGAAGTTCAAAATTATGATTTGATGTATAAAGCTATGGAAAATATAGCAAAGAAAATAGGAGTTAGAATTATAGAGCCTAAAGGAGAATTAGGAGCAGTAAAAGGAGTTAGTTATCCATTAACAAAAGAAGTCGCTTTAAATCCTAGGAATACTCAATTACAAAATGTCAAAACTTTAATACATGAGTTGGCTCATGCGAAACTACATACAATGGAAACAATAGATAAATACACTATAAATAAAAAAGAGTTCCAAGCAGAAATGTCTGCATATGTAGTATGTAGTTATTTTGGATTAGACACTTCAGAGTATTCATTTATATATATAAGTTCTTGGACTGAAGCTGTTGAATTAAAAGATAAGGAAAAGCTAATAAATGAAGTTAGAGAAACAGTTAAAGAGTATATTGAAGTTATAGAAAAAACTCTAATAAATGATAAAGAATTCTCTTTATCATTAGAGAAAGAGAATAGTTTAGAGAAAAAAGAAGAGAGAGAATATGATAAAAAATTATATGAGATAAAGGAGCAAGAAGTTATGAGAGATTTTGATTATAAATACTATTATGATTCTGATAAATTAAAAGAAGAATTTATTAAAGAATTGAAAAATCACAATATGGATGAATATGGATTGAGAGAATTTTTTGATTACACTTTTGATGTAGAAAAAATTAATAAGGAAATTAACAGAGAAATGCTTCAAAGTGGAACATTTGAAAGGGTAATAAACAATATGGCATCAACCTATAGATATGCTGATTATAGTTCAGAGATTGATGGAACAATAACATATTCAGAGAGTGTTTTAAGATTTAAAGATATAGTAAAAGATAGCATCATAAAATTAGCTGAAAGTGAAAATATAAGTTATTCAGATTTAGTGAATAATAAAGAGTTAAATGATTTAATAAAAAGTGATGATTGGAAATTAACAGAAAAAGGTTTAAATAATGATAAATTTGAATTGATGAAAAATGCAATAGAAGAATTAATGAAAAAGAATTATGGAGATTTCATTAAATCTATTATATCCATTGAAACTGGAATAGAAGATATAAATTTATTGGATAATATTTATGAGAAATATATGGATAATGATTTTAAACTTATAAATGATAAGTTTGAAGAATTACAAGATGATTTAGGAAAGGATAGGAGAGAAATGATTTCAGCTGATAAAGAAAAAGAAATTAGAAAGAAAATAAGAGAGCATGAAGAATGGATAAATAGCAAAGGAACTAGAGGAAAGCAGCTTAATTTAGAAAACGAAAATTTAAGTGGAATGATGCTATTAAATGTTGATTTAAGAAATGCAAATTTAAAAAATGCTGATATAACACAATGTGTTATATTTGCAGATTTAAGGGGAGCAAACTTAGAAGGGGCTAAGATAGATAATACAAAATGGACAGGTTCAAATATAGGTAAAATTACTATTGAAGCTAATAAATTAAATTTAATAGAATATCAGCTAGAGCAAGAAGGATGTAAGCATACAGAAGCTAGAAGAAGCCTTAAAACTAATAGAAAAGATGTAGAGCTTGAAAGATAGCATATAGAGGTAACTATGGAACATATTAAGGATTTATTGAATTTCAAAGAAAATAAGAAGTATAAAATAATTATTGTAATTTTACTTATAATCATTATTTTTATGCAAACTGGCTTATCTATGACAAAGAAAAAAATCAGAATTTTAACTGAAAATACAAATAAATTAAATGAACAAATAAGGGAGAATGAAATATCAAGTAGTTATAATGAAGCTAATAGTATAGATGATTTAATAACTGATGAAGATCCTAAAAAAGATACTGATAATTATGAAGTTAAAAAGAATGATTTAATAAATAGGTTTAAAGAAATTGGAGCGTTAGAAAATAAAACTTATAATACTAATATTAAGGATGGAAAAAAATATCTTGTTTTTGAAACTCTTAATTTAGAAATGACTGATAATCAAATTAAATCAACTTTTAAAAATATTATTAGTGATGAATTTGGAATAGAAATTACAGAAAGTAAGTTAGCTGAAAATAAGTTTTTTAAAATCTACCTAATTGAAGAAAATTAAAATTTGAGGTGATTTATGAGTAAATTATCAAAAAATTTTAAGAAGGAAGAAGTTTTTTATCTTAGTAAAGAAGTTAAATATTTAATGGATCTATTAAACGGAACAACATTAATTTGTGAGGATAAATTTAAATTAAGACATATAGAGCAACAAATAATTAAAGTAGAAAACTTACTATATGAATTTGAACCTACAATATATGATGAATATTCACTAAAAACTAAATATGCCTATAATAAAATGATAAAAGCTAAAAAGGAATATGAAAGAGTAGTCATAGAAAAATGTTTTAAAGAAACTATAGAAGAGTATAAAAAAAATTATGAAGATACATTAAATGAATATAAAAAACTCAAAGAATACAGAGATAAATTAAAAGAAGTTTTAAGCAATTAATCAATACGAAAGGCTTCTATCTAAGTAATATAGGCTCATAAGAGCCTATAAAATTTTTGGGGTTTATAGGGTGGAAATTTTTTGGCAATAACTGGTAATTGGTGGCGATATAATAATTTTTTTGATATGTTGATTTAGTAAAGTTAAAACAAAAAAGCAGTAATAATAATTACTGCTTTTTTGTTCAAATTATATTGTTTTAATCCTTAAAATGTAATATAATTTAGAAAAAAGAAGAATTTCTTCTTCATATTTTAATTCCGAACGATAAACTAAAATGTTTGGCGACATTTTAATTTATATAACTGAAACTGGTAGTCTGAATACCAAGAGACAGAGTGTTGGAACTTTAAATTCATTTTATGCTTATATAATAGCATAAGGTGAAAGTTTGTGCAATATAAAAAATCACAAATTGACAGGAGGAAACCAAAGTAATTTTTGGTATAATTTACAATTTGAATTTTAACTTGCGTAACATAAGTTTTGATATATAACTCTTAGGTATTTATACCTAAGAGTTTTTTTGTTGTAGGAAAACATTACGGAGCAATTTAAACAGATAAATTGTGGGGAGGGGGGAACTATACCCAAAATCACAATTTATCAGACGAAAGGAGGGACAAGACTTTGAAGGATAAAGGGAATTTTATAGAGCAAATGTTTATATATAAAATGCTAAATAAAGCTGAAGAAGTTCAAAATTATTTTGGTATTCATGAAGTAGTTTCAGGGGATTTTTCTCAAAATAGAATTGAGAAAAAATATGAAACTCATATAGAGAAATTATTAGAATATCCTATAAAAAATAGATGGAATAAAGAGCTTAGTCATATGAGCCTTCAAAGTTTTTGTACCTTCTTAAATAAACAAAATAGAAATTTAAGAACTGAAGAATTAGATGATAGATATTATCCATTTACACTTGAATTTGAATCATCAAAGAAGATAGATCATAGTGATGTATTATTAGAAGTAGCCCAATATCTTAAATATTTAATGAGTGAATTGAGTGTAAATAAAGAAGATTTTACTATTATAATAAATAATTCAAAATCAGTTTATATAATGGTTAATCCAAAAGTATTTGGATTAAAACCAAGTAAAAATGTACATAGAATTTATACAGAAATGTATAAAAAAATAAAAGAAGAACTAGGCTTAAAATTTGTAGATGAAAGTGTAGTTAATTCAAGCTACAGATTAATAAAAACTCCAGGATCTTATTACAAAGGTGGATATGTTAATTATGTTTCACTAGATGAGTTTATGAGCCTAATGACTGGTTATTTAACAAGGGCAAAATTAACTAAAAGACAAAGGGACATAAGAAACTTAATGTTACCTGGTATTCAATCAGTTCCAATGACAAGATTATATGATAAGTCAAAAAAGAAGGTTGAAAAGTCTTTAAAAGAATACAAAAATAAAGGAAATAAAGTTTTAAATTTACCAGGAACAGAATGTACTAGAGAGTGTGTAAAAACATTAATAAATATGCCAGTAATGGATAAAGGTAATAGAAATAATTTCTTAGTAAGTATAGCATTAGGTCTAAGTGAAGCTAATTATAATGGAGATGAAATTAAAGAGATTCTAAGAAGAAAAGCTATAGAGTGGAAACATGATGAAAGTTTAAGAGCTGTTGAAAATAAGTATAAATCATTAATAAGAAATAGGACTAATTTTTCTTGTGATAAAGTAAAAATGCTTTTTGAAGAAGAAGGATTAAGCCTTGGTTGTAATGTCTGTAAAAAGGCTATAAATAGTATTTATATTTCAAGAAGTATAGTTGAATCTATTTATAACAACAAGGGGGCAGTACGTCATTATAGAGCCTATTTAGAGATAGAAAAACAAAAGCTTTTTGGTAGATACTTTAATATAGATGAAGTTGGAATAAAAGTAGCAACTTTAAAAGAATTAGCAAAGAAAATAAATGGAAAATTAGAAAAGAAACAAGACTTATTTAAATTAACTATAAACAGAGGAAAGGCAATATATAGATTACCTTTAGACTATATAGAAAATGCAGTTGATGTATTAGATCAAAAAATAGGTAAGGTATTAATGTTAATAGTTAAAGCATATTCAAGTAATACTTATGGAGCATTTATAAGCTTGGGAGTTTCAAAAATTGCTGAATATTTATCTTTCAAAAATGAAAGAAGTGTATATAAGTTCTTAAAGGAACTAGAGAAGATAGGTTTTTTAACTAAAAACAAAAATGGAATAACATTATATTATAAGAATAGAAAAGTAGTAAGTTTAGAAGAAGAAAGAGAAAATAGAAAAGTAAAAATTATAGAAGGAACGAAAGTAGTAAACGGGCTACAATTAAAATTTGATTTTGAAAAAATAGAAGCTGGTACAAATATAAAAGAAATAAATTTTGAAAATTATAACTTCAATAGAATTGAAAGTAATAAAGAAATTAACAGAGGTTCGCCACCATGAAAGGTATAAATTAATGTTCGTGTTTTATGGCTAGAATTTTTATGGCCATAAAACTTTTAATGAAATATTCCAGGATAATTTTAATAAAAATACGAATAAAAATATAAGTTATAGAAAAAATGTACAAGCTATCTATAAGGCTATCTAAGGAGTTTTATATTTAAAGGTATTATAATACTAAAGTCATATAAATAAGGCTATAAACAAATGAAATAATAATATAATTGAAGGGGGGTAAAAGTTCAATGAAGTCAATTTCCAAAATAAGTAATATTTTCGGATTGATGAAAAATTTCAACAATAAAATTTATACGAATACATTGAATTTACTAGCTTTTAGGAGTATTAAGAATTTTTGTATTTAAATATAATATCTTTATATAGTTCCCCGTAGGGACTCTCATTCTTCTAGCAAATATTACTTATTTTAATAAAAGTATATACTATCAAATTTTGTATTAATATATGAATTTCATTTACGAGGATAGTATATAAGATATATTATTTATTATATACGGGAGGTGTATTTTAGAAGATACTTAAAGAAAAGATTAAGAATGACAAGAAGTTTAATTTATTTTTTTAATGTTAAATTAAAGATATGGAAGGAGAATTTATATGAAAATTAATAATGATATGATAGCTATTAGAGTTACAGATAACAATAATTTTGAAAGAGCAAATAAAATAATGGATATATATTGCAAAAATGCTTCAGAAAATAAAGGAGTAACATGGTACTCTACAAATCTTCCAATTGGTAAAGATCAAGATCCACCTAACGCTATACTTTTTCATAATAAAAAGAATTTTGAATTTTATTATATGGTAGATATATTAGAAATAAGAAGTTTTGAAAATAAAGAAATTATTACAGAAAGAGAAATTCCAGAAGTTTATAAAGATGTTCCTAAAAAAACATGGCTACGAATAAGTAATATTAAAAAAATAGAAAAAGATGTTCTTAAACAATATTATACAAGAGATAAAAATGAATTATTATTTGATAAATTAACTAAAAATAAAAATGAACAAATTTTCTCACGTATATATTTTTATAAATTGGAAGAAGAAATTTAGTAATAAAAAAGAACTCGTTTTTATTTATCGAGTTCTTTTTTAGCTTCTTCATACTGTTCTTTAGTATAAGGAATATTGTTTTCTTTTAATACCTCAACATACCTATCTAGGTTTATTATTTTTTCTCCTGGTCTTGTTAGGAATGGATTATTTATGTCATGTGGTTTCCATTTATACATAGTTACCTCCTTAAAATAAATTTAAATAAATGTATAATTAATTGATTTACTATGCCTACAGTCTAATGAAAGAAATCCCGAACAACCTAAAAATTTTTCTCCAGTTTTATTATTAGATTTTTCAATCATTTTACTTCCACATTCTGGACAGTAAATAGGAGCAGTAGATAATAGTTTAGTAAGTTCACTTTCAATAAAAGCATAGTTACAATTATCGGGTTTCAATCTTAATAATTGTATTCCATTTCTTTCGAGTAATGAATTTTTAAAAGCATCTCTTATTCTTTGCTTATCGTCTAATTCGTGATGTGATCCATCTATTTCAATTGCTACTAAAGGAACAAAAGATTTTTCAGATAGTAATAATATATCTATATGATAAGAAGAAAGTTGCTTTAAGTTTTGATTGTTAAAATCATTAGTAGGTTTAAAAAGTTCTCTTAATGAAACATGAGGTAATATTTCAACTTTAGCAGATTTATTTTTTATAAAATTATTAATATAAAAATATACTTCTTTTTCTAAAGAGCTATCCCAAAAGTCTTTTTCTTTATAGTAATATGTACTTTTTTTTATACTCTCAATTCTTTCTTCAGTAGATTTGTAATTTTGATTTAAAGTTAAATTTTTATTTGAACTTACATTATTATTTTTCTCAATAGTAAGCCTATTAATTTTTTGAGTTAAGTTTGATAAAGATTTTTTTAAAGAGTTATTTTTATATAGCAAATAACCTATTATAATACAAACAATTAAAAATTCCATATGTACCCTCCCAATATTAATATTATTAATATTAATATTTATTAGAAATTTTTTCAAGTTTTAGGATATAAAATAAAAAATTGTCAACTAGAGAAAAAATATTGAAATTTCAAATATTCAATGATACTATATAATATATAGTATCTTGTATATTTAAGTATGAGGGGAGGATTTTATGGATATAGACAAGGAATCGTTAAAGGGACATCTTGATTCAATAATACTAAGTGTCTTATTAAGTCAAGATAATTATGGTTATGAAATGATAAAAAAAATAAAACAAGAAACTAATTCATTATTTGAAATAAAGGAAGGAACTTTATATGTAATATTAAAAAGATTAGAGAAAAATGAATTTATAGAATCATATTGGGATGAAAGCTTAAAAGTAGGTGCAAAACGAAAATATTATAAGATAACAAAAAGGGGAATTAAATATTTTAAGCAAAAGAAATCAGAATGGGAATTTCTAAAAGGTGTATTAAATAAGTTTTATGAGGAGAGATAATATGAAGGTTTTAGATGAGTATATTGAATCAATAATTAAATATTACGATAAGGGAAATGTAGATTTAGACACTTTTAAAGAAGAAATTAAAGAATATTTAACTGATAAAATTGAAGAACTTAAGAAAAAAGGATATTCAGAAGAAAAAAGTATTGAAATAGCCAAAAGTGAATTTGGTAGTCCTTATGAGTTAGAGAAAGACTTTTCATCATTATTCAAAGTGAAAAATAGATGTTTTTTTATTGGAATTATTAGTTCTATTAGTGCTTTAAGCATATTATTTATTAAAAGTATAATAAATAATTTATATACCACTATTGAAAGGCAAGATTTTTTAATCATATCTTTTATTATTTATTCAATATTAATGCTATTAAAACTTTTGATTGATAATAAAAAGAATATAACTATAGATAAGAAAAATATTTTATTTATAAGTATAGTTAATATTTATTTGATAGTTATTATTTCAAAATTAATTTTTCCTATTTTTATAGATTTTAATAATATAGGCAGCACTTATATAGAGTTAAGCTTTTCTAAGTATTATTTTAAACATATAATTTTATATTATATTCCATTTGGAATTTTCATACCTATGATATTTAGTATTTTTAGAAATATAAAATCAGTATTTATACCAGGATTAATATTATTAACAATAAGTGTTATTGGAAGCATAATAAAATATATTTTGGGAAGAATATTGTATTTAAACTTATATTCATATATCTTTATGATCATTGGAGGTATATTAGGTTCTTTAATATTTATGAAAATATATAAACGTAAAAATATAGGTTGGTTATTATAACCAACCTATATTTTTTAATAAGCGTATATTTCTCCAAAACTAGAAGTTGTACCGCCAACTTTCATTTGAATTTTTAATTTACAATTATCAAAACTTTCACCTGGTATTTTATTTAAATAAAGTTCTCTGGAGCTAGAATCCCAATTGTTATATGAAGCAGTTCCAGTCCAACTAACATTTTTATAACCAACCCATTGTTTTTGAACAACAGTATATTCTAGTGGACCACTTTGTTTTAAATTAAGATGAACATAATCGACATTAGCACTAAATGAATCACTATATTTAATAACATCACCATCTGATGCAGAAAGAGTAACATACCAAGATGTTAATTGAACACGAGGAGTTATAACAGGAATCTTTTCACCCTTTTCAATAGTCTTAATTGAAACATCATCTTTTAAAAGAATAAATGTTTCAGTTGAATTATTTTTTACTGTTAATATTTCTTCGGTAATCTTATTATTATTGTAATAAAGTTTGCAATTTACATTATAAGTATCATTATTTTGCTTTTCAATTGATAAGATTTCAAAATCTTTTAAAGTCATATTAGGATTGTTTAGAGCTTCAATAACTTCTTTTCTTGAATCATCCTCACTTATTATTGATTCTTCTTTTGATAATTTTAGAATGCTATTAATATCTTTATTTATAATAGCATTTAAATATTCATTAGACACATCTTCAATAACTGAATTTTTTGTATCTAACTCCATAGCTGAAACTGGAAGTGCAGATAAAGAAAAAACTGCACCAAAGATAACGCTTAGTATTCTTTTTTTGAACTTAACCATAGCAGCCTCCTAAAAATTTATTATTTTTAATAATATTTTACAAAATTTTTAAAAATATGTCAAATTAGTAATATAATTATAAAAAAGATATATATATATTCATTTTTGTAATAAATTTATTATAGGATTGAAAAAATAAATATATAAATTTTTTTATTTACTAACTAGTCTAAAAGTTTAGTGTCAAAACTTAACACTTTTGGACTAGGGGTGTTTTTTACTTGACATAGATTTTTAATTAACGATAGAATAATACTTAATGAGGGGTCAAAAGTAATGGTCAAAAGTGATAGTATAAAATTAGTGTAAA
>NZ_JAGHFX010000024.1 GCF_017888565.1 Clostridium sp.
CTATTACACATTATTTAGAACTTTTAACAGAAAATATATACGAAATATTATTAACTGAGATGGAATATTATGAAAACTTATCCTATAAGGTTTATAAAGATGAATATGTCTCCTCTCTCCTTAATGAAAATGAAAAGATAGCTTTAAATAAAGAGGCTACTCTAGAAGATAAATCAAAATATGAAAAAAATAAAAAAATAATAAATGATATGCTTTTTAATTTAACCTTAGATCATGAATATATAAGTAATGTTCAAATTATAACGCCCTATGACCAATATACTCAAATTAGTCAAGACGGAAGAAAGAAAGGTGCAATAATTTCAAGTTTAAATATCTTTAGAAATTTACCTGAATATACTGAGGCTATAAATAATAATGGTTATCCTCTTTGGTTTGATCAACCTCAAGGTCAAACTATTTTCCTAAATCAAAACAATAATAGTCAAATTATTTTTAATCATATTAGTATGTCTAGATCTTTAATAGATTTTAACACAGGTAAAACCTTAGGTGTTATACATATGAATATAGATTTAAGATTTTTAATAAACATAAAAGGGATTAAATTTGATAATAAAGGTAATATTTTATTTATGTCAAAGGCTGGAGCATTGATGTCTCTTAATGAAAACGTTAAAGTCCCTGCAATTTCACAAGAATCTGCAATTATAGATAAAATATACTCTACTTCTTCTGGCTCTTTAACAGAAGATATAAATGGTAAGCCTTATTTAATCTACTTTAAACAGTTACCTAATTCCCCATATTATCTTATTTATATAATAGATAAATTATCTATTTTTAGTAGCAGTAAAACTATATTTAAATTAAACTTTAATGTTTTACTTATATGTACTTTTCTAGCTCTTATACTAGCTTATATAGTTACTTTAAGTATTATTATTCCTTTAAATAAGCTAAAGAAAAACATGGACAAGGCTGCTAGAAAAAACTTAAATGTATTTTATGAGGATAATTCAAATGATGAAATAAGTAATTTAGGTAATGATTTTAATAATATGATCGGTGATATTGAATCATTAATTGATAATTTATATAAAGCTGAAATTAATGAAAAAACCTTAAATTTTAGAAAGAAAAATGCTGAGTTAAATGCCTTACAAATGCAAATTAATCCTCATTTTTTATATAACACCTTAGATTTAATTAGATGGGAATCAATGTATGAAGTAAATGGTGAAAGTAAAGTAAGTAAGATGATAGAAGATTTTTCTAAGCTGCTTAGATTAAGTGTAAAAAAGGGAAATGACCTTGTCCCTATAGCCGAAGAAATTAATCATATTCAAGCTTATTTAAAGGTTATAAATTATAAATATACTAATAAAATACTACTAAAAACTAACTTTAATTTTGATATTTCACTATACAAAATTTCAAAATTAACCTTTCAACCTTTAGTAGAAAATTCAATTATACATGGTTTTGTAAACAATCCATTAGATAAAGCTATAGAAATTAACGGTTCAATCATTAATGATAAAATAGTAATCACTATTAAAGATAATGGTATAGGTATGGAGGAACATAAATTAAATGAAGTTAAAAACAATTTAAATAATAAAACTATCATTACTAATAAAATAGGTATTTGTAATGTTAACGAAAGAATTAAGCTTTATTCAAGTGACAAGTTTGGTTTAAGTATCTATAGTAAATATGGTGAAGGGACAATTATAACTATTACCTTCCCTACTACTATTGATATTAACTCAGTATCTAAGGAGGGTCTATATGTATAAATTGTTAATTGTAGATGATGAAGAAATTGTAGTAAATGGTTTAAAACGATTTGTTAATTGGGAAGCTCTTGGTTATGAAGTTGCAACTAGTTGTACTTCTGTTGATGAAGCTGAAAAAATATTAAAGGAAAGTAATATAGATGTTGTGCTAACTGATATAAATATGCCTATTAAATCTGGTTTTGATTTACTTCAAATTTTATGTACAAACTTTCCTTCTGTAAAATCTATAATCTTAAGTGGCTATGAAGATTTTTCTTACGCTAAAAAGGCTCTTAAATTTGGTTGTTTTGATTACCTAACAAAGCCTGTTAATTTTAGTGAATTAACTGAAATGTTTGAAAAATTAAGACAAGTTCTTGATTCAGAAAAAAATAGTGAAACTCCCAATATGGATTATATTAAGATAAAACAAAATATATTGTTAAATAACATATTATGCGGTTCTATGAAGCCTACTGCTTTAGAAAATTTTAATAATATAAAACTAATAAATGAACCTTATTTTATTATAAGATTAAATATTAATTATAATATTAACCAATATAATGATTTTGTTAGTATTAAAAACATTATTTATTGTAATTTGAATCAAATATTAAATAAATTTAGTAACTTTTATTATATTGTTGAAAATATAAAGGATTTATCTGTAATCGTTTATCCAAAAAGTAAGCATTTAAATTTATATAATGAACTATTTGAGTTATGCAAAAGTGTTTTAAATTCAACATTTACTAAAGTTAATATAGGTATAAGTAATACAGATAGCGATATTAATAATATTTCGTCAATATACGAAAATAGCGGAGTTGCACTTCAACAAAGCATTAATAAAAATGAAATTTCAGTCTTAAACTATAATGATTTAAAGGATTTAAAGGATACATTTCTTCCATTAAGTTCTGAAGAAAAGCAAGAATTTATCGAATATTTATCTACTCTTAATACAGATGGTTTTATTGCTTATTCAAAAAAATTATTAGATAAAACTTCCACTAATTTAATTCTAGGAAATAATGAACTTTATTCTCTTGCTATCGAACTGATTGTAATTACTTGTAATTATATTTCTAACTTTAGTTTCGAAAAAAAATTTGAGTTTCAAATAGAAAACTTTACAAAGGAATTGCTAAAAAATAGAACTAAAAAAAGTATAATAGATTTTACTTTAAATACCCTTTATAACTTCTCTAATAAGCTAAATGACATTATTGCTTCTTGTAGTAATAATATTATAGATAGTGCTATTTTATTTATAAATCAAAATTATTGGAAGGATATTAGTTTAAATACCTTATCAGATGTACTATATATTCATCCTATTTACTTAAGTAGACTCTTTAAAGAAAAAACTGGTCAAAATTATATTAAATATTTAACAGATGTTAGGATAGAAAAAGCTAAAGATTTATTAAAGGACAGAAATTTAAAGATTTATTCCATTACAGAACTAGTGGGATATGAAAGCCCTAAATATTTTAGTAAGGTTTTTAAAGAAACCGTAGGACTAACTCCTAAGGAATATAGAGATAGCTTAAATTAAATAAAAGTGGTAGGCTATCTTAATTTCTCTAATGAGAAATCACCATATCCTACCACTCTATTTTAAAAGGGAAAATACTTTATTAAATTTTAATTACCAAGTTAAAGTATTTTGTGTAACTATATCTTTATATCTTATATAAGAAATTAATTTACAGTCTTCTGAAAAATTATTAAGGAAATATAATATTTCTTCTTCAAGCTCCTCAATGAAATCAATATTTCCAGTTAAATATTCTTCTAATCTATACCTTGTTGAATCTAATCTAGCTTTAATTCCTCCAAGCCTTATATCAATTACTTCAAAGCCTTGACCCTTACATTCTCTGTACCATAGCTTTCTATAGCTATTATGGAAATCATCTAATCTTCTTATCAATTCTTTTAAAATGTAATCTTGTATATTTTTAAGTTCTGCCTTGTCTTTATTTAAGTAAGCTTTTCTTAAGTTAATTCCTATTTCTGATTTTAACTCTAAGAAGCTACTTAGCTTTGAAAAGGTTAAATACATTTCTTTATATTCTTCTGTTTTTTCAGATATCTTTTCATATTCTTTTGCTAATTTATTATAATGTGAATTTAACTCTAATCCTTCAATATGCTTATCAAAGGCACCTAGTAATATATCTTGATAAGTTAAATATTTTGATGGATTTGCTTCCTTTAAATTAGGATATTTAACTGTTGGAACTAAATCTAGCTTCTCTAATGCAAAGAAATCTTCCATTGATAAACCTGTCAAAAACTCACATCTTCTATTTAACCAATCATCATCCACTTCTTCATAGTAGCTATGTTCTGCAAAAAGCATTAATCCTAATAAAGATACATTTAAAGGAGCTTCTGAGCCATCATCTCCCCATAAAGTTACAAGTACTTCATTTATTTTTTTAGCCTTGCATAGCTTTAAAGCAGCATTAGTTGTTGAAAAGGTTTTTGAATAAGTAGGCGCATACCCAAGCCATCTCCAAGATCCACCTGCAAATACTATTTTGTTATTAAATCCTTCTCTAATTTGTAATAACTTTTTATAAACCTCTTCATCGGAATTATAGTAATCCCAGTAAACTAAGCTTACTTCCTTAGGAATATTACTTGTAATTTCTTCTGTTATAACCGTATCTAAATCATAATAATTTCCATTTGGTGCTCCAGCTCTAAAAAACATATCATCCCACATCATTGGTTTAAAATTATATTTCTTACAAATTTCATTTACAATATTTAAATGCTCAATCATTAACTCATGGTGTGATTTATACCCATTTTTACTAATAGATTCACCTCTTCCTAAATCAAAGGCTTCATCCATACCAATATGAATATTATTACTTCTAAATACTCCTCTAAGAGTTGAAATCATTGCTTCAATAAATTTATATGTCTTTTCTTCACCAACTAGAAGCACATCTGCTGTATCTCTAAAATCCCTTGCATATTCATACTTTAAAGTTTGCTTTAAATGTGCAAGCGTTTGAATACAAGGAATTACTTCAATACCTAGTAAATAAGCATAATCATCGATTTCTTTCAATTCAGCCTTAGTATATTTACCCCTTAGATATCCAAAATATTCATATCCATCAATTTCATAGGTATCTTCAGTATATAACATAAATCTTGAATGCCCCATCAAAGCAACTTTTACTAATAACTTTTTGATTTCTTCTACTTTATATACTGCATTTCTTGAAACATCAATCATTGTTCCAACTGATTGTATTAAAGCTTTTTCATTAAGCTCAAAGTTTTCTTTTCCTTCATTTATAAACTGAGCATACAAACTTAAAGCTCTAAATAAATGATTTCTATTTTTATATTTTATATAATTTTCTCTGCCATGCATTATTTCAATATCATTAACATCATTTTCTTCAAGAACAAAAAATTCTATTGGTTCATTTTCATATAGAAAGTCTACATTGATTATTTTATTTACATCCTTTAGGACACTTTTTATTTCTTCATTTAATCCCTTATAATTCATTATTTCCTCCTTAAAAAGCAAAATTTATTTATTTAAATTGTTACTTTTTTAATCTTTCTTTTATAAACTCATCAATGTTAACAATTACATTATTAATTCTAGAATGTTCAGCAGCAAAAGCCATTACGTGACTTTCTACACTTTTACTCGCTGTAGTTTTTATATCTAAATCCTTATCTAAAATCCCTTTGAAAAATGCCTCTGTTAATTTAGTGTCACCACCATTATGTCCACCTTCTACCTTAATAGGATGTATGGTTGTCATTTCTCTTTTACCAAACCTTCTTATCTTTATAGTATTTTTTTCATCATTTCCTCCAACCTCACCTTTTGTAAACATAAGCTTTATTGTTCTGTTACAATCTAAAGTAAAAGCTGATAAATTGAAAGTTGCTGTTACACCGTTTTCATATTCTATTATAGTTGTCATATGATCTACTACATTATTGTCACATTTATAAACGCACTTTCCGTAATCGCCATACCTTAATGCATTCATAATATTTTCCTTGGTCGGATTTGGATCTAAGTAATTTACCATAATTGGCGCTTCTCCTAAATATAGTTTAACCGCTGAATAAGGACAAGACTCTTCAATACTACAATCTAAACATCGCTCACTCATTGTATTTTTATCATAATGCTTATTACATAACTTACTTAAGCTTCCAAAAGCGGCAATTTTCTTACATTCAGAAGAAGTTAACCATGTTAATATGTCCATATCATGACAGCTTTTAGATAAAATTAATGGTGAAGTTTTATCTGAATTTTTCCAGTTACCTCTTGTAAAGCTATGTGCATAATGCCAGTATCCTATATTTTCATTATGTTGAATACTTACTAAATCCCCAAGTTCTTTACTTTCAATAATTCTTTTTATTTCTTCAAAAAAAGGTGTATACCTTAATACGTGTGCTATCATTAACAATTGATTAGGATATTTTTTTGATAGTTCTCCAATCTGAATACATTCATCTAAATTATTGGTCATTGGTTTTTCTAAAAGTACATGATATCCTTTTTCTAAAGCCAATTTACAAGGTAAATAGTGATCTTCATCATTATTTGCAATTATCATCGCATCTCCAAGTCTTTCTTTATCTTCGATCTCTTTCCAGCTACAAAATATGTTTTCTTTTGGAATATTAAAAGCCTCTGCAATCATTTTTCTTTTTTCTTCATTGGGTTCTGCTACAGCTACTACCTTTGCAACTTCTGGATTATTAAGTATATATTTTGAATATACATCCTTTCCACGAGCTCCAGCACCTACTAATACCACATTGATTTTACTCATAAAATCTCCCCTCTTTTAATAGTTAAATTATATATTTTTATTATATAACTTTAAAAATTAATATATTAGTATCATTTTCAACTTTTTATACTAATTTATTAAGGTGTTTAAAACCCTATAATTGTAGTAATTTTAATAAAATATTATACTCATTTTAGTTTGGATGGATGATTTTTTATGAATAAACTCTATAGTGTTAAGAAATATCAATTTTAATATTTTCAATGCTAAGATTATCCTTATCCATATAATGCTATCATATATCACTACAATAATTTTCATGCTTAAATGAATTATTACGATTTTCCCACATACCGGACACAAATTTATTTCCTCAGAATTTAGATTATATATGCAGATTGTAACATAAGCCAATGACACTTTTAATATCATTGGCTTAATATAAATCTTTTATAAACTTCTATTTATTTTGATTCTTCATATATACGGTTCAAATTACAATAAGTAAAAAAACTAGTTTTCAATTTAGTGCTAAGATAAATCAGTTCAATTTATTATTGCAATTTAGAAACTACTTTTATTAATAAGGAATAATAGGTATATAAAGATCAGCAACAAGTTTACCTTGATTGTAATAATAATATTCAATATCATCAATGTTTCGATGTTTATATTTTGATTCACTAAGCCATACTGAATATATATAATCCCAAGTTTTTTGTACACTTTCTGTTATTGGTCCTATGACTCTAAAAACTGCATAAAGTGATGGTTCTAATCTATATATCACCATATCCTCTGGAACATATTCTATAGAATTAACTTCATGACCTATCATATAATCAAATGCATCTTCTTCAGAAAATATACAAATTCCCATGATTTCATCAGCAGACTTATTATTTATTATCTTTTCACTTTCTTTCTCATTATTCCACTTTTGCCACAATAATGGTATGTCTTGCAAATTGCTTCCATCTGCCTTTACCTTCCACTTCTTTCCTACTACATATCTTTCAGAAAGATTACGATACAAAGGAGTTAATCCTTCTGTAGTTAATCTTAATTGATACATCATATAATCGACATTAATTGGTTCTCTTATAAAATAAAGCAAATTATCTCGTCTTACCTCTGATGGATTTCTTCCATAAACTTTTTCAAAAGCCCTACTAAATGCCTCTCTTGATTCGTAGCCATATTTTATACCTATTTCCACAATAGACTTATTTGTATATACCAATTCTTTTGCAGCTTCTGTAAATCTTCTCTTTCTAACGTAATTCTTTATTGAATCTCCCACTATACCTTTAAAAATACGGTGAAAATGATAAAGAGAATACCCTGCTTCCTTTGCAATTGCAGATAAATTAATATCTTCATGCAAATTATTTTCAATGTAAATCAATGCTTTCTCAATGGAATTTAAATAACTCATATCTCTCACCTTATTTTAAACTATTAATAACCTTATCCAAATCCTCAGGTACTTTTATTTTATCATTGGTTTGAACATAATTATATAATTCACTAAAGTTATTATCAACATTCATAACAAG
Organism: Clostridium sp.; assembly: GCF_017888565.1. Classification (GTDB taxonomy): domain Bacteria; phylum Bacillota; class Clostridia; order Clostridiales; family Clostridiaceae; genus Clostridium. The sequence continues at coordinate 8,116 of NZ_JAGHFX010000024.1, forward strand.
TCTGGATAAATCATCCATTACCTCATAGTCTTTCTGTGTCCATTCTTCTATTGGCATACTTTTATAACCTTCCCACATATCCCATGGCTGCATTGCAAATTTTAATAGTGAATTAGCATCTAATATTAAATTACATCTTAAATAATCATATCCCCACCATTTAAAAATCCCAAACAACTCCGGTTCAATTAAGCCTTCTCGGCACATCATCCAAGCTCTTGGTCCTGTTATAAAATACTCTTCGCTTAAATCCATAGGGTCAAAAGTCACTTTTAATTTTTCTATCTGGATGTCATCTAGTTGAGCGTCTACCATTACCCACCTTTTCTTATCTTCATTCCAATATTCAATAACCCAATGATCAATATATTTGCCTTTTTCTAAATAACTTGCAAAGCCACACCTTGCTCTAGCTGGAATACCAGCCTCCCTACAAAGAGCAACCGCTACTACAGTAAAATCACGACATATTCCTATCATTTTACTTTCATTTTGCTTTTTATCAGATATATGAGTATATCCAATATTTCTTAAAAAAGTCAGTTTATCTTCAAATCTTCGTACGAATGGTTCTTCCTTTCTTTTATCGCTAAGTTTTAATCCATAAAACTCACTCCAATGCTGATGGAGTAATATATTTTGTACATAAGATACAATAGTTTTTATGTCCTCCGGTATATTGGTAACCATACTTTCCTTAGTTTTTATTTCTGTCATAATATCATGCTCTTGATAAAATCTAAGATTACTTTTCATTATAATTATCACTCCTATCATTTTAATAGATCAGAATAGTTTTAAGACTCTTTCTCTTCTACTTTAATGCAATTATACTATTCTTATAATTATATTGAGTGATATTTTGTGCTTTTTTAATAATAAAAAATTACTATTATTATGAAACTGCTAAATTAATTTTTTTAGATTTATAGAAGGTTATCATACTATTATCTATAACTTTTTCATGATATTTTGTAATACTAAATTAGCTAACGAACTCTATTTATTCCTCCAATCCGAATAAATAGAGTTCTGTTTAAACAAAATTAACTATTAACATTTCTCTTAAAAGTATAATATGTTCCTCCAAAGTAACATATATAAATTCCAATCATTAAAACAATTCCAGTAACTATACTTAAAATAAATGTAATATCACCAATATAGATGCTAATTATATCTTTATAAATCAGATAATAGTTATATATAAAAATTACAACTCCAATCATGGCTATAGCAATAGGGATTATAAAATACAATGAAATTTGCTTTAATATAATCTTACTTATTTCCTTATCTTCAACACCTAATCTTTTTAGCACACTAAATCTATCTTTATGCTCAATAGAATCAACAAGCTGACTAAGTGATAAAACAGTTAAGCTTATCATAAGTAGTACTACACCTAAATATATTCCAAGAATTCTCATAGCTAAAGTCATATTTAAGATATTATTAGTTTCTGATGATTTTATTCTTACTCTAACTACACTAGATGATATATCATATTTTTCACTATATTTTTTAACGAATTCATCATTGCTTTTTCTAAACCACTCATTAACATACTTATATTGAAAATCATCAGCCTCTTCATAACTCATCTTATTATTAATATTAGCTACAAAATTTTTTTCTGCAAAAGTAAGCTTATTGCATACTTTATCTGGTAAAATTATAATATAGTTTGCATAAAATCCATAAAGACCTTCTCCAATAGATTCTTTATAGTATGAATTTTTACTAAGATTTAATTCTTCTCCGTTAATATTCAAGTTAGAATATCCTTTAATATAATTACTTATTTCTTCATCATTGACTACACTATGCCATTGAGTTGTAAACTCATTATCCTTAAGCTCTATTTCATCATACCCTAGCATGCTTCTTAATTTATTAAAATCACTTAATCTTAAAGCTATAGTTGAAACACCATTTTTATCCTTGTTATAAAAATCATCTTTATTTATAAGGTACTTTTCTACCTCACAATAACTATTTGCATCATAACCCTTGGCATTTAAATAATCTATAATCTCACTGTAATCTAATTGAGGTACATCTTTAATATCAGTTATATTATTTTCCGTTAAAAATCCACTGCTATAATTATTTCTTATTTCTACATCATAAGGAACTCTCATATCTAAATATCCTAGCGCCCACTGGGCCATTACAAGTGTAATTATAAAACTTATCATTGCTCCTAAAAATGTCATTGCTATGGTAGCCATTAGTATTGGAGCTGACTTTATTTTAGATACTAATGTTCCTATTAAAAATAAATTTGTTCCTTCATACTTGAAATTAATATACTTATTTTTTATGTGTATGATTATATAAGCAATCGAATAAAATAATGCGTAAGTTCCTATTATAAAAGCAAAAAGTGATATAGCTATAAACATTAAAGATTTTATACTATAATCAATTTTTGTATTTATTAATTTAAAGGTACAATAACCACATATGATATATAAAACCATTGATAATGCAAATATTACACTATAAACTTTTCCACTTCTTTTAAATTGAAACTCCACTTTCTTATGTGAATTTAACATATCTATAAGTTTTATTTTCCTTAAAACTATAATGTTATATAATCCTATTATACAAAACATAGATATAAAGAATATAAATGTAATCCCCACTGTATCCATATATAACCTAAAGTTAAATACAACTTCTTGCTTTGCACTCATCAAAACTATGGCTGTAATTACTTGAGAAAATAAAGTTCCTACAAATATTCCTGATATTATAGCTAAAATTCCAATTACAAGTGTTTCAATAAAAAACATCAATGCCACATTTTTTTGTTCCATCCCATGTAGTATATATATTGCAAATTCTCTTTGACGTCTTCTTATCATATATTTATTTACATAAGCTATTAGTACAATAAGCATTGCTGTAATTATATAAGTTGAATACTTTAATATTAATTTTAAATTTTGAAAGTTATAAGATTCTTCTGTAATTAGTTCATAACTTGAACTTGAAAGTGATGTAATAGCATAAAATAAGCTTACGCATATTGTTATTGTAATAAAATAAATTAAATAATCTTTAATAGATTTTTTTGCATTACTTTTGGCTAATTTAACGTACATCTCTTACATCACCACCTAATAATGCTACTACATCTAATATTTTATTAAAAAACTGTCTACGTGTATCCTCACCTTTCACTAATTCTGTAAATATCTTACCATCCTTAATAAATAATATCCTGTCACAATAACTAGCTGTAAATGAATCATGAGTTACCATTAATATTGTTGCACCTAAATCTTTATTTAAATTTGACATCATCTCTATTAACATTTGAGCTGATTTAGAATCAAGAGCTCCTGTTGGCTCATCAGCTAATATAAGTTTAGGATTAGTTACTAATGCTCTTGCACAAGCAGTTCTTTGTTTTTGTCCTCCAGATACTTCATAAGGATATTTTTCAAATAAATCTTCTATTCCAATTTTTCTTGCCACATCTAATACTTTATTATCTATTTCACTTTTTTTAGTTTTGTTTATAGTAAGTGCTAAAGCTATGTTTTCATGAATAGTTAATGTATCTAACAAATTGAAATCTTGAAATATAAATCCCAAGTTTTCCTTTCTAAACTTTGCTATGTTCTTTTGATTTATTTCAGTTAAATCTTTTCCATCCAAATAAATATTACCAGAACTAACATCATCAATTGTTGCTATCATATTTAATAATGTAGTCTTTCCTGATCCAGAGGGTCCCATAACACCTACAAATTCACTTTTATATACGTCAAAACTTACATCATCAACAGCTTTAACTATACTTCCTTTGTTTCCATAATATTTTTCAACGTTTTTTAAACTTAATATTTTCTCCATTCATCTCACCTCAATAGGATTGTACAATATTTAAACCCTATCTAATTAGATTTAATATTACTTTAATGTTACAATGTTGTCACCTTATATAAGTCTATTTCATAATAAAGTTTCCTTTTGGAAATACGATTATTACCTTTGTATATAAGTTTTCTTTTGATTCTATATCTATTGTTAATCCTAATTTTTCACATAACTTTTTACATAAATATAATCCTATTCCTGTAGATTTGTTATTTAACCTACCTTTGCTACCTGTAAAACCTTTTTCAAATACTCTATTTAATTCAGATTGAGATATCCCGAGTCCATTATCTTCTATTATAAGTTGAATTCCATTTTTAATATCCTCAGTATATATTTTCACCTTTGGATTTTCTGGATTTCTATACTTACTAGCGTTAACTACAATTTGATTTAAAATAAACTCAAGCCATTTGCTATCACAATATACATTTTTATCTACATTTTCTATTTCAACATCTATGTTATTCAAAATAAATATTTGTTTATTTTTTATTATTACTTTATTTATGCAATTTTCTAATGACATTTCTTTTATTAAGTAATCTTTTTCTACTTCTTCACTTCTTGCATAAAATAAAGCTTGCTCCACATATCTATCTAAAGTCTCAAGTTCCTGTAGCACAAGCCTTGATATGTTTGTCTTATTGTTTTCTTCTATAAGCTTAATAGATGCTATTGGAGTTTTAACTTCATGTATCCATTGTTCAATATATTCTTTGTATTCCTTTCTTTCATTTTTAATAGAATTTATTTCTTCTCTCATTGACTTACTAGACTTTTTTAGTAAGTAATAATAAGGTTCTGCCTCTAAATATACTGGCTTATCAATTACCTCGCTAACTAAGTACTTTTTATCCAAATTATCTATACTCTTTGAAAGCTCACTAAAAAATGCTTTTCTATTTTTATATTGAAAGAATAAGTAAGCTACTAATACTATGATCCATGTAACTGATATTATCTTTAAAGTATCTAAAGTATTTCCTACACTAAAAAGAAAAACTAATAAAGTTATCAAGGCAATTGAGTTTAAAAATATTACTGAAAATCTACTTTTTAAGAAATCACCTAAACTCATACTAAATACCCTTGTCCTCTTTTAGTTTTTATATAATCTTTTAATCCAAGCTCTTCAAATTTACTTCTTATCCTACCAATATTGACTGTAAGAGTATTATCATTTACAAACATTGAACTATCCCAAAGATATTCCATAATATCTACTCTAGATACTATCTTCCCCCTATTATTTAATAAGTAATGTAATATCTTAAGCTCATTTTTAGTGAGCTCAACAACTTTACCATCATATTCTACGGTACTTGATAAAATATTTATCTTAGCTCCATTATGTTCAATAATATCTGTAGTTCCATCGCTAGGATAAGCTCTTTTAATAAGAGAATTTATCCTAGCTAAAAGAATTTGAGTATTATAAGGCTTAGTTATAAAATCATCTCCACCTAATGTGATACCCATTAATTCATCTATATTAGTGTCCCTGCTTGTTATAAATATAATTGGAACTCTTGAAAAACTTCTTATTTCAGTACAAATTTTAAACCCATCACTTCCAGGCAAATTTATATCTAACAATACAAGACTTGGATTACTTTCTTTTACTAAAGAAGGAATATTGCAAAACTCCCTTGGTTTAGTAATGGAATATCCATTACTAACTAACAAATTTCCTATTCCATTTTGTAGCTGCTCATTATCATCAATTATCATTATTGTGTACATATTTAACAAATCCTTACTCTAAATTATTCTCAGTATTTATTATACTAGCATTAAGTAGTTATAAATAATAAATTTTTCCTTAAAAGTTAAATTTGGCTTTGATTTACTATAGGGTATTTTAGGTTATAAAAATAGCCTTAGGCAAGAGAAATAAATGCCTGACGCTATGGAGTTTATTTATTTGTGATATATTTTCCGTATCAGCAGAAAGTCATTTATTATTCTACACTAAACTCTCTATATCTTAATTGCAGTCATACATGTTGATAAAGTAATTTATATTATATCTTGTAAAACTTCTATATTCTCTACTTCCTTCAAAACATGTATCTCCATCCTATCTCTTACTTTTAATTTTAATGAATTTTTAACATCATCAATGAAGATTACTCCTCTTCTATGCATATCTTTTATTTTGCTTCTTGAAAGTGCAAGTTTATCACTTAATATCTTATCAATTCTCATTTCTATTGGATACTTACAAACAATTTCAATAACTAGTTCATTTTCTTTTATATAATCTACTTCAAATTTTCTTTGGGTTAATTTGTAGCTTACATCTTCAAAACTACTTCGGCTTTGTTTTTATTATATACACTTAAATTAAAGCTATATTCTTTAACTAATCCTTTATCATTTGAAAGAAATTTTTCATATTCATATTTATTAATGTAACTAGGATTTATTCTTTCATATATTGTCATATTCTAAGTAGATTTACATTTTTCACACTGATAAATTAGCCAAATATCAATATTATTTTTATTTGCATTTACTCTAAATTTTTCACTATTTATATAATGTGATTTTTGATTACATTTAGGACAATTCCTTTTAACTATTGGTAAATTCTCAGTAACTAGTTCCCATTGATATTTTTTTAAATAACTCATTTTGCTCCTCCTAGTCATTCAATCTTTAGGATTTGCAAAGGCTATTTCATTACATTTTTATAATAATGCAATAGCCTCTGCTATGCATTAAAAATATCTCTTGTAATAAACAATTCCTCCAGTCTTATATAATAATATATATTTATAATTTATCAACACTACATAGTGCGTAAAACCTCATTCTTGTTTAATAAATAAAAATGAGCCAATATGATAAAGATCATAATGACTCATTATTTTGTAGTAAAATCCTATTCATTCATGTTACTATCATATAGATTTTTTAGAGAACATAAATAAGCCTACCTCATTGAGATAAGATATCTAACATCTATGTAATTAACTGAACACTTTAAAGATTATTAAAATTTCATTGAAAACACTTAAAATAATTTAACTCTTTTCTTATCTAGTTTTTCTAATTCACTATCTATTTTTAATAAATCATTCTTTACTGGATTTACCTCTCTAAATTGCTCTTAAATGAATCTTTTTCATTATATATTTCTCCCTTCTAAAAATAAAAACTCTTACATGCATCCCTAAATACAAATAAAAGTTCTTTCCTTTTCTAAATTAATAATGTATATTTATTTTAAGTATTATATAGATTAATTGATCTTTCCGTAAAACTGGAATTTATAATTATAATTTTTCGAACACTAGTGTCGCTTGAATTCTATCACCACCAAGCATCCCTTTACTTCCCGATGCCGCTGTAGTAATTGTATGTAATCGATATCCCTTTGCCGATTGATCATTTATGACTTTTTCTAATTCCGTCATATTTCCAGACCCTGTTCCAAGAAATTTTTCTTTTAAAACTACTTGCATCACTACATAATTCATAAAAGTTCCCCCCTTTTAAATTTAAATTTATCTCTATATTAATGTATATTTTTATTATATATTATTGCATATAATTAATCTATAATTGCTTGAAAACTCATTATAACTTAATTTAAACACACTCTATCCAATTTTAGTAAAGCCCCATTTACTTATGGTATGGTTCACCTTACCGTAAGTAAAAAAGCTTAGCCTTTCCCATATACAATATAATTAACATTATTTCAAATTCAAGTTTTAATCATATTTCATTACAAAAATAGATAGTAAAACTTTTATTGTTTTACTATCTATTTTTTTAGTATATTATTTGCCCAGTTTGGTATTTTTTTATCTTGCCATATTATCTTGCCATCTTTAAAATATATAACTTCTTTTAATATATCTGTATTATCAAATATATTAACTTCATCACATATTGTAATTACATTATGTAAGTTATTTAAAGAATCATAATATCTTCTTTCAATATCCTTATCTGGTATCCCATGACCACCTTTACTTACTCTAATCTTAACTCTTTCCTTTGCAACATTAGGATTTTCTACACCTACATAATTCATAACTATATAAAAACCATTTTCTTTTGCAAACTTTATATTATTTATTATACTTCTGCCAGATAGTGTTGTTTCTTGATTGAAAGATATCTCCTCCACAATATATTGTTTTATTAATTTAACAGATTCTCTTGCACATTTCATTTGAAGATTACTATCTTTCCATGACCCAATTCTAGCTACCATTTCATCAGTATTTATTCTTTTTTCATTTTTGTTCTCATTATAATAAATTGATTTATATATTGAAGTTTTACCAGCTCCATTAACTCCTGCAAAAATTGTATAAGTTGGCATATTACTCACCTATGACCTTAGCTTGTTCTTTTTGCAATACTAAATTAGATAACGTCATATAAAAGTCTTGCTCTTCCTTTGTCTTCGCATTTTTAAATAACTCCTTTAATTGACTATATGAATAATTTATGAAAATATCGTATAAATTAATATCCTTATTTTCCATTTAAATTCCCTCCTTAAAAAAGCAATTATATTAATAATATTATATAACAAATTCAATGTATTATAAACCTAATGCATTTTAATTTTTCTTCTCTACAGATAAGATTAATACTACTCTAAGTAAAAAATTTATAATTCCGCATAAGATGACCATTTGGAAAATAATCATCTTTTTCATTGTAAATTAGAAAGTATGTTTTTCTAATCTCACTATACTCACTTAACATATTTACTTTAAATTATTTATTTCAATTTTTGCTTCTTTCAAATCTATTCTTGCTTCATATCCATGCTTTTGTAGCATATGTAATAAATTTGATCCATTTAATAATGTAAGTGGTTTATCCTTCGCAAACTCATAAGAATCAGCCCCATAATCAGAAGTTGTTACCAAAATCCCTTTTGATGCTCCTTCATTTAAAACAGTTCCATATAAATCTCTTACTGCCGAAACGCCTACTACATTAGTATATCTTTTAGCTTGAATTACATATTTTCCTCCTCTTATAGGATCTGGATCGAACATAATTGCATCTACCCCACCATCTCTACTTGCCTGTGTAATTTTTACTTCTGCTCCATCTTTAGAGAATTCTTTTTCAAATAACTCCCTAATTAAATGTTCAAAATCTTCCCAATGCATAGAAGCTAAATTATAACCATTTATTTTTTCTCCAATTTCACGAGATTCAACAAATCTTCTGTCACTATTATCAATATTTGCAATTGGAGCTACTGGAACTAAATCACATAGTTTTGCACCTGCAACACCTTTTAGACTTTTAAAACACATTTTAGCATCAACTTCAGATAAGTTTAATTCCATAAATTTAGACTTTTCAGTTTGTAAAGATAATATACACTTTGTCTCTTCTTTACCATTGCTTTTATTTACATCAGTTAAATATCCATTAAATATTATCCCTTTAATATGATCTAATTTATCCATAATATAAATATCATGATTAACTCTCAAACATAATTGATATAACCCTTCTTCATAGATTTTATTTATTTCGGTCTCTTTTATATATGTTTCACTATATTCTTTTCTTGTTTGAATATATTTAACCTGTTTTACATTTGTGATATCTAACTTTTTAGGAAGATTATATTCTACAATTAAAATATTATTTTCTTTATTATATTCAATTTCCCAATCTAACATATAATATGATGGGTAATCTCTCTTAGATAGTACTTCATTAAAATAAAATTCAACACCTTCTTCATTAGCATCATTATACAAACTTCTTAAAGTATCAATTCGATTATTCGTCTCATTTTGTTGTGCTTCAAATTTATTTTTTCTATTATTCCATTCTTCATTCTTATTAGAATTAATATTTTTAATTCTCTCACACTCACTATTCCATTTTTGCAAATCTAATGATAATTTATTATTTAACTCTTCCTGCTTTTTTGCTTTTATAGATGGTATTAAACTATTTAAAATCGAAAACTTCAACTTATAAGCTTCCTCATTTGGTTTTATAGGCATCTCTATTATTTTCACTTCTTCTTTAAACTTAGAATAATCTTTATAATCATCCCAATTAACTTTTAATTTAGCATTATGTACATTATTTAATAAACTAACAATAATTGCTCTCTCTTCTTCAGCTTCTTTTGTTAATTTATCAGCATAATATATTGCTTTTTCTTTTTCTTGAAGCATTCTTTGCTTCTCAAATGCTTTTTCCCTTTTTATTTTTTCTCTTTCTCTTCTCGCTTGTTCTGCACTTGCTCTTCTATTTGCTCTTTCTATATCTCTAATAGCACTTGCTAAACCGTATCCCCTTCTAGCCATAACTTACCTCCAAAATTTCAAAAAAATATTATCATAATATCCATAGAATACCATTCATTACTTATTATATAATATCTAAATTATATATCTATAATTTTTGTAAAATTTTTATCTTTTTGCTAATATTTTTATTTTTAATTAGTAAATACTAAAAAATCAATAACATTTTTGTTATGGGTTTGTTGATAGAGATAATCCGTTGCACTTTGTCCTCTATAATCTATGAGATAATTAAAATATAACTTCTTATTAGTTTATATTCATATCTAAATAATTTTCAAACTCTTCATAAGTTATGGCATCCTTTGAATTTAATCTCCATAAATGAATACCCATATGTTTGAGAGCTTCATTTTTCTTTCTATCTCTTTCTTTTTGAACTTCTTCTTTATGATACTTTCCATCGAGCTCTATTACCATAACAGGTTTATTAATTCTATTATCATATATAGTAAAATCTAAATGTGCATTATTTAAAATAAATGTTTTTATATCATTATTTTCATCTAAAAATTTTTTATCTATTACAACATTTGCTAAAGGCAATTTACAAATTAAACTATATTCATTGTATTTTTCTATATATTTATCAATGCAATCTTTAACAGTTTTCTCAAAAATATTATCACAGTTATCAACTACAGTATATGTCTTCATCTGCTTATATAAATAATCAAAAATACAAACAGTTTTATCTGGAATAACTTCTCCATAAGCTTCTATATATTCAATTAAGTTTTTTATATTTTTGTCATTATTTACGAAAAACTCTCTATCTGTTACCAAAACAAATTTATCTTTAGCCCTTGAAACAGCTACATTTATTAACTCATTAGTAAATAAATTATGATTACTTTTTAGGTGACTTCTTCCTTCCCTTGTATTATTTAATACTGTTGAAAAATAAACTTCTTTTTCTCCTTTACCTTGGAAGGTATGAATAGTTCCACATTGTTCTTTATTATACTTTTTGCATAGATTATTCGCTTGATTTCTAAATGGAGTTATTATAAATTTGTCTTTTATATCTGAATTTATAAGTCCTTTAATAGTTTCTATTTCTCTTAAATTAACAAAGGATTCTTTATCAAAATCAACATATTTTCCTTTATCATTATTTACTAATATCATAGAATCATTTTTAGATTCTTTATAAACAATTAATTTATTATCATAAAAATACCTATTACAGTAATTTATAATATTATAATTACACCTATAATGCTCTAGTAACATATTAGATTCTGGATTAACTGTTTTTGATATAGTAGTTAAAAAATTCTCTTTTCTGTAATCATACTCTCTTTCAACTTTAGTTTTTATTTCATCTTCTTCCATATTAATAATTGCTGATAACTGTTTACTATCACCAACAACTATTACCTTTTTAGTAGCATAAAGTAATGGAAGTGCAGACATAATATCACATTGAGATGCTTCATCTATTATTATGCAATCTATTTTTTCATCTTTACCAAATAAATAATTAAAGTTATATATGAATGCATCTACAGTTGTCATTATAACTGGATATAAATTCACTACATCTTTTTTAATTTTAGTAAAATCTAAAGTTTCATTAGTCTTTATTTTAGAATAAATTGCCTCAAAATCTTTTTTACTATATCTTTTCTTTAAGCTTTTAAGCACAAGCTCTTTTGATAGTTTTATATAATCTTCTTTGTATATTCTACTTATTTCATTTTGTAGTTTATCTAAATTACCCTTTTCTAATATATTTTTTAAATCTATAATTTCATATTCTAAAAACTTCTTTTCCAATAAGCCTTGAATTATAACTCCATTATTCTTTAATTCTTTTAATGTGAATCCAAAATTAATATAGATTAAAAACCTTTTTATTAATCCTATTTTCTTTTCTTCAGAAAGTTTTACTAATAATTCTGATACAACATCTAATTTCTTCTTTGCTGAGGTAGAATTATTTATTTTATTTAATCTCTTTATAATATCTTTATATTTATCAAATTCATAAGCTTCACTTCGCTTATTTAAATGCCTATAATTATTTTCTAATTCAATTAATTTATTTTTTATCTTAATTAATTTTTCTAAATCATTTTCTAATTTTTCTAGCTTATCACATAGTCTTTTCATTTCTTTTTTAGAATTTTCTTTTTCATTTACAGAAATATTCTTTACTTCTTTTTCATAATTCCTAATCTTTTCTTCTAGTATAGTAGTTAATTCAAATATAACCTTTTGGTTTCCTAAACGTATAAAACACTGTGTAATTGGTATCTCATTTAACTCATCAAGAACATTATCAATAGCAGAATTATTCTTTGATACCACAACAACCTTGTTATTTTCATATATCATATTAGCTACAATACTCAAAATAGTGGTAGTCTTTCCTGTTCCAGGTGGCCCCTCAATTATTGATATATTATTTTTAATAGCTGCTTCAACAGATTTTTTCTGTGACTTATTCGAGGGTTGAAGTAAAATAACTGGGTTAATATTTTCACTTTCATTATGATCCTGTTTATTTAACTCTTCTTCCTTAATCCTTTCCCTACTTGTAAGATAATTAAATAAAAGATTATCTTTTTGTTTATATAAATTATCAAAAATATTAATATAAATATTCTTTTTAAATTCATAATTATTATTTAATTTCTCTAACTCAATATTACTATTTCTTAAAGACTGGCTTATAATTTTCTTTTCTTCTTTCTTATACAAAGAATATAAAATCTCCAAATAGTATTTTTTAAACTTTTCAACAATAGACTTAATATTTTTTTGATTATATTCTTTTTCTAACTCAATATAACAAAAATCTTTTTCATCTTCTTTATCCTTAAATTTAAAATTTTTAAGATTTTCAAGCTTTATACTTCCTTCTTTTCCAGTATTAGAAAATTTATAAGAAATCTTCTCTAAATCATATTTCAAAACCTTAATATAAAAAGGCTTTCCATTATTACTTTCAATTAATAACTCTTTATTGTTCTTAATTGAATAGTCTAAGCATTCTTTTAACTTCATAAAGTTCTCCTTATATTGATATCAATAAATATTAATTCAACCTATTATCAACTGTTAAAATCAAATAATTTCATTTATGTATTATTATAACAAAAAATTTTTATACAAAACAAAAAACATGATATTTTATCATGTTTTGTAAAACTCTACTTATAATTGAAGTTAGTATTTATAAATGATATTATATTATAAGTTCTAAAAGCATCAGTTATCTCAAACTCTTCAGTTTTATCATATACTTGTACACCTATTATTACATTAGGTTCATTATTTTCTAAAGCGTTCATTTTACCAACTTCTTTATTTTCAAAAATTATTACTCTATCATTTATATAATATAGTTTTTTATGACATCATAATTTCTATACTTTTGCTTTCAATATATTAACCTACACAAATTATAATTTATCTCTAACATTTTGCTATATTTAATATTATAAACATAGTAGGATGTTATACCTCACTGTTTAAATTTAGCCTTTTTCATAGAAAACTATGATTTATAATTGACTCAATGATTCTTCTAAAATACATCTATAATTTTCAAATAACGAGAAAATCTATAATTTATTAAGCTATTTTTTCATAACAACTTAACAGATTTCCAATTTCTATTTATCTAGATACATATCCCAATAATTTACTAAAATAATTATAACACAAGCCAATGATATTTTTTATATCATTGGCTTGATTTTAATATTTTATAAGTTTATTTTAATTTTGGTTCTCCACAGATACGGTTCACCACTCCGTAGCAAAAAAATAAGACAATCTTTTAAATCCTATCTCAACAACTTTTATCTCTTAATATGTGAATGTATTATAATTTCTATTTATTTTGTATTACATGCTACAGTATTACAAATCCAATAAACAAAGTCTCTAAATATATTAAATTACTTATTACAATATTCTTTACTGCTAATACATATGTATATTGGCTGGATGTATCTTTTATTTTCTAAGTCATCTTCCATTTCATAAATACTATTAGCCAACATTATATTTGCTATTCCTGTTAGAGCTGGTAACTTAATTATAAAAATAGATATAATAAATCCTTTGTAAAAATATCCGCTAATTTTAAAAACACTGCTTCTATTTTAGGAAGTGCATCTCTTCCTTTTTGTATTAAATACAGCCTATTAATACGATTATCCTTTTCATCTGTCTCTACCTTAAGTTTATTATATTTATTGATGTTTATATTGGACGTTGTACATATCCATACTGCCGTAAGTTTTCTAAAAATCAATCGTATTAACTAATAAAATTAGCATAACAACTTATTATATTCATAGTAAAGTAAAAAAGTAGTATTAGGCAAGTTATATAAATTCCTAATACTACTTCTTTATTTATTTAAAATGTTTATCAATTACATTAATATATAAAATATAAAAAATGTAGCGCCGACTATAAATTCGAAGTTACTATTTTTATAACATACTCTTAATCTACATTGCAGTCAATCCACCATCGATAACAAATTCCGATCCTGTTGAATAACTTGATTCATCTGAAGCAAGATAAAGTACTAGGTTTGAAACTTCTTCAGATTTAGCCATTCTTCTAATTGGAATTTGTTTAGAAAGTTTCTTAATTACTTCATATGAATCTCCTTCAGTAACCATCGGTGTTTCTATTACACCTGGATGTACTGAATTTACTCTAATTCCAAGTGGTGACAATTGAATTGCCGCTGCCTTTGTCATTCCACGAACTGCAAATTTTGTATCTGTATAACCAATTGCCCCACCCACTAATCCATTCATAGATGAAATATTTACTATTGAACCATTCCCTGATTTCTTCATAGAAGCCGCTACTGCCTTAGTCCCAAGAAAAACAGATACTTGATTTATATCTACAATTTTTCTATATTCATCTTCAGTAATTTCTAATAAAGGTTTATTTATACTTATACCAGCATTATTCACTAAAATATTAACTTGTCCAAATATTTTTTCAGTATCCTCTACAACCTTTTCCCAACTAGCGGCATCTGTAACATCTTGTTTTATAAATTTTACATTACCACCTATTTCTTTCTCTAGTATTCTACCTTGTTCTTCATTTAAGTCAGTAAAGACAACTTTTGCACCTTCACTTGCAAATAAACGTACATGGGATGCTCCCATACCTCTTGCTCCACCAGTAATAATTGCCACTTTATTTTTTAAACGTTCCATTTATAATTTCTCCTTAACTAAATTTTTTTATTTATATCATATTCATTAATTCATATCCATTTTTAGATATTACAATTTTTGAATTGAACCTACAGGATAATTATTGCTTTTTAATAAATATCATCCTGTAATTATATATTTTCTTTCTTACTAACAATATTTAGTTAGTTCAGCTTAAAGTATCTATAAGCTTATAACTAACACCAATATAAAAGAAGATTAATAAACTGTAGATTGGTCAATCACATAAATGTGAACAACAACCCTAAGGTTTTTTATTCTTTCTTTCCTATCTTAGATTATAAAATGCTAATTATTTTTAGACTTTTAAGAAACAAATAGATTTGCTAAAAGAGCACCATATATAATAGATACATATTTATTAGAAGTTATTGGACATGTTCCACTGGCACATCCAATTTTTTTATAGTATATATATCCTAATAAAGCACCAATAATTGAAGCAATAATATATTTTCCCATAATTAAAAATCTCCTTATTATAAAAGTATTTGTTATATCTAATATTAAGGTAAAAATAAATTTTTATATGTAACTTAGTCACTGAAATATATATTAAATTAAGTTATTATAATTTATATAATAAGCATGTATTTATTTTACTAAAAATAAACTATAACATTTCATTTAGTAAAGGAGACTATAAATGAATAATCATAAATTTGATGTAAAAAAATTAAGTAAACTAAATAATCCTGAAAGATTAAGTTTAATTGATTTAGATAAAATTATAGAAGAATTACAATTATCTAAAGATAGTACAATTGTAGATATTGGTATAGGTACTGGTATATTTTCTGAAGCCTTTTTAAGTAAATTACCAAATTCTAAGGGATTAGGATTTGATATTTCTAAAGATATGATTAAATGGGTAAAGGAAAATAGAAAGGATGCCTCAACCGGAAGGCTATCCGTAGCAACAATGAGTGAAAATGAAATACCTTTAACTGAAAATACTGCTGACTTAGTTTTTATGATCACAGTTCATCATGAACTAAAAGATCCTGTAAGCTTATTAAAAGATGCAAAAAGAGTTTTAAAAAATGATGGTAAGCTTTTAATTTGTGATTGGAAAGAGGGAGTTCATAAACACTTTGTAACAAAGGAAAGTATATTACAAGACTTGGACTTGTCAGGATTTAAAAACATTAAAGAATTAAATAACTCAAATAAATTAATTTCTTTAATTGCCACTAAGTAGTTTTATTATATTAGATCTATGGAAATAGTATTTAAATATTATTTCCATAGCTTTATTTGTAAATTTAAGAGCGACTAGATAATTTTGTGTAGTTTTTATTTTTATTGTTTTTTATATTACTGGAAATTTTTATTTCCAGTAATATTTTTTTATCTAATTTGGTGCATACAGTTTCATATTTTTTTATGATCTGTGGCTCAAACTTTTACCTCTTTTACTATTCTCATTTAATGCTTTTTCAACTATATCTAGACCTATCACTTCTATTTATTGATATCTTTAATATCAAAATTCCATTACACTATGCAATAGCCTTTTTTAAAACGTATATAAATAAGAGAAATAGTAGAATTTATATTTATGTTAAATTCTACTACTTCTACTTTTCATACTATCTTAATTACACTATTTTCTCTTTACTGGAATCCAAACTTCACAATAGTAATTTTCATCTGAAATCCCTTTTTCATACTCACTTGGATCACTATACATTTCTACATTATAACCTG
Organism: Clostridium sp.; assembly: GCF_017888565.1. GTDB lineage: Bacteria > Bacillota > Clostridia > Clostridiales > Clostridiaceae > Clostridium. The sequence continues at coordinate 25,274 of NZ_JAGHFX010000024.1, forward strand.
CAGCAATCTCATAATCTTTACAGTTTGGTAACCACTCTGAAAATATTTTCTTATTAGTTTCTTGAATTGATGTTTTTCCTTGTCCATAACAAGGGAAAACAGCCCAAGTAAACTTAGGAATTGTTTTAACTATATACCCTTCCATGCCTTCCTTCTCTTTAGAATAATCCTCTGCAATAAGGTACTCAAATTCATTACCGCTCATTTCCTCATCAATGTTAATACCATACATTCCGCATATATCCTTTAGCTTTCCTTGTGAAATATGCTCATTCCAGAATGAAGGTACTTCTGTAAATGCTGAATCATATTTAAATTTTTTAGCCGCTCCTATAACCTTAAATGCATCTTTCTCAACTATTTTATAATCCATAATATATCCGCCTTCCAATGAAAATTTGATTTTGAGGGCAACAAATGATTTTATCATAGCACCCTCTTTACGAACCGCAGATGGTGTAACTCCATGAAAGCGTGTAAAAGCTTTAGTAAAGCTATCTGGAGAATCATATCCATACTTTATTGCAATATCTATTATTTTTTCATTACTAGATAAGACTTCACTGCCGGCAAGTGCAAGTCTTCTTCTCTTAATGTATTCACTTACAGAATAGCCACATAACATTCCAAATCCCTTTTGAAAATAAAAAGGAGAAATATTTACCTTATCTGCAATTTCTTTAATAGATAAATCCTCTGTAATATTTTCTTCAATATAAGAAATAGCTTCTCTAATACTTTCAATCCATTCCATAATTTTAACCCCTTTCAATTCGTTAATCTAATCTTATCATCATTAAAGATTGACATCCCGACTTTTTAAGTTTTCTTTTGTCCTATAATCATTATACCAAAAGTGAATATGCTAATTATCTTATAACAGCTATCTCATATGATATTGAATTAATTTTTCCAATTAAAATCTATTAATTAATTTATCTTTTAATTAATTTATCTTTTTAGCTTACATAACGGTGTTTTTACTTATAAAAATAGTCTTAACCATTAATTTTGCTTCTTAAAAGTCCAAGTTTATCATTTAAGAACTTATCAATTCTCATTTCTATTGTATACTTACAAATAATTTCAATAACTAGTTCATTTTCATTTATATAGTCTACCTATAATTTTCTTTGGATTAATTTTTAATAATTCTACTTAGCTGGATTTACCTTTCCAAATATTTTCTTAAATGTATCTTTTCAGTACATATGTCTCCCTTCTAAAAATAAAAACTCTTACATGCATCCCTAAATACAAGTAAAAGTTCTTTTCTTTTCTAAATTAATAATGTATATTTGTTTTGAGTATTATATAGATTAATTGATGTTTCCATAAAACTGGAATTTATAATTATAATTTTTCGAACACTAGTGTCGCTTGAATTCTATCACCACCAAGCATCCCTTTACTTCCCGATGCCGAAGTAGTAATTGTATGTAATCGATATCCCTTTGCTGCTTGAGAATTTATGACTTTTTCTAATTCCGTCAAATTTCCAGACCCTGTTCCAAGAAATTTTTCTTTTAAAACTACTTGCATCACTACATAATTCATAAAAGTTCCCCCTTTTAAATTTAAATTTAAATTTATCTCCACAATAATGTATATTTTTATTATACATTATTATATATAATTAACCTATAATTACTTAAAAAGTAATTGTAACTTAACTTAGGCACACTATATCAAATTTTAGTAAAGACCCATTTACTTATGGTACGGTTCAAAGTAAATTATTCTAAATCTTCGCTTACTTAACCACAACCTCAAACCATTTCTCACCACTACTAATTTCATTTCTATTTCTATCTACCAATATAATTCTTAAGTTTGATGTATTGTCTAGTCTTAACTTTTCTTTATATTCATTGATTACTAATCTTAAGTTAAAGTGACTTCCATCTACATAATGAAGTATGCATATAGTTTTATTATAATCTTCTATTAATTCTCTAAATAAGCCATTCATATGTCCATCATCACAATTGAAGGCAAATCCGCATACGCAAATAATATCCGATTCTTTAAACTTATTAAACATATCTACGTATCTTTTAGACATCTTAACAGAAGTTAATGGTTTTATACCACTTTGGGTAAATAAGAAAGGGACTATTATATTAAACTGGTCCCTATGTCAAGGACATTTTAAAAAAGAGAGTTAGGAAGCTAAGAGCTGATTTCTGTATTGAACAGGAGTCAGCTTTTTTAAGTTCCACTGACAACGGTCATTATTATAATAATCA
>NZ_JAGHFX010000092.1 GCF_017888565.1 Clostridium sp.
AAAAGCTTCTTTAGAAAAAGCTATTGAAGAATTAGAAAAAATAGATGATGAAAAACCAGTAGAAGTAAATAAAGAAGAATTAAAGAAATCAATAGCAATGGCAGAAGCTTTAAAGGAAGAGGATTATACAGCAGAAAGTTGGAAGGGCTTTGCAGATATCTTAGCAGAAGCAAAGGTAATATTAGCTAAAGAAGATGCAACACAAGAAGAAGTAAATAGCATAAAAGCTTCTTTAGAAAAAGCTATTGAAGAATTAAAAGAAGTAGGTAATGAAGAACCAGTAGAAGTAGATAAAACACAATTAAAGAAATTAATAATTGGAGCAGAAGCTTTAAAGAAGGATGATTATACAAAAGAAAGTTGGGAGAATTTTGTAAATGTTTTAAAGGATGCTAAGGTTATTTTAGTTAAAGAAGATGCAACACAAGAAGCAGTTAATGACATAAGAGATAAATTAACTAAAGCTATTAATGACTTAAAATTAAGTGAAAATAGTGGTAGTAATGGAGAAAATAATAGTGGCGGTAACAACAATAATAGTGGCGGTAACAACAATAATAGTGGCGGTAACAACAATAATAGTAATAATAACAGCAATAACGATAATAATGGATTACCATCTACAGGAGGAACTTCACCAGTAGCAGTAGGACTATTTGGAACAATAGTTTCATTATTAGGTGCATTTATGGTAAAAAGGAAAAAACAATAGTATAAAAATAATTTATTAAATATATAGACGTCTTGAAATATAAGCAAAAATATATTTTATGACGTCTTAATTTTGGGGAGGAGAAAAATGAAAAGGAAGAAAAGGGTAATATCAGCAATACTAGCTTTATCAATGGTAGTATCAACAGGTAGAACCATATTTGCATTAGATAATAAAGTAAATGACAGCAAAGTTACAAATAATAATGAGTTGCGACTATGGTATGATGCTCCAGCAGAGGATAGCTATAATGGTTGGGAGAAATGGTCATTACCTATAGGAAATGGACATATGGGTGCAAGTATATTTGGTGGAGTAGAGTATGAAAGAGTACAAATAAATGAAAAAACACTCTGGTCAGGTGGACCAAGTAAAAGTAGACCTAATTATAATGGTGGAAATATAGAGTCTAATGCAACAGTTAAAGTTAATGGAGTAGATGTTCCAATAATGAAAGCAATTCAAGATGCATTTGCTAAAGGTGATACAGTTACAGCTAATAACTTATGTAATAAATTAACTGGAGTTAGTGATGATGCAGGAACGCAAGGATATGGGTATTTTTTAAGTTATGGCAATATGTATTTAGATTTTAAAGATAATATAAAAGCTAGCGATGTAAAAAATTATGTGCGTGATTTAGATTTATATACTGCAATTTCAAGTGTTAATTATGAATATAATGACGTTAGATATAAAAGAGAATATTTTATGAGCTATCCTGATAATGTACTTGTTACGAAACTTTCTGCTAGTGAAAAGGGAAAATTATCATTAGATGTTAGAATAGAACCAGATACTACTAGAGGTGGAGGACCAAATACCAATAATGGATATGGTAGGACATTTGATAAAACATCAAAAGATGGATTAATCACTATTTCTGGTGAGTTAGATGATAACCAAATGAAGTTTAACTCTCAGACTAAAGTGATAAATAGTGGTGGTACAATTAATGATTTAGCAGATGGAAAGGTAAATGTAAAAGATGCTGATGAGGTTATTATAATAACTTCAATAGGAACAGATTATAAAAATGAATATCCTAAATATAGAACAGGAGAATCTGATGAAGATCTAGAGGCTAGAGTTAATAAAAATATTGTAGAGGCAATTAAAAAGGGATATAACGGTCTTCTAGAGTCGCACTTATCAGATTATCAAGGTATATTTTCAAGAGTAGATTTAGATTTAGGTCAAACACCATCAAGTATGACTACTGATAAATTATTGAAAAAATATAATGATGGTACTGCACCAGAAACTGAACAAAGAGATCTTGAGGTTATGTTATTCCAATATGGAAGATATTTATCAATAGCTTCTTCACGTGATGGATCATTACCATCTAATTTACAAGGAGTATGGGCAGGGGGAAACAACTCTCCATGGCATTCAGATTATCATATGAATGTTAACCTTCAAATGAATTATTGGCCATCATACTCAACAAATATGGCGGAAACAGCGTTGCCATTAATTGATTATGTAGAATCATTAAGAGAGCCAGGGCGTGTTACAGCAGAAATTTATGCAAATATAAAGAGTACTGATGAAAATAAAGAAAATGGATTTATGGCTCATACACAAAATACACCATTTGGATGGACAGCACCAGGTTGGAACTTTGACTGGGGATGGTCTCCTGCGGCAGTACCTTGGATTCTACAAAATGTTTGGGAATACTATGAGTACACTGGCGATGTAGAATTTATGAAAACTAAAATTTACCCAATGTTAAAGGAAGAGGCTATTTTATATGAGCAAATGTTAATTGAAGATCCAGAAACGGGTAAACTAGTTTGTTCACCAGCTTATTCTCCAGAACATGGACCAAGAACTAATGGGAATACTTATGAACAATCTTTAATTTGGCAAATGTACGAAGATGTTATAACAGCGGCTAAGTTAGTAGGAGAAGATTTAGAGAAGATTGAAAAATGGGAAGATATACAAAGGAATTTAAAGGGGCCTATTGAAATTGGTGATAGTGGCCAAATAAAAGAATGGTATGAAGAAACAACATTAGGAAGTATGGGGCAAAAAGGACATAGACATATGTCTCATCTTTTAGGTTTATTCCCAGGAGATTTAATTTCTGTAGAAACTCCAGAGTTACTTCAAGCAGCTATTGTATCACTAAATGATCGTGGTGACCAAAGTACTGGTTGGGCAATGGGACAAAGAATTAATACATGGGCAAGGGTAGGAGATGGAAATCGTGCATACAGTTTAATTCGTACATTATTTAAGAGTGGTATTCTTACAAATCTTTGGGACACCCATGCACCATTCCAAATTGATGGAAACTTTGGTATGACTTCAGGAGTAGCTGAAATGCTTATGCAAAGTAATATGGGATATGTCAATTTTATGGCTGCTATGCCTGATAAATGGGCAGATGGTTCTGTATCTGGATTGGTTGCTAGAGGAAACTTTGAAGTTGGTATGGAATGGAAAGATAACCAAGCTACTAAGTTTTCTATAACTTCAAATAATGGTGGAGAATTTATTGGAAAATATGAAAATATAGGATTGTCAATTGTTAAAGATTCTAAAGGAAATTTGATTAATTATAGAGCTTTAGAAAATGAAAAAATATCTTTTGATACAGTTAAGGGTGAAACTTATACAATAACTAATATTCCAACTTCAAAATTAGATGCACCAAATAAATTAAGTGCTTATAGAATAAGTGATGAAGTTATTGATTTAGAATGGAATGATGTAGAAGGAGAAAATGTAACTTATAATGTGTATCGTCAAATAGATAAGGGCGATTTAGTACTAGTTGGTAATAATATAGAAGGTACATTTTTAACAGATGAAAATGCTCAGGACATTTTAGGAACATTCAAATATAGTATTTCAGCAGTTATTGATGGAGTTGAAACTAAGCTATCAGATGCAGTAGGAGTTAAAGACTTAAGAAATATGGCAGGATATATTGATGATCAAGACCCTCGTATAACTTATGTAGGAAGTTGGGGAAACTGGTCTGAATCAGTTAATCATGCAGGTACAGTAAAGTTTTTAGAGAACCCAACTGGAAATGAAACAGCTGAATTAACTTTTGTAGGCACAGGAATAGAAGTAATTGTAGTAACTAATGCAGATAGAGGTAAATATGAAGTATTTATAGACGGTGTTAGCAAAGGCGAAGTAGATACTTATAGCCCATCTGCAGAAAGAAAAAAGGTTATATATACTATTAATGATTTAGAAAAGGGAAAGCATACAATTAAGCTTAGAGCAACTGCAACAAAAAATCCTAATGCAAGTAAGGCTAAAGTAGAACTAGATGCATTTAAAGTTATAGATAATTCAGCAACAATTGTAACGGGTATTGATATATCCTCAGATTCAGGTATAAAAACATTAAGCAAAGCTAATAGCAAATTACAAATGTTAGCTAATGTTACGCCTATAGATGCATCTAATAAAGAAGTATCATGGAAGGTTACAGATAGTTTAGGAAATGCAACTAATCTTGCGACTATTGATGAAAATGGATTGTTAACTATAAATTCAAAGAATGGAGTAGTTAAGGTTACAGCTATATCTAAAGAAAATCAAGAAATAAAAAATTCAATTGATGTTAAAATTGCTATACCAACATCAACAAGTGAAACTATTGTAGAAGATGCTGTGAACAACAATGGATGGACAAAGAATCCTCAGTTTATATGGACAGGTACTTGGTCGACATGGGCAGGAGAACCAACTAAACATCATGGTGTTACTAAGACTGAAACAGGGGTTGGAGCTGGAACAATAGGCAGTAGTATTGAGTATAGATTTAATGGAACTGGAATAGATGTTTATGTTCACAAGCATACTAATTTTGCTAGTTTTGATATTTCTATTGATGGTGGAGAAAAAACTAATTACTCTTTAGAAGGGAATGATGAAGGACAATCACTGCTTGCATCATTTAAAAATTTACAAAATGGTGAGCATACTATTAAGTTAACTTCTAAAGAACGTTCTGGTAAATATCAAGTGAATATTGACTATTTTAAAGTATTTTTACCAGAAGGAAATTCTCCATTAGATAAAAGTGATTTGCAGACAAGTATTGAAAATAATAAAGATAAAGTTGAAAAAGATTATACAAAAGAAACATGGGTATTATTTAAAGAAGCATATGATAATGCAGTAAGTATAATGAACAATGATAATTCAAATATTGAAGAAATTAAATCAGCGACCAAAGCATTAAATGATGCATCTTTAGCTTTAAAAGAAAAACCTTTAACAACACCTCCTTATATAGGAGATGCAAAAGTTGAAGCGATAGGAATTGAATCATCTACATTAATGTTAAGATGGACATTAATTCCTGATGCAGTAAGTTATAATATTTATAAGGTTGATAATCTAACAGGAGAAGAAATATTATTAAACAATATAACAAATTTATATTATAGAGTAAATGACTTAATTCCAGGAACAACGTATGACTTTAAAATAAAGGCAGTAAATAAAAACAATATAGAAGGTTCACTGCCGGTTATTAGAGTAACAACTAAAGCTGCCTTAGATAAAGAGAGACCAAGTAATGTTAAAAATTTAAAAGTTAGCGAAAATCCAATTCCAGTTTCAATAATTACATGGGATGAAGCTACAGATAATGAAGGGATAAAAGGATATAAGATATATGTAAATGGAGCTTTTTTAGGAATAACATCAAATACAAATTATGAATTAACGGGATTAGAATATGATAAAAGTTATATTATAATGGTAATAGCATTAGATGAGGCAGGAAATACATCTCTTAGTCCAGCAGTAATAGAAATTAATGAAAATGAAAAACCAGTAGAAGTAAATAAAGAAGGATTAAAGAAATCAATAGCAATGGCAGAAGCTTTAAAGGAAGAAGATTATACAGCAGAAAGTTGGAAGGGCTTTGCAGATATCTTAGTAGAAGCAAAAGCAATAATAGCAAAAGAAGATGCAACACAAGAAGAAGTAAATAGCATAAAAGCTTCTTTAGAAAAAGCTATTGAAGAATTAGAAAAAATAGATGATGAAAAACCAGTAGAAGTAGATAAAACACAATTAAAGAAATTAATAACTGGAGCAGAAGCTTTAAAGAAAGATGATTATACAAAAGAAAGTTGGGAGAATTTTATAAATGTTTTAAAAGATGCTAAGGTTATTTTAGTTAAAGAAGATGCCACTCAAGAAGAAGTTAATGACATAAGAGATAAATTAACTAAAGCTATTAATGAGTTAAAATTAAGTGAAAATAGTGTTAGTAATGGAGAAAATAATAGCGGCGGTACCAACAATAATAGTAATAATAACAGCAATAACGGTAATAATGGATTACCATCTACAGGAGGAACTTCACCAGTAGCAGTAGGACTATTTGGAACAATAGTTTCATTATTAGGTGCATTTATGGTTAAAAAGAAGAATAGTAAAAATTAATAAATTATTTAAAAGAGATATATCAGATATTATTATGATATATCTCTTTTAATATTATATTTTACAAAATGGTGAGGGTTTTTTTGAAAAAATCCAACAGATTTTTTATGTTTAAGGAGTGTTTATTATTAAAATACCTTTAATAAATGAAAATAGTCAGGCAGCGAAAAATTCAATGATATATAGAACTTTAAATAAAGTAGTATAACTAAAAGGATATGAAGCCTTTAATTAAGGAACGGTTAGTTCTGAAGTGAAGTTCAACTAACATATGTTCAAAATGGTATTTTAAGAGGGACATATAATGTAAATTAATTTTACAGTAGGTTTAGGTTGTCTATATATGAATAATTTTATAAAATTATAGTAAGAGAATAATAAAAGGAGAGAGTATTTATAATGTATATATTTAATTTGGTTTCATTTATTTTTCCACTATTTTTTTTAGCTTTTATATGTCTTTTTATATTTACAATAGTTAAAAATATAAAGGAATGGAGTAATAATAATAGACAGCCTATTATACCAGTTGAAGCATTGATTGTATCTAAGAGAGCGTCAGTATCACATCATAATCATCACAATTCTATGTCAACATCTTCTACAACATATTATGTAACCTTTGAATTTTCTAATGGAGAAAGATGTGAGTTAAAATTATCAGGTAGAGAGTATGGATTGTTAGCAGAAGGAGATAGGGGGATTCTTGCATTTCAAGGGAGTAGATTTATAAGTTTTGAGAGAAAATAATGCAGGGTTAGTTGGTGCAGTTTACTATAATATAAATAACTAACAAGTATTAATAAAATAATTTACTTAAAGTTTATTTAGGGTTCTTATGAATATAAAAGAGATGTTAATTTTAGTTAACATCTCTTTTATATTATTGCATAGTGTATTTTTGCTTTGTTTGTTGGATTTTTTGTGCATCAACTTGCTCTACTGGATACCAGCCTTTAGCTTCCATTTTCTTATAAACTTCATGTTGTATTTTTAATGTTTCACATAATAAATCATGGAAGGTTTGATGTATATTTTCAGTAGAAGCTTCAATTGTTCCATGTAAATATAAATCAGCAGCACCTTTTGTAAGTAGTAAAATGTTTTCCATTAAATTTTTATCATCCATACTACAAACCTCCTTTTATAATAATGAATATAATTTTCCAAATAGTTCTTTATGTTTTGCTTCTAGTTGAGTAACTAGATTTTTTAATTCTGCATCTTGTATTTTTGATGCAGTTTCTTGACACTTTGTTTCCATAAATTGCTCATGTCCTAAAGCATCTTCAATATATAATAATTCCTTTGAAGTCATGGCTTATCACCTCCAAAATTATTATTAGTAAAATGATTTGAATATATTCTTAATAATTTTTGTAATTTATATTGACATTTACTATTAAAGAGAATAATATAAATAAAAAGCAAAAGTCGATGAAAAGAAAAGTAGATATTTAAGAGTATCTTCAGCGAATGAAGGATGGTGGAAGCTTCATGAGAAATTGATATTGAAAGACATCTTGGAGATGCTTACTTGAAATTAAGTAGAGTAAGACGTGTTCTAGCGTTAATAGATTGAGATAACTTTTTAATTATTTAATTAAGTTAAATTAGGATGGTACCGTGAACATAGCCTTCGCTCCTATATGGAGTGGAGGCTTTTTTATTTAAAGTGGGCCCGCTTTATATTTATTTCCTAAAGTTAAACTTAATTTTATATTTATAAAGTTAAAAAGGGTGGCACCGCGAAGTTTTATCGCCCCTTGAACAAATTTTGTTCAAGGGGTTTATTTTTTGAATTAATAAAACAATTAAGCTTAAGAGATTTAAATAATAAGATTAAAATAAAATTATGAAAGGAAAGTAGATATGGAAAGAGTATTAGTTAAGGATATTATTAATTTTATAGGAAAAGAAGTTAAGATAGAAGGTTGGGTATATAGAATAAGAAAGCTAAAATCAATAACTTTTTTAGTAATAAGAGATAGATCTGGATTAGTACAGTGTATTATAGAAAATAATCATATTGATTTAAGCTCATTAAAGCTTGAATCAGTAGTATCAATTATTGGGATAGCTAAGAAAAGCAATAATTCATTAAATCCATTTGAAATATTAGTTGAAAGTTTTGAAATAATAAGTGAAGCGCAGGAACTTCCAATAGAATTAAATAAAAAAGAGTTAAATGTAAATTTAGACACTATATTAAACAATAGAGCAATTAGTATAAGACATGAAAAAATTAATTCTATATTTAAAATACAAAATATAATAGTTCAAAGTTTTAGAGAGTTTTTAATGAATAAGGGATTTACAGAAATATTTACCCCTAAAATAGTTGCAGAAGGAGCGGAAGGTGGAACAGAAGTATTTAAATTAGATTATTTTGAAAAAACTGCTTATCTTGCACAAAGTCCTCAGCTTTACAAGCAAATGATGGTGGGATCTGGATTTGAAAGAGTTTTTGAAGTTGCTCATGTATATAGGGCTGAACAGCATAACACAAGTAGACATTTAAATGAATATATAAGCATGGATTTAGAAATGGGATTTATTAATGATGAGTTTGATATAATGAATTTAGAGGAAGAACTAATAAAATTCATATTAAAAAGTATAGATGAAAAAGGAAAAAAATATTTAGAAATCCTAAATGTCAATATTCCTAAAATAGATGGGAGTATACCGAAAATTGAACTTAATGAAGCAATAGGAATATTAAAAAATGTCTATGGCAAGGCAAATTTAGAAGGAGATTTAGACCCAGAAGGAGAAAAGCTTATATGTAAATATGCAAAAGAAAAGTACGGTTGTGATTTCATATTCTTGACTAATTATCCAAGGAAAAAGAGGCCAATGTATACAATGCCGCTTGATGAAGATGGAACAAGAAGCTTTGACTTACTTTTTAATGGAGTTGAAATAACAACTGGCGGACAAAGAATTAATAATTATAATATGCTTATAAAAAGTATAGAAAGCAAAGGATTAAACCCATTAAATTATGAAAATTATACAGATATATTTAAATATGGTATGCCAAAACATGGTGGGTTAGCAATAGGGTTAGAAAGGATTACAGCTCAATTATTAAATTTAGAAAATGTTAGGGAAGCATCACTTATCCCTAGAGATAGAACTCATATAACACCATAATTAATAAATGATTTTAATAAAAAATAATGGACTACCTTTTGGGGTAGTCCTGATATTGTTTTATTTACAAAAATCTGTAAGTTTGGCGTTATCTTGAACATCCATTAAAGCTTCACCAAATCTTTGATAGTGCACAACTTCTCTTTCTCTTAAGAATCCTAATATCTTTTTGATTTCAGCATCATCAGTCAAGTTCATTAACCATTCATAAGTTGCTCTAGCTTTTTGCTCAGCAACCATGTTTTCATGTATATCTGCAATAACATCACCTTTAGCTTGTATATAAGTTGCAGTCCATGGGTTCGCATGTACTATCTAAATACATATTATCAATGTAAAAGAATTTCACATTAAAATTTTTATTTTGATAGTCGAATGTTATTTCTTCAATTATATTTTTAAGTAAGTTTCTTTTTATATTAATATCATCATTATCAAAAAAATATTTATCAAAATTGATAAAACTTTTAATTAATAACTTTATATTATCAATAGTATTTTTTATATCATTTTGAATTAATTCAGTATTATTTATTTTTGATTTAATATCATTGATTTCAGAGTTAATATTATTAATTTCATTTCTTAATAATTCTTTTAAAGTTTCCTCATTTGCTAGTGAAATCTCTTTAATAAGATTATGAATTTGATTTGTTTTTTCTGAAAGTTGATTATTTAAAGAGGTTAAAAGGTTTTTATTAGAAGAATTCAAAAGAATATTTAATTTTGAATTATAAACATTTAAAATAACATCTTTATTATAAGTTTTAATCTTGCGTATTAGTTGAGAATCTACTAATTCAGCTCTTAAATTTGGAGTATCACATTTAGTCTTAGAGAAGGATTTATTTTTGCTAGAGCAAGTATAATAAATATAGTTTTTACCATCTTTATTTTTAGTATTATATTTTATTACCATATTGGAACCACAATTTCCACACTTAAGTAGTCCTGAAAATAAAGTTTCATTAGATCCTGTACCAGTTCTATTTGATATAGATTCAACCTTTTCTTTATTTTCATCAAATTTTTTCTGTACATATAACCAATCTTCAGAAGAAATTATACCTTTATGTGAAGCAACAGCAATAATAATATTATCTTTATCAGTTTTTTTATTATAAGTTAAATACCCATTTCCATTTGGATTTCCATATACATTGTAATTTTTAGATTTTAAATATGAATGAGTTGATTCATCAGATTTCACATATAAGGAATTTTTTAAAATTCTTTTAACACCAGATAGTTCAAAGTTACTTCCTGTTTTGGTTTTATAACCAATATTATTTAATTCTTTAACAAGATTATGAATAGATCCTTTTTGAATATAATTAGTGTAAATGAATTTAACAATTTCTAATTCGTCTTTTACAGGAATTAACTTACTAAAAGATTTGTTTTTCATTTCCTCATTAGTGTAAGTAACCTTTTCACTTATAAACCCTAACGGAAGTTGCCCCCCAGACCATTTACCTACTTTAGCTAATTGAAGCATATTATCTTTAACACGTTCAGCTATAGTTTCTCTTTCTAGTTGTGCAAAGACACTAGCTATATAAATCATAGCTCTACCCATTGGACTAGATGTATCAAATTGTTCTTTAATGCTTATGAAATTAACATTATATTCTTGCAATAAATCTAGTGTAGAGGAGAAATCAGCAACATTACGAGAAATTCTATCAAGTCTATAACATATTAATATATCTATTTTATTATTCTTAATATCGTCGATTAATTTTTTGAATTGAGGTCTATTTAAGTTCTTTCCACTAAACCCTTCATCTTCATATATATAGAATTCAGAATTTTTTATATCCAAATGATTTTTACAATAGTTTTTACAAAGTTCAATTTGATTTTCAATAGAATCTCCTTTTTCACTAAAAACTGATTTACGAGAATATATAGCAATTTTCAAATCAATCACTCCTTTAATAAACATATGTTCTGCTTTGTGTTAAAAAAAATTACCTTGAAATGCACTCATAAAATTTAAGTGTTCTTGATAATCTTCATTTTTACATTCTATAAAATCTTTAAAATTTTCAATAATTAATTTATCAGAGCCAGTTAAGAATCTAAGAGTAGTAAATCTTTTAAAACTAGCATATCTGTATTTAGCAGCTTGTGTTGATAAGTTGCAAAAAACTTCAATCTCATATGAACTATGGATATTTAATTCTCTTAAAATTGCAGGATGAGCAAGGAAGATACTTGTGAAATAATTAGCTTCACGTTCCATAAAATCATATAAATCATCATCTAATTCAGTTATAGAATTAATTTTATTATGCTTACAAAGAATATGACCTAGTTCATGCACTATAGTCCATAGCATCCTTTTAGGATTAGTGATAGTAATATCATTATAATAGATAATATATGCGTCTAAACTAGGTTTATAATCACAACAACCATCATCAGAAGTGAAATAAGCAAATACTTGTTCCTTAGTAAGATTAAAGTCATTCATAAATTGGCTATATGAAATGATTTTTATATTTGAGAAAGAATTTATTATAGTTTCTAAATTAATAGGATAACTATTTAAGCCTAAAGATATATATAAATTATTAACCAATTTATGTATGAATTTATATCTAATCGTTAAAGTATTTTGCAAAAGCAGCTTCTAACACTTTCATCATATTTTCTTGTTCATCTTTAGGCATTTTTCTTCTAGCTCTTTCAATTCTTATAATATCGCTATGAAATTTTTCTTCATTTTCGCTTTTGGCAGTAGTATTTAATTCATTATTATTATCATCAAAAAAAGTGCTTATAGGCACTTTTAAAGCCTTAGCTAATAATTGAAGCGAATCCGTTTCAATCTTTCTTTTTCCATTTTCCATTTTACTAATTGTAGATTGAGGAATACCTGTTAAATCAGCTAATTCATATGTTGTCATACCTTTATCTACTCGAATTGATTTTAATCTTTCATGGGGTTCCATAAAAATCACCTTTCTATTAAAACTTAATTCTATTTTAGAATAATTCAAAAATAGAATTAAGTCAAGTATTTAAGAGAAAATTTAAGAAATATGAAGTTATTTTGATACGTTAATTCTAAATTAGAATTGAAAGTTGTAAATATTAATTCTATAATGTAATTAATTCGAAAATGGAATTGAGGTGAGCGGAGTGGAAGTCGGTTTAAGAATTAAGGAGATAAGAGAACTAAATAACATATCTCAAGAAAAATTAGCGAGAAAAACTAAAATTTTAAATCAATCTCAAATATGCAAAATTGAGAATGGACAAAGAGCTTTAAAAGCAAATGAATTATTAAAAATAGCTGATGTGCTTAATGTGGAAATAACAGAAATCATAAGTTAAATAGGAGGTAAGTAAAATGGACAATTTAATTATCTTTGAAGAACGAGAAGTTTTAGGGAAGGATTTTAAAATTTATGGAACAAAAGAAAATCCATTATTCTTGGCAAAGGATGTTAAAGAATGGATAGAGCATAGTGATGTTTCCATGATGCTAAAGAAAGTTGATGAAGAAGAAAAGGTAACAAATAATGTTTGTACCCTTGGAGGAATACAACAAGCTTGGTTTTTAACAGAAGATGGACTTTATGAAGTGTTAATGCAAAGCAGAAAACCAATAGCAAAACAATTTAAGAAAGAAGTTAAGAAAATACTAAAGCAAATAAGAACAACTGGTGGAGCTGTTAAAAATGAAGAAGAATTTATTAAGAATTATTTTCCATCATTTTCGGATGAAGTTAAACAAGCTATGGTTCTTGATTTAAAAAAACAAAATGAAAAGATACAAAAAGAATTAGAAGAAAAGAACAGATTTTTAAATCAAATATCAGCAAGTTCAAATTCAATATTAGTTAGAGATGTAGCACATTTAGCAACTAAACATAATTTGAAAATTGGAGAAAAAAGACTTTGGAATAAGCTTAGAGAATGGGGATTAATACAAAAAAATTCTACCAATCCAATGCAAAGAGCATTAGAACAAGGATTATTTGAGAAATCAGAATTTGTAATTCAAAGAAGTAGGGGAGTAGAAACAAAGTTTACTACAAGGGTTACAGGAAAAGGTCAAGTTTATATTATAGATAGATTATTGAGAGAAGTAATTTAAATATAAAGAAATAGGAACAATTACTATTTAAACTCATATATTAAAAATAGAAATTTATAAGAGGTATGTATGAGAACAAAAATTAATTATGATGAATTTACGGTAACTTTTGAAAATGAAATTTCAGAAAAAGCTTTATTTAATTATTATTCAATTTTAATTGACTTTTTAGTAGAAAAATTCGGGAAAGATGCAGTAAGAATGGCATTGGAAAAATTGATACAAGAAGACTAAAGAAAATTTGGCTTAATAAGCCTAAGACTAAAACTCAACAGAATAAAAATTAAGGAGGATTAACTATGAAAGCAATACCAAGAGAAGTTAAAGAAGAAATAAGAGAAGTGGTAGAAAGTGAATTAAAGAAAAGTAGTGAGTTAAGTTTAATGATGATTAAAGATATTTTAGAAAGAAAATATAAACGTAGATTTTGTAATTCTAGAATATTAGAGGTGTTAGTAGAACAGGCAACAGAGGAAATAGTTTATGTAGATTTAGAGGAGGTAATTTAATATGACAAATAAAGAAAATAAAATTTTAATTGGTGATATTACTAACATAGATCAGTTAAAGACAATGATAAAATCAGCTCGTTTTAATGCTGACAATCTCGAGCGAATGATTAAAGAAAAGCAATACAAACAAGCTGAAATTTTATCAGAAGAGTTATCACTTCAATTACATGAATTAGATATTTTCAAAATTGAAGTACAGTTTAAAAATGTTACTGAGAATAACCGTCAATTGTAATATCTATACTTTCTTTAAATTCAGATAGATATCTACATGGATATTGCTTACAAAAAGGATATAACGAAAACTCTTTATCTCTTTTGTGTAAAGGCAATTTATTATTTTCAATTATCGGACACTTGGTACTTATGAGATGTGCTCTTGTTGAATTTTCTTCAAACAAGTATTTTCCTTCTAAGTACAGATCAATGTCCCAAGTAGGGCATATTATATGTTTGCGACATATAGTTACCATAGAACTCATAAAATACAACCTTTCATAATTATTTCAGCTTGGCCGAGCTGATAATTAAATTATAAATGGTGAATTATAGTAAATCAAATAAGAACGTAGGAGGTAAATTAATATGGTTAAAACTGAAGAGTATTTATCATTAGCTAGAAAAATAGCATGGAGATATTTCAAAAGTATTAAAAATAAATATTCATATGATGAAATTGAGTCGGCTGCATTTTTAGGATTGGTAAAAGCTTCAAAAAAATTTGATGAAAATAAAGGAGTAAAGTTTTTAACGTATGCATCAACTGTAGTTGAAAATGAAATTAAAATGAGTTTTAGAGATGATAAGTGGTTATTTATAAAGCGTGGGGTTCCTAATAATATACTTTCTTTAAACTACATAATTGATCCTGATAATAATACAGAAATGCAAGATATATTAGTTGAGGAAAATGAAATTGAAGAAAATATAGTTAATTTAATTCTAGTAGAAAGATTATTTAAGGTTTTAGATAAAAGGGAAAAAGAAATAATTTATTTATATATTTTTAAAGAAAAACCTCAACGAGATATAGCGAAAATGTTCAATATATCACAATCATACACGAGTAGAATAATTAAAAACTCATTAAAGAAAATGAGGAATGAATTATATAATGATAAATTTTTAGCTTAATTGGAAGGAATTAAATGATAGGCAATTTAGTATGCGTAGTAATACCATATAAAACGTTTAAAGAAAAAATAAGAATAACAAAGAAGTATCAAAAGCATAAAATTGAAATTCATAAAAATTTTATTTTAGTAATCAATAAAGATTTAGGAGGAAGTAATG
>NZ_JAGHFX010000093.1 GCF_017888565.1 Clostridium sp.
ATCTCTTCGCTCAAATTACTTTGAGTCTTAATTTTAAGACGTCTAAAAGAATTGCTGGTTTGTTTACTTAACTTATTTTCTGTTCAATTTTCAAAGACCATTTTCTTCATCGCCCTCAAGCGACTTTTTTATCTTACTATCTTTCGATTTGTTTGTCAACATTTTTTTCTGACTTTCAAATCTCTTTTGTAAGACCTCTTGTCCCTCAGGACATAAAGTATGATATCACGCTTTCTTTTAATAAATTACACTATAATTTATTAAATATGCTAATTATAATTATAAATTGTCTTAATATCTTTATTTTACTTATCTTTTCTTATATTGATACGTGTGGATTAGTTGTTATTTAAATTATTCCTTATTGATACTAAACATGTATTTTTTATATACAAAAGGCGCTTAATAATTTATTTTCTTCTATAAAATAAATTATTAAGCACCTTTTTATTATCTTTTATATTATTTTATATTGTATTATTTTATTGGCTAAATTATGATAGGATAATTACTAGAATCACTTATAACATTATTTTCAGCTACTATATTTCCACAATTCAATATAGCATTATTTATTATTGTGTTATTCTGTACTATGCAATTTTCCATTACTATACTATTTCTAACTATAGCACCTTTTGCTATTTTTACTTTCCTACCAATTATACAATTTTCAACGTTCCCTTCTATATATGATCCATTTGCTATTATAGAATTATCTACTTTACTTTCCTTTGAATAATATGTTGGAGACTCATCCTTTTGCTTTGTATATATAGGATTATTATCATAGAATAGTTCTCTATTTACTTTTACATTCAATATTTCCTTATTTGTATTAAAATATGATTCTACTGAGTTTATACAAGATAAGTATCCTTTAAATTCAAATATTCCTACATTTAAATTTTCTAAGTTATCTATTATATATTCTTTTACTTTCTTATATAGCCCAGTAGTTATACTATCCCTTATTATATCTATAAATAAACTTGTCTTCATTATATACATTTCCATATTTATATTAGTACTTCCTCTTCCTTCAGAAATACTCTTTATACTTTTTACTTTATCATTATTATCTGATATTATTTCCTCACAATTAATAAATTTATTACTAGAACTATTTTCATTCTTATATATTACTGTAATATCATCACCTGAAGTTTTATGTTTTTCTAAAGCTTCCCTATAATTGATATTGCATATCATATATGATGGAGACATAATTATATACTCTTTTCTACTATATTTTATAAATTCAATATTCTCTATAAAACTATGGATATCATCATATACTGGATCATATTCACTGTAATTAAATACTTTTAAAGCATCATGCTTCCTATGAAGATCCCATGGTCTTCCATTACTTAAGTGCTTCATAAGAGAATAGGATTTTCTTTTAGTAAATATACCGATACACTCTACCCCTGAATTAGTTAGATTTGATAAAATAAAATCTATTATTCTATACCTTCCCGCTATAGGCATTGCTGATATTGTATTAGAACTTATTAATTCTTTTAAATAATCCTCCTTTTCATCTAAATTTATTATTCCTATACAATCCTTCATTTAATTTCCTCCTAATTTATAATGCTTCAGCAGGCTCTAATGTAGTACCACTTTTAAGCTCCTCTTTAGATGCTACAACTGCTATTTTTTTACCATCACCAATTTTGCAGCCACTTCTTATTATTGCATTATTTCCGACTATAGCCTTATTTATTACTACATTATCTTCAATCTTAGTATCTGGCATTATTACTGAATCCTTTATTACTGAATTTCTCCCAATTCTTACTCCCTGAAATACTACTGAGTGTTCTACATCACCTTCAACTATACATCCCTCTACTACAAGGGATTCATTAACATTTGAGTTACTTCCTATATACTGAGCTGGCCTTGCTATGTTCTCTGAATATATCTTCCACTCATTGTCATATAAACTTAATTCATTATTCGTATTTAATAAATCCATATTAGCTTCCCATAAGCTTCTTATAGTTCCAACATCTTTCCAATACCCTTCAAAAGGGTAAGCTACTAATCTCATTTTCTTATTTAACATATTTGGAATAATATCTTTACCAAAATCATTGCTAGAGTCTATATTATTCTCATCTTCAATTAAAAACTTCTTTAAGATACTCCAATTGAAAATGTATATTCCCATGGATGCCTTTGTACTTTTAGGTTTTTGAGGCTTTTCTTCAAATTCATATATTGATAGATCATCTCTTGTATTCATAATTCCAAATCTACTTGCCTCTTCTATAGGGACGTCTATTACAGCTATTGTAGCATCAGCTTCTTTTTCTTTATGAAATTCTAACATTTTATCATAATTCATTTTATAAATATGATCACCTGACAATATTAATATATATTCTGGATTATACCTATCTACATATTCAATATTTTGATAAATGGCATTTGCTGTTCCCTTATACCACTTACCACCCTTTTCTTCTTGGTATGGTGGTAATATTCTTACTCCACCATCTCTCCTATCTAAATCCCAAGGGGATCCTATACCTATGTGTGTATTTAATTCTAAAGGCTTGTACTGTGTTAATACACCCACCGTATATATACCTGAATTAGAACAATTGCTTAATGGGAAATCAATAATCCTATATTTTCCACCAAAAGGTACTGCCGGCTTTGCTAATCTTTTTGTTAATACTCCTAAACGTGATCCCTGTCCTCCAGCTAAAATCATTGCTACAATTTCTTTTTTACCCATCTATCCTACTCTCCTTACCTTAGCTTATATATAAATAATTTTTAAAATCTCAAAGTATCTATTGCACAAAGTATCTCTTATAATATACATATGAATGGGTTATTAATTATATGTTGAGTAATATTATTTTTATAAAAAAACACCTAATTGATTTTTAGGTGTTTTAATAATCTTATAAATTTTTATATAATACTCCAGATCCCCAAATTCCTGTCGCATATTCTTTTATTGTTCTATCAGATGAAAAAATTCCTGAATGAGCTATATTTACTCCACACATTCTTTGCCAATTATATTTATTATCATATAATTCATTTATCTTTATTTGAGATTTTATATAGCTATCAAAATCTTTTAAAACAAAGAACTCATCATTATATTTTAATAAGCTATCATATATTGCTCTAAATTTATCCTTATCATATGAGTAGGTTCCATCTATTAAATTATTTATAACTCTTTTTATACTACTATCATTATTATATATACCCCATGATGAATATCCACCATTTTTATAATAATCTAAAACTTCATTTGCAGTTAATCCAAATATAAATATATTATCATCCTTAACTTCATCTTTTATTTCTATATTAGCTCCATCTAGTGTGGCTATCGTAACTGCTCCATTCATCATAAACTTCATATTAGATGTTCCAGAGGCCTCTTTTGTAGTTGTTGATATTTGCTCACTTAAATCAGTTGCTGGAATTATTTTTTCTGCTAATGAAACTCTATAATTCTCCATCATAACAACCTTTATCTTTTCATTAACTCTAGGATCATTATTTACTTTATTAGCTATTGACGTTATAAGCTCTATTATATTTTTAGCTAAAAGATATCCTGGAGCTGCCTTTCCAGCAAAAATAAAAGTTCTTGGATTTATATCCATATTAGGATTTTCTATTAATTTATTATATAAATCCATAATTCTTAAGCAATTTAATGTTTGTCTCTTATAAGCATGAATCCTTTTTACTTGAACATCAAATATAGAATTAGGATTTACCTTTATACCTGTTGAGTTATAAATTTCATTAGATAATTTAACTTTATTATTTAACTTTATACTACTAAGCTTATTTAACACATTATCATCATTTAGATATTTTTTGAAATTAAGTAATTCCATTGGATGTCTAACAAAACTATCTCCTATGGTTTCCTTCAAAAGATTTGTTAGTTCTGGATTGCTCTTTAATAACCATCTTCTATGAGTTATTCCATTAGTTTTATTATTAAATTTATTTGGATAGAAATAATAAAAATCTGACATTTCCTTTTTCTTAAGTATTTCTGTATGAAGCTTAGCAACTCCATTTACGCTATGGCTTCCTACTATAGCTAGGTTAGCCATTCTAACAAAATTATCTCCAATAATAGCCATCCTAGAAATCTTACCCCATTGTGCTGTATATTTATCCCACAGTTCCTTACAATATCTTTCATTTATTTCTTCAACTATCATATATATTCTAGGTAATATCTCCTTGAACATATTTATAGGCCATTTTTCTAATGCTTCTGCAAGTATAGTATGATTTGTATATGAAATTGTATTTTGGGTAATTCTCCATGCTTCTTCCCATGATAATTCTTCTTCGTCTATTAATATTCTCATGAGCTCTGGTATAGCTAATGTTGGATGAGTATCGTTTATATGAATTGCTACCTTTTCATCTAATTCATGTATATTAGTATTATATTTTTTATAATGTCTTATAATACTTTGCAATCCGGCAGATACAAAGAAATATTGTTGCTTTAGTCTTAACATTTTGCCTTCATAAAATGAGTCTTCCGGATATAATACTAATGATATTGATTCAACAGAATTTTTATATTCAATTGCTTTTAAAAACTCTCCTCTACTGAAAGATGAAAAATCAAATTCATTGCTTACAGGCTCTGCAGACCATAATCTTAACGTATTAACTACTTCATTTTGATATCCCACGACTGGAGTATCATAAGGAACTGCTAGTACTGGTTCGTAATTAACATGAGTAAATGTAAGTCTTCCATTCATAGTTTCTGTTTTTACTTCTCCACCAAACTTTACTATCTCAGATTTATCTCTTTTAGGTATTTCCCATACATTACCTAACCTTAACCAATTATCAGGAACTTCTACTTGCTTTCCTTCTATTATTTTTTGCTCAAAAAAACCATATTTATATCTTATTCCACACCCATGTCCTGGTATATTTAAAGATGCCATAGAATCTAAAAAGCATGCTGCAAGTCTACCTAAACCACCATTACCAAGACCTTGATCCTGTTCTAAGCTTTCTAGTTCATCTAAATCTATATTTAAATCCGCAAGTGCTTCTCTACAAGTTTCTCTTATACCTAAATTCATCAAAGCATCCCCTAATAATCTTCCAAGTAAAAACTCCATTGAAAAATAATATACTTGCTTCTCTCCTGTTTCCTTATACTTATTATTTGTATTAAGCCATTCTTCTGTAACATAATCTCTAACTAAGCTTCCCAATGTTTCATATTTTTGTTTCTTAGTTCCATCTTCTAAATCTTTACCATTTATCTCAAGAAACTTTCTTCTATAATTTCTCTTTAACGAATTCTTATCTACATCTAGCATACATTTCCCTCCCATTAAAGTATTATTATTTATTCATTAATCATATATCTAATCTTTATCTTTTCTTGGTAATTTTTTTCAACTATTATATGATTTTATTTCTTTCTCTATAAATGAATTATATATATGCTTATTATTATAGATATTTAAAGCATATTCCGTTACATATGTAGCTCATTTCAGTTATAGTTTCTAAATACAAATAAAAATATCCATTGAAAGAGTACCCTATGCATTGAAAAAATGCACTTCTAGTTATTTTAGTAAATGATTATACAAAAATTTTTATATTATATTATGTAAGACTTATCCACAACTCTTTTATTTTATAAACAGTTTTTAATAAATATTTACTAAATCCGTTTATAAATAATATAATTTTTTAAATATTTATATAACAAAAAAGACTTAAGAATAAATTCTTAAGTCTTTTTAATAACCTGGCAACGTTCTACTCTCCCACACAGTCTCCCATGCAGTACCATCGACGCTGTAGAGCTTAACTTTCCTGTTCGGAATGGAAAGG
>NZ_JAGHFX010000094.1 GCF_017888565.1 Clostridium sp.
ATTATTTCTATTGAATCTCTAGTGTAATTTTTCTCATAAAGTTTCTTTCTTGATATTGTTGTTTTAGTATACTCCATAAATAGATATTCCTCCCTTGTATTCATTATTATGATATATACTTATTAATTAAATTTATTACTTTTAAATAGGGTGGTTAGGTGGCAAGGTGGATGATTATTTAGAATTGATATTAAGATTAATTCTAAATAAAAATATTTATTTTAATTACTCTACCACCTAGCCACCTTGTCCACCTATTGAATAAATGTATATTTATTTTCTTTAGATGGTAATTTAGAATAGTCTATTCTAAAATTTTTAAGATGAAGTGTTCCTTTTATCTTTTTGTACTCTAACTCTTTATTCAAAACTATTTTTGAAGCATTAGTTAGTCCCTTCCAAAATCTTTGTGGTGAATCAGTACCTCTAGCAGAGATATTCTGACCTTCAATCCACAACTTGTACCCATCTAAAATTGCTTTTTTAGTTTCACTCACTCCTTCTTCATATATTAAAACCTCTTTAAAGTAAGCTTCTATTGGGTTTTGTTCTTCTTTATAGGCTTTAGTTACCTTTTCAATTGCTTTGCACTCTGTAAACTTATAATCATTCCTTATAAGCCTTTCAGCACCTTCTAATGCCCAATTAAGTATTCCACTTAATTCTTCACTAACTTTTTCTGGTAAATCTTTATCCATCTCATCACATTTGAACACTCTATTAAATGGTATTATAAGTATCTTTCTATAATATCCATGAGTATTATCTAATGTATCTGGTAGCGTATTTAATAGAAAAATTAGCTTTATATTAGATTTAACATTAATTGCTTTCTTAAACTTTCTAGAAATATTTATTGGGTCACCACTTATTAATGCTTTTAAGCTTTCTGTACTTATAGCCCCTCCTAGTTCATTTTCATTTGCTATATTAAGGCTCTTGTCTACAATACCCTCAATACCAAATTTTTCTGAGAACTTAGATAGTGGTATATTACTAACATTCTTTCTTCCAACAAGGTTTGTAAGAATTTCAGCACAAAAACTTTTACCATTAGAACCCACACCTACAAAGTAAAAAGCTCTCTCCCCTTTAGTATTATTTATTAATACATATCCAAATATTTCTTGAATACACATTAATAATTCTTCATCATTACATACTATTTCTCTAATAGCCTTAATAAATTGGGGACATACTGCTCCTTTTACAAAATTCACTGGTGACTTACTCATGAATAAGTGATTTTTATTGTATGGTACTAACTCTTTAGTTTTTAAGTTATAAACACCATTATTCAAAGCAATCAACGAATCATCAACTATATCCCCATCTAATCTAGGTATTTCTCTAATAAGACCATCTAAAATATCTTTTTCATAGTACTTCTTCCAACTATCTGGTATAGCATTATTCATTAGATATCGTAATATTGTACCAATTAACTCCTCATTTAGCTCTTCATAAATTCCTTCCTTCTGATTTAAGACCATTAAAGAACCATTTTTAACAACACACTCTAAAACTTGCTGTAGATAACTAATACATCTATTAGTATTTAACTTCAATTTATTTTTATCATCATAGAAAAATCCTATTGTTGTAGCTTTGTTATGTTTAATTAATCCTTTTAGCTCATTAACTAATACATCATCATGTATTATATCTATATCAGATTGAGATAATTTTTTATAATTAATAGTAACTCCATCAATTAAAGTATCAACTATAGATGAAAATAAATTTTCATCTATAGTATCACAATGATACTTCAACTCTTTACAAGCCTTCTCATCACCTCTTTCCTTAATAAGACTAATCAATGTAGTAAGCTTGTACAACGAAGCTGGACACTCCTTAATTATCACAATATTTTTAACATATTCCATAACTATGTCCTTAACTTTTTTTCTTATCATTGTCATTCCTCCTTAGTCAAACTTTCTTTCTACTATATTGGCATATATCTTGCCATCATCAGTTACATTGTGCTTTATTGTAATAACGCATCTTCTTCCTTCCCAGTCATTAATGTTAATCTCCTTTGGAATATTTCCTTTATATAACTCTAATAAAAACTTGTAGCATTTAGAGTTTTCAGCCTGTGAAATCATAAACTTTTCTTTTTTCACTTGCTCTGTAACCCCTACTGAAACACTATAAGTAATCTCAAGGAAGTCTCTATAACCCCAATCAGTTTTGCATTCATTTAAAAAGTCTACCTTTTTAATTTCTGATTCGTGGTTCCCTTCTTCTAAAATTGGAATAGTCTTTACAGTACCTAGTACCTTTTCACCATTTGTAAATATCATTTCTTATTCCTCCTTCTATTTGCACCAATTATTACTTATTGAAGTCTCAACAATAACTGGAATATCTCTAATAATTTTTTTCATACCTTCAATCATACAGTTTTCTAAAACCTCTTTAGCTTCTTCAGCATCATCAGTAGGTACTTCTAACAGTATTTCATCATGCACTATAGCAACTAACTTCCATGTCTCTTTAATACTATTTACAAGTAATGCTAATGCTTCTTTTAACCCTTCAGCTGCTGAACCTTGAATAGGTAAATTTAATCTTTGTGTCATTGATAAACTACCACCTTGCCACCTTCTTCCACCTATTGTTTTTATATAATCTGCTCTTAATAAAGCATCTTGAATTGCTCTAACTCTTGGATATACATTAAGAAATTTAATTCTATATTCTTCTGCTTCATCTAAAGTAACATCTAGTCCTGACTTTCTTAAGTTCTTTTGAATACCATAGGCAGTAATACCATAGATAATTCCAAAGTTTAAGCTTTTAGCGACTTGCCTTTCTTCATTAGTTATCTCGTCTAATGGCTTTTTAAAAATTAAGCTTGCTGTACCTCTATGTAAGTCAACTTCATTATTAAAGTAATTCATTAAAGTTTCATCTTTAGAAATACTTGCTAGAACTCTTAATTCAATTTGTGAATAATCAGAACACACTAACTTATATCCATCTTCTGCCACAAAAAATTCTCTACTATTTCCTGGCATAGCTTGAAGTGGAGGATTATTACAAGACATTCTCCCAGATTTTGCACCAATCAATCTCCAATCTGCTCGTATCCTTCCATCATCATCAATAGAAGATTTAAGCTTTTCTCCATATGTTTTAATTTTAGTTTGTAGCTTTCTATACTTTCTAATGAGTTTTATAACCTCATGTTCATCAGAATACTTTGCAAGTTCATCATCAGATGTTGAATGTAGCTTTATACCATACTCTGCAATAGCTTCTACCAATTGTTTTGGTGAATTAAGATTAAGTTGTGAATTATTCAATAGATTTCTAATAGTAGATTCAAGCTCTTGGATTAATTCTCTATCCTCATCTAATCTCAAATTCCATTTATTAAACTCCATCTTGATACCATTGTTTTCAAGCATTATAATTGCAGACAAAGCTCTTCTTTCTCTTTCATAGGTCATCCATAGGTTCTTACTAATAAGCAAAGCTTGTAATCTATAGAATAAATCTCTAGTGTTTTCAACATCTTTGATTGCATAATCAATATGCTTCTGAGTAATTTCTTCTTGCCAATTATCACTATGTTGCATAGACTTATCCATATCTACTCCTAGATATTTTTTAGTCAGCTCCTTAAGACTTAGCTTTTCTTCACCAAGAACTTGAGCCATGAGTAATGTACAGTGATAGTTGTTAACTTCACATCCATTATTAACTAAGTATTCAACATCAAACTTAGCATTATGGAATACTTTAAGAATATTACTATTTTTTAAAAGACCCCTAAAATCATCGTCTATAAACTTCCTATATGAAACTTTTTCATTACCAATTGCTGAAACTACTAACTTAATTACTCCACTCCTAGGATTTAATGAATCAGTTTCTAAATCAATAAATGCTATTTTAGTCTTATCCATTGTATAACCTCCCCTTAATATCTACATCTTACATAAGTTTATTCAAATTCTTTTTTGGTAGATGTCATTTGCTACATCCTTATCTTAACTCGAATCCAAAAAATCTTTATCAAGTTAATGTAAACCTTTTCTGGTGAATTTTTAGATATTTTTTAAAAAAAATAAGAAATACTCAAATATTCTTGAATATTTCTTCTATGTTTATCTTTTAGAATTTACTTTCTTAACATTATCTACAATTTTAGCTAGTTGATATTGATTTATTAAATGTATCGTTTTACTATATAACTCAACATCTTTAGCACTATAATCTTTCTTAATTTTATAGTTATTTTGAAACTCTCTTATTTTTTCATTTTGATTATATATTTTTTTAAATTCTTTAATATCATTAGGTGTAAAAAATCCATATCTTGTAATGTCACTACCCAGAAGTTTCATTTTTTCCTTTATTCCATTAACTAGCTTCTTATCAACCTCTTGAGCTTTTTCATAATAGCTTACTTGATTTTCAATTGCTTCTAATGTTGCTAAGTCCTCTCCAATTACCTTTAATGCCTGCTTTATACTTTTATTCACTAACTCATTAATAATTCTAACCTCTGATTCAAATTGTTTAATAGAATACCTAGAAGTTTTATCTATTGCATTATACAGCTTATTAGATAAGCTTTCTCTTATGGTTAATACTGGAACGGTTGTTAAATGTACTACTGAATACACAATGTATTTAACCTTATTTTCTTCAGTATCAAGTTTATTAATATTTTTAAATATTACCTTTCTCAATTCATACTGTTGCTTTCTTTCTAATTTATAGTAATAAATATTTTTAAATTCTTCATCCATAGTATCTATATCTTTACTTAATAATGAATGTATTTCATTATAGTTTTTATCTGTCATAATGTTCACTTTGTTTCCTCTTATTTTTTTATATGCTTTTTCTGCTTCCTTAGCTTCATCTATACCATCTAATTTAGCTCTCCACATACTATTTAACACTTTCATTTCTTTAATACTATGTACTCTTATTTTTTTCCCCTCATAATTCTTACGCTTAGATATTCTTATCCCTGCTTGCTTAAAAACTTCTTTTTCAATAGTTGCATTAGAAAAATCTGTTGTCATCTTATCATAGAATTTTATGAAATCATCACACCCGTCTAACATTTTAGGATTATCATAAATGTCATCATAATCCAAGCCCCCCATTTCTTCATCTGTAAATTCATATATTCTAGCTGCTGTTTGTTTTAAATTTACTTTTTCTGCTTTATAAACCATTAAGTATGCTATTATATAGAACTTCAAAAATTTTTCTATCTCTTTAAAATATACCCTATCTATATAGCCCCTATATTGAACTTCATTATATTTCATCATTCCTTCAATATATTCATATACATTCCTACATTTAAATTGGTAATCTTCTTCCAAATTAATATTTGCTTTTAGAAACTCTACTACCCTTTCATGATTTATCATTCCCTCAACATATTTCACTATGTCTTCATTCTTATACTCCATAATCTCTACTCCTTCTTAAATATTTCAAAAACATACATATACTAGGTGACATAGGTGGAAGATATTTTTATAACTATCCTCCACATATCCTTCTTATGTTTTAAATTTTATAAAATTTAATCAAACTTTAATAGAGTATTTATTAAATATTTATCAGTTATTACCTCTAATACTATAACTACTATTTGTATTATTAAAATGACCTTAATCATTATCTCTCCTACATAACTAATTTTTAACATATGCATAATAATATGCTTGTTGACGTTTTGATTCAAACATTTCCTCTAGTTCATCTACTAAAGCTAAAGTCATATCTAAATCTTTAATCAATGTTTCTTTTATAGCATTATCATCTACCTTCTCCACTAAAACCTCTAGCTTTTCCACTATAACTTCATCAATTTTATTATACTTTTCAATCAACTTAGTTAGGTTATTCACAAACAATTTATTTAAAATTTTTGCTTCATTTTTTAGCATAACTTTACCCCCTCTTCCCCCTATAATAAAAGCACAAAAAAATAAAGTCTTAACTTACTCTATAAGTAAATTAAGACTCTATAGCTTTTAATTTACTGGTTCAGTTGGTTTAGCACTTCCTGGGTTAAACATATACGTCATTCCAGCATCCCTTATATAATCAAATGGTATTGATGTTTTATTATACTCTTCTTGCATTTCTTCCATTGTTAAGCTTTTATTTAAATGTGGTACAAAATATCTTGGTTCAGTTCCTTGTTGTGCTGCAAATTCCTCTGCTTTTTTATTATTCTCTTCTCTTAAAGCATCTTCTTGAGCTTTTTCTTCTTTAATTATAACGTCAAATCCCTCATTAACCATACGTAATATTTCTTCAACTTTGTTTCGTTGTCTTACTGGTAACTCAAAATAATATTTCAAATTACTCACCATATCTCTGGCTTTATTTAATGTATCTCTATCTTTACCTGATAATGCTAAATTCTCTGCTTCTTTTAAAACTTCATCAAATTCTTTTATGTAATCTTCTCTTGCTTTAATTTCTTCCCTAACTTTATCAACATCAGCTTTTAACTTTTCATATTTCTTATAATCATTATTCATCTTATCAAGATATTCTTTTGCTTTATCTATATTATTATATGAATATAATTGCTCACTAGCACTTTGATAACAAGTTACTATGTTCCATAGCTTATCCACCTTTTTATTATTACCTTCAACAACACTACCTAAATCTGTTCTTGCATATTCATAGTCACCAGCTTCTATTGCTTTAATACTGTTTTCTATCATTCTTTTTTCTTCATTATTTCCTTTTCCTATAAAACCAACTACAATAATTGCTATTATTCCTACTACAATTAAAACCTTTTTATTAACGTTAATTTCTCTACCCTTTATCTTCATAATATCTAAACTACTCCTTATTTCCTTTAAATTTATTATATAGATAGTACCCTATATAACCTATTACTCCTATCATTAAGGCTAGTCTTATTAAGAACCATAGTACAGAAAATACTCCTCCAACTAATCCTCCTAGGAAATTAACTATAAAAGCTCCTACTATACAACATACGACCCACATAGTTATCATAGCCCCAAATCCAAAATGTATAATATCAAAAATCTTATGTAGTAATATAAATATCCCTGTTCCTACTATTAAAGTAACTATTACTGCTATAACGCTTGTTAATCCACCTGCATCAAAAATATTCATTATTTCTTTTCTCCTCTCTCACTTTTGCTTATTCCATTTTTATTTATTACTTTTTGTAGCCAATTACATGTGTATCCTAATTTCCTTGATATCTGCTTTAAGTTCTTACCATTATAATTCTTATTTAAATAATCAATTATATATTTATCTGAATATAGCCTCATTGGAAAAGTTACCTGCTGACCTTTATAATTCTCATATACCTTTAATGTTATCTCATCCCCTAGAACTTCAACCATATCTTTATAGATACCTCTGTAATTTTCACTTCTTCTACTCATATCCTTCTTATCCATCATCTCCTTTTCTATCCCATTCAATATTACCTCCTTTAAAAATTTTTCATAAGATTGAAAAAACAAGTGATTTTACAATAGAAAATCACTTGTTTCTAATTAGAATTTATAACTTTTAACTGTACTTACTCCTTTCTTAATAATCGTCTATATAAAAAAGAGCTAATACTTCTTTTACTAGAAATATTAACTCTTTCATCAAATTTATAATATATATTTAAACATTGTAGTAAAAACAGTTGATTTAGCCTTGATTTACAGCTTTTCAATTTTAATGCTACTCTTATTCATATTTTATGTAATCTCTATTTTCTGCTATGTTATCATAGCTTTTTAAGGTATTTCTCCAACTGAATGGCTAGAATTATCTATTACTTTTTACATCTCTTATTTTCAACCTAATTTAATACAAAAAAATTTACCTCTATCTCAGTACAAACGTTTTATTTACTTTAGGTGGATAAGGTGGAAGATATTTTAGAAAAGTATTTTAGTTCCATCAACTTGAAAATTACTATTCTACTCTCTCTTCCACTCTGCCCCCTTTGCCCCCTGTTATTCTTTAGCTTTAATTAATTGCTCTACTTCTTATTTATTGCTTCTACAGAAGTTGCTACAACTGTTAGTATTGTACCAACTACTTTTATTACTGTTACAATATCCATGACTTTCTCCTCCTATCTTTTATAAGTGTATATATATGAATAAGTATCTAGTACAGGGATTAACTTTATTACATATTTACCTTCTTCAAGCTCTATATATACTAAAGTTTCCTTATCATATCCTGTACCATTGCATAGCTCTACAACTTTATTAAAGTCCTTTATCAATATAAACTGAATGTAATTTAGTTCTTCTTGTAACTTCTTTAGGTCTATTTCTTTTTTATTATTTAGCTCTCTTATCAGCTCTCTTGGATTCCATTGATTAGCTAGTTTTCCATCATAGAAATCAAAACGAATTACTCCTAGAAGCTCTTTACTATCATAATCAAAGGTCTTTTCTATACTTAATTTCTTCATTTTTTCCTCCATCACATCAATATTCACTAGGAAATAACATAGTAGAATATTCTTCACTATCAATTACATAGATTTTATTTTCATTACCTATTTCAACATCTTCTAGCTCTATTATATGTGTTTCTTTATGCTCTGGGACTTCTTGACTCTGCTTAATTATCACTTTATTTCCTTCTTTTCTTAGCTTGAAGACTTGCAAGTAATCTAACTCAACATTTCCTTCATCTTTCAACTTATCAATCATAGACCACATTATAAGTTGTAATCTTATATCAATTTCCTCATTTATTCCTCTAGTTACATATCTATTATTTTTCTTGAACATATTTTTCTATCTCCTTTTCATTACAAGTTTTTATAGTTATCTTTCCTCTTCTTATTAAACCTACACATAGAATTCTTTTCA
The DNA here is from genome assembly GCF_017888565.1 of Clostridium sp. Taxonomy (GTDB): domain Bacteria; phylum Bacillota; class Clostridia; order Clostridiales; family Clostridiaceae; genus Clostridium. Next base: position 8,889 of record NZ_JAGHFX010000094.1, read on the forward strand.
TTACCCTTTTCCTCCTAAAAATAATAAAAGCCTTAATCACTACATCAATAGTAATTAAGACTTTATACATTACTTATCTCCTCTTTTAACATCTTTATAAATTCCTCTGAAAATACTTTATTCTTTATTGATTCTTTTATTAGCTCTATTAGTTCTAGTTCTGTAACATCAAGACTTCTTGGAATGTAAGTTTCATCACCTCTTCTAGTAGACTTATAGACACAGAATCTTACTTCATTTCTTTTTAGCTCTTTGATATATATCTTTTCTATTGTATATGTGTATTCATTATCTCCAACTTTGCCTTGATTTATTATCTTACAGTACTTAGTTTCCTTGATTATCTTACCTTTCAATTAATCACTTCCTTTTTTATGAATAATCTATTACAATAATTATATTAGCTTTTTATTAATATAAATTATTGGATGTGCTTTTTCATGGAAAAACCTTTTGTTGATGCTGACGAAATGACATACTTTATTTTCGAAAAATGTAAATATTTAGGCTATTTAGCCTCTAAAGAATTAATAAACCTTATATTGGATTTAGAAGTAGATTTCTTAGAATCTAAAGGTTTAGTTACATATACAGAAGATTAAGAGGTTTTAACTAACCTCTTTATTCTTCGTTATTCTAATAAAAATTTAGAAAGTTTTTCGGTTGTTACTACTAGAATTGAAAAATCACTTGAAAGTAAGTATAAACTTGAAGTGTAATTCGTTCCATTTGAAACCTCAATCACATCAGTATATTCTGGTATTAAACCTTTTAACTTATCTACCTTCAACATTTTAATATCAATGATATTTTCTGCTATAAGTACATATCCACCTAAGTCATTATCTACCTTTCTATCAACTCCATAGTTATCATTTAATATTTCTATATCTCTTTCTATACTTTTAATAACTTCTGTGTCATAGCATTTTAGTTCTTTTAATTGTTTCTCTGAATAAATCTTCTTCATTATACATTTCTCCCTTCTAAATATAAAAACTCTTACCTGTATCTCTAAATACAAGTAAGAGCTTTACTATACTAAACTTTTATAAAATTCTATTTTTGGTGCATTGTTATTTATTAATAAATTTAACTTTTCGTATGTTGAATCATATAAGTTATTATCTTTAGCATATTTAATTACATCCTCATAAGATAATTCAAAAATATTATCTGTTATACTATAGTAGAAATCATCATTCATTACACCAAAGAAGTACTTAACTGCATCTTCATAAGTCATTCTTGGCATATCTTCTAAATCACAATTTTCATCTGTATAACATCCATTTCTATCGTTCCATTGTAAAAATTCTGTTATTAATATTTTCTTTTTTTCTGTATTCATTTTTCTTATCACCTATCATATAATATATATTTAATATTTTATTTATAATTAATATATATATATATTAAAAAACTATTACTTTCTATATTTCGTAATCATTTATAAGTAATTCACTTATTCTGTTCCAATTAAACCTTATTCCTTCTCTCTCAAAGAAATATCTTTTATTTTGATTATATATCAGCCCCAAATGATTCCAAAGTTTTGTTTCATCTCTAATATATGACCCTTTTGCATTTGTTGTTATTGCTGTTGGTTTTCTCTTCCCTATAAACCCCTTACTCTCTAAATAGGAATCTAAACTAATAAAATACTCATTTCTTTTCAACGAAACTATATCTGTATCTCTTTGAAAATTTTCAAACTCATGGATTAATTGCAAGTGTCTTCCATCAATTAGTATTAAATATGTTAAATAATCTATGAACTTTTTACTATTTGCCCCATAAATTTTCCCAATAGTTAGCAATTTGTATCCTTTAACAGTTAATCTACCTTCACTTTGAGACCATAATCCTAAGTGAAAAAGTGATATTTTATAATTTTGTTTTTCTGATTTTTTTGATGCTATGCTATATTTCTTTGTTCTAGGTGTTCCATCCCACATTTTAGTTTTTTTTGAAACTAACATTTGATAAAATTCTTCATAAACAAAATTTGTATAAATATCCCCAACTTCATCATTGTACTTATCTGCCAACCTCAATAATTCATATACTTCATAATGACTTGCATCTCTCCAAAAACACCAAAATGTTTTTGTAACAGAGCTTTCTCTCTTGTTAATAGGAGTTGAACCTCTTTCTGTATCTATCGACTTTAATAATCTTATTGAATCTGAACTTAAATCATCTTCATCATATTCTATAAGAGATATAGGTAAATGCTTAAATTCATCATTTTCTAAAATATTTAATATATATTCACATATCTTAAATCCATCATCAGCATATTTAGGTAAAATCAATCCTGAATAATCATGCTTTTGTAAGTATGCTATAGCTTGTCCTAATCCAGTTAAATATTCTCTCTTATTTTGTTTTGGTGGCTTAAATTCATTAGCATATGTTACTCCTTTAACATTATCTGCTAATACATAATCAGGTCTAGGCCAATCCCAGTCTCCAACTCTACATATATCTGATGAAAAAATTTGTTTCCACTTATCTTTTTCTGCTCTAACATTATCCAGAAGCACAGAACCTATAAATGATGCTAACTCATCATGTGTTTTTCCCAAAAAAATCCCCTCCATTCATACTATACAATATTATTATACAATATAAATGATGGGAATTATTTAATCAAAATAAATTTTATAGATATTTCTTTATATTTTTAGCCAACTCATATGCAAGCTTTACAGGAACTGCATTTCCTACTTGAATACATTGATTTTGTCTACTCCCATAAAATATAACATCGTCAGGGAAGGTTTGTATCCTAGCTGCCTCTCTTACTGTTAGGCTTCGATTCTCTGTAGGATGTAATGGAAATGCATTATGTCCCGGCACCATTGTAGAAGCAGGATAATCTCTATGCAATCTCTTGTATACATGACTAAAATTTTTCACTTTATTATCTTTAAAGTCAGCCCTAGCACCATAAATAAGATGTTCTGGCATTCCATCCTTTGGTAGGCCACTGCCCTCTGGTATATATTTCATTCTTTCTTTAACAATGGGTTTATGATTCATAGGAACATGATTCTCAATTTTATTCTCCTTACCTACTAAATCCATTATCGCATTACCTACAGTTATATAATCATTTTTATTTTCTATAATTTGCTTTGGAAAATCTACATCTATATCAATATCATTCCTTATTCCCATAAAGAAAACCCTATATCTAAGTTGAGGAACTCCGTAATCAGCAGCACATAATACCTTGCAATGTATATTATGATACCCTATATTTTCAAATTCACTTTTTATTATTTCTCTTAACTCTCCATTATGAGAACTTAATAATCCTTTTACATTTTCCATTAAAAATATCTTTGGCTGTATCACTTTCACAAATCTTATAAATTCAAATACTAACTCATTTCTTGGGTCTTTAACTATTCTTTTCCCTATTGTAGAAAATCCTTGGCATGGTGGTCCACCTATTATTACATCAATACCTTTATAACTCTTTAATTCATCATCTGTTATTTCTCTGATATCTTTATTAATCAATGGTACACTAGGATAATTCAATCTATGAGTTTCTATAGCTGGCTCCCACTTTTCTACAGAAAAAACTGGCTCAAACCCAGCATCAATAAATCCTCTTAAAAAACCTCCAGCACCTGAAAATAAATCTATAAATCTAGGTTTACTTTTTCTTTCCATAATATTCATCTAGTCCCTTCTTTATATGTTCAGCCCAAGCTTTAGCTAATAATGGCGGTACTGCATTTCCGACCTGCATACACTGTTTATGTCTTGCTCCTACAAACTCTAAATTATCATCAAATGTTTGAATTCTTGCCGCTTCTCTAACTGTAAGACTTCTATGTAACCATGGATGTATTGGAAATGCATTGTGACCTGGTACCATTGTTAAAGATGGCTCATCTCTGTGTAACCTTTTAAAAGTATTCCCAAAATTTTTTCTATATAATTCTGGTGGTAATTCATCTTCTGGTAATCTCCCTCCCTCTGGGATATATTTATATCTAAGTATATTTTTTTCTTTATGATTCAGAGGGATATGATTCAGTATCTGATTTTCTTTTCCAGCTAAATCACCTATTGCTTCGCCAACAGTTACATATGGATTATATAACATTCCTTCTCCATGAGTTTGCTCTGGTGGCTTCAATTCCATATTTATTCTATTCCCAAAAATAAATACTCTTTTTCTACGTTGAGGAACTCCATAATTAACAGCATCTAATATAAAAACATCAAATTTATAACCCATTTCTTTTTCCAATTTAGTAAATTCATTTTTTATCATTTCAAAATATGAACCATTATCTAATGTAAGTAATCCTACTACATTTTCCATTAGAAAAACTTTAGGTTTTAATATTTTTAACACTCTAATATACTCTTTAAATAATAAATTTCTTGCATCTTTTTGCCTTCTTTTTTTCTCATCTGCAGATATTCTAGAACCTATTGTAGAAAACCCTTGACATGGTGGGCCTCCAATTAGAACATCTACTTCTTCTCCATTAATATACTTATCTATAGTTTTTTTATCTAAGTCTTTTATATCACCATGTATAAATGGTATCCATGGTGTATTTTTCTGATTAAACATGGCACAATCTTTATCAAAATCAGTAGCTAACATAGTTTTATATCCAGCTTTTTCAAAGCCCAGATGAAAGCCACCCACTCCTGCAAATAAATCAACTATTTTATATTCCATTTATCTTCACCCTACTGTCTTATTATTTTTAAATTCAGAAAATCCTTTTCTAGATTATACAGAACTAATGTTCTTTTGTAAAGCAATTACTTTTTACCTATTCAACATATATTCGACATTATTTATTATATAACAAACAAATGAATATACCAACTACTGTAGGTATATCCCTTTCCCTATTATATTCAGTTTTTATTGAAAACTTATTACCATGTGATATGCCTCATTAATTCTTAACTATAAAATATAATAACCCTCGACAACACAATCTGTATTGTCGAGGGTTTCATGGTGGAGGCGAGGGGTATCGAACCCCTGTCCGAAAGCAGACCAGCCTGACTTTCTACGAGCGTAGTTTGTGACTAAAATTTCGGTCCTTAGTTCGCTCACAAACAAACTCCTAATTCCCTAGCTTCATGAATACCCCTTTAGCTCAAAGCTTTGCTAAACTTCGTTTCCCACTTCAATGACACCAGTGATCCAGAGCGTGGGCACCCTGGGCTGATGAGCGGCTATATTAAGCTGCTAATGCAAAATTGTCTTCTGCGTTTATCTTTAATGCATACTTTATTATCGAGGTGACATGCTTGCCTCGGCTCGCTTATCAAACCCATCTTACCCCCGTCGAAGCCAAAACGCCCCCAGGTTAAGAATTAGTTTAACGCGAAATATTCAATTTTGACTACGTGTAAATTATATATTATATAGATTTCTATGTCAACTTAGATTTAATCCTTGCTTACCATAATTTTCTTTTAAATTTTTAAAACTTATAATTAGATTATCACTATTAATTTAGAAATAAACAAACTAACATCAAAAAGAAAATCAAGCTTTTCTTATAATCTAAATTTAACTTTGTATAATACATAATTTCTACATACTTATATTATAACAAATTTCACTTAATTTAAACCTAATCTTATTAGCATTAAGGGAAAAAGCTTCTTATATTACTATTTTTATAATTAATTTCTTAGTAAAAAGTAGTTATATATAAGTTTGCTTATTTTGTAACCAATTTCTAAATAATATTCTTCACTGTAATAGGAAACCTATATAAACACTATTTCCATTGTCCCGGTAATATTAATTTTTTCATATAAGAAAATTACTTATCAAATTCTTCTACCTTCTCTGGATTTAGATTTTCAAATACTTTTGATTCAAAAAATTTTCCATGTACATCTTCAAGTCTATATAGTATTAATTCTATCATTTTTTCATTTCTTAATTATTATCAGCAGGATAAACTACTCCAATTTGCTTTCTTGCCTCTTCAATAACTTCAACCACATTTCTAGAAACTTCTAATGAATTAATCTTAGATTCTCTTTCTCCATTTTTAATTAAGTTAACAAATTCTTCTACTTCATAGCACATATTTGCTTCTTTATGTTCTAATGTTAAATCTTCTTCTCTACCATCTCTATATATTATTTTCACATTATTAAATGTATTAATTCTGTCTATTATAATGCTACCCTCTTCCCCTTGGATTTCTGATGGAAGATATGAATTACTTATCTTAGAGTATATTACAACTCCCTCCATATCATCATATCCAAAGACAACGCTACCTTCTCCATCGACTCCAGTTTCTAGCATTATTCCATTAGCTTTTACTGTATTCGGCTTTCCAAAAAGATTCACCATTGGTGCTATACAGTAAACTCCTATGTCCATAATAGCTCCATTTGATAGTTCTTTCTTAAAAGCATTTAACACTTCCCCAGCCTTATATTTATCATATCTTGAAGAGTATTGACAGTAGCTTGCAAAATACTTTCTAACCTTACCAATCTTATGAAGATTATCTTTAATAACTCTAAAGTTTGGAAGTAATGTCGTTTTCATTGCCTCCATTAAGACAACATCATTTTCCTTTGCTACTTTTATCATTGCATCAGCTTCCTTGGTATTTGAAGCAAAAGCCTTTTCTCCAAGCACATGCTTTTTATGATTTAAAAACAATATAGCTTGCTCAGCATGCAAAGAATTAGGTGAAGCTATATACACAGCATCTATTAAGTCACTCTTAGCCATTTCCTCTAAGTCTGTAAATATATTTTCTATATTAAACTTATTCGCAAACTCCCTTGCTCTTTCTTCAGTTCTTGAATAAACAGCAGATATATTTACACCTTCAACTTCCCTTGCTCCAGCTATTAACCATTCAGTTATAAAATTAGTTCCTATAACACCAATATTAATCATTAACTATCCCTCCAACTCATTTATACCTTTTATTTGCTCATTTCAATTATATATTATATTACTAATATTTTCTATCAAGACTTAAACTCTCAATTATGTATTAACCCTATACTTTAACTTTTCATAATTCAGCTTGTTTGAATTATTTCCTTAACCATCTATTACCAATTATCCATTGCATTTATGCTCATCTGAATTATTCCCTCAATTCTTTCACCTTTTAACTCTTTAATTCTTCACTTTTCATAATTCAGCTTGTTTGAATTATTTCCTTAATTCTTTCATTTTTTCATTATTTCATTTATCATAATATTTTTTTTCTAACTGCACATACTACTATTATTAAATTCTTGTATTTTATAATGTGTATTATTTTAAAAGACGAGAAAGCTTGATTATATTTTATATGGTCACTAATAGGGAGGTTTTTCATATGCGAAATATCTTTAAAGATATAGATAAAAAAAAGATATTAAAAGCAAGTAGTTATATACTGTTTCCAATTTTTCTTATAAGTAATTTTGTATTTTTTATTTCTAAGACCTCAAGCTCATCTTTTGTTCCTTCTGTATTTTTTAGTGAAGTATATGAAGGTGAACCAATTGCAAATGTTGGTACCTTTATAACAGATGGTGATGAAAATTTAGAATCTTCTATAATCTCATTTTTGAATGATTTATATAGTACTCGTAATAAATCTTTTACTACTGGTAATGTTGAAGATCTTTATAAATTTTATGATACTTCTCAAACCTTTAGTAGTTACTCATTAAAGCATGAGTTTAAAAGGATTGCTTTTTTAAGGGATTGGGCAAGTGCAAGAAATATAAGCTTTAAAAATATAGAATCTACACCTAAAATATCATCTTTAAAAGAAGAAGATAACACATATAGTCTAACGTTAAGTGAAGAATATAAATTTGATTACATATACAATGATGCAGCTGAAAAAGTTAATAGCTTTGGTGTTTCTTTAATACATACATTAGAGCTAAAAAAATTTGGCAACTCTTTTATAGTTAGTAAGGATTACTATCAAGATTGCTTTGAGGGTGGTCTAGACGAATATGATTTTAATTTAACTGAAAAGAATATTCCAATAACTAAATATAGGGCTTATAATTTAAACTTTAAAATTAATTCCACGCCTGAAAATAGCTCTACTTATAATAGAAACGCCGCTGTAAATTATGCTGATAAGTATTCTGGAATATCTTTTTCAACTAACTTAGATAGTAAATATAATTCAAATTATTATACTTATGTTGCTGGCTCTGGAAATTCTACTAATTTTATATCTCAATGCTTAGCTGATAGCCTTGAAGGTGGTGGGATACCACAAGATAAAGATTGGTCTTATAAATTTAATGAATCTAAAGGAGTAATGGCAAGCGAAACTTGGGTTAATTCTGCTAAACTTTTAGAATATCTTCTATCTAGTAATAAAGCATTTATAACTTTTTCAGGATCTTTTAATGAAATTTTAGATAGTATGTCTACAGCAAGTAATGAAATAAACCTAGGGGATTTAGTTATATATAAGCAAGGTGATTATATTGAACATAGTGCTATAATCACAGGATTTGATAATGCTGGATATCCTTTAGTTAATTCTAATTCTATTGATAAGTTTAAAATGCCTTTTGATTTAGGTTGGAGCAATGATACTTCTGAATTTTACATAGTTTCTTTAAAATAATTTATTAAAATAAAATAGGCTAAAGTTAAATTTAAATTTAACTTAAAGCCTATTTCTCACATTATAATTTTAACAATTGGACTTTTTAACTTTTATTTAAGCAAATCTTGTAATGTATACCTTGAAAATTCATGAAGAAATGCACTTAAAGATTCACTCATTATTCCTTTTAACTTACAGCCTGTAGTTATAAATGGGCAGCAATCTTCCTTACTAAAGCATTGTGCAATATTTAGGTTATCCTCTGTTATACGAACAACTTCACCTAAATTTATATCTTGAGGCTCTAAGCCTAACTTTAATCCACCAGTTCTACCTTTCATAGATATAACTAAATCTGTTTTAGCAAGTTTGTGTATTATTTTCTTTAAATGATGCTCTGAAATCTCTAACTTTTTTGCTAACTCTTCAACAGTACATAGCTTGTCTCTATTCTCAGCTAAATATACTAAAGCTCTAAATGAGTAATCAGTAAATTTTGATAAGTACATGAAAATTCCTCTCTTTCGTATAATTATTGTAATAACCCCATTAATAATTTATAGTAACCTTTTATATGGTATAAAAATAAACATTTATATTTAAACAATATTTAACCTTTATCTTTATATTTTATACAAAGATTACTCTATTGAATTATACTATATTTCAACCTAAAATTACTCAAAAAAATGTACAATATTTACATTTATTTAACAAAGTTTATTATTTATTAACATAATCAAGGATTACTATATAGGAAAAGAGTTATTTCCTAACATATTAGACTATCAAGCCTAATAAATTTCATCGAAAATAACTCTTTAATATTATTTACTTAAATATTCATCTATAGCCTCAGCTGCCTTTTTACCAGCTCCCATTGCTAAAATAACAGTTGCTGCTCCAGTTACAGCATCTCCACCTGCATAAACTCCCTCTTTTGTTGTAAGTCCATGTTCATCTGCAACTATACATTTCCACTTATTAGTTTCAAGACCTTTTGTTGTTGATGATATAAGTGGGTTTGGTGAAGTTCCAAGTGACATAATTACTGTATCAACATCCATAACATATTCTGAACCTTCCTTAACTACTGGCTTTCTTCTTCCTGATTCATCTGGTTCACCAAGCTCCATTTGAACACATTTCATTCCCTTTACCCAACCATTTTCATCTACTAAAATTTCTGTTGGATTAGTTAATATATCAAAGATTACACCTTCTTCTTTAGCATGATGTACTTCTTCAACTCTTGCTGGAAGCTCAGATTCACTTCTTCTATAGACAATATGAGCTTCTGATCCTAGTCTTAAAGCAGTTCTTGCTGCATCCATAGCAACATTTCCGCCACCTACTATAGCTACCTTTTTTCCTACCCTAACTGGCGTATGATATTCTTCTTTAAATGCCTTCATTAAGTTTACTCTTGTTAAGAACTCGTTTGCAGATAAAACTCCATTTGCGTTTTCACCTGGAATTCCCATAAACTTAGGAAGTCCTGCTCCTGATCCTATAAATACTGCTTCAAATCCTTCATCTTCTATAAGCTCGTCTATAGTTATAGTTCTCCCTATGATAACATTAGTTTCAATCTTCACTCCAAGCTTCTTTATATTATCAATTTCAGCTCTTACTACATCATCTTTAGGTAGTCTAAATTCAGGAATTCCATAAACCAAAACTCCACCTGGCTCATGCAAAGCCTCAAAAATAGTTACATCATATCCCTTTTTAGCTAAATCTCCTGCACAAGTTAATCCAGCTGGACCACTACCTATAACTGCTACCTTTTTATTTTTATCTTCTTCTCTCTCTGCTAATTCTACGTTATTTTTTCTTGACCAGTCTGCTATAAATCTTTCTAACTTACCAATTGAAACTGGCTCTCCTTTAATTCCTAATACACATTTACCTTCACATTGACTTTCTTGTGGGCATACTCTACCACAAACAGCTGGTAATGCGCTATATTTAGCTACTTCTTTAGCTGCTTTTTCAAATTCTCCACTTTTCATGTATTCTATAAAACCTGGAATATTTATTGATACCGGGCATCCATCTACGCATTTTGGATTTTTACAAGTTAAACATCTATTTGCTTCTTTTATTGCTTCTTCATCTATATATCCTAAACATACTTCTTCAAAGTTTTTTGCTCTTACTTCTGGAGCTTGTTCTGAAACAGGTATTCTTTTCATTCTATCTTGCATATTCATAACTATTCCACCTTGCATCCACAACCGCCGTGATTATGAGTGTCCCCTTCTTCAATTTTTAGCTGAGCTCTTCCTTCTTCACTCTTATACATTGCTTGTCTTCTCATTGATTCATCAAAATCAACTAAGTGTCCATCAAATTCTGGTCCATCAACACATGCAAATTTTACCTTTCCTCCTACAGTAACTCTGCATGCTCCACACATTCCAGTTCCATCTACCATTATTGGATTTAAGCTTACTGTTGTTGGTATATTTAATTCCTTAGTTAGCATAGCCATAAATTTCATCATTATCATAGGCCCAATTACTATAGCATGATCATATTTATTACCTTTTTCTTCAACTAAGTGCTTTAAACAATCTGTTACTCTACCATTAAATCCATATGTTCCATCATCTGTTGCTATATATAAATTGCCTGCAACTTTTCTCATTTCATCTTCTAATATTAATAAGTCCTTAGTTCTACTACCAACTATTACATCACAAGCAATACCATTTTCATGCATCCATTTAACTTGAGGATATACCGGTGCTGCCCCCACACCACCTGCTATAAATATTATGTTCTTATTTTTAAGCTCTTCTAGGTCTTCATGTATAAATTCACTTGGTTGTCCTAAAGGCCCAACAAAATCACTTACATAATCTCCTTCTTCAAAATTAGCTAATTCTTTTGTCCCTCTTCCTACAGCTTGGAATACTATAGTAACAGTTCCTTTAACTTTATCATAATCAGCTATTGTTAGAGGAATTCTTTCCCCTTTTTCATTATTTTTAATAATTATAAATTGACCTGGCTTAGCAGATTTAGCAACTCTTGGCGCTTCTATATCCATAAGATATATATTGTCAGTAAGTTCTCTTTTATTAACTATCTTATACATGATTGTTCCCCCCTGGCTTATTTTCATATCAATCTTATCTTACCATTTTTTAAATATTCACACAATTATTTAATGTAAATATTGTTATTTATTAGTAAATATTGTTTTTTTGATTGCATTGTTTTATTAATCATCTTATTTTTATTTACTATCTTATTTTTATCTAAATTATATTTATTTACTTTCTCAAATTAAGGTTACCTCAAAAAGAAAATTATTTCAGTTTAAGATAACCTAAAAAATCAATCTATTAACTTATAAAACTTAAAGTATTTTAGAAATTAACTTTAGTTCCATAATATGTGCATTCAAATAATTTTTCCATTGTTGCATCGTCAATTTCTCTTGGATTAGATCCAGTACATGCATCTAAAACTGCATTATGAGAAATAAACTCTAGATTAGCTTTAAAGTCTTCTTCTGTTACTCCATATTCTTTTACTGTATGTGGAATATTTAACTCTGTATTTAAATCATTAATCATTTCTATTAATGAATCTGTTAACTCTGTATCATTTTCACCTTTTAATTTTAATGCTCTAGCTATGTCTGCATATCTATCTTCACATTCAACTCTGTTATATTGAATTACAAATGGTAAGAAGATTGCATTTGCACATCCATGAGGAATATGGAATACTGCTCCTGTCTTATGAGCCATTGAGTGAACTATTCCAAGTAGTGCATTAGAGAATGCCATTCCTGCTAAGCATTGAGCTTCATGCATTAAATTTCTAGCTTCCTTGTCTCCATTGTATGAAGCAACTAAATTTTCTTTAACCATTTCAATAGCTTTCATTGCTAATGGATCTGAGAAGTTTGATCTTAATGATGCAGTATAAGCTTCTATAGCATGAGTTAATGCATCCATTCCAGTATGTGCTACAAGTTTAGCTGGCATTGTTTGTGCTAAATCTGGATCTACTATGGCAATATCTGGAGTTATGTTAAAGTCTGCTAGAGGATATTTAATTTTTGCCTTATAATCTGTTATAACAGAAAATGCTGTTACTTCTGTAGCTGTACCACTTGTTGATGGAATTGCTACAAATTTAGCTTTTTGTCTAAGTTCAGGTAATCCAAATGGAACAACTGCTTGTTCAAAAGTAAAGTCTGGATATTCATAGAAAATCCACATTGCTTTTGCAGCATCTATTGGTGATCCTCCACCCATTGCAACGATCCAATCTGGCTTAAATCTTCTCATTGCTTCTGCTCCACTCATAACAGTTTCTACTGATGGATCCGGTTCAACTCCTTCAAAAAGTTCAACTTCCATTCCTGCTTCTTTTAAATATGTTTCAACTTTATCTAAAAATCCAAAGCGCTTCATTGAGCCTCCACCAACTACAACAAATGCTTTCTTTCCTTTTAATGTCTTTAATACATCTAATGATCCTTCCCCATGATATAAGTCTCTTGGTAATGTAAAACGAGCCATAATAATACCTCCTAAAATTTATATAATTTATTTCTTACTTATTTACATAAATATAATAAGCAAAACTCATGCCAAATGTTTTTTATTTAACAATATCGTTAAAACATTAACCTTTATGCAAAATCCTAAAATACTCAAAATAAAAATGTCCTAAAATAAAACAGTTTATTTATTTATCACTGTTTTATTTTAGGACATTGTCTTATTCTGTTACATAATTCTATATCTCAATCTTATACTTTTTAACTTTAAGATAAAGAGTATTTCTACTTATTCCTAAAGCCTTTGCTGTTTTAGTCATATTATATTTATTATGTTCTATAGCGCTTCTTATTGTTACCTTCTCAATTTCCTCTAAGTTAAAAGTTTCTTCTTTTAACTCATCTGAAATAATATTTTTGCTATCTATATCTAATATTTCATTTATTTTTTCTTCTGATTCTTCTAATATATCATCTGATAACTCTCCATTTAAATTCACTATATTTTCTATACAGTTTTCCAATTGCCTAATATTTCCCGGCCAATTATATCCTTGTAATCTATTAAATAAATCTTTAGTTATCTCAGGAATTTCCTTTTCTAATTTTATTGATTTCATACTAAAGAAATATTCTATAAGCTTTCTTATATCGCCTTTTCTTTCTCTAAGAGGTGGTAGTTTTATTGGAATAACACATAATCTATAATATAAATCTTCTCTAAAAGTTCCTTTTTTAACTTCATTCTTTAGATTTTTATTTGTAGCTGCTATTACTCTCATATCTACAGGAATCTCTCTGCTACCTCCAAGTCTAGTGACTCTCCCCTCTTGTAATACTCTAAGTAGCTTTACTTGCATATCAAGTGGCATTTCGCCTATTTCATCTAAAAATAAAGTTCCACCATTAGCAAGTTCAATTTTCCCTATTTTCCCGCCTTTTTTTCCTCCAGTGAAAGTTCCATCTTCATATCCAAAAAGCTCACTTTCAATTATATTAGCAGGTATGGCTCCACAATTTATAGCGATAAATTTATGATTTTTTCTTATACTATAATTATGAATTGATTGAGCTAATATTTCTTTACCTGTCCCACTTTCTCCCTGGATTAATACTGTTGAAGGGCTATTAGCTATAATCTTACAATTTATTATAACATTTTTTATAGCATCGCTTTCTCCTATAATATCATTAAAAGTAAAAAATGCTCCTGTAAAATTATTTTCTTTATTATTTTCTTTTAACTTTGTTAAAGTTGCTACAATCCCAATCGTTTTTTCGTTACATTTAATCCCTTTAAGAATTATTTCAGTTTTATATTTGCTTGCATGGCTTAATTTTATTTCTTTTGTTATAGTTTCATTATTATTTGATATTCTGTCTACTATGTTTTGAAAATTTGGGATTATATGATTTATATATTCATTAATTAAATTTTGATTTCTTTTATCTAAAATATTTAATCCTAATTCATTTATATTTATAATTTTTCCATGTATATCAATAATCATTATTCCTTTATCAACATTTTCTATGACAGTTTTCATATAATTATAGGTTTGATTTAAGATATAATTAGTTTTTACTCTGTAAAGTTCATTTTCTATTGCGGTGACTCCAAAAATAACTAACCCTAAGGTGTGGGGATGCTTCATATTACTTTTTCCAGTTAAATTTAAGGTTCCTATTATTTCGCCCTTACTGTTATGAATAGGAGCTGCTGAACAAGTTAAGCTTTGAAATATAGTGGCATAATGTTCATTTGCAGTTATTTGAATACATCTATTTTCTGTTATAGCTGTCCCCATTGCATTTGTCCCTATATTTTTTTCATCCATATAGGCACCAACTTTTAAATTTAATTTCTCTAGTTCATCTTTAATAGCATCAGCGCCCTTTATGTAAAGTATGCATCCATTATTATCTGTTAAAATTATAATAAAGTCATTGTCTTCTACAGACTCTACTACCATATCTATATATGGCTTAGATATTTCTATTAACTCTTTATTTATCTCTAGTACCTTTTTAAGTTTTTCTCCATTTAACATAGTCTTTGAATGATCACTACTTTTTTCAACTCCGTAATCTTCACTTCTTTTATGGGAGTTTTCGATTAATAAACTTTTATTATACATAGCACTATACCTCTTGACCCTTTTTTCTTTAATTTTTATTCCATATAATATAAGTTTACTATTAGATTGATAAATTTTCTACAAAATAATAAGACTATAATCTTATTTTTATAAAAAATTAAGATTATAGTCTTCTAAAGTTGCTTTTTTATTAATATCTTGTAGAGTTTTTTAATTGTCTTTCTATATCTCTCTTATGAGCTTTTTCTAACATAGAATCTCTCTTATCGTAATTCTTTTTACCTCTGCATAAACCAAGTGCGACCTTTACCTTACCATCTTTTAAATATAATGATAATGGTACTAAAGTAAATCCTTGTTGTGATACTAGTCCTGCAAATCTTGATATTTGCTCTTTATGAAGTAAAAGCTTTCTTTCCCTTAACGGATCAACATTAAATATATTTCCTTGTTCATAAGGACTTATATGCATACCTTTTATTGTAATTTCACCATTTTCTACATCTGCATAAGATTCTTGTAAATTACATTTTCCTGCTCTTATTGATTTAACTTCAGTTCCAACTAAAGCTATTCCAGCTTCTATGGTTTCTTCTACAAAATAATCGTGCCTAGCTTTTCTATTTTCAGCTAATGTATTACTATTTTTCTTCCTTACCATACTCTCACCACTCATTTAATTTTTCTTTTAGTATAACAGAATATTTATAAATTGTGAATATAAAGGCTACGATAACTAGATATGCTTATTCCACATATTCTATTTATCTTCGCCAACTTATGTTTATCATTTAAATTAATAACTAAAAAGTGAAACAATTTAGGAAAAATCACTAAGTGACTTTTGAATAGAAACTGCTTCGCACACTGTTTTTTTAATTTTGTGTAGCAAAAACATCTAAACTTTTCATCGATAAATTACTTCGCAATTTATTACAGCTCTTCATTATCCTCTTCATTATCTTCATTAACTAGTTCGCTTTTCATTTCATCTTTTGCTTCTTGAATTTTCTCACTAAGTTTTTCGCTTGGAACTATTTCTTCTTTAGGTTGTTCTTCTTCAATTAAATCAAAATATACTTCTCTATTATCTATATCAACTCTAGTACACTTAACTTTGATTTCGTCTCCTAATCTATATACTTTTTTAGTTCTTTCACCAATTAAGCATAAATGAGCTTCATCATAAATATAGTAATCGTCATCTAAAGCCGTTATATGAATTAATCCCTCTATTGTATTTGGTAGTTCTGCAAATAAACCAAAGGATGTAACTGAAGATATAATAGCTGAAAACTCCTCGCCAATTCTTTCTTGCATATATTCTGCTTTCTTTAAATCATCAACTTCTCTTTCAGCTTCTTGAGCTAATCTTTCCATTTCTGATGATTGTTTTGATGCTATTTCAACTATATTAGTAAGTCTTCCTGCTCTCTTTTCATCTATCTTTCCGTTTAATTGCTCCTTTATAATTCTATGAATTTGCAAATCTGGATATCTTCTTATTGGTGATGTAAAGTGACAGTAATACTTAGCTGCAAGACCAAAGTGTCCTACACATTCTGGTGAATATTTAGCTTGCATCATTGAACGTAATAAAAGAGTACTTACTACTGTTTCTTCCTTTTTACCCTTTACTTTTTCTAATATATCTTGAAGAGCTCTTGGATGAGCTTCTTGACCCCATCTTACGATATAACCTAAGTTATATACAAACTCTTTAAATTTTTCTAATTTTTCTTCATCTGGCTCTTCGTGAATTCTATATACAAATGGAAGATTAGTCCAGAACATATGCTCAGCTATTGTTTCATTACATACAAGCATGAATTCTTCTATTATTCTATTTGCAATAGCTCTATCATAAGGCTTAATATCTACTGGTTTTCCTAAATCATTTAATATTATCTTAGATTCTTCAAAGTTAAAATCTATAGCTCCTCTTTTTATTCTCTTTTCACGAAGAATATTACATAGTTCTTCCATAGCTTTAAAGTCATCTACTAAGTAATCATATCTTTTTATAAGTTCTTCATCATTATTTTCTAAAATATTTGTTACATCTGTATATGTCATTCTTTCACTAGTCTTAATAACTGATTCTTCGATTTCATGTTGAATTACTTTTCCATTCTTATCAATAACCATAAAGCAGCTTAAAGCTAATCTATCTACCTTAGGATTTAATGAACAAATACCATTTGATAATTTCTTAGGTAACATTGGAATTACTCTATCTATTAGATATACTGAAGTACCTCTTTTTAGTGCTTCTTTATCTAGAGGATTCTTTTCTCTTACATAATGAGATACGTCTGCAATATGAACTCCTAATCTAAATTTGCCATTATCAAGTCTTTCTATTGAAACAGCATCATCTAAATCCTTAGCATCTTCGCCATCTATTGTTACCATTCTTAAATTTCTAAGGTCTTTTCTTCTTGCATATTCTTTATCTTCTATTTCCTCTTCAATGTTTTCTGCATAATTAAGAACCTTTTCTGAGAACTCTTCTGGTAATCCATACTTCTTAATTATTGTAAGAATATCTAATCCCTTATCTCCCTTTCTACCTAATACTTCTTTAACTATTCCTTCTGGACTTCTTCTTTTATCTGCCCACTTAACTATTTCGCAAATTACTACATCTCCATCTTTAGCTCCATTTCTATCTTTTTTTGAAATGAAGATATCTTGATTTAATCTTGTATCTTCTGGAACTACAAAGCCGAAGTTTCTACTATCTTCATAAACTCCTATGATTTTATTATTAGATCTTTCTAAAACTTCTCTTACTTCCCCTTCTCTCTTTTTACCATTTAAATCTTCTCTTGTTATTTGAACTAAAACCTTATCTCCATTCATAGCTCCATTCATAGCTGAACTTGGAATAAAGACATCCTTTTCTCCTTCTGTCTCAGGAAGTAAGAATCCAAATCCTTTTTGATGCACTTGTAACTTACCAGTTATTAATCCAAGTCTTTCAGGCACACCAAACTTATCTTTTTTAGTTCTAACAATTAGACCTTCTCTTTCCATTGATTTCAAAACCTTTTTAAAGGATTTATATTCATCAGGATTTATATCAAATACTGCAACCAACTCTTGGATATCCATTGGCCTGTATGCTTCCTCTCTCATAAAACTTAATAACGTTTGTTTAATTCCCATATATACGTTTCCTCCATATACTTTAAATCTATTTTAATCTTGCTCTTTTGATAGTTTATATATTTATTATATGTAAATTCTTAAATCTATATAATTTATAAAACTACAG
The DNA here is from genome assembly GCF_017888565.1 of Clostridium sp. Taxonomy (GTDB): domain Bacteria; phylum Bacillota; class Clostridia; order Clostridiales; family Clostridiaceae; genus Clostridium. The sequence continues at coordinate 27,414 of NZ_JAGHFX010000094.1, forward strand.
AACATATATAATTAATTCTTTCATTTTCTATAATTCAGCTCGTCTAAATCATTTTCTCAACTTTTCACTCTTTATTTTCACTCTTCACTATTCTCTAGTTTATCCATCTTCTCTTTATATTACACAACTTCAAAGTACTTTCCTATTCACCTTACTAATTTTCCTATAAATGATTTAATTACCAATATATATTAAATCAAAAAAATGGACATTCAACAACCATCATTGTCAATTGTCCACACCAATTATCAATTATAAATTATCTCTTAATGCTCTGATTATTGTAGGTTTATCCTACAAGCAACCCCTTCTCCATAACTCAGCGAAGGTGAATTATTTCTTATACTATTTCACGCTTTTTTTCTTTCACTTTTCCCATTTATCTTAGGCAATATTCTGCAAGTACAGTCTGTAACTCATAAATGCTCAAGCTACTATTAAATTGCTTTTCTATTGGCAGAGCTGTTCCTGAAATCCATATCTTTAATTCTGCATCTAAGTCAAAATGTCCAGCAGTTTCAATGCTAAAATGAGTTATTGATTTGTATGGAATTGAATGATATTCAGTCTTCTTTCCTGTCATTCCTTGCTTATCAACTAAAATAAGTCTCTTATTTGTGAAAATAAACATGTCTCTTACTAACTTATAAGCTTTTTCTATAGTTTCAGTTGATGTTAATATTTTTCCATATTCCTTTTTTAAAGCTTCTAAATTAACTTCTGAAGCATTTCCCATTAATCCATTAAATATACCCATAAAAACACTCCTTCTATTTTAAGTAGCAAATAAATATAAAGAGCTACCTATTATGAAAAGCAGCTCTTGTTATAACATTATATTAAGTTTAATACTACTGTATTCACAGCAAATAAAGTCATTGTTATAATTGTTACTTTTAATAACATAGCTTCCTTTGTTCTAGCTTTATTCTTTGAAAAGAAAGTTTCATTTTTGCTTCCTTGAATAAGTCCACTTAATGCATCTGTTTTACTTGGTTGTAATAATACTGATACTATAATTGCTAACCCTAAGATTACTTCTAATACTAATAAAACATCTTTCATTTTTATATACCTCCCATGGTTACTCAAAACGGTCATATTTACATAACTTTATATTATCATATTAAATGACACATTACAAGTCAATAGTTACAAAATTCTACCTTATAAAAAATAAGGATAAGATTATAAAATCTTATCCTCATTTATTAAAGTTTAATTACTTCTTAATGTTGAAGAATGCTTTTCTTCCTCTGTATTCAGCTACATCGTCTAATTCTTCTTCAATTCTTATTAATTGGTTGTACTTAGCAACTCTTTCTGATCTTGCAGGAGCACCAGTCTTGATTTGACCAGCATTAACAGCTACAACTAAATCAGCGATTGTTGTATCTTCTGTTTCACCAGATCTGTGAGAAATAACTGCTGTATAACCAGCTCTGTTAGCCATTTCGATAGCATTTAAAGTTTCTGTTAAAGTACCGATTTGGTTTAACTTGATTAGGATTGAGTTACCAACTCCCATGTCGATTCCTCTTTCTAATCTTTCAGTGTTAGTAACAAATAAGTCATCACCAACTAATTGAACTTTCTTACCTAATCTTTCAGTTATTAGCTTCCAACCTTCCCAGTCTTCTTCAGCCATACCATCTTCGATTGAGATAATTGGGTATTTGTTAACCCAGTTTTCTAAGAAGTCAACCATTTCAGCTGCAGTTAAAGTTTTTCCTTCATGTTCTAATACATACTTTCCATCTTTGTAGTATTCTGATGAAGCAGCATCGATAGCAATGAACATATCTTCTCCAGCTTTGTAACCAGCTTTAGTTATAGCTTCTATAATAACTTCAATAGCTTCTTCGTTTGACTTAAGGTCTGGAGCAAATCCACCTTCATCACCGATAGCTGTTGAATATCCTTTATCATGTAGTGTTTTCTTTAATGTATGGTAAACTTCAGCACACATCTTTAATGCATCGCTAAATGTCTTAGCTCCAACTGGCATAACCATGAATTCTTGTAAATCAACTGAGTTATCAGCATGTGATCCACCATTGATTATGTTCATCATAGGTACTGGTAAAACTTTTGCATTTACTCCACCTACATATTGGTATAATGGTAAGTCTAATGACTTTGCAGCTGCATTAGCAACAGCAAGTGAAACACCTAATATAGCGTTAGCACCTAATTTTGCTTTGTTTGGAGTTCCATCTAATTCGATAAGCATTTTATCTATATATGGTTGATCATATACGTTGCATCCAATTAATTCTTCAGCAATTGTATCATTTACGTTTTGAACAGCCTTTAAAACACCTTTTCCTAGGTAGTTATCTTTATCTCCATCTCTTAATTCAACTGCTTCATACATACCAGTTGATGCTCCTGATGGAACTGATGCTCTTCCTACAGTACCATCTTCTAAATATACTTCAACTTCTACTGTAGGGAAACATCTTGAGTCAAGAATTTGTCTTGCTACAACGTCTACTATTTCACAATAATTTTTCATTACTTTTTCCTCCTTATATTTGAAATGTTTAATTTCCTTCACCTATATCTATACCTTTATATTATATCTTATGGATAATAATTTATTCATAAATCGACATATATCTAGGTTTTTATGAAAGAAATAACATTTTCTAGCAACTAATAATCATTATCACATTTTCATTATTATTATACCACTTTGACCATAATTTTCAATATTTATTTGTTTGTGTAATCATTTAAAAGTAATTATTTTTACTTTTAATATTTTATCTATTGTAAATTTTACTATTACTACTTTACTTTTTAATATTATATATATATTAAAATAATTTAACTTTGAAATTTTTTTTACAATCCTTATTGTTATATGATAAACTATAACTATCCATTTAAATTTCTCCTTTTGATTTTTAATTAGTACCGAAAGTAATTGATTATCAAAAGGAGTTTTTTTCATAATTGTTTTAATCTTTATATATCCCAGTATGAAATTCTTTAATAAAATAAAAAAGAGCCTGTCTAGACTCTCTTTACTATAATTCATCATTTTGTAAGTATTGATTATATTTCTTTTCCCACTCTCTTGCAGTCTTTTTATCAATTAATCTAATATCCTCTAAAAAACTTTCTAAAACTCCGATTTTATCAAGTCCCTTCATTAGGTGCCTTGGATAGTGTACCTTTCTTTTATAGCACTGTTTTGGATCTATAACCATAACCTTATTATCCCTTGTTATGTAAATATCTCTACATCTAGCATCTAATTTAGTGAACTTAAGTCTTTTAAATTCTTCTATTAAATAATATAGATTTTCTGCAATTTCATAATTAAAACCTTTTTTCTTGATATAATGATCTAACCTATGTCCTTCAACTTTATCTCTCACTATATAAAACTCACCTATATTATATACCTTTGGAAAATACTTAGATCTACTTACTTTTTTAAGTATCTCCCCTTCTTCTTTGCAACATTTCGATTCTTGAAATATCTTTACTGCTTTATTATCAGGTAGTTCATAAACAATACCATTATGACCCTCTCCAAGAAAAACAGCTCTCTTAAAAAGCTCTTCAGTTTCAGCATCAAAATTTGCTGAATAAGAATAAGTCCTAGCCATATAACTCTCTCCTAAAAAATGTTATCATTATATATTATTATTTATATTCAAATACTATTACATGTTTCTGGTTTTATTTACCAAGAAATGCCTTTTAATAAAAATATATAATTTTTTAATTTATTTATAAAAATATTCATTTTATACAACCACCCTATGGAAATATACCCCATAAGTTATATGTAATGATCTTATACATAGATTTATAATTATTCGTTGTTAGTCTCTTTTAGCACAGCAAGTTAACCAAGACTTTTACACAGTAGCTCTTCCATATATTAATAAACCCATCTACTTAAGACACCCTTTAGTAGATGGGTTTTTATATTAAATCCAAATTTAGAACTCTACACTTTACTAATTATTCAACTAGTATTTCGTGAACTAACATTCAATTAGTGTAAATTACTTTTAATAATTCTTCATAATTTCACGTAGGAGAATTATTTCCTTAATTTTTCATTTTTTCATTATTTAAATATTACCGTTTCTGGTTTTACAGTGTCTCCATAAACTGGTGCAAGTGTTACATCATAAGCTTCTTTAAAGAATCCTTCTTTAATAAGTGTATCTATTTCATTATTAACCCATTCTAATAACTCTGCATTTCCTTTTTTAACAGCTGGAGCTATTGCATCTTCTTCTCCTAGACTTGAAATATAAGTGTCATAACCTTCATTTTCTCTTGCCCAAGCAAATAATAAAGTATTATCATGAGCTAATGCAGCTCCTCTTCCATCTTTTAATGCAGCAAATGTTTCAGTATTTTGTTCAAATTTAACTAGTTCAATATCAGGATAATTCTTTGTAAAATAGCTTTCTGCTGTTGTTCCCTTATTTACAAGTAATTTCTTACCTTTTAAGTCATCTACTGATTTTATCGGTGCTCCATCTGGTGAAACCACTCCTAATGAAACCTTCATATATGGAGTTGCAAAATCTACTTTTTCTTTTCTTTCTGGTGTAACTGTAAAGTTAGCTAAAATTATATCAACTTTGTTTGATTGCAAATATTCTACTCTATTTGCAGCTTCAACTAATACAAATTCAATCTTATTTTCATCCCCTAATAAATCCTTAGCTAATCTCTTTGCTAAATAAACGTCATACCCTTGGTTTGCTCCTTTTTCGTCTACATAACCAAATGGTGGCTTATCGCTAAATACTCCAATTCTTATTTTTCCAGCTTCTTTAATTGCATCTATTGATGACTTACTTTCTTCTGATTTACTTCCACATCCAACTAAAGCCCCCAATACTATTACTAATGTTAAAATTAATGATAGAAGTTTTTTCATTTTATTTACCCCTTCCTTTTTATTATTTATATAAATCAAATGACGATAAAAAGCTTTTTGCTCTTTCTGTCTTTGGATTTTCAAAAAACTCTTTTGGAGAAGATACTTCCACTATTTTACCTTCTTCCATAAATACAATTTTATCTGCTACATGTTTTGCAAATTCTAATTCATGAGTAACTACAACCATAGTCATACCATTTTGAGCAAGTTCTAATAATACCATTAAAACTTCTCTAACCATTTCTGGATCTAAAGCTGCTGTAACTTCGTCAAAAAGCATTATTTCTGGATTCATACACAAAGCTCTAACTATTGCTATCCTTTGCTTTTGACCCCCTGAAAGTTCTCTTGGATAAGCATATTTTCTATTAAACAATCCAACTCTTTTTAAAAGTTCATCTGCCTCTTTTTCAACCTCTTCTTTATTTCTATTTTGAGCTTTAGTTGGCCCAAGCAAAATATTATTTATAACATTCATATGAGGAAATAATTCATAGCTTTGAAAAACCATTCCTATCGTTCCTCTTACCTTTTCAAATTCTACCTCTTTACCTAAAATCCCATAATTGTTTAAGATGATTTCTCCTTCAGTTATATCTTCCAATCCATTTAGACATCTCAAAAATGTACTTTTACCACAACCTGAAGGTCCCAAAATTACTACTACTTCGCCTTTTCTCACTTCTAAGTCTATTCCCTTTAATGCTTCTATTTCCCCATAACTTTTCTTTATATTTTTCACTTTAAGCAATATTTCTTCACTCATAAAATCCCCCTAATTTAGTTTTTTCTCTAAAGCCTTTGCTCCCAATGAAATTGGAAAACAAATTAAAAAGTATATTATAAGCAATAATCCATAAATCCAAAATGATGCTAAAGGCTCTGTTAAGACTGTTCTTTCTATAATTTGCTGTCCAACTTTAACTAAATCAACTGAACCTATTAAAGTCATTAAAGTTGTTGTTTTAATCATTCTAGTACTTAAATTTATAATACCTGGCAGAACTCTTCTTATACTAATTGGAATAATAATATACCTATAAGTTTTTATCTTGTTTAAAGATAAAGCCATGGCTGATTCATAATATATTTTAGGAATAGAAGTAATTGCTCCTCTTACTAAATCCCCAATTTCTGCTGTTCCCCATAAAATAAAAACAATATATCCAACTATTGTGGATTCTAAATGAACATTTAAAAGTGTAGGTACTCCAAAATAAAACAAAAATAACCACACCATTAATGGAATCATTCTTATACTTTCTAAATATATAGCTGATATTACTTTTAAAATCTTTCTTTTACTTGTCATAATTATTCCAAATACGAATCCTAATACTGTTGATAAAACAACAGATACAATCGCTATATTTAATGTTACTAGTAACCCCTCCATAAGCCTTTTCATATTGTCCACATTAAAAATTATATTATTGCCCAAATTCTCCATGCCTTAACCTCCTCTCTAGAATCCTACTGATTATTGAAATCGGAAGTAATATTATAAGATAAAATATCACAACTAATATTAATGCTTCATTTGTTTTATAATACATCCCTATAACATCCTTAGTAACAAACATAAGCTCTGCAACTGCTATCGAACCTATGATAGATGTTTCCTTTACTAAGAATATACAATTTGCTACTATAGATGGAATTGATATAGAAAAGCTCATTGGCATTACTATATATTTTAGAATTTGTTTTTTACTTAATCCTAAAGCTTGTCCACTTTCTATCTGTGATTTAGCAACTGCATCTACTCCTCCCCTAAAGGATTCTGCCATATAAGCTCCACCTAAAAATGATAAGCCTATTACCCCACAAGCAAATCCACTTAACTTTACTCCAAGCTTAGTTAATCCATAATAGAGAAAGAATACTTGTATTAAAAGCGGTGTATTTCTCGAAAATTCTATATACCCTTTAGATATTACATTTAACCATTTTATATTAAAATATCTGGCAATTTCTATTATTACTCCAATTAAAATAGATACGATAATCGATATAACTGCTAATTTTATAGTTACAACTGTTGCTTGAAAAAAATCTGGTAAACTACTAATAATAAAATTGAAATCTAGCTCCATAAAATCCCCCCAAATCTTAAAGCCTTAATATACACTTTTTTAATATTAAATTTCCTTAAATTTATCAAAAGTCATATCGGATTTAAATATAGTACACTTAAGGAAATTTATATACAAAAAAACTCCCTCCCTTATACTTTATAAGAGACGAAGTTATACTCCGCGGTTCCACTCTAATTGAACATAGTTCCACCTTAATAACTCGCTATAAACGGCGATCCGTTAAAATGCTACTAATATTTCACACTTTAAACTCCGAAGTGCACTTCATATATTACTTTGCTAAAGGCTCTCAGCAATTCCTTCTCTCTGTAAGCATCATTAATACACTACTTTCTTCATCTTAGCTTTTCCTACTATTCCGATATGTTTAATTCAATTATACTCTTTTGGTTTTATTTGTCAATATGTATTTTTTATTACTACTATTTTATTTGTAGAATTTTATTCTCATTTTTTTATTTCTAATATTTTTATTTCTAATATTTTTATTTCAATGTATGTTTATAGAATTAAATTGTTCAAGTGTATAGAATAAATTTTATAAAAAGTTATCTAAATAATAAACTTTTCTATAATTTCTACCAAAAATAAAAAAGTTGCCAAAAGGCAACTCTTTATTTAAAATTCATTGTTTTTATGGGGTTAAAAACAAATTGATTAATCTTTTATCTTTGATTTCCTATAAATACTACTCCTAAAGTTCCAGGTCCACCATGAGTTCCTATTACTGCACCTATAGAATTAATAATAACATCTTTAACTTTAACTTCCTCAAGTATCATTCTTTTTATATCTTCAGCATCTTCTAAACAATCTGCATGACATATAAATATTACTTGATTCTCTGGATTTATTACTTTTTCTTTTAATTGTTGAACTAAAGATTTTAAAGCTTTTTTTCTTCCCTTTATTTTATCTCCTGGAATAACCTTTCCATCATTATCTATTTTTAAAGTTGGTTTTATCCCAAGTAATCCTCCCACTGCTGCTACTGTACCTGAAATACGTCCCCCTCTTTTTAAGTGATTTAAATCATCTACAGTAATTGCATGAATAACATTCTTTTTAATAGATTCTATATACTCTACAATTTCATTAATATCTATATTATTTTTTATCATTTCATTTGCTTTATAAACTAAAGAACCTTCTCCAACAGATACACTTAATGAATCAATAACTTTTATATTTGCATTTGGATATTCTTCTAATATCATTTCTTTAGCAGTATAAGCACTATTATAAGTTCCACTTAATGCTGAAGATAATCCTATATAAATTATCGACTCTCCTTGCTCTACATACTTCTTAAATACTTCTAAAAAAGTTCCTACATTTACTTGAGTAGTAGATGGCATTGCACCTTCTTTTATCATTTTATAAAAATCTTCATGCTTTAAAGTTTGTCCTAAGTCATCAGGTATAAATTCTCCATTTATATTAACCATAAGTGGTACTACTTCTATATTATTTTCTTTTATATAATTTAAAGATAAATCACATGCCGAATCAGTTATAAGTTTAACTTTCATAATATTCAACTCCTACAAATACTTTCGTTTTAGTAATTGATATTATACCGTCAAAACTTTTCATTGTCAAATCCTTTGAATATCAAAATATTTTACGGATATATATTATCTTTATTGCTCAACCCCAAAAGGAAGTCAGCAAAGGATAATATATATCTCTAATATACTAAACAATATAATTCTTTAGCTCTTAAATTTATAAATTTCTTAGGTATTTTAAATTAAATAAACTATGCATACATAATAACAATAATTAATAAATTTTTTTAATTACTAAACAGTTCCTTACTTAGATTAGTGCTAAAATTTATCCTATGTTGTCTTAAGTTATTGCTAAACATTATACTTTTCTTTTCTGGTTCAGTATAAGGAATTCTAAAAGGATGATTATAATGCATATAATTTACTAGATTTGCTCCAGCTAAAGTTTCTTGAGTAATATCTATTTTATAGAAAATATACCCTCTTTGTTTTTGAGATTTATAAGGATAACTTATAGCACCTGTAATTTTTTCTTCTTGCCTTTCATCTCCAAATATATCCGCACTTGTAACCATTCCTCCATTTAACCTAGGTATTTCGGCTGAATAATTAATTCCATCTTTTTCATATAATAGTATTCCATTAACAACTTCTAAAGGCCAGGTATTACTAATTTCAAAACCATCTTGCCAATAAGGACCTTCTTCCCCCCAGTTAAAATATTCAATTGCATACATTTCATTATCGTTAAGTTCAAAAAATATGGTTGTTACTTTCAAAGTTATTACATTATCATTTAATATAGAATTAAATTGTAAGTCTTCATTAAAAGCTTCAATATTTATAAAGTTTTTTATTTTACTAATATCCTTATCTTCTATATCTTTAACAATATCAATTGGAATTCCTTTATCAATCAGCATATTTCTAACTCCAAACTCCTTAACAGCAACAACTTCATTTGAATCTAGACTAATATGATTAGAAAATATACAACACACTCCAACTACAAAAGTGCAAAATAGCATATATGCCCAAATAAGTTTTTTCTTATTGAATATTTTAATTTCATTTGAATATATATAATCAATATCTTTAAGTTCATAATTTAATTTATATAGAGACCTAAATACATAAAAGTAATAAATAATTATCGGGATAGCTATAAGCCAAATTTGTCCTAATTCTGTTAATGCACAAATAATTATTACAACTTTCCATATAATTATCTTCAAAATAGGATCCTTTTTAGGTATAACCCCTTCTCTATGAAAAACCTTCTTTATCCCTGATCTAAAAATAAAAAGAAAACTTAATTGAAAAATTGTAGACATAACTGCTAATATACTACTATTTTTAAAGTTAACATTTAATGGCGTATTCAAATATATCAAATTTAATACTTGTAGTATCATATTTATTATTGAAAATATCCAAGCTAAATTAAGAGCTTTATTTTCTTTTCTCAAATTACAAAATCCAATATATAAAAGTACTGCTCCTATTAAAGGCAAAATATATTCCAAATACAAAAAATCAAAAGTCATTATAGTAACCATAAAACCAATTGTAATGTTTTTTATAGACTCTTGCCAAAAACACTTTAAATCTTTTTCTTCTAAAGCTATTGAACCATCATTAAAGTACTCTTTATCCAAATTACTCATTCCCTATACCCATTTCCTCTAATTTTTCTATTTCCTTCTAAATTAACATTAATATTAATAAAAATTTAAATAAACTCGACACTTACATTAGTAAATTATATCATATTTTCCTAAATAAATTGTTACCTAATCTTTTAATAATAAATTCTAAAATAAAAAGCGTAGCATTTTGCTACGCTTTTTATTATTTATTTACTATTAAACATTCTCCAGTCATTTCTTCTGGTTTTGAAAGACCCATTTCATTTAACATAGTAGGAGCTATATCTGCTAGCTTACCTTCTTTTAATGTTCTTCCTTCAGTTCTGTTTGAAACCCAAATGAATGGAACTGGATCTGTAGTATGTGCTGTAAATGGATTTCCTGTTGAGAAATCAATCATAGTTTCTGCATTACCGTGGTCAGCAGTTATAAATAAAGTTCCGTCTTTTTCTAGAATCTTATTTGCAACCTTTCCTAAGCATTCATCTACAACTTCGATAGCTTTTACAGCTGCTTCCATTACTCCTGTATGTCCAACCATATCTGGGTTAGCATAGTTTAGAATAATCATATCATACTTATCTTCATTAATTCTATTAATTAATTCTTCTGTTACTTCATAAGCACTCATTTCTGGCTTTAAGTCATAAGTAGCAACCTTAGGTGATGCTATAAGAGCTCTATCTTCACCTGGATTTTCCTTTTCAACTCCACCATTAAAGAAGAATGTAACGTGAGCATATTTTTCTGTTTCTGCAATTCTCAATTGATTTAATCCATTGTTTGATACATATTCTCCTAAAGTATTAGTAATACTTTCTGGTCTGTATGCAACATGTACTCCTTCTAAAGTCTTATCATATTGAGTCATTATAACAAATGTTAAGTTTAAAGTTTCTCTCTTAAATCCTGCAAAATCTTTATCATTTATTGCCCTAGTTATTTCTCTAGCTCTATCTGGTCTAAAGTTAAAGAATATTACTGAATCTCCATTTTTAATCATTCCATTTGAATCTACAACAGCCGGTAATACGAACTCATCTGTTTTATTATCGTGGTATGATTTTTCTATTGCTTCTACTGCTGAAGCTGCAATTTCACCTTTTCCAAGTACCATTGCATTGTAAGCAAGTTCAACTCTTTCCCATCTGTTATCTCTATCCATTGCATAGTATCTTCCTGCAACAGTAGCTATCTTACCTACACCAATTTCTTTCATGTAGTTTTCTAGCTCTATTATAAAATCTTTTCCTGATGATGGTGGAACGTCTCTTCCATCCATGAAGCAGTGAACATATACATTTTGTAATCCTGCTTCTTTAGCTAGCTTTAATAATCCTTTTAAGTGATCTATATGTGAGTGAACTCCACCATCTGATAATAATCCCATTAAGTGAAGTGCTGCATTATTTTCTTTAGCATTGTTAACAGCAAGAGTTAATGCATCATTTTTGAAGAATCCACCTTCACTAATTTCTTTAGTTATTCTAGTTAATTCTTGGTATATAATTCTTCCTGCACCTATATTTAAATGACCAACTTCTGAGTTACCCATTTGTCCATCTGGTAATCCAACATATAATCCACTAGCTTGTAATTGAGTGTGTGGATATTTTTCCATTAATCCACTAAAGTTTGGTTTATTAGCTGCTTCAACAGCATTTCCATCTGACTTTGGAGCTATTCCAAAGCCATCTAATATCATTAACATTACAGGTTTCTTCGCCATAATTCCCTCCAAATTTTTATCAAAATCTATATTTGACAATATTCTAATATTATCTTTCTTAATTTATATCTATATTATACTATAATTAGTGACTTTAAACAATAAAAGCACTGATGAGGTAAACCTTTGCAGAGAATTATTTTAATCCCCTAAAAAGCATTTTATTGAATATTTTCTAAAAATTTAAAAAATACTCTTCTATTGCTTATTTTTACTATATATTTATATATTTTAAATTATTTTTAATTATTATAAAAATATATAGTTTATAGTATTTTTATAATAAAAATACGTAAGTAGATAAACTACTTACGTATTTATTAATATTAATAATTAACTATTTGTGAGAAATCAGCAGCTACTAAGCTAGCTCCACCAACTAAAGCACCATCTATGTCAGACATAGCCATTTGATCTTTAATTGTATTTGGCTTAACTGATCCACCGTATTGAATTCTTACTTTATCAGCAACTTCTTTGCCAAACATTTCAGCAACAACGCCTCTGATAGCCATTATTGTTTCATTAGCTTGTTCATTAGTAGCAGTTTTACCTGTTCCTATTGCCCAGATTGGTTCGTAAGCAATAACTACTTTTTCAGCTAATTCATTTGATAATCCTTCTAAATCAGCTTTAATTTGAGCTCCAACAACTTCATTAGTTGTTCCGTTTTCTCTTTGCTCTAAAGATTCTCCACAGCAAAGAATTGGAGTTAAATTATGAGCAAATGCAGCTTTTACTTTCTTGTTTAAAGCTTCATCAGTTTCATTGAAGTATTCTCTTCTTTCACTATGTCCTAAAACAACATAGCTAACTCCCATAGCTTCTAACATTCCTGGAGCAACTTCTCCTGTGAAAGCTCCTTTTTCTTCAAAATGCATGTTTTGAGCAGCAACCTTAATATTTGATCCTTCTACTGCTTTTAATACAGCATCTAAACAAACAAAAGTAGGGCATACTACTACGTCACATGTAGCATCTTTTACTAATGGCTTTAATTCTTCTATAACTTTTACAGCTTCTGCCGGAGTGTAATGCATCTTCCAGTTTCCTGCTATTATCGCTTTTCTCATTTAAATCACCTCTTATTTTTAATGGGAAGAATGAAGAAATAAAAAATTCTTTCATTTATAATTAAAAGTGTAACTTTTAATTACTTTTATTTTCATTCTTCGCTTTTTCAATCCAACTTTGTCTGGATTATTTCCTTAATTATTCCATTATAGTTAAAAGGGCAACTTCTAACTATAACTTCCATTTCTCTATTTTTTCATTAAATAAATAAACTTTTTTTATTTATTATTTAAAGCTTCTATTCCTGGTAATGCTTTTCCTTCTAAGAATTCTAATGAAGCTCCACCACCTGTTGAGATGTGAGTCATTTTATCTCCGAATCCTAAGATATTAACAGCTGCAGCTGAGTCTCCTCCACCGATAACTGTTGTAGCATCTGCATCAGCCATAGCCTTAGCAACTGCTATTGTTCCTTTGTTGAAGTTTTCGAATTCGAATACTCCCATTGGTCCGTTCCATATAACTGTTTTAGCATCTTTAATTGCATCAGCATATAAAGTTTCTGTCTTTGGTCCGATATCTAATCCCATGCTTCCTGCTGGAATATTTTGATCTTCTGTAACTACTGGTTCAACATCTTTAAATTCTGCAGCAACTCTGTGGTCAACTGGTAATAAGAATTTAACTCCTTTTGCAGCTGCCTTTTCGATCATTTCCTTAGCATATTCAATTCTATCAGCTTCTACTAATGATGATCCTACTTCGTATCCTTGAGCTTTTAAGAATGTGTAAGCCATTCCACCACCGATGATTAATGTATCAACTTTTTCTAATAAGTTATTTATAACAGCTATCTTATCTGAAACTTTAGCTCCACCTAATATAGCAACAAATGGTCTAACTGGATTGTTTACTGCTTCACCTAAGAATTTTAATTCTTTTTGAATTAAGTATCCACATACAGCTGTATCTAAGAATTCAGTAACTCCAACTGTTGAACAGTGAGCTCTGTGAGCTGTACCAAATGCATCATTTACAAATATATCAGCTAATGAAGCTAATTCTTTTGAGAATTCTTCAACATTCTTAGTTTCTTCTTTTCTGCATCTTGTATTTTCTAATAATACAACATCTCCATCTTTCATTTCTGCAACAGCAGCTCTAGCATTTGCTCCTACAACTTCTTCGTCTCTTGCAAACACTACTTCTTTGTCTAGCATTTCGCTTAATCTCTTAGCAACTGGAGCTAATGATTTTGATGCATCTTTTCCTAAGTGTGAGCAAAGTATAACTCTAGCTCCGTTATCAATTAAGTACTTAATTGTTGGTAATGCACCATTTAATCTATTTTCGTCAGTTATAACACCATCTTTTAGTGGCACATTGAAGTCACATCTTACTAAAACCTTTTTACCTTTAACATCTATATCTTCGATAGTTTTCTTATTAAAGCTCATTGATTTCACCTCTTAAATTTATTTCATTAATCTATAAAAAATATAAATTAATAATTTCTGTTAATTTAAAATTGGTCTGGCCTCATAGATTTTCTATAAAACCAGACCAACAATTAATGTTTCTTTAATTATTCATTTAACTATTTAATTATCTAGTTACGAAGTATTTTAAAGTTCTGATTAATTGGTTAGTGTATGACATTTCATTGTCGTACCAAGCAGCAACTTTAACTAATTGCTCATCTCCAACTGTCATAACTTTAGTTTGAGTTGCATCGAATAATGAACCGTAAGTGATTCCGATTACGTCTGATGAAACTATTTCATCTTCAGTGTAACCAAATGATTCGTTAGCAGCAGCAGCCATAGCAGCGTTGATTTCTTCTACAGTTGTTTTCTTGTCTAAAGTTACAACTAATTCAGTTAATGAACCTGTAGTAACTGGAACTCTTTGAGCACCACCATCTAATTTTCCTTTTAATTCTGGAATAACTAAACCAATTGCTTTAGCAGCTCCAGTTGAGTTTGGAACGATGTTAGCAGCAGCAGCTCTACCTCTTCTTAAATCGCCTTTTCCGTGAGGACCATCTAATGTGTTTTGGTCATTAGTGTAAGCGTGGATTGTAGTCATGAATCCTTTTTGAACCCCAAACTTGTCGTTTAATACTTTAGCCATTGGAGCTAAGCAGTTTGTAGTACATGAAGCACCTGAAACAACTGTTTCAGTACCATCTAATATATCATTATTTACGTTGTAAACAACAGTCTTGATGTCTCCAGTTGCAGGAGCTGAAATAACAACCTTCTTAGCACCAGCTTCTAAGTGTAAACCAGCTTTTTCTTGAGAAGTGAAGAATCCAGTACATTCTAAAACTACGTCAACGTTTAATTCTTTCCATGGTAAGTCAGCAGGATTTCTTTCAGCTGTAACTTTTATTTCTTTTCCATTAACAACGAAAGCTCCTTCTTTAACTTCGATATCTCCGTTGAATCTTCCTTGTGAAGAGTCATATTTAAATAAGTGAGCTAAAGTCTTAGCATCAGTTAAGTCATTGATTGCTACCACGTTGAATTCTGGGTTTTCAATCATTAATCTTAATGCTAATCTTCCTATTCTTCCAAAACCATTAATTGCTACATTTACCATTTGCAATTACCTCCTAAAAATAGTTATATTTAAAATTTTAAAAATTTTAAGCTTGTTTAGTGTGTTCCTTAATAAATTCTACAATTTTTCTACCAGCTGCTTCGTCTGTTATTAATACTGCATTTTGATTTTTCATCATTGTTGCAATAATAGCATCAACTTTATTTTCCCCAGCTGCTACAGCAATATGTGTGTTAATTTTTCTTGCTTCATTAATATTTATTCCAATTGAAGTATTTTCTGAAACTACTTTGGAATCTTTGTTAAAGTAACAACCAAAAGCTTCACCAACAGCTCCAAGAGATTTGAGTTTATTAAAGTCTTCTTTTGAAACATCTCTTTTCTCTGCCATAACTAAAGCATCACCAATACCATAAATTAAAATATCAGCTTTATGTATATTATCTATAACTTCCTTTATTTCCTTTTCTTTTAGTAAAGTATCTAAAAGTTCTAAACTAAGATTTTCAGGAAGATGAAGCAATTTATAAGCACCATTTAACTTTTTCGCTAAGGATGCAGCCAATGTACTAGCTTGTATTTCAACTTTTCTTCCCATACCTCCTCTTGCTGGAACTACGAGAATATTTGAAACATTATTTATCTTAGGTAATGCCTCTACAAACTCTTTTATAGTATTTCCCCCAGTTATAGCTATTATATTATTATCCTTAATAATCGCTTTTAGATAATTAGCTGTAGCTTTACCAAGTTCTTTTAAAATTATTTCGTTTGTTTCTACATCACCTGGAACAATTATTACATCTCTTAACCCAAGGAAGGACTTAATATTTTCCTCAATATCTGATAAACCTTTTATTTCATGAATGAAATCTTTAAGCTTATCCACCACTTCTTGTCCCTCTTTGGTAACTGTCATTCCTGGAGTATTAATCTCTATCAAATTTTGTGATTTCAAAAAACTTATTTCAGTTCTTACGATTCTTTCTCCAAGATCTAACTGATTGGCTAAAACACGTCTTCCGATAGGCTGATTGTAATATATAGTCCTAAGAATGCTATATCTTTTCTCTAGGACTTCTACAAGTTCAGGAACTATTTTTTTCTGTAAAGACAATATTTCCTGCACTTTTAACCCTCCTTTGGTCTAAAAAGGTCCCGCATATAATTTATATGTCCCACATTTATTATTATAAAACACTTCTATGAATTTTAAAAGTACTTTCTTCAAACTTTTCTAAAAGTTTTACAAGTTTTTAGCATTATAGCTTTATATATCCTACAAAAGTATCATATGTAAGTTTACTTATTACTATCTTTCTCAAAATCAATTATACCTACATGTATCTACTTGAGAACTGAAGGAAATAACTTATAAGAGAAAGCTAGCTTTTATTTTAAATATATTTAATATATAAACAGCTAGCTTCTCTATTATAAATTCCCCTTTATAATCCTTTTTTATTCTATTTTTTATAATCCTTTTCTGTTCTATTTTCACTCTTTTTTATAATACTTACTTTACTCTATTCTCTTTCTTTTACTTGATGATTTTATACCTATTTCTTCCCTATACTTTGCTACTGTTCTTCTAGATATATTCAAACTCTTCTTATTTAATTCATCACATATTATTTGATCTGATAGAGGTTTCTTCTTATCTTCAGCATCTATCATTTCTTTTATTTGCTTTTTAATGTTAACTACAGCAACATCTTCACCATCGCCTTGAGATTTACTTAAGCCTGTTGTAAATAAATCCTTTATTTTAACAGTTCCAAAGCTTGTTAATATATATTTGTCCTTTATAGCTCTACTCACTGTTGACTCGTGAATCCCAAGCTCTTCTGCCATTTCTTTCATTGTCATTGGCTTTAAATATTTTTGTCCTTTATCAAAATACTCTTTTTGCTTCTCTACAGTTTTTTCTAATATTCTAAGTAAAGTACTTTTTCTTTGTTCTATACTTTTTATTAAAAACATAGCACTATTCAATTTTTCTTTTACATAATTTTCTGTATTTTTATCTTCCTTATTATTTAAGATATCTTTATATATATTGCTTATTGATAATCTTGGTATAACTCCATCATTCATAATAACAAAATATTGTCCATCAATATTTCTAATTGCTGCATCCGGTATTATAAACTTAACCTCATCTCCTGTATAAAATCCCCTTGATGGCTTTGGCTCTAAGCTTTTAATTATATCTCCTAAATCTTGAGCTTCTTTTGGAGTAATTTTTAAGTTTTTTGCTATAACACTATATTTATTATCTGCTATTAAATCTAAATATTCATCTATTATTATTTCCAAGTTATCATCCAATATTCCCATCTTTATTAGCTGTATCTTTAGACATTCTTTCAAATCCCTAGCCCCTATACCATCTGGCTCTAAATCTTGAAGTATCTCTAATGACTCTTGTCCTAAATCAATTGGAATATTTAGTTCTTTACATATATCTTCCAGAGGCATGTCCAAATATCCTCTGCTATCAATATTCTCAATCATATATGATACTATTGCCTTTTTTAATTCATCTTCATCACTTTCAAGTAATTGTTCATGCAAATACTCTGTTAATGACTCTTTTTCTGATATAAAATTAAAAGGTGATATGTCTTCATCCTTATTATAATCTCCATAACTTTGAGATCCATAATTATCGAACTCTAAGTATTTTATCATTTCTTTATAATCTATTTTATCTTGATAATCCTTATTTTCTTGAACAAAATCAAAATCACCTTCAAGTATTGGATTTTCTACAAATTCATTTTCTATATATTCTCTTAAATCATAAGTTGACATTTGTAAAAGCTTTATAGATAACTGCATTTGTTGGGTCATTATTAATTTTTGCTCTTGTGTGAGATTTAAATTAAAATCTAATTTCATAAAGTACACCTTCATTTCCAAAACTATGAACTATAACTTTTACTTAATATACTAGTATTAAGGATAGTAATCCTTAATACTAGTATAAACCTTAAGTAAACGTTATATCAAGTCATTATTGTACTTTAAATTCTAATACTTCTTCTTTTATCTTAGGAATTTCAAATTTTTCTCTAATTACTTCACTTTTATAATTATTTATTAATTTAATAGTTTCTTTATCTAATATTGACTCGTTCATAATTACTTCAATAGTATTTTCTTTTAAACCTTCATTTATTTTATTAACTTCTCCACTCTTAAACATTCCATCATTTGCCTCTGATATACTTTCATAAAGAATATCATCAAATCTAATTACTAAAGATGCAAGTGAATTATCTTTATAATCACTATAAACCTCTTGTGCATTCATACCGCTATTAATTACATACTTTCCTTTTTCCTTAGCTGCTTTAAAAACCCCTTCTGAAGCTCTACCTGCAGCTGTTAGAATAACTTCACAACCTTTATCATAAAGTTCTATTGCTTCCTCGTATGCTAAATCAATATTTGCACAATCTTCAACATATCTTACATTTTCTCCTGATAATAACTTTGGTAATGCTTTTGAATTAGTTACTTTAACTCCTGCCATATACCCTGATAATAATAATTTATTTCGTTCATTATCTTTAATAGCTATATAACCAACTTCTTTATTAGAGCTTCTTTTTCCCGCAATAGCTCCTACCAAAAATCCACCCTCTTCATATTTAAAATCCACATTTTGTACATTACTTTCTCTTATTTTATTTGTAGTAACTACAAACCTCTTGTCTCTATAATTGGTGGCAGCTTCATTAACTATATTTTTAAACTCTTCACCAACTACAATTATTAAATCATTACTTTTAGCTGCTTTTATAAATTGCTTTTGAAAATTTGCCTCATCGTCTTTATCTATTTCTATAGTAGTTAATCGAATATTATCTTCTATAATAGATTTATTTATTCCATTTAACCCTAATTGATTAAGCCCTTTATCTTCTAAGCAACCTTTATTAACAACATAAGCTACTTTTAATTTATCTAAATCTATTATGTGACTATTGAGAACTCCACAACCTGTAAGCATTAAAGTTAAATATATGCTTAGAGTTAGTAAAAATAGTTTTTGTTTTTTCACTGAAACCACCTTCCTTTTTACTTTATGTTACCCAAATAAATATATAAAAATTCAGTTTGTATTTTTGTAAATAAAAAAAGATAAAGAATTTAATCTTTATCTTTTTGATTTAATATTAAAAATTATTTATTGTTAAAAATTATTTATTATTCCACAAAATCATTTTATAACCTTAGAATTTTAACTTTAAATTTTAATTTTTAAAGTATTCATGGATACTTTAAACTTATTTACTCATAAAAAACAATCCGCTTACTTTTGTTCCAGAGTGTATTCCAACTGCACAACCTGGTTTTGTTTCAATATATTTTATATTGTTATCAACTAAATATTTCTTAAGTTCACCCTTCATTTCTGGGCTTTCTATTTCAATTAATATAACTGGTTCATTTTTATCTGGATTACTTGATTCATAGTCTGATATTATTTTCTTTAATGCTTTTTTATTTCCTCTTACTTTATCTTTTGCAGTCATCATCCCATTTTCGAATCCAATTATAACTCTAAGACCTAATGCAGTTCCAATTGCACCTGCTGTCTTTGATATTCTTCCGCCTCTAACTAGATTTTCTAATGATTCAAAGCATAATGATGCATTCATTTTAGGTATCATAGTTAGTAATTCTTCCTTTATATCTTCCGCACTTAAACCCTTATCCCTGAGTTCACAAGCCTTTAGAACAAAAAATCCTTGAGCAGATGTTATAACTTGTGTATCTACTATAACTATGTCCTCAGACTCAATCATATCTTTTGCAATACATGCAGAATTATATGTTCCACTCATATTAGATGACATAAGTATCGCTAAAACTTTATATCCTTCATCTAAATGCTTTCTAAAAATTTCTTCAAATCTAATAGGAGTTATTTGTGCTGTTGTTGGAAGTATTTTCTCTCTTTGTATTTTTTCTTGCATTTGTTCTAAATTAATTTCTTCTCTATCAATATAACTTTTATCACCAAAATTAATTAAAACGGGTATAACTTCTATATCATTTTGTCTAATTAACTCTTCTGGAAGATCTAAACAACTATCTGTTAATATTTTTATTTTTTCCACTTCTATTCCCCCTAATTTATTTCATTTCAGGAAAACCTATTTGCCTTAAAGCTTCATATGTAACAATTGCAACTGTATTTGAAATATTTAAGCTTCTAGTACTTGTTTTAATCATTGGCACTCTTATTCCTTCATGATTGTTATGTACTTCTTCTGGAACTCCTGAAGACTCTCTACCAAACATTATAAAATCTCCTTCTTTAAATGAAGCTTCATCATAATGCACGCCACCATGAGTAGTTGCTAAAAAAATTCTTTCATTTCCATATTTTTTCATAAATTCTTCATAGCTTTCATGCATTTCAAGCTTTAATTCGCTCCAATAATCTAATCCAGCACGTTTTACTTGTTTATCATCTATCTTAAAGCCCATAGGTTTAATTAAATGTAGTGTTGAATTCGTCAAAACACAAGTTCTTGCAATATTGCCTGTATTTTGTGGTATTTCTGGTTGGTATAAAACTATATTTAAATTCAATTTTCTTACCTCCGATTAAAAAAGCAAGATGAAATCATCTTACTTTAGTAAAACTATATAAAAAATGATACTATATGAAACTTCATTAGTCAAAGTATTTAGTATTTATTAACAGAATATTTTCTTTATATTATATACAAAATACTATCATCTCCAAATGAGCTTTTAATTCTTTCCGCAAAAAAATCTTTTATTAATTTAATTTCTTCATCTTTATAAATATATTTTCCATATCCAAATTGACCATATTTAAACTTTCTCATTTCTTTATCCATAGGTAGTGTAGAATTTTTGTATATTTCTAAAATATTATTTTTAGCTCTTTCAGTAAATCTATGGGATATTACTTCAAATTTTATATCCTCACCTTTAAATTCGCTTTCTATTTTATCTAAAAGTTTACTATAATCTTCCTTCCAAGTATCATACAAAAATACTGGAGCTATTATAAATCCCACATCATATCCATCATTTCTAACTCTTTTAGCAGCTTCTATTCTCTTATCTGCACTATCAGTTCTATGTTCGTATTTTTTTACTATCTCTTGTGAGTTTATGCTAAATCTAATTGTCGTATGATTATTATGCTGTAGTCCTATAAATGGTTCTACTTCTGAATACTTACTAACAAATCTAAAAGCAGTATTATCATTTTTCCCAAAGGCCTCAATAGCTTTACTTAATCCATGGGTATAAACTTCTACAGGAATTGGATCTGAAGTTGCTGAACCTTCAAAAATAGTTATGTATGGTAATCTTTCATTTGCATATTCAAAAGCTCTACTTAAAATATCCTCTATATCTACATAAATTTTAATATACGGCCTTTTACCTAGCTGTGTATTTAAATAGCAATACTCACACATTCCCATGCATCCACTAACTAGAGGAAGTTGATAGTGTGCAGAGGGTTTGCAACTTTGAAATTTAGTTTTCCCTTTGACCCCCACTACTAATGTCCTCTTACCATCAAAATATTTTTTTACATCATCATCCTTAGGTCCATTTACTCTTCCTGTCTTATTTACTTCAACCGTTATTCCTTGATTATTAAATCTCTCAAATAATTCTTTTCCCAACTGAAAATTTAACGCTTTCTCCTCGAAAACTACTCTTTGTGGTATAAACATAATATCACCTCGTAATTATTATGCTTATATAAAATCTTTAAATACTTTTTATATCTAAAGTTTAAAAAATTTTTTTATAGCTTTTTCCACCCCATTTTCAATATTAGTATCAGTAATGTAATCTGCTAATTTTTTCACTGGTTCTATTGCATTTCCCATAGCAACTCCAACTCCAGCATATTCAATCATAGATAGATCATTTTCATTATCACCTATACATATAATTTCTTCTCTTTTAAAACCATAATAATTTGCTAAGGCTTTTACAGCATTCCCCTTAGATGCACCTTTACTATTAATTTCAACGCTTCTTTTTCCTGCGCCATAATATACTATACCATTAAAATTATCTAGCTGTTTTTTAACTTTTAAAATTTTCTCTGGTTTTATTGAAAAAGCTATACATTTAGTTATTTTCCCATGATTTTTTCTAAAAAAGTCTTTCCACTTATCTATATTATTTATAACATAATAATTTATTTTTAAATTATCATATCCTATTTGCTTTGTCATATATAATTTGGTTCCAAGCTCTGTAATTTTATTACTACAATATATACTATCTAAAGTATAAAAATGAAAATACATTTTCATTTCATATAATTTTTCAACTAATTTAATACATTCCTCAGTTTCTATCGGCTTTTCATATATAACTTTGTTTGTATTTTTTTCTCTAACAATAGCTCCATTTGCAGCAATAACAGGTGATTCAACCCCCAAAAGATGTGAGTAATAGGCTGCATTATTATAAATTCTTCCTGTAGTTACTACTATTTCCACACCCTCTTCGTGAATTTTTTTTATTATTTCTTTACTTTCTTTAGATATTTCTTTTCCTTTACCTAGTAAAGTTCCATCCATATCAATACAAACCATTTTGTATTCCATAAAATGCTCCTTTATTCACCTTTTCATATTATTATAATATCATTCTGATGTATTTTCGACAATAAGCTTAACAGCTTAATAACATTTATTATTCCTATTTAATACAAAATAATAAAAAAAGAATGGATTAATAAAATGTCCTTAACATATGGGCCATTTTATTAATCCATTTTCTATTATTGATTTGGTTTTTGATCTCCAGCCGGAGCTTGTGGTTTATCAGTTGGTTTTTGAGGTGTCTCTTTCTTTTTAGTTCCTCTTTTTATAACTGTATCTGTTGTTAAATAAACATCTGTAGCTATAAACTCTCTATCAACTTCAACACCATTTTCATATGTTATTTGATAAGAGCTTGCCTTATATCCTGGCATTCCATAAGATACAACTTTTTCAGTGCCTGCTTCCATAGTTGGATCATCTTCATACTTAACTTCTGGATTATATTTTTCATGAACTTCATTTACAAGTTCATAAGTTTTTCCACCCATAGCTTCTACATTACCATATATATTAAATGAAGCTGTTCCTCCTCCTACATATCCTTGAATATAAACTGGAAAATCATATGAGTTCTTAAATTTATAATCTATAACACCATTTGCAACCGTTGCATCCAATCCAGGTTCTGAATAAGAAACTGTTAATGAGTGATTCATCCTCTCAGTTGATCTTAAGTTTGCTCTCATTGCTGCTCTATAAAGAGTTGTTGATATCTGACATATTCCTCCGCCGTAATCCGGTACAATTTCATTACCAATATATGTATTAGCTTTTTCATATCCCTTGTCTGGAGTTGTATCTCCAATTAATTCATTATAGCTAAACTCTTCTCCTGGCATTACAATTGTTCCATTAATAACTTGAGAGGCAATCTCCATATTTTTAACTCTACCATCTCCAGTATCTTTATAACTACTACTATAGCCACTTATCTTTCCAGTTATTTTATTTAAATCCTCTGCTTTTACTTTTGCTTGTTCTTCTTTTAAATCAAATGTTAATTCTACAATGCTAGTTGGATTTCCATTAATATTTTCTATTAATTTATTATGAAGTTCTTCTTCATCTATTTTCTTTCCAACAACTTCTGGTGTAACAACTATGTTTCCTGAATTTATTTCAATAGTAGCATCTTTAGGTGCAACATTTACTTCTGCCCTAACTTTTTCCTCAAAAGACTTTAAACTTTCTTCATCATATGTAATCTTAGCTTCTATGTTAATATCATCATTATTTTTAATTAATGAATTTTTAGCAAACATTCCACTATCTTTGCCGTAATTAAAAGCTTCTTCTGCTATCACTTCTGTGTCATACTTAGGATTTATTTCACTATAGGGCAATTCTAACTTCTTGTCACCAACCAAAACACTTAACTTCTTGTCCATAATAAGACCTGATAGTTTTTCATCTAAAGATTCGATAGCTTCTTCTTTACTTAAGCCACCTAAATCAACACCATATACACTAACTCCTGGATAAACTTTATTTTCCCATGCTGCTACTCTATTATTTACTGAAAAAATATAACCTATGATTCCTACTATAACTACTATAGTTA
The DNA here is from genome assembly GCF_017888565.1 of Clostridium sp. Lineage (GTDB taxonomy): Bacteria > Bacillota > Clostridia > Clostridiales > Clostridiaceae > Clostridium. The sequence goes on from NZ_JAGHFX010000094.1 coordinate 52,103, forward strand.
TAGTTATTGCAGCTATTATTGTATTTTTATTTTTAGGAGATATTATTTTTTTCTTATCTTTTTTTTGTTCCTCCAACTGCCCCACTCCTTTTCTAAATCAGCATAATAAAAATTATAAAAATAATACTTTTTCCTATAATTATAGTATTACTATATCATTAATATTATATTATATTCTACAGTTTATTTTAATATATTTATATGAATAAAATAATTCACTTTAATTAAATACTTAACAAAAAAATTCATATTTTTTTATCAAATAAGTATAAATAATTAAAGCCTATAATATTATAATTAACTTTAATATTATAAGCTTTTTAAACTAATTTTATTTCTAATATTTTAATATTTTAATGTAAACCATACTATACAGTAACTCTACTTCTAATCCTTGATGTTTCTCCATCATAGTCAAAAGCTTCTATAGTTACATTTACAGGTGAAGTTGTTTTAACAGGTAATTCGGATAATCTTATTTGGAAACTTGTGTCGTCTTTTCCTACTGTTCCTATCCAATATCCATTTACAAAAATATTGTATCCTAATAAATCTACATCATCATTTTTTCTCCATGAAACCTTTAATAATCCACCTTCCTTAACAGCTCTTAAATCTCTTACTTGTCTTGGCTGCATAAGTAAATCTAAATTATCTGGTCCCCAATTGGCATCAACAGGATTGCCTACTCCATTAACAACTTGCCCTTCACTAAACTGCCATATTCTCCATCTTGTCCAACCACCTAAATTAGGAGGATATGGTGGATTAACTGGAATATTTGTATACATAGCTATCCATAAAGGCATATTTTTAAGTGGTTGTGATCCATTTGGTAATTTAAAATCATCATATAGTTCTATAAAAAAAGCTCCTGTATATAACATTAGTCTTCTTCTAGTTTTTCTCTCGAACCTCTTCCTAAATCTATCTACCCAATCAATTAATGCTTTTGTACTTATTTTGTTATCTATAGGTGCTTCAACGTCTACTACTGGAAATAAATCTCCGTAATCTTTTTCTCCAAAACCTTCCTGTAATATGTCTATGAAGTCATCACATTGGGAATCTGCAGTAGTCAAATCATACGAAGGTAAAGCATAATGATATGCTCCTACTGGTATTCCATAATCTCTAGCTGCTTTAGCAAATTCTAAGAATCTCCTATCAACTCTAAATCTTCCTGACCCTGAACCTGATGATCTCAGATACAAAAAATCTATTGTTCTTGCTAGAGTTTGAAAATTAACATCTTGTGTATATTCATTTATGTCTATTCCAAATCTACTATTAGGGTTTTTATTTTGCATTTTTCCTCCAAGAAAAATATTCTCTATATTAGTTTATTACGCTTATTCCTAAAGGTTACTTGTATTTATTATCTAATTACTTTTAACTTTATAAAGAAGCTTACATCATTACCAACGCATTCAGCCCATATATTACCATTATGCAGATCTATTATATTTTTAGATATGGCAAGACCTAGCCCGCTTCCTTTTGTATTAGAGTTTCTTGCTTCATCTACTCTATAAAACCTATCAAACAATCTTTCTACTTTTTCTTTCGGTATATGTTCCCCTCTGTTTCTTATAACAATATTTACAAATCCATTATTTTCATATGCAGATACTATTACATTTCCTGGCTTAAATGAATACTTAATTGCATTTGAAAACAGATTTTCAAATACTCTAACCATTTTCCCTGCATCGATTTCTACCATACATTTTTCATCTACAAACTTTTTAACTACTTCTACTTCGTTTTCTTCAAATACAGGAATATATTCTTCTATTATTTGAGATAGAAATTCAACTATATTTACTTTGTTTTTTTCTAAAACTATTCCTTTATTATTAAGCTTTGTATATTCAAATAAATCTTCTATTAATTCCTTAAGTTGATTTGATTTGTTAAAGGCTATATTCAAATACTCCTTCATCATATTCTCATCTTCATATTTGCCATCTTTAACAAGTCCTATATATCCCATTACAGAGGTTAAAGGAGTTCTTAAATCGTGGGAGACATTTGTTATAAGCTCACTTTTAGTCTTTTCAGCTCTTCTTTCTCCTTCAATTCTATTTTGTATTTCAGATGCCATATTATTTATATTTTCAGCTAATTTCTTTATTTCATCTTTTCCCTTTTCTTCTATCCTATATGATAAATCCCCATTTGATATAATTCTTAACCCTGACGCTATTTCTTCTATATACTTCATTTTCTTATTTGTTACTATAATAAATACAGATATAAACATAATAACAGCTAATACTAGCGCTAAAAATGAATTTTCATCTACATAATAGTCATATGATATATAAGGTACAGGTATCTTTGAATATATAAGATAAGCCCTATCTGATCCTATATTTACTGGATAAAGAAATACTCGTTCACTTCCGTCTTCTGCTACAGAATTGCTTTTATCTATAATTGCATATATATCTAATTTTTCTTGAAATTCACCATTAACCTTAAATAATATTTTTCCATCTAAATCAGTCAAATAAATTTTAGCTTTTCCATCATTATATCTATTTAATACTTCTTTTATTTTCTCTTCTTCTTTAATGCTTTCTATTTCATGGCCATATTCTCCACTTAATTCCTTTGCAATAGAGTTAGCCTGTGATTGAACTTCTCCAGTATCATATTCAAGATTTGTTATTGTTTTATTTTTCGATAAGACATTGTTAGCAAATCCATAAAACATAAAAGCTGCAAAAAAACATATAGCAAAAACAAGCATTAATTCAAACCTTATACTTTTTTCTATTCTCATATAGATCCACTCTAAAGTTTCTCTAATTTTAATTCCTAACCTTGAATTATAGAATTTATAAAAAATTTTTAAGATTAAGTTTCTTATCCCCTTTATCAGCCCAACTCTTTCTTTCTTAACTTTCTCTTTTTTCGTTTTCTTTTTACCTATCAATTTTATAGCCTACCCCCCATACAGTCTTTATGAACTTTGGCTTTCTTGGATCCTCTTCTATCTTTTCTCTTACCTTTCTTATGTGCACCATAACTGTATTATCAGACTGCATAAACTCCTGCTTCCAAACGCTATTATATATATTTTCAATACTAAATACTTTTCCTCTGTTTTCACCAAGTAAAACTAATATATCAAATTCTGTTGGTGTAAGCTTTATTTCCTCGCCCTCTTTAAAAACTTCATGAGTCTCTAAATTTATACTTATCTCATCAATTTCTAATACATTCTCTTGCTTAACTACTAACGCTTCCTTAGCTAATGTATTATTGAATCTCTTATATCTTCTAAGTTGTGATTTTACCCTAGCTACTAATTCTAATGGATTAAATGGTTTCGTTAAGTAATCATCAGCTCCAGTATTTAATCCCAATATCTTATCCATATCCTCAGACTTTGCAGATAACATTATTATTGGCATTTCTCTTTCTTCTCTTATTTTTAAACAAGCTTCAATTCCATTCACCTTAGGCATCATTATATCTAAAATTATTAAATCCACATCATTATTTGAAAGGATGTTTAATGCTTCTTCACCATTTTCAGCCTTTATTGTATCGTATCCTTCACCCTTTAAATATATATCTATTAAATCTCTAATTTCCTTTTCATCATCAACTATTAATATTTTCTCTTTACTCAAAAAAATCCACTCCTCTCTACTTCTAAAATTAGTTTACCATAAAAGAAGAATTCTTTTAATTTACACTCTCACTGTTTATCTATATTTTAGTTAAAATATCTTAATTTTAAACTTTATAATTTCTTAAAAAAACCTTAATATATCAGTACCTATTAATAAATAATTCTGAAATATTGTTGATATAATTTTATGTACATAAACAAATAAATAAATTAGAAATTAATAATTTTAATAATAGAATTTATTAATAAATATATAGATAAATTTAATTAATAAGAAATATATAATGATAATTTTTCAAAAAATCACCTTAAACAATTTTAAAAATTAATATCTAATTTATATACAAATCTTATTTGCTATTAGTCTATTAAGATTTCATAATTAGCCCTCTGAGTAAACATCTAATTACTCATATATGTTTTTTATTACTATGGTAATCTGTTTTAAAAAATTGTTGTTTTCAAAAATTAATTTCAAAAATATCACGCTTCCCTGATTAAAGTTTAAATTTTATGTTGAAAATTTAAATATATATATTATATATATATTTATTTTAACCTTGGTTCAAATAACTTTTAATTAAAGGAGATAAAAATATGGGAGTACCATCCGCACTATGTATTTATAATAATAATAATAATAATAATAATAATAATAATAATAATAATAATAATGGTGATAATGATGAAACTAATAATGAGATTAATGATAAATTTAAGCAAGTCGAATCATATCTTAATGAACTTTCCATAATTGATATTCTAAAGGATAAGAAAATAACAGCTTGTCCTAATTGTAATTCTAATAATTTTATAAAGCATGGAAAATATAGGGGACTACAGAGATTTAAATGTCTCAATAAAGATTGCGGTAAGACCTTTTCTCAAAAAACAAACTCCTTATTCAGCAATTCAAAAAAGCCTTTGGAGCTTTGGTTAAAATATTTAATTCTCATGAATAACAAATTTTCTTTAAGAAAGTGTTCATCTATTTTAGGAATCAATTTAGCTACTTCTTTCTATTGGAGACATAAGTTCTTAATCACTCAAATATCAAATAACTATAATGTATTAAAAAATTATATAGAAGTTAGTAAAATAATTATTAAAGAAAATTTTAAAGGGGATAAAAAGGCTAAGTATTATAATAAAGAAAATATCTTTATAGCTTGCGCAATGGATAGTAACAAATCACTTATTTCAAAAGCAATTAGTAGAAGAACCATATCTTTAGTAGCTATAAACAAAAATTTTACTCAAAACATCGATAAATCTGCAATTATATCTGCTTATAATGATAGGTACTTTGATATCTATGCAAAAAATCATAACCATACTGTCTTTCCACTATCATCACAAGTTATTTTAAATGTAATTAACCAGTTAGCTTCAAACAATCTAACGAATTCAAACGTTTTATCAATAAAAAATATAAACAAAACTTTACCTTCCAATAGTATCTTTATACATACTTTTTCCTTAAATATAAAAAGATGGTTAGTAAGATTTAAAGGTGTTGCAACTAAGTATTTAGAGAACTATTTAAATTGGCATATACTTGATTTCAAAAATGATTATAAGATTTATTCATTAAACCAACTTTTACTATTTAAAAACTTATCTTTAAAATCAATTTATATAAAAGTAAAAAGCTTTCCTAACTATAAATTAATATATCAGTATACTTCAACTAATAACTGTTGATTTTTTACTTACAATGCTGTAATTATCTTCTCTAAATATTTAGTCGGAGTATTCATTCATTTTTTTATTTTTATGTAAAACAATTGTATATTAATTCATTGATTTAAGATATTTCTACATTAATTTGAGATATTTCTTAATTTTCTAAAAGTACACTAGTAATAAATAATAAACTTTTTTAAAACAATTTTTTAAATTAAATAATACTCTATCCCAAATTTTATAATTATTTTAACAACAACTTTTTAAAACACATTCATATAGTTTATTTAACTATTAATATCTCAGTATTGCTACAAAAATATTTCTAATAAATCTAAATTAAAATAAAAGAAATACCACATTTAAACTTTAAATAATGCAATATTTCTATTTATCATTTTTTCTATTTATTATTTTTTTAATATCTTTACATCGTATTTATGAAAAGTTTTTAATAATATTTATATGGACTATTTATGTTGCAAATTATTAATTATAAATGCTTACAATTCTGTATATATTTTTACCAATCTTTTCAATGTCAACCATATTACATTTTTCTCTCATCCAATCTCCGTCTATAACTCCAGTTCCTGCAATCCATCCCTTGCCTTCTTTTGCTAGTTTTATATCATATGATATACTAACAGTAAATATATTTTTTCCATCTTCAGATAAAATCGCATCATATACTTTACTATCTGCTACCGTTATTTCTGCTTCTTTTCTTAAATCATTATTTAAATTAAATAACCAATTAGTTGTATGAATTTTTATATATTCTTCAAAAAGTTTCTTAGCAATTAGAGTTTTATCATCCGTATCTATTTCTATTTCTATTTCAGGATAGACTCTGCTTGCATCAATATATCCATCTTTTTCATTACTTACTTTATATTCGATTCCATTTATCCTCATATATTTATCTATAAAACTAATATCATAATTTTCTTCTCCTGAAATTGATATGCTAATTTCCCACCCTTTATAAAGTTCTTGCTTTTTATTTTTAACCTCTATTGAATTTAAATAATTTACTATTCTATCTATATCTTCTTTTGTAGATATTACTTTTTGTTTAGGTTGTGATGGCATTACCTTAATACTAATACTTGTTAGTTTATTTTTATCTGTTTCATCTATATGAGTACTGCTAATCTTACTCGTTAAGCCCACTCCCCCTAAAACTATTATAATAATAACTCCAATAATTAAAGTTTTGAAACCAAATTTTTTATTTTTAGATATACTTATTATTCTTTCTTTTAATTTTTTCTTATCTGTGATTATTGATGTTGTCCCAGGCTTATAACTTTTGATATTTATATATTGTAGTACATTTAAAATAGTATTACCATAATCTCTATTTTCATTATTATCTAGTTTTGATAAAACCATTTCATCACATGCTTCTTCACAATCACTTCTCATGATATTTATTCCTAAATATATTATAGGATTAAACCAATGTATAGCTTTTATAAAAGAACTTAACCATGATATAAATACATCTTTTCTTTTATAATGGCATAATTCATGTAATATTATATATTTCTTTTCCTTTTCGCTCATATTTTTAGCTAATTTAAGCGGTATTAGTATTTTGGGATTTATGATACCACAAAGACATGGAGTACTTATTTCATTTGATATTCTTATTTTTAATTTATTCTTTATAGATAACAGGCTTATCTCCTCTTCTATTGATATGTTAAAATCATAATTGCTATATCTTTTGAATTCTCTTAAAATATTTATTTGAAATTTTATATATGAAGTGATTGTTTTAATTAAAATTATCGAAAAAGTAATGAACCAAATAGCGAATAAAATTTGCTTAAACCGAAAATTATTTTTACCACTTGTGATTATACTATTATTCAAACTTTCACTTACTATATCTCTATCTTCGTTATTTTCGTAAGCTGTTTTATCATTTATTTCTAAGGAATCTAAATTAGGTATAATTGAAATGTCGCTTATAGGCTTGTTATTAATTTGATTTTGAATATTTTTTCCTTCTAATGTTAGAGACTCTTTTGTATTAATATCCACAAAATTATATATACTAAGCTTACTTTCAGGACTAAATTGAATTAATAGCTTTACAACTAAAATAAACCATAAATAATAAATAATTGATTTTTTCACATGCTTCTTCAGTAGTAGCCTTAATCCCAAAATTAAAACTACTCATAAGCTTCCAACTAAAGATGTCTCTAAAATATACTCGAATATTTTAAGACTATCCATTTATTTTTCCTCCGATATAAATTTTCCATCTAATATACTTCTTAGCTCATTTATATCTTCTTTAGTTAGATTATCTGATTTTACAAAGTTTATCATCATTTCATTTAATGACCCATTAAAAACTTTCTTTATAAAGGATTTGCTTTCCTCTTTAACACATTCTTCTTCTGACACAAGTGGAAAATAGAAATATTCCTTTCCAAGTTTTTTAAAGCTTATAGCATCTTTATTTAATAATCTACTTATAAGACTTTTTACAGTTGTGCTTTTCCAAGGCTGCTTTCCCTTAAGATCTTCAATAATTTCACTTGATGTTGCTTCTCCTAAAGCCCATATTATTTTCATAACTTCCCATTCTGCATCAGATATTTTAGGTAACTTTTCCATAAATCTCTCCCCCATCATTAATTACATTCGTAATTTATAATATAAGTTTACAAATGTAATCATTAACTGTCAACATATAACTGTAAATATTTTCTTAATATTATTTTTACATTTATTATCATTATATAGACTTTAATATTATGTATACTTTAATCGCTATGTAATTTTTAAACATTATATTACTTTTAAATATTATAAAAATTTTAGATATTATTAGATTCTTAATCCTTAAAATTTAACTAATATTATTTGAAATTTTATAGATATATAAAAAATTTAGAAGCACTAGCTAAGATTAATTTATCTTAGTTAGTACTTCTTTAAACTCGAAATAATAATAAATCTAAAGCATTCCAAAAGCTAGTACTAAGGCACCAAATACTATTGATACCATAGACATAAGCTTAATTAATATATTTATTGATGGTCCTGTAGTATCTTTAAATGGATCACCTACTGTATCTCCTACCACAGCAGCTTTATGACAATCTGATCCTTTACCACCTAAAACTCCTGATTCTATATATTTTTTAGCATTGTCCCATGCTCCACCTGAATTGGACATCATAATTGCAACTGCAAAACCAGTTACTGTAGAACCAGCTAATAATCCTGCTACACCATTTGGTCCTAATAACAATCCAACTAAAATTGGTGTTAAAATTGCTATTATAGCTATTGTTACAAGTTCTTTTTGAGATGATTTTGTGCAAATATCAACGCAAGAAGCATAATCTGGTTCTGCTTTTCCATCCATAAGCCCAGGTATTTCCTTGAATTGTCTTCTTACTTCTACTACTATTTTAGAAGCAGCTCGTCCAACCGCATCCATTGTCTTTGAAGAAAATAAAAATGTAACCATTCCTCCAATAAATAAACCTATTAATACTTGAGGATTTAATATAGACAAATTAAATTCAAATTCATAAACTCCACCTTTAACCATATTTTCTATAGAATCCTTATATGCTGCTATAAACGCAAGAGCAGTAAGGGCTGCTGATCCTATAGCAAATCCTTTTCCTGTTGCTGCTGTAGTATTTCCTAGAGAATCTAATGCATCTGTTCTTCTTCTAACTTCTGGATCTTGATTTGACATTTCAGCTATTCCTCCTGCATTATCTGCAATTGGGCCATAAGCATCAGTTGCTAGCGTTATTCCTAATGTCGATAACATCCCTACTGCTGAAATAGCTATACCATATAATCCTAAGTTGAAGTCATCTGATCCACCTGATAATTTGAAGCTTATTAAAACTGACAAAGAAACTATTATAACTGGAATTGCAGTTGATACCATTCCTAATGATAAACCACCTATTATAGTAGTTGCTGGTCCAGTTTTAGTCATATCAGCTAATTTTTTTGTTGGATTATAATTATCTGAAGTATAGTACTCTGTGAAAAATCCTATTAATATTCCAGCTATAAGACCTGACAATATACTAAAATAAACTCCTATATTCTCAGTTCCTATTACAGTTTTAACTATAAAGAATGATCCTACAGCAACAATAATTGATGATATATATACTCCTCTTCTTAATGCCTTTAAAAGATTTTTTTGTGTTGCATCCTCTTTAGTCTTAACAAAAAATGTAGAAAAAATAGATGCTACTACTCCTAAAGTTGCAACTAATAACGGAACCGCTATCCCCTTAGTAGATAAACCTGCTGCCACCGCTAAAGCGCATGATGAAACTAATGAGCCTACATAAGATTCATATAAATCTGCTCCCATTCCAGCAACATCCCCAACATTGTCCCCTACATTATCTGCTATTACCGCTGGATTTCTTGGGTCATCTTCTGGAATTCCTACTTCAACTTTTCCAACTAAATCTGCCCCAACATCTGCTGCCTTAGTAAATATTCCTCCACCAACTCTTGCAAACAACGCCATAGAAGATGCACCAATACCAAATGTTAGTATATTAGTTGTAATTTGAACTACACGCTCTGCTTCAGCTAAATCCCTATAATACCAATCTAAGAAGAAATATCCAAGTCCTATATAAAGTAATCCTAGAGAAACAACCACTATACCAATTACAGATCCACTTTTAAAAGAAACTTTCAATGCCTCATTTAAGCTTTTTTTAGCTGCAGTAGTTGTCCTTCCATTTGCATTTGTTGCAACTTTCATTCCAATAAACCCACTAAGCCCTGATAAAAACCCTCCAATTACAAAAGAGAAAGGCACAAATATTGATACAAAATCAAAGATGCTTAATATTAAAAAGATAATAAACATTAAAACAAAAAATATAGCCACTCCTTTATATTGCCTTGCCAGATATGCATTTGCTCCTTTTCTGATCTTAGTTGAAATACTTTTTACCTTTTCATCACCTTCATCTTCTTTTAATATTGAGTATGCTTGATAAGCTGCAAAGATTAAACCTAAGACAGAACCAAGTAAAACTAAGAAAATGAAATTCATTACAATTCCTCCTATTATATTAATATATATATTAACTTCACTTTATTATACGTTTTAAATTTTAGGAAAATACTCAAATTAAATGTGAAATTAATATAAATCTCTACTTTAACTGAATGTTGCTATATACAATAGTATTATCTATATAGCTCCCCTTATTTATTATATAGAGCTTACCTGATGATGACTAAAAACTTTAAAGTATTAATATTAAAAAGAAAAGCGAACGAGCTGATCTATCAGCTTTTATATTCTTCATTATTGATACTGATTTAAAACAGAGCTCAATAAAAAATAGGTATGACTTTCCACTTAAAAATCATACCTATCTACTATAGTTCTATTTCTTTAATGAATGTTCTATTATCATATCTATAAATTTAGAATAGCTTATTCCTTTTTCTCCTGCACTTTGAGGGAAAAGGCTAGTTGCTGTCATACCTGGTAAAGTATTTACTTCTAATACATATGGAACTCCTTCTTCTGTAATTATCATATCAATTCTAGCATATACAGAGCATTTTAAAGCCTTATATGTGTCAAGAGCCATCTTTTCTACTTCACTGTGAATGTCTTTTTCTAAATTTATTGCGTAATGCTCAGCTCCATTAGCTGAATATTTTTGTTCATAATCATAAAAATCAGTTTTAGCTTTTATAGCAAGTACTGGGAACATTTCATTTTCAAATACAGGACAAGTTATTTCATCACCCTTTATAAACTCTTCAATCATAACTTCATTGTCCCACTTTAAGCCTTCCCTTACTGCATTTTCAACATCTTCTTTTTTTGTTATTTTAAATGTTGCAACACTTGAGCCACCATTAGTTGGCTTTATAAATACTGGATATCCCATTTCTTCTATTGCAGCATAATCAATTTCTTCTACTGCTCTAACATTTAGCCATCTTGCAGTTCTTATTCCATTAGCTTTTAAGATAGTTTTTGTTAAATCCTTGTCCATACATAATGAACTACTTAATGTATTACAACCTGAGTATGGTATTCCTAAAGTATCTAATACAGCTTGAACTGTACCGTCTTCTCCAAATCTTCCATGTAAAGCTAGTAATGCAAAATCTATATCTTTTACTTTTTCTATTACATCTTCCTTCTTATCTATAATAACTGGAATAACTTCATACTTTTCCTTATTTATATGTTGCATCATAGAGTTTCCACTATTTAACGACACTTCTCTTTCTGAAGATATTCCCCCCATTAAAACTCCAACTTTCATAACAAGTCCTCCATTTTACTATAAAATTTACTCATTTAAATCTTTAATTATTATATCACTATACAATCTATGATTAAAGTAATAAAAGTAAACTTAAAATTAAAATTTCACTCTCAGACTATGAATATCATTATTCTCATAAAATTATCATTAAATTTAAAGTTAATCTAATTTCTTTAAAAATAAAAAAATATATAGGATTTATTAGTTATTAAACTAACTAATAAATCCTATATCTATCTTACTATATTTAAATTTTATATCTTTTTATGATTATATATATTTATTTATGTAGAAACCTTTATACTTATATTCACGAACTTATTTTTAAGCTCATTATAAAATTAATTCAAAATTACTCTAAGTTTATGTTAACTTAAATCTATATATCTAATTACTTAGACTTAATTTCAAACTCAATTTAGCTTTATAACTTTTTTACTTATTTCTTTTTTGATTCTTTCTTTTTAATTTCTTTTTTCTTAACTTCCTTATAATACTTACATTGCTTTGTTAAATTACAAATTTCACATTTTGGATTTCTAGCAATACAGCATCTTCTTCCATGAAAAATTAATAAATGATGGGCTAAGCTCCATTCCTTTTTAGGTAGTTCTTTTTGTAGTTGTTTTTCTACCTCTAATACATTATCAGAATCTGCAAGTCCTAACCTATTTGAAACTCTAAATACATGAGTATCAACAGCTATAGATGGTACTCCAAAAGCATTTGATAAAACTACATTTGCAGTTTTTCTACCTGCTCCAGCTAATGAAGTTATTTCTTCCATAGTATTTGGCACTTCTCCATTAAACTTTTCTTTAAGCTGATTACACATCATTATTAGATTTTTTGCTTTACTTCTATATAATCCAATTTGTTTTATTCTTTCTTCTAGTTCTTCCACTGTAAGAGTTAAAAAAGCATCTAAGTCTGGATAATCCCTAAACAAAGTTTCAGTTACTTCATTTACTTTTTTATCAGTTGTTTGAGCTGATAATATAGTCGCAACTAAAAGCTGAAAAGCAGATTCATGATTCAATTCACACTTTGCATCTGGATAATCTTCCTTTAATGTCTCTAGTATTGTTTTTGTTCTTTGCTTCATAAAATCACCTATTTATATACTCCTCTATATTTTTCAGGTAGCAAGTTAGCAATAGACTTCATTATATATAGCATGGATCTTTCATCAAATTGGTGTTTATCTTCATCCTTTTCTTTTACTGGTAGTGCAATAGGATCACCAATTTTAATATTTACATCTGCATAATTAAACTTTTCTCCACCCATATCACCATCTTTATTTATAGGTAAAAGAACTTCAGTTCCATACATCCCAATTGGTATTATTTGAGCCTTTGTAAGCCTTGCCATTAGCAGTATTCCTTTTTTTCCTTCAATCATTGATCCAGTTCTACTTCTTGTTCCTTCTGGGAAAATAACTAAGTTTTCTCCTCCTCTAACAAGCTTAACTATCTTTGTAATAGCCTCTTTATCTGCTGAGTTAGGCTTAATACCAACATTTTTAATCATAACTGTTCCTAATCTTGTTATAGGATCATTTGAAAGTTTTACTCCTGCAACAAATGTTGGATCATACTTTTCTCTAAGTACCTTATCTAATATTAACCCATCAGCATTGCTTAAATGATTGCATATAAATATTTTAGGCCCAATTGCTTTTTCTATATTTTCAAAACCTTCTATTTTAATATTTGCATACTTTTTAAAATATTTGTTTACAATACCTTTTGTTATCTTTACTACTAATGATTCTGGTAATACATTTATTACCTTTACTAATGTTGGTGATAACATTAATCTCCCTCACTTCCTATTGTTATATGTAATATTATATTTTATTACTATTTAAAAGTCTATCAACATAATCTTTTAAATAGGGAGAGTCAGTTTTTATATCACTTATATCCCCATTATTATGCCTAATTTTTATTAAAGCATTCCTCTTCAAAACGTTTTTTCCTCTCCATCCACAAGAGGTATTTAAAAATGTTTCTTTAAATTCTCTAGTATTTATATTAGCTAACTCAATTCCATTTTCTTTATTCATAAAATCAAAAGGATAGAAATCACTTATACTTGAAAAACTTATATCTTCATTATATGGACAACAGTTTTGACAACTATCACAGCCAAAAACCCTTCCCTTTAATAATTTTATGTGTTTATCCTCTAAATCTTTCTTTTGCGTAAAATATGAAACGCATATATTACTATTTTTTTTATATGCATTTATAGATTTACTTGGACAACTTTTATAACATTTATCACATTCTCCACACTCTTTAAAAAGAGTAATTTCATTAAAGTTTCTTTCATCATCACAATTTATTTCTAAATCTGTTATTATTTCTCCTAAAAATACATATGATCCATACTTTTCTGTAATAATCATATTATTCTTACCTATAAATCCAACCTTTGCTAAATAAGCTATATATCTCTCAGGTAAAAAGTTGCTATCAACAAATGAATTAGCTTTTCCACCAATACTTTCTATGTATTCACATATTTTACTTAAATATAATTTTACTACTTTATGATAATCTTTCCCTCTTGTATAAACTGAAAAACCATTATCAAAATAATCTATATCATGAAGATAAGGGAAAGCTATTGATATAATAGTTTTCCCCTCTTTCATATAATTAAAAGGATTTATCCTCTTTTCAATATCTTTTTCTTCAAACTCATTTTCAAGACCTTGTTGTCTTCTTTTATAAAAGAAGTCCCTAAGTTCTACAAACTCTCTGCATTTTATAAATCCTAAAGTGTCTAATCCCAAAGAGTTACAATAATTAACTATGTCTTCTTTTCTCATAACAAACCTCTATATAATTATATTACATAACATATTAATTCTATATAATCATACTCTCTTTTTTATATTATAATTTTTTATATAATATCTAACTCCGTTTATAATTAAATTATCTTAGTAGTCAATATCATCTATAATAATTAACCCTTATATAATAATTAACCCTTATATAACAATAAACCTCTATATAATAATATTATTATATATTTTATATAACCATGTTGTTATATATTGTTTTTTTATTTCCATCTTCATCTATTACTTCAATTATATCATTAACATTTTTAATGATATTTCTTCCTGCACAACCAACAACAGTGGCTTTTTCAGGCACTTCCTTTAAAACTACAGTATTTGCTCCCACTCTAGACCCCTTTTTTAAAGTTATTGGACCTAATACCTTTGCTCCAGCTCCAATTATTACGTCATCTTCTACTGTTGGATGTCTCTTTCCTTTTTCTTTTCCAGTACCACCTAAAGTAACTCCGTGATATATAGTAACATTATCTCCTATTTCACTTGTTTCTCCAATTACTACTCCCATACCATGATCTATAAATAGTCCTTTTCCAATTTTAGCACCTGGATGAATTTCTATTCCAGTAAAAAATCTAGCTAATTGTGATAATAATCTAGCACAAAAGAATCTTTTATGATTATAGAAAAAATGTGCTATTCTATATGCAATTAATGCATGAATGCAAGGATATAACAAAAGTACTTCTATTTTACTTCTTGCAGCTGGGTCTCTTTCTAATATATTATTTATATCATAACTTAAATTTTTAAACACAGCTATTTTCCTCCCTTTGTTAAAATTACTTATTACTAATTTTAATCGTAAATCCCCATTGATATATATTTTTCTCCTCCATCAGGTGCTATTACTAAGACTTTTTTACCCTTACCAAGTCTTTTAGCTTCTTGAAGTGCTACAAATATAGCTGCTCCTGATGATATACCTAGTAATATTCCTTCTTTTTCTGCAAATTCTTTCGTCATCTTAAATGCATCTTCATCTGAAACCTTTATTATTTCATCTATACACTTTGGATTATATATTTCTGGTATAAAACCTGAACCAAGTCCTTGTATATTATGAGCTCCTGCCCTTCCTCCACTTAATACTGGTGATTTAAGTGGCTCTACTGCAATAACTTTAATTCCTTTCATCTTCTCTTTTAGTTTATTCCCAACTCCTGTTACAGTTCCACCAGTTCCTACTCCTGCAACAAAAGCATCTAAATCACTTAGGTCTAAACATATCTCTTCTGCTGTAGTCTCATAGTGCTTTGTTGAATTTGCTAAGTTTTCAAATTGTTGAGGCATAAAATAATTATCTTGCTTAGCAAGTTCTTTTGCCTTTTCTATAGCCCCATTCATTCCCTCTGCTCCATCAGTTAGTATCAGTTCTGCTCCATAAGCTCTTATTAAATCTCTTCTTTCTTTACTCATACTATCTGGCATTATAATTATAACCTTATATCCCTTTACTCTCCCAAGCATAGCTAAAGCTATACCTGTATTACCACTTGTTGGCTCTACAATTATTGAACCTTCTTTTAATAATCCTTCTTTTTCTGCCTTCTCAATCATTCCTAAAGCAGCTCTATCCTTAACACTTCCACCTGGATTATATTTTTCTAATTTAACATAAACCTCTGCACTATTTTCATCAACTAGATTATTTAATTTTAGTATAGGAGTATTACCTACTAAATCTAATATGCCGTTATATATCATCTTTTCCTCCTGCTATTTGAGCTTATTTTCAAAAAATAAACTTAGTTACTATATCAATATATAATTTAATTTTTATACTGTTTTATTAACTATTATAAATTAAAAACTTCGCCTCTAACAATATAGAGACGAAGTTAACTCCGTGGTTCCACTCTAATTAGATTAATAAATTAATCTCACTCATAAATGCAAATAATGCATTATCATTGTAACGGATGATACCGGAAAGTTCTACTGTATTTCAAACTTCAACTCCAAAGTGCACTTCATATAAATTTCAGGTAAAAAGCTCTCATCCTTCTTTTCTTTCTGTAACCTTCCTCTATACTACTCTTCTTTTTCTTAGTTTTTAATTCTGAGTATTTCAGTAAGTTTTATATTATCATTATATTCTTCAAGCCTTGATTGTCAACCCACTTAACTCTCTACCTTATCTTTTTCTTCCAAACTGGATACAAAATTTCATCTATTAAATCATGAGTGTTGACAGCTCCTATTAATTTGTATTCTTCATCAATTACTGGTATAGCTAATAAATCATACTTAGCTGTAATTTCTATTGCTTCATCTATATTAACATCATGTCTAATTACATTAATATTTTCATTCATTATATCTTTAACTTTAACACTAGGTTTATTTAATATTAAATCTATTTGACTTATATCTCCTATTATTCTATCTTCTTCATCGGTAATATAAATCCTATAAATCTCATCTTCTTCAAGTTCTTCCATTTCTCTTAATATATCAATTATCTCACCAACTGTTATATCTAAATTAAATGAAATAAAATCTGTACTCATTATACTACCAACAGCTTCATCTTCATACCTTAACAATTCCTTAACTTCATCTGCATCTTCTTTTTCTAGATTCACAAGGATCTTTTCTCTTTCCTCATCATCTAGATCATCAAGAATATCTGCAATTTCATCATTTGGCATGTTTTCCAAAAGCTCAGCTGCCTTTGTTTCACTTAAGTCTTTTATAATGCTACCTTTATATTCAGGTTCAATTTCTTCTAATGTATCTGCTGCTAAATCTTCATCTAATGATTCAAATATTTGTTTTCTTGAACTTGCATCTAAGTTTTCTAATATATCTGCTAAGTCTGCTGGATGTAGAGTTGAAAGCTTTTTATATGGTACTGATATTTTTAAATTATTATCTACCATTTCTAATGACTCAACATCATCCCACATTAAAACTCTATCTTCATAGTCTTTTCTAAGCATCTTATAGATAAAGCTACCAAACTTTGCGCAATTCATTCTTCTAAATCTTGCCATAGGACCAGTTTCAACTGCTATTACCCTATATTCTCCTGCAATTTCAGCTATTCTTAAATCATCGACTCTAACTACTTGCTTACCATTAATATCTACTATTTTCTTGTCTAGTAGATGCTCTGATAAAAGATAAGAATATGTTCTTGGGAGTATTTCTTTGCTGCCTCTTGTAACTATTTTTATCCTATTGTCTTGTTGATAAAAATTAATGCTCCTAAACTCATAGTGAAAAGTATATCCATCTCTTTTGACTTTATAGCCAATTACCCTTGGATATCCATCTTCAGTAGT
This sequence comes from Clostridium sp., assembly GCF_017888565.1. Taxonomy (GTDB): domain Bacteria; phylum Bacillota; class Clostridia; order Clostridiales; family Clostridiaceae; genus Clostridium. Next base: position 69,932 of record NZ_JAGHFX010000094.1, read on the forward strand.
TACATAAATATCTTTAAGTTCTCCAAGGCTTTCATCAAACTCGTCATACATCTTTCTCCCTAAGATATTTGTATATAGAAATACTGATAGTCTTTTCATATCTTTTCCTCCTCACTTTTAGAAGAGTAGACAATGAATTAACTATACTAAGATTAATTTATAATGAAGTCTATCTCCTCTAAAACTCTAATATTCAATTTTAATAAGTTACTACTCTGAGGGACACCCTCCATTTTAAATTCACCCCTTATTTATTTAGAATAAATATTATTTCATTTTATTATACATACAATCTCCAATACTATATTATATTAAAATACCCCAAAAAGGCAACCTTTTTAAGAATGCAAAATGAAAAATGTAGAATTAAAATTAAAGACAATTTTATACTCAAAAATTAGAGTTCAATTTCTGAAAAAATGTTATACTACTATCTATAAGCAACAAAAAAGGACCTGTCCTATAACAGTTCCTTTTAAAATTAAGATAAAAATTTTTTAATTAATTTTGAATTTCTCATTTCGATTATAATTATTTTCTATTTTAAAAATTATTTAAATGTAGATATAGATTTAAGTAAACAAAATAATATTAATACTTCACCAATTATTGGATAGGGATATATGCTTATCCCACCTAATAACAAAATGTATTCTACGATATATAAAATTAAACTTACTAGAAGCAGTCTCATCCCAACTTTGTTACAAAATGGCTTATCCAAATTAATTAATATAAATACTGCTAAAGAAGCTAATATAATTAAATATATTAAAATTGGTATCATACCATTTTCTAAGGAAATAATAAATCCAAACTTATTAGTTATACTTATACTAAATTTATATGTATATACTAACCCAACATACAGTACACCTAAAATTATCATAAAAATATAATTTCTATTAAACTTTAACTTTTCATTTCTTAAGAAGATGTATAAAGCTGAAATTATAATTAAAGGTATACTAAAGTAATTAAGTAAGACATAGTATCTCAAAAAATATATTATTCCTTGTTTTTCTATTATTACTCCACCTAATAAAACTAAGCACCTTAATATTATTGGCATTAATGAAATACTTATAAATAGTCTAATTTTCTTTGGTGATAAATCTATATTCTTTTTTTCTAGATATAAAATAAATGTAATTATAAATAACAAAAGACATAAATAGCTAAACTCTAACAATTATTACTCCTACCTTTTTATATTACTGCTACTTATAATTATTAAAAAAAATCTGATTTTATTCTAGTTTTATATTATTTTACGCCTAAAATTTTTAAGCCGCCTTTTATACATTTTATATGAAGTGGAAACTCTGGTCCTTTTTCTCCATCGATATCTGTTCCGATATCTTCCTTAGATTCAATATATAAATTATTTGTTTTAAAATAAATAACATTATCTGAATCTAGATGCTCACCCTTAAGTACTTTAACAAATAGAGGTATTAATTCTATTATAGGTATAGCCTTAAATATTATAACATCAAGCTGTCCATCTGTTGCATCTGCTCTTGTAGCTAATTTAAAATTACCAGCTGTTTGCCCATTGAATACTAGCATGAAATACATCTTACCATCATATTCAATTTCATCTGACTTGATTTTTATATCAAGTTTTCTAAAATTCGGTAGTTCCTCCAGTCCCTTTAAATAGTATGCAAGTTTACCAATTGTATTTTTTAAATTTACATCTGTTTTTTGTGAAACATCTGTAAATAGACCTGTACTAGCGACATTTACAAAATACTTATCATTTATACTTCCTAAATCTACTGCTGTAACTTCTGAAGATAATATTTGTCTGCATGCTTTTGAAACATCTGAAGGCATTCCTAAAAATTTTCCAAAATCGTTAGCTGTTCCAACTGGTAATATTCCTATTGGAACTGAAACTCCACACTTAGTCATTGCATTAACTACATTGTCTATTGTTCCATCTCCACCAGCAATTAAAATGTAATAGTAGCTATTTTCCTTAAAATCATTAAAAGCATTTATAACATCCACTTCTTTATCTATTCTATATGGGACAATCGTGTATCCTGCTTCTTGGTGTATTTTTATAACCTTATCTAGCTGATCTAATATTAGATTTTCTCCTGAATATGGGTTATAAATAAATTTTACCTTTTTCACATTACCCCTCCTAGGTTAATTTTATATTATATTCCAATTATAAAAACTCTATAATTCCATACAATAAGTATATATAGTATATTACTATATTTTACATATAAATCAAATTAAATATTATCCTTATTTCTTAATTTTATCTTAATAATCAAATTAATCTTCAAATATCTTATATTTAATAGAAATATATGATATAATATTGCATTGATAATAAGACATTAAAGAAGTTAATAACCTTTGTGTCTTAAAAAACCAGGAGTGATTTTATGAAAAAAAGTTGTATTCCAAATGTTTTTACATTTATTAATTTATCATGTGGCATAATATCTATTTTATACACTTTTGAAAAAAATTATTTATTTGCCTGCTTCTTTATAATAATAGCAGCACTTGTAGATAGATATGATGGAAGAGTAGCAAGATGGTTAAATGTGTCTAGTGAACTAGGAAAAGAGTTAGATTCACTAGCTGATTTAGTTTCCTTCGGAGTTGCACCATCTATACTTACATTCTTAATGTATGATTTATCAAAGGTAGGACCAGCTGGAATAATAGGTATTGCTGTATTATTAGCTTTCCCTATATGTGGAGCTTACAGATTAGCTAGGTATAATACTTCCACATTTGACGGAGTTTTTACTGGAATTCCTATAACTATTGCAGGAAGTTTCATGGCTGTTTTTGTATTTTTTACACTAAACCATAGATTAACTCCATGGATTCCAATTATACTTCTAATACTAGGATCTTATCTTATGGTAAGTTCATTTAAATTAAAGAAACTTTAGTCACAAATATAGTAAAAACAAAAAAGCTATTTCAATTAATATTGGAATAGCTTTATTTTTTTATTCTTCATCTTCTCTTTCTGAATTATTAAACTCTAATTCATAATCTATCTCTGTTAATATATTATCTTTATTTGTTTTTTCATCTATATACTGTTTCTTTATCTTACAATACTTTGTATAAGAACCACTACATTCCTCTAATGTTTTTATTATTTCATCTATTATATCCCCTAACTCATCTGCTCTGTCTACAGCATCCCTTACATGGCTTTTTTTAGCTTCTGATATATTATTTAATTCATTTGCTCCACCAATTAATAGTCTATAAGAGTTGACCATAGAACCAAGTAAATTAGTCAAATTATTAATTTCGTTATATTGATTTTTAATTAAATCTCTATATGGCAATTAACCACCTCTCATTATACTATCTAAGTTTAACTTCACCTAACTATTGCAAACTCTTAGTCTCTTCTACAATTTTATTTTCTTCTTTAACATTGTTTTCTGCCCAAACATTCTTATCTTTTTCACCATTATCTTCTATTTTAGTTTTATTTTCTATCGTCATAGTATCTCTTTCTTCTATAGATACACCTTTTTCCTCTGCTTTGATTTTAATGTCATTTTCCTTTATAGATTTATCATTTTCTATTTCACTTTCTTCTATAAGTTTATTATTTTCTATTAAATTATTATTCTCTACTGATTTAATATCAATAGATTCATTATCTATTAGCCTATTCTTCTTTATTGCTCTTACAAACTCATTTTCTTCTATAACTCTATTATTAATATTTTTTTTGCTCTCTTGTACAAATTCATTATCTATCGTATTATACATATCTGACTCATGCTTAAAGTCGTCTTCTAATTCTTTATCAATTTTACAAACTTCTTCTTTATTTATTAATTTACAATTTAAATTTTTTATCTGTTCTCTTAATATTTCCTTTGCATCATTAACTATTTCATTAATTGTTTTTGCAATAGCATCATAGTTTAAATCCTTACAATTTAATGATGCTAAATGTTCATTGTAAATATCTTCAATTTTTCCAATATAATAATCTATCATTCCATCTATATCTGCCTTTGATAAAGGTGTTCTTATATTTGAAATAACCTCTTTATAATTATTATATAATTCTCTAAATTTATTGACATGTAGATTAAGTAATTTTAAGCGCTCTCTTTCACTCATATCAAGGCAACCTGCTTCTCTGAGTTCTTCCATATATCTCATAAATCCTTTTACATAATTTGAAATTTGTTCTTCTAAAATCTCTTCTTCTATATTTTTTAATTCACTTTTTAAAAGTTCTTCGATTTCTCCTCTAGAATTTCTAGATATACTATATTCTATATCAGCTAACTTTGCTCTACTATTTGGGATACTAAACTCTCTTGTCTTTCTTTCTGTATCATATTCCATTGAATCTGTTTCGAAATTATATCTAAAATCTTCACTAAATAATACTGGTACAAAAAACTCCTTAGGTATTGATATAAACATAACTTTCCCCCTTAAACATTTGTAACTTTACAGTATGGTTTAAAGTATGCTCTTGGATATTTACAAAGAGGACAAACTAAAGGTGCTTCCTCACCTTCATGGATATACCCACAATTCATACATACCCACAATGAGCCTTCTGGACCTCTAAACATAGTTCCATCTTCAAGCTTATCATATAGAGCTTTAAATCTTTTAGCATGATTTTCTTCTGTTTCAGCTAATTCTTTATAGAAGTCTGCTATTTCATTAAAACCTTCACTTCTTGCATCTTCTTCAAACTTTTTATATGAATTTTCATATTCATCTTTTTCGCCTAAAATACAATCTAATAGGTTATCCTTAGTACAGCCTATCCTTTTTAGAAATGTTCCAAATACTTCTCTTGCATGAGCTAATTCATTTCCTGAAGTTTCATCAAATATTTCTCCAACCCATTGATATCCATCTAATCTTGCTTTTTCAGCATATAAGGTATACTTAGTTCTTGCTCTAGATTCTCCAGCAAAGGTCTTGTAAAGATTTTGTTCTGTTTTACTTCCCTTAAACTCCATTTTAATCTCCTAAAAATTTATACACTTATACATTATGCGTCTTATTATTTAAATGTGAACTTAAGTAGAGTTTTACAAATCAATTTATTTAACGAAGATTCTAAAGGGTAAAAATGAGAAAATTGAGGATTTTTAATAAGTAAAATTTCTAAATTGCGCAATAAAAAATACCGTATATCAATTTTTGAATACTACGGTATAATCATTTATTTATATCTAATTTTATTTTCATAATAGTTTAAAATAATTTCTCTAAATGCAATGACCAAATGAAATTTGTTCTTTTTCCATAACATAATTTTCTAAAAGAAGCCCATTTCTTTCTACGTTCTGTTTCTTAATAACTTTGTACCCTCGTTTTTCAAAAAAAGGCTTTGCTGTAATTGAAGCATGTGTAGTTATTTTTTCTACATCAAAAATGTATTCTAATTTAGCACAAATTGCAGAAGCAATCCCCTGATATTGATATTCCTTATGAACGTATAGCCTATCAAGATATCCTGTCTCATCTATATCTCCAAAGCCAACTATAATACCATCTTCAACTGCAACAACTGAAAAATGAGACAATAAGGATTTATTCCATTTCTCTAAATCTATATTCCCTGTTGCCCATACATTTAACTGTTCTTCTGTATAATCTTTTGCATTAATTGAATGTACTGTATTATAAAACAATTCCGCTAACTCCTTACAATCTGATGTTTCATACCTTCTTATAAGCATTGCCTATTTCCTCCATAAATTCCTTCTTTGGTTAGCTTAATAAATAGCTAACTGACTTTTTAATATTATTACGAATTAATTATAACATATTTCTTAATATCGCATTATCAATTGTCAAAAATCAGTTTAGTTTGTAATAGTATTACTTTAAAATAATAAATAGATTACTATAAAAGTAAATCTATCTAATATCAGTATTTTCTACTATACTTTTCTGTACAAAAAAACATTTTCAATGAAACTATCATTATAATATAAGTCGTATAAAACCCTATAACTATCTTCTCTTTCAACTAATCTAGTACCTACAACTCTTCTTTTATACGGATTGCTAGTATTTAGTCCATCAATTTGAACTCTAAAAAGACTATTTTGATAAATAAATGTCTTAAATATTGGCTCAGCTTCAAAAGTTAATTCTAATATTTTAATATATGTTTCTTGTTCTAATGAAATCTTTCGCAAGAACTCTTCTAAAGCTGGTTTATTATTAATTCTATTAACAGGATCTGAAATTATACTAATTGCTACAATATCTTCAAAGCAATAACTCATAGATATAGTTCCTCCTATAAATAATAATATATAAATAATATATTATTATTTATATATTATTGAATTACAAAATAAAAAATATTTTTATTTTGTTATAAAAAGGGGTGAATTGGTTGTTTTTGAGTTATTAATTAATTGCATTTATTTTATAAATATTAATTAATTTATCCAATATGAATGAAAACCATAATTTAATACTTATAATAGAGATTCCATAATGACTGCTACCACCATTGCCAATAAACCTGCACCTGTCGCTAACAAAAGTAACATCAGTCTAAGACCTCAAATGTATTTTTACCATCAAAAGTATTTGATATTGCCCATTTTGCTCATGTCAAAAGTATTTGTCACTCTACAAAACTCTATTTTTTACTCGCTATATAATGCAATTATATCACTTTTTAAATCCCTATTATTGAACTTAAAAAAATCAAATCTCCTTAATTGCTTCACAGTAATTTCTAATTGAAAATAAAAATACCGCATATTAATTTTTTAATAATGCGGTATCTTAATAATTTAATATTAATATTTGATTTTATTTTCGTGATATATTAATATTAAGAATTAAATTGAGGAACTTAATTTCCCTATCTTTTTAATATTATTTGCAATTTTTATAATTTCTCCGATAAAAATCAAGACAACCCCAATTATATTTATCAATAATTCTATCTTTACATCCAAATGCAAGTTTTTAGAAAAAGTGAAAGCATAAAAACCAATAGCCACTATTATCTCTTAAGTCTATTATCAACTTTTCTGGATTATTTTTATCAACACCTTCAAAGACCTCCTTAGTAAAGTCTTTAAATGAATATCCATCTATATTCATGCATAAATTATATTTAACATAAACTATATTTTTATCTTCTATATATTTAAACCAATACATATCACTTTTATTTTGTTTTGATAGTGGCAATGTATCAGTTCCATTATAATCTGATATAAGTAATATATCTTTAAGCTCTTCATTTGATATAGCTTTAATAACAACATCTCCATTAGTAAATGTATATGTTATTTCATCACTATCAGCTAGTCCACTAAAAGTCAGTAAATTAAAATTACTTAATGCTGCTGAAAATTCGTCCTTAAATATGGCATTGTTGTCCTTTGCTATATAAGGTTTAAGCATTTCTTTAGCTTCTTCTACTTCATGGCCATTTATAGCTATTAATTTATTTCCCCAATAATCTTTGTACTCTAATGATCCATCTATTAAATAAATTCCTTCTTCAAACTCAAAAAATTTTAATGGATATATCGTATTATTAACTAATCCTACACTTGTATGGCTATCATTTATTGATACTATTAGTCTAACTAACTCACCTTTTATTTCTTCATCTGTATAAATAGATATATTTTTTAATAGACTATCCATTTCTTCATTAAACTCTTCTTTTGATTTATGAAAAAAATAAGTTCTTATGCTTCTTTGGTAGCTGATATTTTAAAAACTCAATATCTTTTATCCACTTTTCATTTCTATCACTACTAGATATTATTGGTGAATTAGTAACTCTATTAAATATTTTGTTTATAAATATTCCGCCTATTATTAATAAGGAAATTGTAATTGAAACCACAGTAATTAATATCTTTTTCTTTTTATTAGTTTTCATAATGCCCCCTTCACTAAATATCTTGTAACTTCATTTTTACTTTTTACATACAATAATAAATCTGTGTTCAATACTTTTTATATATCCTTTAGCTTCTATTTATTTAATTTACACAATTCCTCAAAACAATTTCCCACTGAAAATTCAAGGAATTTCCATTCAATCATGTTAGTTCAGAAAGATATTTCTTTGCTGTAGCCAATTCATTCACAATAATTACCTATAATTATATATTATAGGAATTATTAGGTAAATAATTTATAAAAAATAAGATAAGCTTTTTCATCCTATCTTATAATTCTATAGCTTCTTAACTCTCTTATTTCTTTTATATTTACTCCAGTTTTTCATTAACTACTTAATAATCTAAAATGTCCAATAAGTTTTTGCTATTTATATTGCATTCTTTTCCTACACTGAACTAATTGATATTATTGCGTATTAAGCAATGCAAATGTTCTTTGAAAATTGAATAGCACAGTATTAGAAAAATATGTTATAACCAAATCATAATTGTATTATTTATGTATAATTGAATAAGGGGGCTATAATAAAATGACTGTTAGTATTCAAGAACTATTTAGATACTCACTTGCTATTGTTATCCTCGTTGCATTTATTGAAATGATTGTTTGTTTTTTGATTGGTTTAAAAAATAAAAGCTATGCAAAAGCAAAAATATTTGCGATGATTTATGTATGTTCAAATGCATTACGACTTCTATTAAATCATTTTAATCTATATTAAATTGAACAATAGAAATTGGGGAGGGGGATAAACTTGAAAAAACTTATTTTAAGTACTTTTTCTTTAGTTTTAATTTCTTTTTTAATAAGTTGTAGCAGTAAAACTTCAACTGTAGAAAAATCTATTGAAGGATTCTTTAGCAAAACAACTTCAGATGAAAAAGCAGTTATTTTACTTACAAAAGATATTGGCAATGAAAAACTTGTTTTGGCCGAAAAACATGAAAAAGATGAGCAACTACATACTACTCTCTTTTTACTAAATGAAAATAATGAAATTTTAAGTTGGACTACTGGAATAAATCCAATTAGCCAATGCTTCTCTGTAGATACATTAATTTATAATGATAAAAGAATTATATTTGGAAGTTTTAATGATAGTAAGTACATTCCTTCTGAAGATAAAAAAGTAAGTGTAGATATATCAAAAATAGATATTACCCTTACTGATAATAAAAATATTTGTGAAAGTGTTACTTTAGATGAAGGATACCTTGTAATAATGGATAATACATCTGATATTAAGGAAGTTAAGGTTTTAAATGATAATGATGAAGTTCAAAGTACACTTAAGGACATTGAAAATATAGTAACTAAAAACTATTTCATTAAATATAAAAAGAAAGTTTAAAATAGTCTGTGTAAACTTCAGAAAATGGTATAATAAATTATCAATTATGGAGGGAACACAGACTATGTCATTTTCAAAGGAAGAATTAATAAAAATATCAGCAAAAGGTCAAAGTATTTAAACAGCTGAAAATATTCAGAATGTTTTAAAAGACTTATTTGGAGGATTACTTCAGCAAAGTCTGGAAGCAAAATTAGATAATCATCTTGGTTATGATAAACATGATTACCAAAATAAAACCACAACTAATAGCCATAACGGAAGGAGCTGAAAAACTATGAAATCCACTCTTAGCTACTTCAATTTAGATGTTCCAAGAAATATAGAAGATTCTTTTGAGACTGAAATAGTAAAAAAGCATAAGACTGATGTTTCACATTTAGAAAACTCAATAATTGGGATGTATGCTAAAGGAATTACTACAAGAGATATAGCATCACAAGTAAATGAAATATACTGAATGGACATATCACCAACATTAGTTTCTAATATAACGGATAAAGTAATTCCTATGATTAGAGAATGGCAAAGTCCTCCTTTGGAAACAGTATATCCTATAGTATTTATAGATGCTATTTACTTTAAAGTAAGAAAAGATAACATAGTTTTTTCGAAAGTATCCTCCGCTGCGATTGGAGTAAATCTTGAAGGAAAAAAGATGTTATTTGTATATGAATAAGGGCATCAGAGTCATCAAAATATTGGCTGCTTGTTCTCAATGAGTTAAAAAATAGAGGCGTAAAAGATATACCAATTGCTTCATTTGATGGGTTAGTAGAGTATTATAAAAATATTCCTTTGAGTATTGACTATTAATGTAAAGTATACTATACTTTTAGGTGTAAAGCGAGTTTTACATTAGGGATGTTGATAAAAAGGAGGTTTGGAAAAGTATAAGTTTAAATGTAAAGTAAACTGTACTTTAAGAGAGTATGAAAAACATTATTAAGGATTTACGAAAGCAAAGTAACATGACACAAGAAGAATTAGCTAAGGCTTGTGGAGTTAGTAGACAAACGATAATATCATTAGAAAATGGTAAGTATAACCCATCAATATATCTTGCCCATAAGGTTGCTGTTATATTTGATAGTACAATTGAAAAAGTATTTATTTTTGAGGAGGAATAGTAATGAAATATATGAAAAAGAATTTAATATTTAGTGTAATTATTTTAGTTATAGGTGCTAGCTTACTAATTACAGGGTTTATAATTGAAGGAAATAGTAATGAGGCAAATCCTATGTTTTTTGGTTTAGGATGTGGGCTTGGTGTAGCCGGATTAGTTAATACAATTCAAGCAATGGCATTAATAAAAAATCCAGAAAAATGTGAAGAGATAGAAATGGTAAAAACTGAAGAGAGAACTGTATTTCTAAGAGATAAGAATAATAGTATGGTTTATTCTATATTTATATATGTTGAATGCTTAATGGTTATAATTACAAACTTCTTAGGTTATAGAAGTATCTCGTTAGTTTTATCATTTTTATTATGTGCGAAGCTAATAACTTGGATGATTGTCGGAACTATAAATGGAAAGAAGTATTAAATTATAACGAGGATGAAATTAAATATTAGATTATTTAAAGTGCCGTATTATTCAAAATGAATATGCGGTATTTTTTAGTGCGCAATTTAAATATTTAGTGAAACACTTTTCTTTAAAATCCTTATGGATTTTTTCCTCAACTCCTTCACTTTTTCATTTTCACGCATTCACCTTTGAGACCTTTAGTTATTATAAATAAGAACTATAAATTGGCGAAGATAAATAAAATATGTGGTAAATTCATATCTTATATCTTCGCCTTTCTTATTTTAAATATAACTATTAGCTAATTAATGAAAATCTTTCTATCTTCATTGCAAACTATCTCTATTTGTTTGCCTTCTTTTGTTTTTGTTACAAGAGTAACTTTGCGTCCCCATAAATCTTGAACGTATTTAAGTGTTTCTTTAGCATATGACATTTCAAGCTCTCTTCCATCGAAGAAATGCTCTAATGTTAAAGTTAGGTCCCTTCTATTTAAATTAGTTACTCTTATATATGGAATAGATGCAACTCCACAAGTATCTGCAAGGTAATCTCTAATTTCTCTCCAGCCTATTTCATCTGGGACTTCTTCAACTACATATTCAAAGCTCTTTTTAGCATATTGAAATAAGTTTAGTTCTTCACATAATTCTCTTGTTAGATATCTTCTTAAGAAAGAGCTATCTCTTTCTGTTTTTCTAACTTCGAATATTTTTTCTCTACCAAATCTTTTTTCAATATCTTGAAAAACCTTGAAGCCTATATAATATGGATTTAATCCACCAACTATAGGTGCTACTACATCATTATGTCTTTTTAAGAACTCAAAATGGAGCCCTTCATCTAAGTCTAACTCTTTTAATATATTATAATGCCAAAAACTTGCCCAACCTTCATTCATTATTTTAGTTTCAATTTGAGGCATAAAATATTGAGTTTCTCTTTTTACTATTCTTAATATATTTTTTTCCCATTCTTCTAAAGAGCTATATTTTATTATAAATCCTAAAACATCATCACAAGGCTCAACTGGTATTTTAGATACATCAGGAAATGGTATTTCATCATTTTTATCTAAAATACTTCTATTTTCTTTTTTAGAATAATAGTCAGAAATTAAACTTTCTTTAATTTCCTCACTGCTTAATTCCTTTACTCCAACTACTCTAGGTATTTGATATCTAATTGCATGTGCTGCATCTAGGATTTTTTCAACTCTTTCATAACCTATACTTGGATCATTTATATATCCTCTAACTATCTCTGCATCTAGCTTAAACATCTCTAATGCTCCCTTAGCATTAGTTCCATCTACAAACATTCTATTATTTGCAAAAAAGTCATTATGACCATATACATGGGCCATAGTTAATATTTGTAAAAGTAATGTATTTTCTCTCATCAAATATGCAAGACAAGGATCGGAATTTATTACCATTTCATATGGTAATCCAGTCATATTTAATGAATACAATGTTTTATTTTTATCATATGCTTTACCATAACTCCAGTGAGGATATTTAGAAGGCATACCAACATATGCCTCATACCCTAACATTTCATTAAAGCCTATTATCTCAAACTCTTGAGGATAGAACTTAAGTCCTAGCGCTCTTGCCTTTTCTTCTATAACTTCATTCCACTTCTCTAAAGTGCTAACATTGTATTCCATACTATTCCTCCTTCAGCTCTTTAGATAACATTATCTTCAATGCATCCCATAAATCCTTTTTTTCCTTAACAATTACAGAAACGAAGTTTTTACAACTTATCTCTTTATTAAATCTATAATACATTGTCGTTGAATAAGTGGATGGTAATAATTCTGCATAGCCAAACATATTACTTATTTCGCATAATTCTTTTACAGATTTCATTGCTCTTTCATTATCTTCACTCCAGTTATCTCCGTCACTAGCATATATAGGGTATATATTCCACATTTCTGGTGGATACTTTTCTTTAATTAATTTTAAAGCTGTATTAAGTCCACTTGAAATATAGGTTCCACCCGATTCAGCTTTATGGAAAAACTCAAACTCATTTACCCTCTTCGCAACAGTAGTATGAGATATAAACTCAAAAGCTATATTATTATATTTCCTTTTTATAAATCTAGATAAAACAAAGAACAATGACCTTGCTAAATATTTTTTGCTACTATCCATAGAACCTGATACATCCATAATAAATAGCATTACTGCATTGCTTTCCTTTTTAGGTTTTTTCTTAACTTTATAATATCTAAGATCTTCTTCTCTAAAAGGAAATCTATTTATATCACTATCTAAACCTGCTTCTTTTAACGCTCTTTTTTTCCCTTGCTTTCTTTCAAGCTTTGCTACAACTGTTTTTTTCTTTGCAAGCCTTGGATTTATTCCATATCTTTGATAACCACGCTTTTTGCCAGAACTTTCTGTTACTATTTCAGAGTATTTTTTTCTATCTAAATTAGGTAGCTCTAAATCCTCAATTATATAATCCATAAGTTCTTCCATGGTTACTTCTGTTTCATAAATATCATCTCCAGGAGAGTTGCCTGCACCTTGATTACCACTTTTCCCAGACTTTGGATTTCCATCTGAAATTTTATCTCCTCTTCTTTCTTCCCCAACTCCAGTGGCAACCCCTTTATTATTTCTTCCAAACACAAATTGATATTCTTTTATTCCTCTAATTGGAATCTTGAACTTTTTATTCTTACTTTCTCCAATTATACTTTCCTCCGAAAGAATATCCCCCAAATTTTCTTTTATAGACTTTTCAACCAATTGTCTATGCCGTCTTCTATCCTCTATTGATCTATCATGCTCTAATGGATTATCTGCATTATCTCTAAAGATTGCCATTTTTATCAATCCTTCCACAAGTTGTTTGCAGCATATTTTAATATTACATCACAGCAATGTAAGCAATATCCATTATTCTGCATTTCTTCAACCATGGAGTTATATTTTTCGGCTTGTTCTGTATCTCTAACTCTAGATTTAGTTATTATTCTTGAAAGGTCTTTAACAGATGCCATAAGTTTCTTTTCAATGGCTTCTTTTAAAGGTTCATATGAGGTATAGTCTATCTTACTTCCATTTCTAACTAAATAAAACATGTATGAAGTAACATCTGCTCTAAAGCCTTTGCATGAGTTTTCTGAAACTCCAATTTGTTCTTCTATACTTCTCATAAATTCTTCATCTGGATTTAGCTCTTCTCTAGTTGATATATCTTTTATTTTAGTTTTATTAACAAATGCTTCAGCGTTATCTATATAATTATCAAATAAGCTTTCTGCTTGTTCTCTAAAAGAATGAATAAATGCCTTTGTAATTTCTTTTTCAAGAATCTTATTATATTCTTTTCTAATTGTATCTTGTATAAACCCAAGATATTTCTTCTTATCTTCAGCTGCAATATCCATTTCCTTAACTGATTTTATTATACTTTCCATTATACTTAATGGATTGATGCAGTTATATTCTGAACTAGAAAGGGCATTATCAATTGCTTTAATTATAAATCTAGTACTTATACCCTTCATACCTTCATATGTGCCTGCTTCTTCTCTTAATTCATTTATGTCAATTCTCTTAGTGCTTCCTTTTTCAACTATTTCTTCTCCATTATATATTTTAAGTTTTGTTATAGGGTCTACCTTAGATGACGGGGATAATCTTGAAAGAATAGCAAACATAGCTGCAACTTCTATTGTATGTGGAGCTATATGAGCATTAAAATTACTCTTTTTTAATATCTTTTCATATATTTTTACTTCTTCATCAAGCTCTAAACAATAAGGCACTTCTATTTTTACAATTCTATCTAAGATAGCTTCATTTGTGTGATCTGATTTAAATTTATTCCACTCAGCTTCATTTGAGTGAGCTATTATAAGTCCATCAAAGTAAATCATAGATCCTTTACCTGGTGATGGAATAGATTTTTCTTGAGTTGCAGTAATTATTGTATGAAGATATTCAACATCATTTTTAAATACTTCTATAAATTCAACTAATCCTCTATTACCAACATTAAATGCACCATTTAAAGAAAATATTCTAGGATCATCTTCTGGATACATATCCATTTTTGAAATATCAATTGAACCAGTTAATATTGAAGTATCTTGATTATTAGGATCTACTGGTGGAACAACACCAATTCCTTTTCTTGATCTAATAGAAAAACCCTTTGTTTCAACTTGGAACTTTTCATATTCTCCATTTAATTCATTCATAAGCCTATACTTACAAACTGGACATAAGTCCCCCTCTATCTTTGCACCTAATAATTCTTCAAATTTTGGTCTTAAATGTTTAGGTATTAAATGTAATGGTTCTTCATGCATAGGACAACCCTTTAAGGAATATATAGGAGTACATTCAACAAGTGCTTTTTTCAAAGCTTCAACTAATGATGATTTACCTGCCCCAACTGGACCAACTAAATATAGTACTTGCCTAGCTTCTTCTCCATTCATTGATGCAGAATGTAAATAATTTACTAACTTCATAATTACCTTATCAATTCCAAAAAAATCCTCTTTAAAAAAGCCATACTTTCTTATAGAATCATTTCCATATATCTTTTTTACTTTAGGGTTTTCTTCACCCTTTAGCACTTCTACACCCTTACTAACTACCATATCATAAATTCGCTTATGTGAAAGCTTAGCTATATCTGGGTTTTTCTTTACTAGTTCTAAATACTCAAGAAATGTTCCTTCAAATCTTTCTTTGTTTCTGCTTTCCCTATCACTTTTTATAAATTCTTCGAAGTTCATTTACTCCCCCCCTTTTTACTAAAATATATTCATTTATATGCTTTATATATGACAAAATCTTTTATATGACACTTTTATTTCAATTTATTGATTATTTAATTTTGCACCTATTAACTTTGAAAAACATATATTTTTTCATATAATGAATAATTAATAAAAAACTGATAATAATAAAACTAATATGAATCTTATTTATAAAAGTGAACTAATTTGTGTGAATATTTTTTCTATAATGCAAAATTTGTTAATTTAATATTTATCATACATGATAAATTAATAACAATTATTAATTAGTAACTTTTATTGATAAATTGATTATAATATAGTATAATAGTAATAAATAAAAGAACATTTAAAGGGGTGTTGTACATGGAAGGAATAGCATGCATGCTAAGCAAAAAGTGTAGAAGAGAAAAATCAGAAGAAATAGTTAAAAATATGAATAACGAACAAAAAACCTATGAAGAAATTTATGAAAAAGAAAATAATAACTAATTAAATTTTATTATATATAACTCATAAATGAACACATAATTGAGAATTAAAAAAGAAAATTTTGTATATTAAGTAGTTTAATATAGCATAAAAAGTAGAGAAAATAATTTCTCTACTTTTTTATATTTTTCTGGCCCCCAGAGGCAATTCCCCTAGGGATCTAATTTTCCCCAAATAATCTATTCTATTATAAATGGCATCGTCGAATTATCTATATATTCTGAAGCGCCTCTAGAAAACGCATTCCCAATAACTGTACCCTTTCCTATTCTGTATTTAAAATAGTTTACTCCATAAGATATAGACATTCTATTTGTATCAAAAACTTCTTTATCAAATTTTATTCCTTTAGATATTTCAAATATATATTCCCTTTCTTCATTAGGATCTAAATAAGAACTAAAAGTATCTCCTCTATCTCCAGGTTTATAATTCAGTAAATATTCTCTCTCAGTATTATCATATCCTTTAAATACAGGAGTAGCATTATTTGAACTAAATCCAACTTTATCCTTTGTATTATGTGAAAACTGTAAGTTTACATTGTTTAAGCTAGCATAATACTTACTATTATTTTTTATATTAACTTTAATCTTATAAGCATTTTCATCTTCTTCAAATCCAGAGTATTTTATTATTGGTCCTTTACTATTAAAGGCTTCTTCAGTAGAATCAACGTATAATAGCTTGTCTCCCAAAATGAATTTAAAGCCTAAAATAAAGATAAAGCTAAAAAGAAAAATACTTATACTTACTGTTATAAATTTTTTATTCATTTTACTCTCCTCCTAAGCTAAATCCTTATTTTTATAAATTCTTAAAGAAATATATATTGAAATTATAAATAAAACTAATGCTATAACAAATATAAGAATAAGATAAACATTCATTGACATAACTTTATAGTCATAACCTTCAAAATTAAAAATCTTATAAATTAGTCTTCCTATTTTTCTTGAAAAACTTATAAGTAATGTTTCCTTCCCATTATTAATAAATTCATAAGCACTACTATTTTTATAAGCCATATAACCTATAAATATCGTTATTATAGGAGCAATAATTCTTCCAATTCTATAACCATATTTAAATATAATAGGTATTATTATTCCAAAGCTAAGTAATATAGTTACAATAGACACAATTATATCTTGAAAAACCATAACTCTTGCAGAATTTAATATATTCATACCATATAGAACATACATTAATATTAATGAAGCAAAAATTATTATTAATGTTAATATATATTTTGAATAAACCACATCTTCTCTTTTATTTGGAAGACTTAGCATAAAACTTTCACTTTTATTCAAATAGTCATAATAAAAGCTATTCATCATAATAATAAAAGTAAACATTACTGGAAGTAAGGTTGGAAATACATATGAAAAAGCAGTTAAGAAAAATAATCCTACTATAAATGTAATTATTGCAGCTTTTAATGATCTAACCTTTAGACCTACTAATAAATCCTTTTGTATAAGCTTAAACATTATTGCTCCCCCTTTACATAGTGAAACATTATATCTTCTAAAGTTGGAATACTTATATTTTCATTATCCAAGCCTTTTTCATTTATAAATAAACCTTCCATATAATACTTTGTTTCTTTTATAGAAATAAAATTTAATTTAATTTCTTCAAGTTCTTCCTTTGAACCTCTAAAAATTCTGTATTTTTCCTTTATAGACTCCATGTCTTGTGAGAAAATTAACTTTCCCTTATTAATAAAAGTTATATAATCTGCTATTCCATCTAAATCTGATGTTATATGGGTAGAAATAATAACACTTCTATTTCCATCCTCTATTGCTTCTTGAAGTAACTTTAATATATCTTTTCTTATGATAGGATCTAATCCAGCTGTAGGCTCGTCTAATATTAAGAGCTTTGCATCATGGGATAATGCATTAGCTATCATAAGCTTAATTGCCTCACCTTTTGAAAGTTCTCCAACGTATAATTTTTTATGAATTCCAAATCTTCTTAAATAAGACTCAAAAAGATTTGAATCAAACTTTGAATAGGACTTACTAACTATTTTCTTGAAATCCTTAATACTTAAATGACCATAAAAATTTAAATTGTCAAATACAAAGCCAATATTATCTTTAACATAAATTTCTTCTTTAAAAATATCTTTATCAAATATTTTTATTTCTCCTTCATCAGCTTTAATTAGTCCAAGAAGCATCTTTATTAAAGTTGTTTTTCCTGAACCATTTGGTCCAACTAACCCCATTATAAATCCTTCGTTTAATTTAAAAGAAATATTATCAAGCTTAAACTTACCTCTCGCCTTACTTACATTTTCTACCCTAATCATACTATTCTCCTTCATACAACAAATCTATCATGTTATAAATATCTTTCTTATCTAGCTTTATAGCCCTTGCTGTTTGCAAAATTTCTTCTAACTTATATTCAATTTCCTTAAGCTTTTCTTCATAAACAAGCTCCTTGTTAAAATACGATACATAGCAACCCTTTCCCCCAACAGTTTCAATAAAGCCTTGGTTTTCTAGCTCTTCATAAGCCCTTTTTGTTGTAATAACACTTATATTTAAATCCTTAGCTAAAGACCTTATAGATGGCAATTTTTCATTAGGTTCCAATGTTCCATTTATAATTTCTTCTTTTATTGAGTTAACTATCTGCTCATATATTGGAAGCTTAGATGAATTACTAATTAATATTTTCATTTTTCACCTCATACAACTGTATAATCTGTATATGTATACTATATACAGTATATACATGAAAAGTCAATAATATTTTGAACTTTTTTACCAAATACATTTAAATAATGCATATATAAATAATATAAATATCTTTTTATTATTAATTTGCAATTATATATTATAAATAAACACACTTTCTAACATAAAAACTAAAGGGAGTCGCGAAAAGCGACTCCCTTTACAACCCTTATAGTCCATTTTTTATAAATTCTGCAAGAGGCTCGCGAAACGCGATCCCCTTTCCACATCTAAAATGCTCGTAATTTTCTTAATTCAACGTAAGTGAATTATCTCCTCAAGAAATTCAATCTTTTAATAAACAAATCTTTATAGTCTTTGAAAGCCTCCACTAATAATTTATTGTTATCTCAATAAATACTATTAGAAACTCCCATCTATAAATCATAGGACAAATGCATAAATTAAAGATTTATACTCCATGCTTGTCTATTTTTTATAGATTTAAAATAATTGCAAAGCATAGAAGTATGAAACTAGTTGATATAGAATTAATAAATGATGAATCTATTTATAATGTTTATATGCATAGTGGAAGTTTTAAGGATGATTTCCCAAGAAATGATTTTAAAATATATAATGTTAAATATTATATAAAATATAAAGATGATAATAAGTCTGTTAAAGATAGTGGTTAATATACGCAAAAGTATTTCTTGATTAAAGAAAGTTATATCATAAAATGGAAAATATATGATATAGGTGAATTATTTCCTCAATTGTCCATTATCAATTATCAATTTTCCATTGACTTTACTTCTTCTCCATTCTTATGTTCTTCTCCACCATCCCCATAGCTTTATAGAACCCTATAGCATATTCATTAAATCCCCAAACTCCAAGTTCTAGACTTTCAGCCCCATTACTCTTTACTAAATCATATAAATAATCAAATAACATTCTTCCTAAACCTTGTCCTCTATTGCTTTCCTTTATACAAATTTCATCTATATATGCAAAGAATTTGTCATTTAATAAATCCATATTTTTAATTTCTATATATCGTATCATCGCATAACCAACTATCTTTTTATCTTTAGTTACTACTATAATTTCAATACCTTCATCATTTAATAATTCTTTAAAATATGATTTATATATAGTCTTACTAGCTTCTTTATATATATCAGGTCTATTTTTAACATGAAAGTTATGTAGCTCCTTTGATATATTACTTATATATTTATAATCATCTAATTTAGCATGTCTTATTTCTATCCCAACTCTATCACCTCATAATATCTGTATTAAAAATAATGAAGTATTGTTACCCTATAAATTCCATAATTTAAAGTAACATTTTAAAGTCATTTTACTTATAATGATTATAAAATAATATATTAGGAGTTTATCAATGAATTTTAATGATGATGATTCAATTCTTTACTCAGATGATTCTAGATTAAGACCACCTCCACTTGGAAATCTAATCCCTGGCTTTCCAACACCTGGCCCTGGTCCTGGTGCTGGTCCTGGATCTGGTCCTGGTGGCAATTTCTCTTTTCCTGGATCTCAAGGTGCTCCACCTATGGGAAGTAATTTAAATATAGGTGCCCCACCAAACTTTACTCCATCTAAAAACAGTGCAGGGGTGCAAAAACTAAGTTCCTCCGGTGGTGCTCAAACTAAAGCTGTAAGTCCTGGCTCTATTAGTTTTTGTCTATTTAAATTTACTTATATATGGGAAACTAGTGGTAGAAACTATTGGGCATTTTTATTGAATGTAGATCGTAGATCAATTTCTGGTTTACGATGGTTTAGGAACACTTGGGTATTCTTCGGCCTAGATCTAAGGAGAATAGATTCATTTATATGCTACAGAAGTGATTCTAAATATGATTCTGCCTCAGAAGATTATCCAACTTCAAAAAATGATTACTCTTCAGAAAATTTAATAAACAATAGAAAAGAATATTCAGCTGATAGTATAAAAAACACTTATACAAAAGTATTAACTTCTGTTGATATTCCTGAAATAAAGAATGATTATATAATTAATTATCTAGGTGAAGTTGATGGTAATGAATTAACTACAAAAATTCCTTGCAAACAAACAAGAGTAACTAATTACAGAATAGTTCTTGAATTAACATACCCAGATGAATTTAATAAACAATTAATAGATAAAATTAATTCATGTGCAATTGAGGCATCTACTGTTGCTTCAAGGTATTTAGATGAATTTAGAGATAGTAATGACTTTTTAACTCCTTTAGAAGTATTTAATTTATCTACTAAACAAATAGGTAAATCAGTAAAAGTCTTCTCTTCAGAATTTACTAATAAATTGAAGAAGCTTAAAATACCTAGAGAGGTAGCAAAAGAAGTAGAATATAAAATTCTTCAAGAAAAAGTACAAGAGCCCTGGAGAATAATATAAGCAATTGAAAATGAATAATTGACAGTTGATAAATAAGAGTGAAGAATTGACAATTCAATTTGTGAAATAGCAAAAAGGACTGTAGTATAACAATAATTGTAATACTACAGTCCTTCTTTTAGTCAACCATAAATTTTCTAAGCTGTTTCTTTTCTTTCATTATATATAGTTATTCCAAGGGTTAATGCTAATCCCCCCCATAAAACAATAGCTCCTAATGCAAAGAATGATAACGCTACTCCTGTCATTATATAGTACCCCCTTTTTAATTACTCTAATATATTTTTGCTTTTCCATTGCTTTTTGCTTATTATAAGTGCAAGAATTATCCCAAATCCAATAATACTCCATCCATAAGCAAATAATGCTGAAATATCATATCCGCCATAAGGTGCTTTAATTTCCGTAATTAGACTTTGTGCTAACATAAATATTAATATAACTGGTGTTACAAACTTAACGCAAATATTCCACCACTTACCTATTTTAAAATATGATATTTCATTTGTATGCCCTCTAACAATATCTGGACTAGCTATCCAACCAATTAATATAACTTCTAGTAATCCAACTACCACAATTCCATAATTATTTATAAAATTATCTATTATATCTAATAGGTAGAGACCTGCTCCTATAGAATATAATATTCCAATTGAAAATCCTATTAAGCAAATTACTGCAACAACTTTATTTCTTGCCCATCCAAATTTATCTATAAATGGCGCTGAAACAGCTTCTATTAATGATACTGATGATGTTAAACCTGCAAATAACAAACATAAAAAGAATAATACACCTAAAAATGTTCCTACTGCTCCCATTTCAGTAAATACCGCTGGAAATACTACAAAAGCAAGTCCAACTCCACTTGATACAACTTCACTCATTGGTATCCCCTTAGCACTTGCCATAAATCCTAATATAGAAAATACAGCTATAGCTGATAAAAATTCAAAACCACAATTTGCAAATGCAGTCATAAATGCACTGTTATTTATATCAGTTTTCTTAGGTAGATAACTAGAGTAAGTCATCATTATTCCCATTGCTAAGCTAAGCGAAAAGAATACTTGTCCATAAGCAGCTACCCATACCTTTGGATCCATAACCTTTGACCAATCTGGTGTAAATAGTGTATTTAGTCCTTCTGATGCTCCTTCTAAATTAACAGCTCTAATTGCTATTATAATCATTATAATTACAAGTGCAGGTAGAAGAATTTTATTAGCTTTTTCTATTCCAGCCTTTATACCTTTATAACATATAAACCAACTTAAAAACCAAATAATTGCTATTCCTATTAGTATAGGTAAAATCATTCCTCCAAAATCAAATGGTGAACTAGATAATTTAATAAAGTCTGTATGGAAAAATTCATCAGTATTACTTCCCCATCCTTTATTTATGCTAAACCTTAAATAATTTACTGCCCAACTTAAAATCATAGAATAGTATGTTAAAATTATAAATGCATTTATAGTTGGCCACCATCCAAGCCATTCCCACTTTTTCTTTACCTTTGCAATTGCAAGTGGTGTTGATCCCTTATATTTATGTCCTAATCCATACTCTAATATTAATAATGGAATACCTGCTGTAAATATAGCAAAGAAATAAGGTATTAAGAATGCTCCTCCCCCATTTGTATATGCTATATAGGGAAACCTCCAGATATTCCCTAACCCTACTGCCGAACCTACTGCTGCAATAATAAATCCTAATTTCGATCCCCACTGTTCTCTGTTTTCTTCCATAAAATCGCCCCCTATAAAGTCATAATATTAATAACTTATTGATATTTAAATATATGATATATTAAAATATCAATAAAATCAACATATTTTTAATAAAATATTATGCTAATATAATTAATTATATCATTATCTCATTATATAAAGATATATATTACTATTTTATCAAAATACCATTGTAAAATGATATAAAAAATAAGCATCTCATAATTTGAGATACTTAATTTTTTTTTCTATTTATTATTTATTAATATTTAAATTTATTTCTTTTCTTATTTATTCTTTTCAATTTTATAACTTTTACTTATACTTTCCTTATTTATTACTTCATATTTATCGCTTTATTATTATCACTTTATATATTATCATTTTTCTTTTTAGTTTCCTATAATAAACTCTTTGTGTAATTTCCATGTATTATCTGCCCATTTAAATATACTTATATTATCAAAGTAACAATTAAATTCAAATGGATACTTATTTACATATTCCCATACTTCCTTATATATTGGAGGTACCTTTTTAGATGTTAATGTAACATGGAAAATTTTATCTTTTCCATCTTTTTTATTAAACTCAATATAATCAAAATTATTTAAAACATCTATCAGTTTATCATGAATAACTTTTCCTTCATTAGACATATTAACATCCATATAAATAACTCTATCATCAAAATGATTGTATTTATTCATTATAAACTCTGCTTTCTTTTCATTTTTACTAAACTTATATAAAGCATCTTCTAAATCTTTTATACTTTTATCATATTCAAATGGTGCTTTTATAGTAAAATGTGCAGGTAACTTTGAGGACTTAGCCTTAAATTTTTGAAATATATCTTTTCTCATTTCATTATTAAAATCACCTGCTTCTCCTTTTACTACACAAACTATAACATATCTCATAAACATTTCCCTCCTCTCATAGAGTTCTTTATTTTTAACAAATACATATTTTAATTACTAATCTCTATAATTTATTTTTTCGTATATCAAATAATAAATATACTAGTTTAAGTAAATATATAAATTAAAGTTTTTAATGGATTTTCTACTAAAATAACTTTGCTAAGTTAAGTGACCCCTACTAACTCTTTTTCTCTATAGGCAAACATTCAATTCTATAACCAATTTCTTTATTAGCCATTCTATATCCTTCGTTTATCATTTCTTCTATGCTCATTTCATTTCCTAATAAAGCATCTATAGTTATTTGTGATCTATCAGGGAAATATTTATCAAGTACTCTTTCATTAATATAATCTTGATTCTTTATAGAATAATCATCTAAAATATGCATTACATTAAATCCAGCTTCTTTTAAAGCCCTTCCAACTAATATACTTCTATGACATCTTATTGGATCTTGCATTGCCCCAAGTAAAGCAATTCTATACCCTTTATTACATCCGTCCTTTAGCCTTTCAATCCCCTTAATAAAATCATCTTCATGAATAACTTTTTCAAAATCAGAATACCCTTCTTCATTATAGGAAACCTTATTTATTCTCTTTGCAGCTAGCTCCTTAGCCATATAAATATATATAAATCCTGCTTTAGTTAAAGTATACTTTATGGTTTCTTTATCAAATTGAACATTATATTTAGAATAAGGTGTCCCTCTAATATCCACAACACAATTAATATCATAATATCTTAACATATCTATTAACTTTTCAACTGTATAATTTGAATGTCCTATTGTATATATATCCATTAAAACTGCACCTCCTGTAGTTAGTGAATAGTTAAGAGTGAAAGAGTGAAAAGTTAATGTAAATCTGCTTCAGATAAGCTTCAGCAGATCAAACTTCAAACTAAGTTCAGATAGCTTCGCTAAG
This sequence comes from Clostridium sp., assembly GCF_017888565.1. Classification (GTDB taxonomy): domain Bacteria; phylum Bacillota; class Clostridia; order Clostridiales; family Clostridiaceae; genus Clostridium. The sequence continues at coordinate 94,778 of NZ_JAGHFX010000094.1, forward strand.
TATTCAATACCTGATATGTAAAACTCAAATTCAACTTTTTCATTCTTCACTCTTATCCCTTAAAACTTTTTGATTATTATTATAAATTAGAAATATAAGTTGGCGAAGATAAATAGAATATGTGGAGTAAGCATATAGTGAGCATTAGAAGTACTTGGTGAAGGAAGAACTACTAGGCCTTAGTGTTGTTGGTTTGTCTGAGCGTAGCGAGTTAACCAAAACTCTTGGCTTAGTAGTTTTTCCAATCCTAGCACTTCTTTGCGTAGCTATTTAGCTTATGGAACATATCTAGTTATCGTAGCCTTTATATTCTCATTTTATAATTAGCTAAATAGTTTTAGTAGCTCTTCCTCTGTTATTGTATTTAACGTTTCTCCACTTAGCATATCTCCATCTATAATTTTACTAATTAATTCTTTCTTTTCTTCTTGAAGTTTTATAATTTTTTCTTCAATAGTATCTTTAGATATAAGCTTTATTACTTCAACTATATTTTTTTGACCAATTCTATGAGCTCTATCTGTTGCCTGATCTTGAACTGCTGGATTCCACCAAGGATCAAAGTGGACTACAACGCTAGCTGAAGTTAAGTTTAATCCAACGCCACCAGCTTTTAAGGAAATTAAAAATATATTTTTATCTCTATTATTAAATTCATCAACTAAATTTATTCTTTCTTTTGCTTTAATGCTTCCATCTAAATATAAATAGCTAATATTATCCTCTTCTAATTTATCTCCTATCTTTTTTAATACAGATGTAAATTGTGAAAATATAATTATTTTTTTATTTAAATCTGTAGTTTCTTTTATTATTTCCTTAACTACTTTTATCTTTGCACTTTCTTCTTTAAAATCATCTATTAATAAAGATGGATCTAAACAAAGCTGACGTAATTTTGTAAGATAAGATAAAATAACAATTTTATTATCTTTGATTTTTTTATTTTCTTTAAGTTTCTTTTTAACTTCTTTCATATATGAATTATAAATTTGTTTTTGACTAAATGTCATTTGTATTAAGTATTCTTTTTCTATTTTATCTGGTAATTCATCTAGCACATCTTCTTTTAATCGTCTTAATATAAATGGAGAAATAAGTTCTTTTAGCTCTTTTAAACTTTCATCATCTCCATATAAAAACTTACCCTTAAATCTATCTTCATTATATAAATATCCTGGCATTATAAAATCAAATATTGACCATAATTCTAGTAAATTGTTTTCTATTGGTGTTCCTGTTAAGGCTAGTTTACAATTTGCTTTTATTGATTTAACTAATTCTGAAATTTTAGATTTTTTATTTTTAATATTTTGTGCTTCATCAATTATACAAAAGTCAAACTTTTTATCTTTATACCATTCACAATCACTTCTTAAAGTCCCATATGTGGTTAGTAAAACATCGTATTCTTTATAATGATCTTTAACTTTATTTCTTTCACTCACACTTCCGTGAATTACTCCCACATTTAAAGTATTTGCAAATTTTCCAAATTCACTTTTCCAATTGTACACTACAGACGTTGGAGTTATAATTAAACTCTTTTTATTATTATTATTTGAAAGTAATAATGTTATTGTTTGAATGGTTTTACCAAGTCCCATATCATCAGCTAATATTCCTCCAAAGCCTAAATTTTCTATTGTCTTTAGCCAATTATATCCTTTAATTTGATAATCTCTAAGTGTAGCATTTAAGTCCTTTGGAATATCATAGTATTTTTCTTTATTACTTAAATTGTTTATTAACTTATTTATCTTATCTTCTCCAGTTATAAATGGAATTCTTTTATTTCTTATTTTATTTTCTAAATGCAATAAATTAAATTTATCAACATATATTTCTTCTTTATAAACATTATTAAATAAATTCAGTTCTTCTATTGTTTTAAAAAATTCAACTACTTCCATATCCTTTAAATCTAAAAAATTGTTTTCCTTAGTTTTATAAAAGGAACTTCCCTTTTTTATTTTTTCTATTATCTCTGCTATTTCGCTATAATCTACTCCATCTATCTTATAATCAAACTTATAATAATCGTCTATTTCTTCTATTTCGCTTAATATATCTTTAGATTTTATAAGTTTTATTTCACCAAATTCATTAGATAAAGTAACTATCCCAATTTTATTAAAATGATTTATTCCTTCACTTAGTAATATGTATTTATCCTCATCATTTCCTATAAATATAAATTTATCTTTGTGCTTTATAAACTTATATCTTTCTATCTCCATTTCTATTTTTTCTTTAGCTCTAATATCTTTTAATCCATCTAAGCTATTTACATAATTTATATCAATACTACAATATATATTTTCATTTTCTTTTTCTATATAAAATCTTGGAGTATTAACTTTATTTATTTCATATTTTACAGTTTCATCTATAATTATATCCTTTGAAATTTCACCTAATATAAATAATAATTTTTTTAAATTAATTTCAGTATTTTTATAAATTAAATTACCCTTTTCAGCTAACTTATCGTATATTGCTTTATAATATTTTAATTGTTTTTCTGTTGGTAAATATATTTTTTTATCATATATCCAAACATCTTTTTTATCATCAATTGGTATTGTACTCTTCTTTTGAGGATTTACTATTAAAGCTTCACCTTTTTTCTTTAATGTAAATATTAAAGGCATATCTTCTTTATGGATAATTGAGTTATAGTTCATATAATCATAAGTTAAAGTTATATTTTTATTATCATATATTAATTCTAGAAAACTTCTAAGCTCATTTTTATATAGTACAAAGCTTCTACCCTCTACTATTCTACTTTTGTTTTCTTTAAATTTTGCCTTTAAAAAATCTATTATTAAAGTATCATTTTTATTAAAATTATTATTATCATCAAATAAAAATTTTCCTAATGCTTCTACTGCAATTGTATTTTCTTCTCCTGCTCTAAGCTCCAAATGATATTCTTCATTTTTATTTACTTTAACTTGCTTTATCTTTATATATAATTTTAGTATTTTCTTATTTATTTCATTCTTTTCTTCATCTTTATTTTCTTTTTGTTTATTATTTAATATTGCATAATAAAATCTATACATAGTAGATACTAAATGGCTACAAACATAATTTTTCATTTCCTTACTATTTTCTGCAAATTGATTGCAACTACATTTAGTATCAATTATTTTATTATTAGAATCAAACTTTAAATGAGTGCTATATTCATATTTATTTTCTAAAACTCTACCATATATGTGATAAGTATCATTTATCTTTTTACTTACAACCTTAGATACTAGCCCCTTTTTAAAGAAAGCCATTCCATTATTCTTTGAAATACTAGAACTTAACTTTAAAACTGAGTTCATCATATCCTTTAAATTCATATACACCCCTCCTTTTTTAAAGTACTTATTATTATATATATGTTTGAATTAATAATCTACATAATTAATGTCTTATGATGTTAATTATTAATAGACTTATTTAAGTAACGTATCAAAATTGAAAACATATATTTTCTCTTTTTATATTATAAATCTTCACATAGCAAAAAAGCTCTAGAGTGTATTAAATTATAATTTTTAATTTAATACATTCTAGAACAGATCTACTATCTTTATACTTTCATATTTATTTAAATTTATCTGTATATGTTGGCATCTTATAAATTCCATTAGGATTTTGTCTGAAAAAATCTTCAATTTCATCTAATTGTTTTAATGCTTCTTCTTCTTCATTTTTATAAATATGATTTTATTTCTATATATTTACATAATATATTTTAATTTCAAACTAAATAAACATTGAAAATTACTTTGTAAGTATAAAAAAATATTTTTATCAAAAACTAAGAAAAAACAAAGGAGAATACAAATGATAAAAAAAATATTTTTAACTCTAGTATTACTTATATTATTTCCTAACAGTGTTAATGCAAGTACAACATCTAATTATGCTGCACCTATACCAACTATTTCAAAAACCTATACAGAAGGTTTTTATAAATTTAATAATTCAACTAATGTAGATATAGGCATACTATTAACTACCAACACTCCTACTAAAATCATGATCCTTGATGAAGAAATGAATATTGAATATATGAGCTTAGTACCGTATAACTATAAATTTTATCTCCGTAATATTGCCCCTGGAAAAATAATAGCACTAGTTGGTGATGGCGAAGTAGCAATATCATTTTTAACTCCTTAGATAAACTCTACTATAAAATCTTCTAAATTCCGCATTATTCAGGAGTGAGTATGCGGTATTTTTATCTCTCAATAAATCCATATTGATATGTTCTTTTTATACTACATATTACTTAATTCCATAAAATTTATTAATATAAATCTATTTCATAATAATCTCTATATTTTTATTGAGAACTAAAAACGCACATTCTCTTTTGAATAAAGCGATATTTTCTTTAACTTATATTTAATTTTTTCTTAGTAGTATTTTAAGATTATTCTTTAGTACCTATATAACCTTTCTTTCTTGCATAAAATTCTAATATATAGTTTAATCCCAAAAAAATTATTATTGTTATGATAATAAAATTTGGTTGCTTTTTACCAGTTCTATTCCACACTAAGTAAAAAGCAAGTAATAAAAGTGAATTAGCTATCCCAAAAATCAATTGTGTACTATAGTATTTAGCATTTAAAATAATATATTTATCATTTAGCATATATACACTTTTTTTATTTTTGTAGCATATCACATTGTAAATAATAAATATTGTTACGATAACGCAACCCATAATAAATAATAAATCCATAAAACTTTTCCCCTTTTATATTAATAAGAATTTAATACAATTACTAATTAATTATAAAATATATTCCAAATACTGTACCATTCAATTTTCAAAGAAAGTTTTCATTTCTCAAATCTCAATATTCCAAATTATTCAACTAATTAACTTGTCATATTCAAACCTAACAGTAAATTATTACTCATCTAACTCTTTTACATACCTAATTAAATCCTTAATATTTTCTTTATTACAATGATATTCTGCAATATTATATGCATCTAACATACCTTGTTCATCCTCTGTTCTTTGTTTTTTTAATCTTAATTTTATTTTTAACATATTCATTAGAATTTTATCTGCTGTGTTTAGCTTTTTATAATCAAATCCACCTCTCAAATAAAAAGTTTTAATATAATTTAATTGCTCTTTATTAAAATTATAATCCCATACTTGTTGAAGCTCTTCTTTTCTTCCTATGCTTGCCCCTGTTGCCCAAATAACAATTTTCTTGTTACATAATAAATCATAGTTTTTCTTTATTAATGCTAATCCGTTAATGCCCACAGCATAAAGTCCGCCACCATAAATAATTACATCGTATTTTTCAAGTTTTTCTACTGTTATATCATCAGCTACTTTTAAATCGCAATTTAGATCTTCTGAAATCCATTTTGCATATGTTTCTGTATACCCTGATTTAGATTTGTAAATAACGATTGTTTTCATAATTCCCCCTATTAATGTTTTATTGCTAGACGTATTTATTTTATCTTTTAGAATTGTTTACTATCTTTAATAAGCATCAAATTATACAGTTAAATTTTTGTTTGCATAAATTATCTTAAGCGTTTTATATCCAAAAGGCGCACTAAATAAAATATTTTACTCTTTATGTAGTGACTTATATACAAAGATACTTTTGAAAGCATTGCTAAGTACATCAACATATATTGTTCATATTATATATATTTTACCAAATAATCATTAATATGTTAATATTTTCAACATGATACTAATAAAATATATTCATTTATTGTATAATATACTTTGTAATCTTTAACTTAAATTTATAAAATGGAGGATAACATGACTTTTCCTTATAAACATACAATGTACGCTTCTTTCATTGGCTATATTGTGCAAGCAATAATAAATAATTTTATTCCACTATTATTTTTAACTTTTCAATCATCTTATAATATCCCAATTTCAAAAATAACATTTTTAGTTACTTTCAATTTTGGATTTCAATTAGTAATTGATTTTCTTGCTGCTGGATTTATAGATAAAATAGGTTATAGGCTTTCTGTAATAATAGCTCATATTTGCGCTGGGCTAGGTCTAATATCATTAACAATTCTTCCTGAAATTTTTAGTGATCCTTTTATTGGATTATTAATTTCAGTTATGATTTATGCTATTGGTGGTGGATTAATTGAAGTTTTAATAAGTCCTATAGTAGAAGCATGTCCAACAGATAATAAAGAAGCTGCAATGAGCCTATTACATTCTTTTTATTGTTGGGGACACGTTGCTGTAGTTTTAATATCAACGATATTTTTTAGTGTATTTGGAATTTCAAATTGGAAATACCTTGCAATCTTCTGGTCTTTAATACCAATATTAAATATTTTTCTTTTTATAAAAGTTCCTATTTTACATTTAATAGAAGACGGTGAAAATAGTTTAACAATTAAAGAATTACTTTCAAACAAAGTATTTTGGCTAATGGTACTTTTAATGATATGTGCTGGAGCAAGTGAACAATCTGTTAGTCAATGGGCATCTACTTTTGCAGAAAAAAGCCTTAATGGTAATAAAGTCCTTGGTGATTTAGCTGGTCCAATGTTTTTTGCAATAATGATGGGTATATCTAGAACAGTCTATGGTAAAATAGGTGAAAAAATAAACCTAAAAATATCTATGATATGTTGTAGTTTGCTTTGCTTTATAAGCTATATTATTATATCCCTATCCCCCTGGCCACTACTATCTCTTATAGGATGTGGTATTTGTGGGTTTTCAGTTGGTATTTTATGGCCTGGAACCTTTAGTATATCTTCATCGATACTAAAGAAGGGTGGAACTGCAATGTTTGCTTTTTTAGCACTTGCAGGAGATGTAGGATGCTCACTTGGTCCAACTATTGTAGGCAGCGTATCTAGTGTTTTTAATGATAATATAAAGATTGGAATTTTATCCTCAAGCATATTCCCTATACTATTAATTATTGGAATAATTCTATCTAAAAATAATAAAAAGATAAAAATTCAAAATATATAAAAATGAGGGGGAAACTTTAACAGCTTCTCCCTCATTTCTTGAGTAATCATCATTATTGTATTTTCAATTATTTATATTATGTGTATTTTATTTTTCATTATTAAATAAGTAAAGGTAATTTTATAACAAACTTAGTTAATTTCCTATTGCTTGTTACACTAATATCTCCATTATTTTTATCAACTATTTCTTTTACTATATGTAATCCAAATCCATTATCCCTATTTTTATTTTCTTTTGTAGAAAATCCTTCTTCAAAAATTCTATCAATAATCTTTTTATCAATTTCCGGTCCATTATTTTGAATGCTGATTAAAACATAATTAAATGAATAATAACTATTAATCATTAATAGCCCTTTTCCATTTAATGCATCGACAGAATTCCTTACTATATTAGAAATAACTTTATGAAGTTCTAACTCACTTATCTTAGTATCTTTTAATTCAGCCCTTTCATCTATTAGAACATCTACTTCTTTTAAATCAGTAGAGTTCACCACTTGAGATATAATAGAGTCCTCAGAACTTAGAACTTTAACTTGAGTTGAAATATCATTTCCATCTATTATTCCTTTTAATAATTCACCTAATTTATCATAATTATTCATAAGATAAGCTCCATACAAATATGAAATTTGTGAGCCATAATCATGCTTTATTTTTTTCAGTTCGTTAATCTTACTTTCTAATTCTTTATTTAGTACATATACTTGCTTTGAGTTTTTATCTATATTTACAAAATGCCAAGCAATAAAAATAATAAATCCACCTAATAATACAAAAATTATTTCTTTGAATACTGGATTGTCCTTATCACTAATAATACGTGAAAATGACATTATAAAGTCAAATACTACTGTCCCTATTATTAAAGTAATTATAGATGAAACTCTTGATTTAATTATCAAGCTTATATTATAAATAAACTTCATATTCTTTAATACAAAATATGAAATAATAAATTGAGTAAAATACAAAATTATCATACTTGCATATATATTATCAGAACTTGAAATATTATTAAATATTGTTAATAATATAAAAGATAAATTAGCACTTATTCCAATTATTGAATATATTATACTAAACCCAATAGTAGCTCCTAATTTATCATCTTTAAACATTAAGTTTGTTAATAGTAATTGTCCCATATGTATTACTATTATTCCTAAACTCGAGTTTCCTAATAAATAAGTACTACCGATTATAAAAAGTGCTGTTATAGTTATTAAAATAATTGATTGTATTTTACTTTTTTTATATTGTTTATTCACACAATAATTTGATGCAATAATAAACATAATACTTTGAATAATACTAATTATAATATCGGTCAATCCTTCGTACATACTCCTCAATTCCTTTATCTTAAGTTTTTAATTATTTCTAGCATAATTTGCTCTAACTTTTTTAATATAATTATTATATTAATCTATAGGATAATTTCTTTATTATTTTATTCATAAAAAATACCCTTTATTAATTTAACACACTCCATATACATAACGCAATATTTCCTTATAATATTCTATATTTTTTAATTTTAATTTATTAATAACTTATTTTTTATAATGCTTTTTTAAATAATATTATATTTTATAAAAAATCTAAATTGCTAGTAAATAAAAATGAGAGGGAACTTGTACATTTCCCTCTCATTTTTAAATAATTATTTTATTTCACTCTCAATTATTTATATTACATATGTTCTGTATTTCATTATTAAATATATAAAGGTAACTTTATAATAAACTTAGTTAAATCTTTATTACTTGATACCCTAATATTTCCATTATATTTATCAACTATCTCTTTTACTATATGCAACCCAAATCCATTATCTCCATCTTTATTTTCTTTTGTAGAAAATCCTTCTTCAAAAATTCTATTTATAATGTTTTTATCAATTTCCGGTCCATTATTTTGGAGGCTTATTATGATATGATTATAAGAGTAATAACTATTTATCATTAATAAGCCTCTACCTTCTAATGCTTCTATAGAATTTCTTACTATATTAGAAATAACTTTTTGAAGATCTAGTTCATTTATATCGGCATCTTTTAATTCAGCCTTTTCATCTATAAGTACATCTACACCTTTTAAATCTGTACTGTTAACTATTTGAGATATAATGGAGTCCTCTGAACTCAAAACTTTAACTTGAGTTGAAATATCATTTCCCTCTATTATTTTTTTTAATAACTCACCTAATTTTTCATAGTTTCCCATAAGATATGCACCATATAAATATGAAACTTGTGAGCCATAATCATGTTTTATTTTTTTTAGTTCAGCAATTTTCTTTTCTAACTCCTTATTTAAAGTATATATTTCATTAGATTTCTTATTTATAATTGCAAAATACCAAGTTACGAAAATAATAAATGCACCTAATAATAAAAATATTATTTCTTCAAATATTGGATTGTCCTTACCATTAATTATAAATGATAATGATATTATAAAATCAAGTATTATTGTCATTATAATAAAAGTAATTATAGATGAAATTCTTGATTTAATCATTAAATATAATTTATACATAAATTTCATATTCCTTAAAACAAAATATGCAACAATATATGAAGAAAAATATATAGTTAATATCATTAGTGAATTCATATTTTTGCTACTAACATTTATAATATTGGTAATAAAGCTAAGTATAATATTACTAATAATAGAATGTATACAAATTATAAAATATATTATGCTAAATCCAATAATTGCTGATAATTTATCTTTATAATAGGGAGAAATCGTAAAAACCAATGATACTATATGCATTATTATAATTGATAAGCTATAATTTCCCATAAATGAGGTAATCAGTATTGTTGCTGAGGATATCACTACTGTTAATACAATTAGTTTTATTGCATTTTTTTTATATTTTTTATCAACACAATAATTTATTGTACTAATAATCATAATAGTTTGAAGCAAACTATTTATAATATCATATATCCCAGTGTACATATATTAAACCCCTCTATCTAGTCTTTCTCATTGATTCTGGCATATCTTCTACGCCTGTGCCTGCTAAAGATGCTGGTGCTGCATTTACTAAAAGTGCTGCTAAAAATAATACAAAAGTTCCTAAACACTTCTTTATTTTCATTTACTTCACCTCCTTCTTTTTTTCATATTTATTAAACATCAACATAGCTTGTACTAAAATTGTCCAAACTATTATTTGTGAAAGCATTGTAACTTTAAAAAGAATAATCGATAATATAGCCAATATAATTACAGTACTTATTCCAATTTTTCTATTTTTCCTAATAAGATCTTCTCTAGTAATTGGCATTTTATCATTTATAATTGGAGCTTTATTATATATAGAAAATATACTTATTAAATTTAATATAACAAAACTTATGAAGCTCAATTTATTATTTTCAAATAAAATAATTATTAAACTTACTATTATCAGTGTGGCAATAAAACATTTTACTTGAGTATCTTCATGATATCCTCCAATAAAGGGTTTTGTAATTGACATTATAGAAATTATTAATAGGCTTTCTTTAAAATAGCCAACTAAAGAAAATATAAAGATTATTAGTACCATCTTTATAACTTCATACACAGCAACTTTTAAAGCATATTTAGCTTGCTCTATTTGTTCATTATTATAATTATTATACTCACCTAAATCATCAACAAACCTATATATTAATTTTTCTATCATATTTAACACCTTTTACTTACAGATATTTATTATATGTATATATTATACTCTAATTTTATATACTTTTCCATATTTATTATTTTTTATTTATTACCTCAACACTTTTTCATAATATACATTTTTTATATTTAAATGTAAAAATAATGTATCTTTAAATAAATTAAAGATACATTATTATATTTAAAACTTCATCCCCATACTTTTCAAATTTCTTTTCTCCCATACCTCTAATGCTAAGTAGTTCCTCTTTATCTTTTGGAGCTTTGTTAGCAAGTTCAATAAGAGTTGAATCTGAAAATATAATATATGGTTTTATTCCTAGAATATTGGCTTTTTCTTTTCTCCAGAATTTTAGCTTATTAAATAAGTCTTTATTTTCAATCTTTTCTTCAATATCTTCACTTAGTTTACAAATAACTTTCTCTTGAGATTTTAATACTCGAATTGATTTAGGATTTAATTTTAGCATTGAATATGTACCATCTTTTAAATTAACATACCCTAGATCTAATAAGGTTTTAATTAAATCTCTTATGAATTTACTGCTATACTCTTTCATGATTCCATATGTAGTTAATTTATCTAAATTATTTTGAATTATCTTAGGACCTTTAAATCCTCTTAAAATATCAACTAATACAGAAATTCCATATTGCTCTCTCGTTCTATATACACATGATAAAATCATTTGTGCTTCTATTGTAAAATCTCTAAGTTCTTCATTGTTTAAGCAATTGCTACAATTATTACAATATGGTTTTGCATTTTTATCTCCAAAATAATTTAAAATAAAACTTCTATAACATTTGTTATATTCACAAAAATCCACCATACTTTGAAGCTTTCTTATTTCAATTTCTTTTCTCGTATTACCTACAGTAGTATATATCAAATATTCTAATGTTCTTATATCTTCTCTGTTATATAAAAGGTGACATTCCGTTTTTTCTCCATCCCTGCCCCCCCTACCTATTTCTTGATAATAATTTTCAAGGTTCTTACATAGAGTAAAATGTATTATATATCTTACATTGGATTTATCTATTCCCATTCCAAAGGCATTTGTCGCAATCATTACATTAAAATTATCTTTTAAAAACTCTTCTTGGTAATAATTTTTTTCTTCATCCTTCAATCCACCATGATACTTTGCTACTTCTATTCCTCTTTCTTTTAAGTAATAGCATAAAGCATCAACTTCTTTTCTCGTCGAACAATAAACTATTCCTGAAGCTTCTTCATGATCTCTTATATAATCTTTTATAAATTCAGCTTTATCTTCTTCCTTATGTACACATATTGATAAATTTTCTCTATCAAAACTACCTAAATATGCATATGGATTAATAAGTTCTAAAAGGTTTAAAATATCTTTTCTTACTTCTGTAGTTGCTGTAGCTGTAAATGCAGTAACTACAGGTCTAACATTTAAGCTTTTTATAAAAGGAGCTATAAATCTATAACTCTTTCTAAAATCATGTCCCCACATAGAAACACAGTGTGCTTCATCTACTGCAACTTGACTTACCCAGAGCTTTCTTAACATCTTATTAAAATATTCACTTTCTAATCTTTCTGGTGCTATATATAAAAGCTTAACTTCTCCATCATAACATCTTTTTAATATTTCCTTTATATCGTCTAAACTTTGAGTACTATTTATATATTCAGCTTTTATTCCTATATCATTGATTGAATCAACTTGATCCTTCATTAAGGATATTAAAGGAGATATAACTAAAGTAATTCCATTAAAAATTAAAGCAGGAATTTGATAACAAACTGATTTTCCTCCACCTGTTGGCATAATGCAAAGGCTATCCCTTCCCCTTAGAATATTTGATATTATTTCACTTTGTCCTTCTCTAAAGGAGTTATATCCAAAATATTTTTCTAAAACTTCCAATGCTTTATTCATAATGTTAATCACTCCTTTCTCCTTAAAATTCTACCATATTTTCTAAGTATTAAAACACTATTTGTTAATAAAAGAATAAAAAATGAAAGAATAAACAGTTAAAAGTGAAAAAATTATGGATGTTTTGCTACAAAAAACTTAAAATTAAATTAGTCGAAAGCACTTTATATTCAAAAATCCTTGGGATTTTTTCTCTAACTCCTTCATTCTTCATTCTTTCACTTTTACTATTTCTGCAGTAATATAACAATAGCGAAGATAAATAATATGTGAAATAAACATATCTATTTACCTTCGCTTTTATATAAGCAAAACATAAAGTTAACCTTTACATACGTCCTAATTTAGCATTTTAATTATCTTTTCATTTTCTTCCTTAGTTAAATTAAGTTTTTCTGTTATATTTAATAATTTTTCAAATAATTCATTTTCATCTATTATATTTCTTAAATAACTCGTTATAGAATTACTTATTTCTAAAACTATTTGAAGAACTTCAATTCTATCTTCAGATTTAAGTTTATTTTCTTCTACAGCTCTACATAATATATAGCCATATACTGAACATAACTCAACATAATCTATTATTTCTTCTGATGATATTTTATTTATCATGCATTCAATTTGTACTGGTGAATACTCTTTATAAATATCATTATTTATATTAAAATGTAATGATGCATTTATAAATTCATCCTTCAGGTCGCTTGTTACTTTTCCATGTAAGTAATTTAAAACTAGTTTATATATTATAACATCCATTACGACTGTCCCCCTAAATAATTCCTTTACTTATAATTTATCATAATATTGCAAACTTTTAAATTATATTCTAAAAAATAAAAAATATATTTTTTATTTAATATGAATATTAATTTTTAGTTGCTATAAATTTAATTTAAATACAATTATTAACAAAGCTTGTCTAAAGGAACCTTTCTGCCTTACTTATAAATTTCACTTTTTATCATTAGCTCTTTTTTCGTAACTGATTGCAATCTTTATAATATTATATTTCCCAATATAATAAAAAAGATACCTATGTAAATTGAGGTATCTTTTCCATTTAAATAACTTATACAAAGGTTAAATTTTTATTTTAACTTTATATATTAAATAATTTCTTTTACAGCTTTTATTATTTCATCACTTGTTAAGCCATATTTTTTCATTAATTCATCAGGAGTTCCTGATTCACCAAATGTATCTTTTATTCCTATAGTTTTAACTATTGTAGGATGATTGCTTGTTACAACTTGAGAAACTGTTGCTCCAAGTCCACCTATTATTGAATGCTCTTCAGCTGTAACAATTCCCTTTGTTTCTTTTGCTGCTTTTATTATTAGTTCTTTATCTATTGGTTTAATAGTAGAAATATTAATAACTCTTGCATTTATTCCTTCTTCTTTTAACTTATCAGATGCTTCTATTGCTTTTTGAACCATCATTCCAGTAGCAATTATAGCCACATCGTTTCCTTCTCTAAGCTCTACACCTTTTCCAATTTCGAACTTATAGTTATCATCAAATATATCTTCTGTATTACATCTACCAAATCTTAAGTAAACTGGTCCTACAAAATCTGCTGCCGCTTTTGTAGCTTGCATAGCTTCTCTGTGATCTGCTGGTACTATTACAGTCATATTTGGAAGTGCACTCATAAGTGCAATATCTTCAACAGATTGATGTGAACCACCATCTTCTCCAACTGTTATACCTGCATGAGTTGCAGCTATTTTAACATTCATTTTTGGATAGCATATTGAGTTTCTTATTACTTCAAATGCTCTACCTGTAGCAAATACTGCAAAAGTACTAGCAAATGGTATGTTTCCTACATTAGCAAAACCTGCTGCCATTCCCATTAAGTTTTGTTCTGCTATACCTGCATTAAAAAATCTATCTTTAAACATATTTTTAAAATCACATGTTTTTGTTGATTTAGAAAGATCCGCATCAAGAACTACAACTTTTTCATTTTCTTTTCCTAATTCTACTAAAGCCATTCCATATGATTCTCTTGTTGCCTTACCCATTATAAATACCTCCTATTTCATGATTTCCATAATAGCTTGTTCTGCTTGTTCTTTGTTAGGTGCTTGTCCATGCCATCCTGCTTGATTTTCCATAAAGCTAACACCCTTACCTTTTACAGTCTTCGCTATTATTACTGTTGGCTTACCTTTTGTTTCCTCTGCATTTTTAAATGCTTTATCTAATTCTTCATAATCATGTCCATCACATTCAATTACATTAAACCCAAAACCTCTAAATTTTTCATCTAAAGGACTAATTCCCATAACTTCTTCGTTTTTACCATCTATTTGTAATCCATTAAAATCAACTATTGCAACTAAATTGTCTAATTTATAGTGAGCTGCTGCCATTGATGCTTCCCAAACTAAACCTTCTTGAAGCTCTCCATCTCCTAATACTGCATAAACTCTAGCATTATTATTTTGAGCTTTTAATCCTAAAGCCATTCCTACAGCATTAGATATCCCTTGCCCAAGTGATCCTGTTGATACATCAACACCAGGAACATGTTTAGAATCTGGGTGTCCTTGAAGTAAGCCACCTGTTTTTCTTAAAGTTTTTAATTCTTCCTTAGAGAAAAATCCTTTTTCAGCTAATACTGAATAAAGCGCTGGAGCTGCATGTCCTTTACTTAATACAAATCTATCTCTTTTCTCCCACTTAGGATTATTTACATCTATATTCATCTTTTCGTAATATAAATATGTTACTATATCTGCACAAGATAATGAGCCACCTGGATGTCCAGATTTTGATTCACAAAGCATTTCTATTATATTTTTTCTAACATTCTTAGAAATAGAAATTAAATTTTCTTTATTCATATTTTACACCACCCAATCTATTTTACTGTTTTTCTTTCCACTAAATATGGTTTTAAATTAATAATATTTTCTCTACTATTATTACTTGCAACATCCATTAATAAATTAAAGGCTTCCTTCCCCATATTATAAATTGGTTGTGCAATTGTAGTTAACTCTGGCTCTATATAAGAACATATTCCTATATTATCATAACCTAATATTCCTATATCTTCTGGTATTTTCAAACCTTTTCTAATCAAACACTTAATTCCACCAATGGCCATAATATCACTACTATAAAATATTACATCAATATTATTATTTTTCTTCATGAGTCTTTCAGTTGCATTTATTCCCCCTTGTAATGAAATTTCATCCTCTTCTAGTAAAAGTTCATTAAAAATATTATACTTCTTAGATATTTTTTCAAAGTATCTAAGTCTTGAATTTGAGCTTACTTCATTTTGAGTTGCTCCTACAAAAGCTATATTCTTATATCCTTTTCCTATTAAATAATCCAAACCTATTTTTATTCCCTCTTCGTTATCACAAAAAACACCATTTACATTTTCTGCTTCATCAATGTGCCTATCAACAACAACAAATGGTACTTCATTAGATTTTAGCATATTTATAGAATTACTTTTCTTACCACTTGCTACAATTATTACTCCATCAACTAGTTTGCTTATTAATAATCTTATATACTCTTCTTCTTTTCTACTACTATTGAATGTATTACATAAGATTATACTATATCCTTGTTTTTCTGCTTCTATTTCAATAGCTTTTGCCATCTCTGCAAAGAATGGATTTTCTATATCTGGAATAACAAAACCTATGGTATAACTTTTTTTTGTACTTAAACTTCTTGCTAATGAATTTGGTATATAGTTTAGCTCTTTTGCAGCTTCTAAAATTCTATTTCTTGTTTCTTCTGAAACATTTATATCTTTATTATTTAATACCATGGATGCTGTGGTTCTAGATACATTTGCATACTGAGCTATATCTAGAAGAGTTATCTTGCTCATAAATTCCACTCCTTATTGCAGTTTTACATATAAGATTATATCATAATTTACTAATATTTATTTGACAAATTAACTAATAATTTTTATTACTAACAATTTTTAGATCAGCTGCTATTTCTTTATCTACTGCTTCACCATTATATATTTTTAATGCTAATACAACTCCTAATGCACCAATTAAATCTGGTTGTTGTGCAACAGTTGCAATCATTTCTCCTTTTTCAACTGCATCTAAAGCATCTTCATTTCCATCAAATCCTATAACCATTGCCTTAACATTACTTGTTCCAATTGCCTTAGCTGCTCCAAGAGCCATTTCATCATTATGAGCAAATACTACTTGAACATCTGAGTTACCTTGTAGTATATTTTCCATTACTGATAAACCCTTTTGTCTATCAAAATCTGCTGCTTGACTTGAAACAAACTTAACATTTGCTTTATCATCTAAGATACTATGAAAACCTGCTCCTCTATCTCTAGTTGCTGATGCTCCTGGGATGCCTTGAAGTTCAACTACATTTATATTTGCCTCAGTTCCAAGCTTTTCTAAAACAAATTCTGCTGCCATAGCTCCCCCCTTTATGTTATCTGAAGCTATATGACTTGTAACTTCTCCACCGTTTGATTGTCTATCTAAAGTAATTACAGGTATATTTGCATTATTTGCAACTTCTACTGATTTTACAACAGCATCACTATCTGTTGGATTTATTAATAAAGCTACTACACCAAGTTGTATTAAATCTTCTACATTAGATCTTTCCTTAGCCGGGTCATTTTGTGAATCTAATACTATTAATTCAAATCCTAGCTTTTCTGCTTCTTTTTCTGCTCCTTCTTTCATACTAACAAAGAAAGGATTATTTAAAGTGGATAAAACTATTCCAACTTTTTTGTCACTCTTTCTATTTGAGCATCCCATAAAGAAACTCATTGAAATTATGGCTAATAGAGAAAATGCTAATATCTTTTTTATACCTTTCATGTTATCTCCTCCTATTTCAATTATGCTTTCTTTCTGCTCTTTTTATCTAATAATACTGCTATTAAGATAACTAATCCTTTTACTATTGATTGATAAAATGGTGATACGTTCATTAAGTTTAATCCGTTATTTAACACTCCTATAATAAGAGCACCTATTAATGTTCCTGTTATTTTACCTTCTCCACCTGCAAGTGATGTACCTCCAATAACAACTGCTGCTATTGCATCTAATTCAAAGCTTGTTCCTGCATTTGGTGAAGCTGATGCTATTCTACTAGTTATAATTACCCCTGCTATTGATGATGCAAAACCTGAAACTACATATACCAAAGTCTTAATTTTATCTGTGTTTATACCTGATAATCTAGCTGAATCTTCATTTCCACCTAGTGCATAAAGATATCTACCAAATCTTGTTTGTGATAAAACATAAATTGCTATTATAGAAACGATTACAGTAATTATAACTGGAATTGGCATGAATCCTATTTTTCCATTACCTATATTAACGAATTTTTCTGGTAACTTAGAAATTGGAGTTCCATTTGTAAATACTAAAGTAGCGCCTCTAAATATTGTCATTGTTGCAAGTGTTGCTATAAATGCTTGTAGCTTACCTTTTGATATTAAAAGCCCATTTACTAAACCAATTGCTATACCAACTAATGCCGCAACTATTATTGCTAATGTAACACTTCCTGTTGATTTAATTATTGATGCTGATAATGCTCCACTAATTGCTAAAGTTGAACCAACTGATAAGTCTATTCCACCAGTTAAGATAACAAAAGTCATACCTACTGCAATTATTGCATTAACTGAAACTTGCGTAAAAACATTAGTAATATTTGATAGTGATAAAAATGATGGTGTAACAAATGTAATTATCGCACATAGTAGCACTAGTCCTATAAGAGATTTATATTTAGATGCAGTTTCTTTTATATTAATATTCATAATTGTATCCTCCCAACTATTTATTCATTCCAACAGCTAATTTCATTATGCTTTCTTGTGAAGCTTCTTCTCTTTTTAATTCTCCTGATATTTTTCCTTCACTCATAACAAGTATTCTATCGCTTATTCCTAAAACTTCTGGTAAATCTGAAGATATCATTATTATTGCCTTTCCAGATGCTTTAAGTTCATTTAATAATTCGTATATTTCCTTCTTTGCTCCGACATCTATCCCTCTTGTAGGTTCATCTATTATTAGTACTTCTGGAGATAACATAAGCCATTTTGCAAGTATAACCTTTTGTTGATTACCTCCACTTAAGTTTTTAATTAATTGATCTCTGTTTGGTGTTTTTATCTTAATTTTATCTATATAATAATCAACATCTTTTATTGCTTTATTTTTATCTATAGACATCATTTTGCTTTCATATTTTTTTAAATTAGATAAAATCATATTTTCAGCTACAGATAAACTTAAAACACATCCTTCTTTTTTTCTATCCTCTGATAGATAACAAATTCCATTATCTATTGCTTCTTGAATATTCTTTATATTAACTTCTTTTCCTTTTATTTTTATAGTTCCAGAGGTCTTTTTATATTCTCCAAATATTGTTTTTGCAACTTCTGTTCTTCCTGACCCCATAAGACCAGCTATTCCTAAGATTTCTCCTTCTTTTACATTGAAGCTTATATCTTTTATTCCAACATTTGAGTTAAGATTCATAACTTCTAAAATGTCTTTTCCACTATTTACCTCTCTATAAGGGAACTGATCTTCTATTTTTCTTCCAACCATCATTGAAATTAATTTATCATTATCAATATCTTTTATTAAGGCATTTCCTGCATATTTTCCATCTCTAAGAACTTCAACTCTATCACATATAGCAAATATTTCTTCCATCCTATGGGATATATAAATTATTGCAATACCTTTTTTCTTTAAACTATCTATTACCTTAAATAAATTCTTAGTTTCTACTTCTGTTAAAGCTGTAGTTGGCTCATCCATTATTATTACTCTTGCATTCTTAGTTAAAGCCTTTGCTATTTCTACCATTTGTTTTTCTCCAACATTAAGGCTAGAAATAAGAGTGTTGGGATTTATATTTGCACCTATTTGATCTAAGAATAATTTACTTCTTTCTATAAGTTCCTTTTTATTTATTTTCCCAGTAAACTTATGAAATTTTTCATTTCCTAAAAATATATTTTCTGCAACTGTTAAATTATTTAAAACGCTCATTTCTTGATGGATAATAGTAACTCCATATTCTTCTGCTGATTTTATTCCTTTTATATGTGCCTCTACTCCATCTATAAATACCTTACCCTCATCTTTTTGATATACTCCACTTAATATCTTCATTAGTGTAGACTTACCAGCCCCATTTTCGCCCATTAAAGCCGTAACTTCTCCTCCATAAGCTGTTATATCAACATTGTCTAGGGCCTTTACCCCTGGGAATATCTTAGATACTCCCTCCATTCTTAGCATTGGTATTCTTTTACTCATATAAATACCCTCCTTAACTAAAATACAACTCCTGATTTTAAAATTATATTTGCATAAGGTGTTTGTTCACCTGTTCTAACTACTGCCATGCATTCCTTTAAATTTCTTTTTAATTCTTCATGAGATACAAATGTTATTTTCACATCTCCTATAATTGCTTTAATTTCTTCAAAAAGCTGTGGATTTATATTTTCTGTTTCCTTTGCTAATATTACTTCTTCTATTTGAAGTTCTTCTAATGTTGCTTTTAAAGTTTGCATAAATGTTGGTATTCCATTTATTAATGCTAAATCTATTCTTTCAGTTACACTCGGAATCGGTAATCCACAATCTCCTATTGCTAACATATCTGTGTGTCCCATTTTTGATATTACTGAACTTAAATTACTATTTAATAATGATGTTTTTCTCATTTGTATTACTCCTCTCCATAAACCTCTTCCACTTCTTTTAAATATGGTATTGAAGGTTGTGCCCCTTTTCTTTGAACTGCTATTGATGAAACCTTATTTCCAAATGTCACTGCTTTTATAAGATTTTCTTTATTCAAATTTTTTACATCTATTTTTGAACTTAGACCTCCTATAAAGCTATCTCCAGCAGCTGTTGTATCAATTGCATTTACTTTAAATGCTGGAACTACTTCACTAAAGCCTTCTCCTATTACTGCTGCTCCTCTAGAACCTAAAGTTATAATTACAAATTTAACTCCTTTTTTTAGGAAAACTTCTGCTGCTCTTTTTGCATCTTCTAAATTTTCTACTTTTATACCAGTTAAAACTTCTGCTTCTGTTTCATTTGGTACTATTATATCTGTTACCTTTAAAAGCTCTTCATCTATTTTTTTTGCTGGTGCTGGATTTAATATTGTAACTTTTCCAAATTCTTTAGCCTTTGTAAATGCTTTTAAAGTAATTTCTTCTGGTGTTTCAAATTGAGATATCAATATATCACTTTCTTTTAATGCCTTTTCTGATTTAGTAATTTCTTCTTCATTTATTGTCATATTTGATCCTGGAACAACTATTATTGAATTATTTCCGTTATCATTAACCATTATGATTGCCATTCCAGTTGCTTCTTCCTCATCTTCATATATAAAATTTACATCTATATTATCTTCTTTTAATTTATTTTTAAGTATTAAGCCATTATCATCTTTACCTATCTTAGATATCATTATTACTTCTGAGCCACTTCTCTTAGCTGCTACTGCTTGATTTGCTCCCTTACCACCTGATATCTTTTCAAAAGATTTTGATAAAATAGTTTCTCCTACTTGTGGTATATTATTAACCTTTAATACTAAATCCATATTCATGCTTCCAAGTACACATATCTTATTCATAAATCTCTCTCCTAATAATTATTTTTAGTAAATCGGTTTACTAAATCGGTTAACTATATAATAAATCATTTGTAAACGTTTTTCAAGTAGTTTTTTTAAAAATATTCTAAAAATTTTCGCATATTTTCCTTTACTTTTTGTTATAATAATGATATACTTAATTCACTAGCTAAGGTTAGCAACTTAATATCGCGGGATGGAGCAGTTGGCAGCTCGTCGGGCTCATAACCCGAAGGTCGTAGGTTCAAGTCCTGCTCCCGCAACCAAAAAAGCTTTGGATTTATCCAAAGCTTTTTATTATTTCTAACTTTTTATCTCACAAATGAATACTCAACTTTCGCTAATCTATTTAGCTTCTCTGCATCTATCTTCTCTATTTCATCTAATAAGTACTCTTTTAACCATATACTTTTTTCAGGTTTTAAGTTCTTTTGTACAACTATTCTTTCACTTACTGCTATAGTCATAATAGCAACTAAGACGCCTCTAAATATTTGTTCATTATTGCTTGCAGATGCGACCCCTACTGAAATTAATCCACATAATATTATTTCAATACCAAATATATTATTAAACCGTTCTTGCTCACCTTCTAAATAAAATTCACTAAATCCATCGGTTAAATAATAATCTTCACATTGAACTACTACTATGATATTATATCTTTTTGAAAAACTTCTTAGGCTTACTCTAACCTCTATATTTTCTTTTACCTTTGATAAGGTAAAGTCATTGCTCTTTAATTTATCATCACTTTGGATTAATACTTTAAATTCCTCTAACTTTCCCTTAACAACATTTATATTGTATCTATTTATGAATCTTAATGCTATTTCCTTTCTAAAAAAAGAAAAATTAACTCCCGTTATATCTAAAACTATAGGAATGCCTTTTCGTCTTGCTACTCTAATTGCTTTTTCCATTGTCTCTACCATTGCCCCACTTAAATTTTCTAAATTAATTAATAGGCAATCACATTTAGAAGTTATATCTGGTGCTTCTTCAGTAGAATTAGCAATTACAGGGCTACCATTATAGCATAAAATTCCTTGCGCTAAATCTTTTGCTGCAACTGAATTAGAGATACAGTGTATAAGAGGGTGCTTTTTTTTCTGCAAGCTCAAGTTCTCGTCTAATGCCCTTATACCAATTTGCATTTTGTATCCTCTCTTACATCCTGAACTTAAATTATAATGATGCTTCTATTTTATATACTACATCGATATATTTTATTCGACTCTATTTTCATATGTTACATATTTATTTTTCTATAGATTAATAGTTTAATCACATATTTTGTTATATAATTAAAATTAATAAAATTTATAATTCAAAGGAGAAATTTATGAGTTGGATAGAAGAAATAAAAAAATATATACCTTATACTAAACAAGAAGAAGCAGATAAAGAAGCAATTTTATATGCTATAGATAACTTTAATAATCTTTTAACTAGAGAAAATCCTCTTGCTCATATCACTAGTTCTGGATATATAGTAAATAAAGACAAAACTAAAGTCCTTATGATTTATCATAACATATATAACTCTTGGTCTTGGACTGGTGGACACGCTGATGGAGATAAAGATTTACTTTATGTAGCTATAAAAGAAGCTAAAGAAGAAACAGGTGTTAAAAATATCAAAGCATTAGATAATAAGATTTTTTCACTAGATGTTTTACCTGTTCCTGCACATATAAAAAGAGGTAAAGAAATAGCTTCACACCTACATTTATCAGTTGCTTATTTATTAGAAGCTGATGAAAATGATGAACTTTTTATAAAAGAAGATGAAAATAGTGGCGTTAAATGGATTCCAATAGATGAAATTGGAATTTATTCAACAGAGCTAGATATGATTAAACTTTACGAAAAATTCAATCACAAGATTAAAAAATTCTATTAAATAGATTGTCTACATAAAGAGGCTAACGAAACGTGAGCCTCTTTGTGTCTTGTAAAATTTACCAAACCTAATAACTTTATACTATTAAAATATGCAATGTATAGATAAAAAATAAAAGAATTAAAAAATGAAAGAATTGATGTTGTTTTGCGACGCAAAATAAAAAAATATAAATGCAAAGCACTTTCTATTCAAAAATTCCCAGGGATTTTTTTCATCAACTCTTTCACTCTTTCATTCTCTAACTTTATTAATTATTTAAAAATATAAATATAGGTTAATGAAGATAAATAGAATATGTGAATAAGCATATAGCGAGTAACTAGAAGTACGGTGAAGGAAAAACTACTAGTCCTTAGTGTTTCTTAATTGTTTGAGTGCAGTGAGTTAACCAAAACTCTTGGCATGGTAGTTCTTACAAGCCTAGTACTTCTTTGCGTAGCTATTTAGCTTACGGACCATATTCTATTTATCGTAGCTTTTATATTTATAGTTTTATAGTATTTCCGCTTTTGTTCATTAAGTCTATAATTTGATACATATTTCCTATTTCGCCAACTTTAAGTTCTTCTTTTAAGTTATAGAAATCAAGACATGCTCCACAACTTATTATATTTACGCCTTTTTCTCTCATAGAATTTAAGCTATCTAAAACATCTGATCCAGAGCAAGTCAGCTTTACTCCTCCATTTATAAACATTAAATTTTCTGGTAGTACTTCTGCTTCTGCTAAAGTATTTATATAGACTTTCATTAAAGTTTCCCCTAATCTATCATCTCCATTACCAAGTAAATTTGATGAAACTAATATGGTTGGAGCAACAGTATTATTAACTCTTTCTTCTTTATATATTTCTTCATCTATCTTTGAAAATTCACCTTTTGATAATTGAATTGTATATAATCCATTTTCTTCTTCAAAGCTACTATTTAGATTTAATCCCTTAGCTAATCTTAATATATTGTTTTTAGCAACCTCATTATCTACGATTACTAAAGTTTCCTTTGCGTCTTCTAAATCAAAATATTTCTTTGTTTTTATAACAGGCATAGGACATGCTAGCCCCTTACAATCTATAATATTCATACTGTCACCTCTTAATTTTATAATTTACTATATTTTGTTTTCTCTTATGATTTAATTATAGCGTTAATTTTATCTATGCTTCAATTAATAATCCAAATAATTAAAACTATAAGTATATTAAATAGATAAAATACTTCCTTAAATCTTATTGTAACTTATATGTAATCATTAATAATACATAATCCTCCATGACTATAACTTGCTATATCATTCTTAGTTAACTTTTCTCCGGCTAAAACTCTCGGTAATATTACATCAAAAGTAGTACCTTTAGAAAAAATTACTCCTCCAGGTAGCCCTAATATTGGTATATCTCCTTTATAAGAAATTAAAAACATAGCACCTGGAAAAATAGGAGTTCCATAAGAAACAATTTCTGCTCCAATTTCCCTTATTGCTTTAGGAGTTAAGTCATCAGCATCAACTGACATCCCTCCAGTACAAAGAATCATTTCTGCTCCATTTTCTAGCCAATAATTTATTGCTTCTTTTATTTCTTCTAAATCGTCTTTTATTATTGTTTGTCCAATAATTTCACATCCGAATCTAGATACCTTTTTCTCTATTACACCTTTAAATGCATCTTTTATTCTTCCATAATAAACTTCATTTCCAGTTGTAACTATTGCAATTTTTTTAGGCTTAATTGGGATAACATTTATTATCTTTTTACTTGCAACACTTTTGGCTTCATATAACTTATCCTTATTAATTGCTAATGGAATAACTTTCGTTGCTGCAATTTTATCTCCTTTTTTAACAATTGTATCATTCTTAATCGTTGATAAAATCACTTCATCTATAGAGTTTAATTTAACAAGTAAATCTAAATCTATTTTAAGGAGCCCATCTATAGCAGCAAAAAATTCTATTTTTCCTTCTTTAACTTCTGAAAAAGTTAATGCACTACCTGCACATATATTCTTAAGGAATTCTGCGGCCTCATTTTCATGAGCTAAATTTTCATCTTCATCCCATATGTAAATATGATCTTTTCCTATTGATAAAAGCTCATCTATATCCTTTTCTTCAACTATATGTCCCTTTTTAAAGGCTACACCCTTAAATTCTCCTGGAACTATTTTAGTAATATCATGACATAAAGCACATCCTATAGCTTCCCTTACATCTATAACCTTCATACGTTCACCTCTTTTATCATAAAACACAATCTTTTATTTTATCAATTACCATTTCTACCCCATATTCAATGGTTTCTATAGCAAAATCTAATGATGAAATTAGAAATTTTGGGTTCTCTAGTAAATTAACTATTAATGTCTCCCCCCTAATACCAGCAACTCCTCTTGACAGCATTACATTCTTACTCATTTGTAAATTGTAACATCTTATTCCTTCTGCAATACCATTTACTTCTTTTATAATTATATTTCTTGTTGCCTCTGGAACAATATCTGTAGGACGACATGCAATCCCCCCTGTTGTTAGTATTAAATTTACTTTTAGCTCATCACTCATATACTTCATTTCATTTTCTAAATCTACTTGATCACTTTTTAAGATCCTATATCTTAATATTTGATATCCTCTATTTTCTAAATATCTTTTTATTATTCTCCCTCTATAATCATCCTCTTCTTTATATCCCTTATCATCTATAGTTATTATCCCAGCTGTTATCATTAACTCCATACCTTCCTTGTGTCATTCTTATGTGTTAATGAACCTTTATTTTTCATTAAATGTATTTCTAATGCAATATTTTCACTCTTTTTAAATATTTCAGAAACTTCTATTAATATTTTTTCATTCATAAATCCCACTCCAATCTTATATACCTTTTATACTTTTAATAATAAATAAAAATCTTATATCCCCTTTTGATTCTTCATCATTAATAAAGCTTCTAATACACCCCCTCCTATATTTCTAGCTTTATCTGAAATTGTAGTATAATTATCTATTTCTTTAAGTCTTGGATCTATATCACCTATTTTTAACCCTATTTCAACTATTGTTCCATCTTTTATAATACCTCGAAGTAACCCATCTATAGGTGCTAATACTTTATGACTATCTATTAAAGCTAAAACTTCATCCTTTTTAACTATATCTCCTATAGATTTTAAATTTTTTATAATACCATTTGCTTCACTATATATTACTCTTTCTTTTGAAAATCCAGCTATTTCTCCTGGAACACCAGTATTAGGCATTGCATATCCCTCAAATATTAATCTTCCTAAATTATGTCCCCTCATTGTTTCTATAACAACATCAACATCAACACCTGCTTCAAATCCTGGTCCTAGTGCTATTGTTATTGGAGCCATATTTTTATTTGTTCCTAAATTTTTTTTAGCTAGTATAGCATCTACTACTGCAAATGGCTTAATTCTACTAATATAATCGCCCTTATCATCAACCACTATTGGAATACATTTATTTTTAAATGCATTATTTATATCCTCTAGATTATATGCACGAATTGCTTTTATTCCCTCTACCGTAGCTTCTCCATTATATATAGCATCACTAAATGCTACGTTTCTTCTAATTGCTGTTGGCTTTTCTATTTCTAAAACTAATACATTAAATCCACTTCTATATAACTTTTGTATTGTTCCAGATGCAATGTCTCCCCCACCTCTTACTATTACAGTCCTCAAATCCATAGTTTTCACCATCTTTCTTATAGTTTATATTAAAACAAATATATGATTTTTACTTTATCACTTTACTTAATCAAATATAATTAATATTTTTTATCATCTAAGTAATCCCCCACAAATCAATACTTAGATAATTTTGTTATAAATTTTATTTTTTAAGCTCCCATATATTATTTTATCTAACAGCTTCTCCTTTTCGTTTCTTTTGATAATTTCTTTAATAAGCAACTTTAAATCATTCTCATCAATCTTCTCTATCTTATTTAGAAATAATATTCTTTCTCCATTAGAATATTTAAACAAGCCACCATCATTAAATATTACTTTTACAAAATGATTTATATTTATAATATCTCCTGAAGAACTATTAGTCAGCTTATTAAATTCACATACCCTATGTACATTATCATCATTTATTTCTAGAGCTAATGCTTCAACGCTCATAACTCCTATAGTTAAGTTTGTTTCTTCACAAATTACTGGCTCCGTATCATTCCATCCCTTAATTGGTTTTCTTTTAGACCCATCGGATTCTAATAAAATATATTTAAAATCTTTTGTTAACGTTTTTATAAATTCTTTTTCTATACCTATAAGTTTATTTTCTTTGCTTATGGATTTTCCATATGCATATACTCCATTTTTCATATTAACTTTCATAGAATTGTATTCATTTTCACCAATAGCTAAATAATCAACTTCGTCTTTTGTTGGGATAAAAATTTTAGTTGTGGTTGAAACTAAAATTTTATTGTCACTTTTAAGTTCATTAGCTAATAAATACATTAAAGTTGTTTTTCCGCCACATCCAACTATAGATACTATGGAGTTATTTTTTATACCTATAAATTCCTTTAAACTCAATTAAATTTATCTCCAATTCATAATCAATTTTTATTATATAATCTTATCCTTCCAATATAATTATATAATAAATAGTATATCTGTTAAATATTTGAACATGTTTTTATTAATTTTTAGATTTTATAGAGTTTTATCTATAAATGATGTATAAATATGCCTTAATATTGACAGTTTTTAATATATCATAAGAAATTATTATATAAAAAATAAGTGAAGTCTTTAATCTTCACTTATTTTTTATTTATATTACAGTAATTACATTTTCATTGCTTCCTTTTTTAACAACTTTTCCTATTATTTCTGCTTTTATTTCACTTCTTTTATTTATATTTGCTAATAACTCATTAGCTTTACTTTCTTCAACTGAAATTAATAATCCTCCTGATGTTTGCGGATCAAAAAGTGCAAGTCTCATTTGCTCAGAAATTTCAGGACTAAAATCTACCCATTCTTCAAAATATTTTTCATTAGAATATGCTCCACTAGGAAGACAATACTCTTTTATTAAATCTATTACTTTATTCATTATAGGTACTTTTTTGCTATCTATCTCTATTTCAACTTCACTTCCATTTGCCATTTCATATGCATGTCCAATAAATCCAAAACCTGTAATATCAGTACAAGAATTAACTCCTACCTTTTGCATTTCTTCTGAAGCAATTTTATTAAGAGTTGACATTACATTAGCTGCTTCTTCAAACTCCTCATCTGTAATAAATTCTATCTTTAAAGCTGTAGTTAAAACTCCACACCCAATAGGCTTTGTTAATATAAGAACATCACCCTCTTTAGCTCCTGAATTCGTTACTACTTTCTTTGGATCTACTATTCCTGTAACTGAAACTCCATATTTTATTTCTTCATCTGTAATTGTGTGTCCACCAGCTATTGTTGCTCCTGCTTCTCTTATCTTATCAGCCCCACCTTTTAATATCTCTGCTAATATTTCTGGTCCTATAGTGGCTGAAAAACAAGCTAAATTCAATGCAGTTAATGGCTTTCCACCCATTGCATAAACATCACTTAAGGCATTCGTTGCAGCTATTTGTCCAAATGTATATGGATCATTTGCAACTGGAGTAAAAAAATCTACTGTTTGAACTAATGCCAAATCATCTGATATTTTATAAACACCAGCATCATCAGATTTATCAAATCCTACAATTAAATTTGGATCTCTCTCCTCCACTTTGGCTTCTATATGACTTAAAACCTTCGCTAATCCATCCGGAGTAAACTTACCAGCACAGCCACATCTTGTTGATAATTGTGTAAGTTTTTTATTATTTAGTTCCATATAAACACCTCTTATATATTCATCTATTATAATTCATATAATTTACTTAATAATTAAATTATACCACTAAATTTTCATAAAAAAAGTAGCCATATATAAGTTTACTTATTCTGTCACATTTGTGATGTTACCAAAACCTACATATGCCTACTTAATCTATGAAGTAAGAAGAGTATATATAATTTCCATCTTATCCATTAGATTTATTTAACTTTATATTCACTTTGAGTTTTTCTATTTTCCTCTTTCTTCTTCTGTTATATTTCTTATTGATTCTAATTCCGTACACTCAGTCTCGCAATTTCCTCCTCTATGCTCCAATCCATTTCCAAAATTAAAAGTTAAAAACATAAGCTCTACATCTTCTTCTCTAAGTATCCTTAGTATATCCATATTTATTTCTTCTTTTAATTTTTCATATAAAGTATAATTTAGTTCATTTGTATAGAAACAAACAAAAACACCAAACCCGTATGTAGATAATTCATTAAAACTTACAATAATTAACTCCTTATCTATTTTTTTATGACTTTTTAGTAATTCTTCAATCCTATCCACACAACTTTTAATTTGTTTAACTTCAGTATCAAACCTAATAGTAAATTTAAAGTGTATTCTTCTTAGCTTCCTTTGTGTCCAATTTATAATATTTTCATTTGCAAGCTTTGAATTTGGTACAGTTGCAATAGCCATAGAAAAAGTTCTTATTCTTGTACTTCTAAATGTTATATCTTCAACTATTCCTTCAACTTGTGATGTTTGTATCCAGTCACCTATTGCAAAAGGTCTATCTAATACTATTATAACTCCGCCAAATAAATTAGAAAAAGTATCTTGTGCCATTAGTGCAAAGGCTACCCCACTGATTCCAAGTCCAGCTATAAATCCTGTAAAACCAAATTCTCTAGCTATACAGCTTATTCCTATTACTATAATAAATAACCGTATTATTATAGATACAAAAGGAAATACTATTGTATTTCCTCCTTCATTTCTATGCATTCTAGTATATAAAAAAGAATTTTCTAAAGTTAAATTATAAAAGAAATAACAGATTACTATGACTATAAATATCTTTTTTAATCTATCACTTGTAACTGTATTAACATTCAATCCATCAAAGTCTATAATTTTCAACGATGCATAAAAAGAATATAACGTTATATATAACTTAATTGGTTTTTCTAGCGCTCTTACTAAACTATCATCGGCAAAGTTTTTAGTTCTTTTCACTAGCCTAATTATATAATCAAAAATCTTGGTTATTATGTATTTATTTATACATAAGGCTAGAATTACAACTATACCTGCAACGAAATATTTACTTATACTTACTTTTAATAATTCGGTAAAAATATCTTCTATTTCTTTCATAGTTCCCCCTAAAAGGATTTCTATAAAATGTTAACTATAAATTTAAATAACATTTTCATTTTTTATATCAAACATTATTTTTACCTATATTCTTTATTTTTATCCATTTTACGAGTCAATACTTCTTGTAGTTATTTGTAAAATTTCTTATTTCATTTATCATAAGATTTAATATATTTGTAAATGAAAAGAGAAAGGAATTTTCCTTTCTCTTTCTCTTAGATTTATTTAATATAAATCTTTAAATCCAGTCCGTAATTCTAAGAATTTATTGTCTTAATTCAAAAGAATCACAATCTGTACATTCTACTTGAGTTGGATTTTTTTCATGAGTTCCAACTTGAATCATTGATAATGTACAATATTTTTCATTTGTATTGTTATACTTGCATTGTTCAACTGTACATTTTATGCTTGGGTTCTTATCCATTAAAATCACCACCTTACATAGTTATTATTTACTTTATAAGTTATACTATTCATTAAATAAAACAGTTTTAAAGTGATGAGTTTAATTTATTTTATTAATTCTTAAAATTTCTTCTTAAATCTTTAAATTAAAAATTCTTTGCAATTTCTTTTGCATCAGAAATTTCATTTGTAACAATTTTTTCTACATCAATTCCAAATACATCTAAGTTTTCAGCCGCAACACTCTTAATATCTTTAACACCAAAGAATGTTAAAATAGCTCTTAAATATCTTTCTCCCATTTCAAGTTCCTTAGTTATTGGATTTGAATAATCTCCGCCTCTTCCAGAAACTATTAAAGCCTTACTTGCTTTACATAATCCCACTGGACCTTGAGCTGTATATTTAAAAGTTATTCCTGTCACACTTACATAGTCAAAGTAAGCTTTAACTATTGCTGGTGTTCCTAAATTCCACATAGGTGTAGCTATAACAATTTTATCAGCTTCAGCTATTTGATAAGCATATTTTAAAATTGGATGCTTCTTGCTTTCTTCTGTTTTTTCTCCAAATACATCGGCTAAATCTTCTGGTCTTAAGAAATCAATTCCTTCTTTATATAAATCCAAAACTGTTATTTCATCATTTGGATTATTCTTTCTATATTCTTCTATAAAATTATCTGATATTCTAAATGTTCTTGATTGTCCTTCTGGCTTAATATTTGCTTTTATATATAATACTTTATTCATATTTGTCCTCCTATTAGTAATTACCATTGGTAATATACTTGTATTTTGCTATAATAAAATAATAAGTTATATATTATTTTATTTCAAGTAGACACTTTTTTTATACATAGTATCTAAATTGATACTCCTTCTCAATTAAAATAGTATAACTTATAGTTTTATTATAATTATATTTTGTATAATATATGTGTAAATAAGGAGAGAATATATGGAGAAATTTTCAATACACCATAGTGATTGCTATGTAAATGAAAACAATAACTCGCATGAAGTTTGTCCTATGATTTTAGTACATAAGCTAATTTCAGGAAAATGGAAAATATTAATATTATGGTATTTATGTAATGGCCCACTTAGATTTAGCGATATAAAAAGAAAGCTTCCAAATGTTACTCAAAAAATGCTTACAAATCAACTTAGAAGCTTAGAAGAAGATAATTTAATTTATAGAAAGGTTTATCCTGTTATTCCACCTAAGGTTGAATATGGTTTAACTGATGTTGGAACAAAAATTATCCCTGTACTTCAAGCCATGCATAATTATGGGCAAGAATATATTAATGCAATAGACGGAGAAATAGAAATATAAAAAAATGAAGTAATGAAAAAATACTAGTTAGAAAAGAAAAATAGAATATGTGAAATAAGCATATAGCTAAAATTTAGAAGTACTTGTTAAAGGAAAAACTACTAGGCCTTAGTGTTTATTAATTGGCTCTAGCATAGCTAGTTAACCAAAACCATTGACATAGTAGTTTTTTAATAATTAGTAGGAACATCTACTTTAGGTAAACTTCAGTAGATGAGCTTTCATAATAAGTTCAGTTATAACTTTGCTGAACTTCACTAAGTATTCAATTTCTGCGTAGCTGTATAGCTTATGGAACATACTCTATTTATATTTGTTCTTATATTTAATTATCTCCAAAGACTTTTTTCTTTAGCATCAATCCAGCCTTAGTAACTGCTACACCACCTTGAGCAGTTTCTCTTAATGCAGCTGGCAAACTTCTTCCTACTTTATACATAGCAGATAATGCATCATCAAAAGGTATCTTAGATTCTACACCTGCCATAACTAAATCTGCTGTACATAATGCACTCATTGCACCTGAAGCATTTCTTTTAGCACATGGAATTTCTACTAAGCCTGCAACTGGATCGCAAACTAATCCTAATATATTTTTAAATACTATAGCACCTGCATCTAATGACATTTTTGGTGTTCCACCCATCATTTCTACAACTGCTGCTGATGCCATTGCTGCTGCTGACCCACATTCAGCCTGACATCCTCCTTCTGCACCTGCAAAGGTTGCATTTCTACCAATAATCATCCCAACTGCTGCTGCTGCAAATAATGCTTTCATTAATTCTTCATCATTTTTTCCTAATTTTTCTCCTGCAGTTAAAATAACAGCGGGCAGAATTCCGCAAGACCCAGCAGTAGGACATGCAACTATTTTACCCATTGATGCATTTACCTCTGATGATGATAATGCCATAGCCATTGCTAAAACCATGGTATCTCCAGTTAGAGAGTTTCCTTTTTTTAAATATTGCTGCAATTTATATGCATCTCCACCAATTAATCCACTAACTGAATATACTTCTTTTTCTCTTGCTTCAGTTGCACCACTTCTCATTGCATCTAAAGTCTTTTTCATTTTTAAAAACACTTCTTCTCTTGAAAGATCTCTATCTTCCATTTCTCTTATTATTGCATACTCACTTAATGAAATTGAATTTTCTTCGCATATATGTACAAGTTCTTCTCCAGATTTTGCTATATCCAAACTATTCACCCTCCTCAACTTTATTAATAAGGATCACTTTTTCTATTCCTTCAATCTTTTTAATTTTATCTATTAATTCATTTGAAATTTTACTATCAACTTCAAATGTCATAGTTGCATTCTTTCCTCTTTGGCTTCTTCCTAAATTTAAAAATGCAATGTTAACTTTATTATCATATAAAATATTTGTAACCTTTGCTACAGTTCCTGGTATATCCCTATGAGAAGTTATTATTGTTGCATAGGCACCTGTAAACTTAACTTTATTTCCGTTTATTTCAACTATTTCAATATTTCCTCCACCTATTGAACTACCTATAATATCACTCTCTTTACCATTTTTACATTTCATTAAGAATCTAACAGTATTAGGATGATAATCTCCCAAATCTTCATCCTTAAATGTTATTTTTATTCCCTTTTCCTTTGCAATTTCAAGCGAATCTCTAAGTCTCTCATCTGATGGATCCATCCCCATTATTCCTGCAACTAAAGCTCTGTCAGTACCATGTCCCTTATATGTTTTTCCAAAAGATCCATGTAATAAAAATGTGACTTCTATAACGTCATCACCTGCAATTGCACGAGCAACTTTACCTAATCTTGCTGCTCCTGCAGTATGTGAGGAAGATGGTCCTACCATAATAGGTCCTAATATATCAAAAACACCCATGCCACTCATGACTTTTTCTCCTTTAATATTAAATTAAATTTTGCTATACATATTATATAGTGGAATTAATTAAAAATCTATATACGATACAATAAGATTTAATACCCAAATAAAATATCTAAATAAATTATAGTATATGAAGAAATTCAGTATTTTACTAATTTATATAAAATTTAAATATACATACTTTGCTTTATTAATTAAATAAGCATATTGAATATTTAATATACCTATTTAAGTCTATATATTACTAGATTGAACTATATTAACTAAAAGGCTTAAATAAACTTAAATCATAAAATACACTTCTGATATCTATTTTTTTATTTTTATCCTTCTAAAAAAACTTTTATAAATAAACTCATCATTAGTTAATTCTATAATTACTTTGTTGTAATCATTCTTTAATACCATAACCACTCCATATATTAGTGGAAAGTTAAGCGTGAAAGAGTGAATAGTTCAGGTTGTTTTACTTTGCAAAACTAGATTTAAAATTGTGTCAATTCTCTTTATTAAAAATCCATTAAGGATTTTCCCTCAACTCTTTCATTCTTTCACTCTTCTTTTTCTTTAACAAAATATTAAACTAAAAATTCTTAGG
Organism: Clostridium sp.; assembly: GCF_017888565.1. Taxonomy (GTDB): domain Bacteria; phylum Bacillota; class Clostridia; order Clostridiales; family Clostridiaceae; genus Clostridium. The sequence continues at coordinate 129,510 of NZ_JAGHFX010000094.1, forward strand.
ATTTTTTATGCTTTCATAATTCAATGGAGGTGAATTATTTTCTAAACTCTTTCCCTCTTCACTATTTCACTTCTCTTAATTCTTTCATTTTTTCTAGTATTTATAAAATACGCTTCCACCAATGAATTCTCTTAATATACTATTAGTTGGTACATAATCTTTATCTATTTCTTTAAAGAATCCTAAAAATGACTTTAGCCTACTTGCTTCTAAGTAAACTGGACTATCTGTGCTAATTTTATCTAATTCTTCTAGTGCATATTTCTTTAATACACATAATTCATAAACTAAAGTCGAATTAAACATTATATCAGCCTCTTCTTGGAAAACGAAAATATTTTTTTCTTCTCCTCTTCTAATAGATGGCCACATTTTTAAGGTCTCTTCTGCTCCATAGCCTCTAGATAAATAATCTCTAACTATTCTTCTTACTCTTCTTATATCCGTAGTAGCTATTCTGTTATGATTATCTAAATTTAATTGAGTTAACGCTGATATATATATTTTAAATTTTTGTTTATCTGAAATTGATGATGTAAGCATTGGATTTAATCCATGAATTCCTTCAATTAACAATATTCCATTACGTGGTAGGGAAAGTTTACGTCCAAGCCATTCTCTTCCACCCTTTTTAAAATTAAAGCTTGGAATTTCAACTTCTTCTCCCTTTAAAAGACTAGTTAAATGAGAATTAAATAATTCTAAGTCTAGAGAATAAATACTTTCAAAATCATATTCTCCATTTTCATCTTTTGGAGTATGCTCTCTATCTACAAAATAATCATCTAATGATATAGGAATTGGAACATAACCATTTACCCTAAGTTGAACTGATAATCTATTGGCAAAAGTCGTTTTACCTGATGAGCTAGGCCCTGCTATTAACACAACCTTCGTTTCTTTTCTTTCATTTATCATATCAGCTATTTGAGCTATTTTCTTTTCATGAAGAGCTTCTGAAACCATAATCAAATCTCTAAATTCTCTATTTTCAACCTTATTATTTAATGACCCAACTTCTCCAACCCCTAAAATACTTAGCCATCTTTCTGTTTCCATAAAAATTTGAGATAGCTTCCTATTTTCCTTAAAATCAGATACAACATTTAAATCATTTTTCTTCGGATATCTTAATACAAAACCCGGATCGTAATACATTAAATCAAAAGCTTTTATTACTCCTGTTGAATATGCCATTTGTCCATAAAAATAATCATATCTTCCATCTAATTCATATAAATTTACATTTTCAAAAGACACATGATTTAATAAAGAGACCTTATCATCCATTCCGTACTCTTTAAATATTTTAATAGCTTTCTCCCTTTTTACTTTTATCTTCTTTATAGGTAAATCTTTTTCAATAAGCTCCTTCATTCTATGCTTTATCCTATTTACGTCTTCAGTATTTAAAACCTCTTCCTTATGAAGTTCAGCAAATACCCCTTCGCCTAAACTATGTTCAATTGTTATAACTGAATTATCAAAAAGGTCCAAAGTAGCCTTTATAAAAATAAATTGTAATGTCCTAGTATAAATTTTATATCCTATAGCACTGTTAAAATTTATTAATTCAATATCTCCATCTCCATCTATTACTCTAAATAACTCATGATACTTTCTATTTAATCTGCATAATGCTATATCAGTTGAATCTATATTTAGTGAAGTGTCTATAAATTCCTTGTAAGTAATACCTTCTTGCACATCGTACTCTTTTCCCTGGTACTTTATTTTAAAAATACTCATAATTGTCCTCCTCCAACTAAATTTTTGTCAATATTTCCTAATATCCTTATTTAATATTATATACTGAATATCCAAAAATTCTATAAAAATATCTTATAGCCTATTTTCCTTATTAATACTTATTTAACACTCTCTTTATTAATATAAGAATAAACTTATACATTTATACAGATAATATCTCATAAGAGGTGGTTTTATGTTTATTGTACTAATTCGAACCATTTTTCTTTATGCTTTAGTTATATTTGTAATTAGATTAATGGGAAAAAGACAAATAGGAGAATTACAACCTTATGAATTTGTAATTACTATAATGATTTCAGACCTTGCTGCACTACCTATGCAAGATACTAGATTGCCATTAATATTAGGTATTATACCTATTATAACTTTACTATTTATTAAAACAGTTTTATCGTTGCTTCAACTAAAAAGTCAAAAAGCTAGAAAGATTTTAGAAGGTGAACCTTGCATATTAATAAATAGAGGTAAAATAAATTTTCAAACTTTAAAAAAGCAACAAATTAACTTAGATGAGCTTATGGAAGAAATAAGACTTGCTGGATATTTTGATTTAAGTGAAATTGAATTTGGTATACTAGAAAATAATGGACAGATGTCCTTTTTAACTTCTAACAAATCTAATAATGGAAATTCAGATTCTAACAACTCTAATTCATCTAAACCTAGACTACCAATTATTTATGTTTTAGATGGTAAGATAAATAAAAATGCTCTAACTTCTGGTGATAAAACTGATGAATGGATTCAAAATGAATTAAAGAAACATAAAGTTAACTCAGTTAAAGATGTATTAATTGCAATGACAGATACTAAAGGTAAATTTATTTACCAACTTCATAAATGTGAGGAGGATAATTAATGAAAAACAGCATTATTTCTGTACTCCTTTTTATAGCATTGCTTATAGGACTATTTTTTCTAGATAATAAATTTGTATCATTATGTGATGATGTAATGATTAAATGTGAAGAAATAGAAAAGCTTCTAAATGAAAATGAAGATTATTTAGCATATGAAAGTTCAGTTGAACTATTAGAGTTAATAAAAGATAAAGCTGATATACCTGCAATATATCTAAATCATGTTGATTATGATTCATTAATGAATGAATCCTTAAAATTAACTCTCTATATACGAGGTGAAGATAAAGCTGAATCATTAGCCACGCTTCATTCAGTAAGGTATGCTTCTGAACATTTAAAAGATTTGCAAAAACCTAATCTTAGAAATTTATTTTAAAGTTAGTCTTATTTAAAGTTAGTCTTAATTATAAATATTATAAAGCTTATTAGAAATACGAAAAACTTGACCATAGCAAAATAATCTTGCTATGGTCTTTTTAATTTCAATAAAAACCTCATAATTTCTTTCATAAAAATGCATACTTAGTTAATAATCACAAATATTATTCAGTATTTATACAATATTTATGAATAAATATTTAATTTTACTCTTGCATAATTATACCAATAAACGTATAATTATAAACATAGTTTTTATAAACTATATAAGCTTTAATAAATATTCCATATTTAGGCGAATTAAATATTTTAGCATCTTATATCAAAATCAAATACTATATGTTTTCAAATTTGTATTTTAGCTAATTAATTATATTGACTGTTTAATATAATTTAACTCCTCAATATAACTATTCTATTAAGTCTATAAATATTTATTTGATACATATATATCTTAAAAATTATTCTTATAAGTAAATTAAATATAATATTGCTCTATATAAATAAATTTTATCTATAGCAATATTTAAGGGGGGCTTTTAATATATGAAAAAATTTAACAAAGTTGTACTAGCCTATTCAGGAGGACTAGATACATCAATAATTATTTCTTGGCTTAAAGAAGCTTATAGCTGTGAAGTTATTGCTGTAGTTGGTAATGTTGGTCAAAAAGATGAACTTGAAGGATTAGAAGAAAAAGCACTTAAAACTGGGGCATCAAAGTGCTATATAGAAGATTTAACTCATGAGTTTGTTAATGACTATATCTTCCCTACTATTCAAGCTAATGCTGTTTATGAAGGAAAATATCTTCTTGGTACATCTTTTGCAAGACCAATAATCGGTAAAAGATTAGTTGAAATAGCTTTAGCAGAAGAAGCTGATGCTATTTGTCATGGATGTACTGGTAAAGGAAATGACCAAGTAAGATTTGAACTTGCCGTTAAAGCCTTTGCACCAGATATGGAAATAATAGCTCCATGGAGAATCTGGGATATAAAATCTAGAGAAGAAGAAATTAAATACGCTCTAGATAAAGAAATTCCAATATCAATAAGCTATGAAACTAATTATAGTAAAGATAAAAACTTATGGCATCTAAGCCATGAAGGTCTTGATTTAGAAGATCCAAGTAATGAGCCAAACTATTATAAAATCCTAGAGCTTTCAAATACCTTAGAAAAAGCACCTGATAAAGCAACTTATATTACTTTAAAGTTTGAAAAGGGTATTCCAGTTGAATTAAATGGTGAAAACTTAGATGGAGTCAGTTTAATAGAAAAGCTTAACAAACTAGGTGGAGAAAATGCCATTGGAATAATTGATATGGTTGAAAACAGATTAGTTGGAATGAAATCAAGAGGAGTTTATGAAACTCCTGCTGGAACTATTCTTTATAAAGCTCATAAAGATTTAGAAGAACTTTGTCTTGATAAAGAAACCTCTCATTACAAAGAAATAATATCATTAAAATTTGCAGAAATTGTTTATAATGGACAATGGTTTACTCCACTTAGAGAAGCTTTATCAGCATTTATAGAAAAAACTCAAGAAACTGTTACTGGTGAAGTAAAACTTAAATTATATAAAGGTAATATTATAAATGCAGGAATGATTTCCCCTTACTCTTTATATAGCGAAGAATATGCAACTTTTGGAGAAGATGCTGTATATGATCAAAAAGATTCTGCTGGGTTTATAAACTTATTTGGACTACCTATAACAGTAAAAGCAAAAATGAATGAAGCATTAAAGAAAGCTGGTAAATAATTATGAAACTTTGGGGCGGACGATTTGAAAAGGGAGTTAATTCATTAGTTAATGATTTTAATTCTTCAATACGAGTAGATTCCAGAATGTATAAAGAAGATATTTTAGGTAGTTTAGCTCATGTGAAAATGTTAGGACAGCAAAATATAATTCCTAAAGAAGATAGTATAAAAATAGCTTCTGGCTTAGAAACAATTTTAAAAAGATTAGAAAATGGAGTTATAAAAATAGATGAAGCTTCTGAGGATATTCATAGCTTTATAGAAGGAACTTTAACCTACTATATCGGTGATGAAGGAAAAAAACTTCATACTGGAAGAAGCCGAAATGATCAAGTAACATTAGACACTAAGTTATATTTAAAAGGTGCCTTAGCAGATTTAGGAAATCACATTCTCTCTCTTCAAGAAGTTATATACAAAAAAGCTAATGATAATATAAATACCATAATGCCAGGCTACACTCATATGCAAAAGGCACAACCTATAACCTTTGCACATCATTTATTAGCTTATTCTGAAATGTTTAAAAGAGATTTAGGAAGAATATTTGATTGCTATAAAAGATTAGATCAAATGCCATTAGGTAGTGGCGCTCTTGCTACTTCAACTTATAAACTTGATAGGCATATGATAGCAAAAGATTTAGGCTTTGCATCCCTTACTGTAAATAGTTTAGATTCAGTTTCAGATAGAGATTACACAATAGAAGCACTCTCAACCTTATCTATGATAATGATGCATTTATCAAGATTTTCTGAAGAAATAATTATTTGGGCAACAAATGAATTTAGTTTTATAGAGTTATCTGATGAGTATAGTACAGGAAGTAGCATAATGCCACAAAAGAAAAATCCTGATGTTGCTGAATTAGTTAGAGGTAAAACTGGACGAGTTTATGGAGATTTAATAACACTTCTTACGGTTATGAAAGGTCTTCCTCTTGCCTATAACAAGGATATGCAAGAAGATAAAGAAGCTTTGTTTGATGCTTTAGATACAGCAACTATCTCACTAAAAGCCTTCACTGGAATGTTAGATACTATGAAAATAAATAAAGATAACATGAAAAAAGGAGCTTCTAGTGGATTTACAAACGCCACAGATGTTGCAGATTATCTAGTAAAAAAAGGATTAGCTTTTAGAGTTGCTCATGAAATAGTTGGTGAAATAGTTCTTTATTGTATAAAGAAAACTATTGCTATAGATGATCTTTCATTAAAAGAATTTAAAGGCTTCTCTCCTATTTTCGAAGAAGATATATACTCTGCAATAGATTTAGTAAATTGTATTGAAGAAAGAAAAGTATTTGGTGGTCCAAGCTCATCTTCAGTAAAAATTCAATTAGATTTACTTTTAGAATCAATAAAAAATACTAAGGAGGATTTAAAATGCTTAAAGTAGGAATAATTGGGGCAACTGGCTATGTTGGAGCTGAACTACTTAGGCTTTTATTAAATCATCCTAAAGTTACTATTGAAGCTATAAGTTCAGTTTCTTATGAAGGTGAATCAATATCTTCTATATATAAAAATCTATATGGGATTACAAATTTAATTTGTGAAAAGCAAAATGAAGTTATAAATAAATGCGATATTATATTTGCTGCACTTCCTCATGGTCTTAGTGAGGAAATTGCAGATTTAGTCAATAAGAAAAATAAAGTTCTTATTGACCTTGGGGCAGATTTTAGATTAAACAGTGAAGAAGATTATAAAAATTGGTATGGAAAAGAGTTTTTATACAAAGATCTTCATAAAAAAAGTATTTATGCTCTTCCTGAGCATAATAGAGAAAAAATAAAAGAGTATAAAATAATAGCTAATCCTGGTTGCTACCCTACTTCAATAGAGCTTGGATTAATGCCTCTTCTTAAAAACTCATTAATTAAATTAGATAATATAATATGCGATTCAAAATCAGGGGCAACAGGTGCTGGAAGAGGCCTTACATTAAAATCACACTATCCAGAATTAAACGAAAATTTTTCTGCATATGGAATAGGTTCACATAGACATATTCCTGAAATAGAACAATGTCTATCAGATATCGCACAAGAGGATGTAAATATTACCTTTACTCCTCACCTACTTCCAATAAATAGAGGTATCTTATCAACTATATACTGCTATCCAAAAGAAAAAATAAATATTGAAGATATCCATAATCTATACTCTAATTTTTATAAAGAAGAACCTTTTATAAATATACTCCCACTTGGCGATACAGCATCTATAAAAGATGTTAAATACACAAATAACTGTAATATATCATTGCATTTAACCCATCGATGTGATGGATTAATAATAGTCAGCACTATAGACAACATGATAAAAGGAGCCGCAGGACAAGCGATACAAAATATGAATATAATCATGGGATTTGAAGAAACTGAAGGGATTAGGTTAATTGCTACAAACAATTAATTTAATGGATTCAACTATCAATTACAAAAAGGGGGTTTTAAAATTGCAATTATTTACTAGCAAAGGCATCACTTCTCCTCAAGGCTTCCTTGCATCTGGAATTCATTGTGGACTTAAGAAAAATAATTTGAAGCTAGATTTAGCGCTAATTTATTCAACTGTTCCAGCTACTGCTGCTGGAGTTTATACAAAAAATAAAGTTAAGGGAGCTCCTATTTATATAACTAAGGAACATTTATCTAATAAAAAAGCTCAAGCAATAATAATAAATAGCGGAAATGCTAATACATGCAATGGGGATGATGGATTAGTAAAAGCTAAACGAATGACTGAACTTCAAGCAAAAGCTCTTGAACTTAAGCCAAGTGATGTCCTAGTTGCATCAACAGGTGTTATAGGTATTCCTCTAAACATAGATGCAATAAAAAATGGAATTCCTATGCTTACAGATAGATTATCAAAGGATGGTTTTAATAATGCTGCCACTGCAATAATGACAACTGATACTTTTAAAAAGCAACTATCATTAGAATTTATGATCGGCAGCAAAAAAATAACTATTGGAGCTATGGCAAAGGGTTCTGGGATGATAGAACCTAATATGGGTACTATGCTCTCCTTTATAACCACAGATTTAAATATTTCTGGAGAAATGCTCCAACAAGCTTTAAGGGAAAGTACAAAAATAAGCTACAACAGAGTAAGTGTAGATGGAGATACAAGCACCAATGATATGGTGTTAATACTAGCTAATGGACTAGCTGAAAATAATACAATTAAGGAAAAAGACTCTAATTATTACTTATTTCTTGAAGCATTAAATAAAATTAATATAGCTCTTGCTAAAATGATTGCTAAAGATGGTGAAGGTGCAAGCAAACTTATTGAATGTATAGTTTATAATTGTAAATCAATAAAGGATGCAGAAATCTTATCTAAAGGTGTTATAAATTCTCCTCTTGTAAAAACAGCAATGTTTGGTAGCGATGCTAATTGGGGAAGAATTTTATGTGCTCTTGGTTACTCTGGAATTAATATAGATCCAAACAAAATAGATTTAACATTTGAAAGTTCTGTAGATAAAATTGATGTTTGCAAAAAGGGCATAGGACTTTCCTTTGATGAGGTTAAAGCAAAGGAAATTTTATTAAAAGATGAAATTACTATTCATATTAACATGAATGATGGCGAATTCTCCTCTACTGCTTGGGGATGTGATTTAAGCTATGATTATGTAAAAATTAATGGTGACTATAGAAGTTAACTGGAGGTATAAAGGTTTTGAATTATTTTGAACATGCAAGAGTATTAACTCAAGCACTTCCATATATACAATCATTATCAGGAAAAATAGTAGTAATTAAATATGGTGGAAATGCTATGACTAGTACTGAACTAAGAAGAAGCGTTGCAACTGATATAGTATTATTGCAATGTGTAGGAATAAAGCCTGTTATAGTACATGGAGGTGGCCCTCATATATCAGAATTTCTAAACAAAATAGGTGAAGAAAGTAAATTTATAGATGGGCTTCGTTATACAGATGATAAAACTATAGATATAGTTAAAATGATCCTAGGAGGTAAAGTAAATAAAGACATAGTAAGCTTAATAGAAAGTGCTGGTGGAAAAGCTATTGGTTTATGTGGTATGGATGCTTCTTTTATAAAAGCAAAGAAACTAGAGAAGTCAATTGATTTAGGTTATGTAGGAGAAATAATATCTATTGATACGACTGTATTAACTACTTTACTATCATCAGGATACATTCCTGTCATAGGATCAGTTGCAACAAGTGAAGATTGTACTCAAACTTACAATATAAACGCAGATACCTGTGCATCCAAAATAGCCTCTGCACTAAAAGCTGAAAAATTAATACTTCTTACAAATGTTCCTGGATTAATGTTAAATCCAAATGATGAAGCTACTTTAATATCCTCCCTAAGACCACATGAAATAAAAAAGCTACAAATGGATGGAATAATAAAAAATGGAATGATTCCTAAAATAGATTGTTGTGTAGAAGCCATAAGAATGGGAGTTAAAAAATCACATATAATAGATGGTACACTTCCCCACTCAATACTTCTAGAACTACTTTCAAAAGATGGAATAGGAACGATGATATATTAACAATGTATAATGGACAATTGATAATGCATAATTAATGTATAAACTCTACGAGTTTATGAAATATATTTTTAATTCAGCTTTACTAAATTATTTCATTAATTATCAATTGTGAATTATCCATTGTGAATTTTTATATGGGGGTTTTTATATGTCTAATAATTTATCTTTAATGTCAACTTACTCTTATCTACCTGTGAACTTAGTTAAGGGGAATGGTTGTATCCTATATGATGATATTGGAAATGAGTATATCGATTTTACAAGTGGTATTGGGGTAAATAGCCTCGGTTATGGTAATTCTGAATGGAGCAAAGCTATATTTAATACTGCCTGTACTTTGCAGCACATATCAAATATTTTTCTTAATGAAAATACTTTAAAATTGGCAAATAAAATAACTAAACTTTCAAAAATGAGTAAAGCTTTCTTTTGCAATTCCGGTGCCGAAGCTAATGAAGGTGCTATAAAACTTGCTAGAAAGTATAGTTTTGATAAATATGGAGCTAATAGAAATAAAATTCTTACATTAAAGCAATCCTTTCACGGTAGAACTTTAGCAACTTTAACAGCAACTGGACAAGATAAATTTCATAACTACTTCTTCCCTTTCCCTGATGGATTTGATTACTTTAAAGCAAATGATATAGATGATTTCAATGATAAACTATCTAATGATGTTTGTGCTGTTATGATGGAAGCAATTCAAGGTGAAGGTGGAGTTTATCCTTTAAATTATAAATTTGTCAAAGAAGTTTATAAAATATGTAAAGAAAAAGATATTCTTTTAATATTTGATGAAGTTCAATGTGGAATAGGCCGAACTGGAAAACTATTTGGCTATCAACACTTTGATATAACTCCAGATATAGTCACTATAGCCAAGGGGTTAGGTGCTGGTTTGCCTATAGGTAGTTTTTTATGTAATGAAAATTTATCAAACGTTTTTAAACCTGGTGATCATGGTACAACCTTTGGTGGAAATCCAGTAGCTTGTTCTGGCGCTTTAGTTGTATTAAACACTATTTGCACTGATTCTAAATTAAAAGAAATAGCTGAAAATGGTGAGTATCTAATATCCTTGCTTAAAAATATAGATTCAAATCTAATAAAAGAAGTAAGAGGAAAAGGACTAATAGTTGGATTAGAACTAAGTATCCCTTCTTCCGAAATACAACAAAAAGCACTAGAAAGAGGACTTTTACTATTAACAGCTGGACCAAATGTAGTTAGACTACTACCGCCATTGATAATATCTAAAGAAGAAATAAAAAAAGGAATAGATATATTAAATGAAACAATTAAAGAATGAAAAAATGAAAATTATTTAATTATTTAATTTTTCTCATTTTAAATAGGGGGTTTTTATGAATAAGGATTTATTAAAAATGGAGGATTTATCTAAAGATGAAATTCTTGATATTTTGAATCTTGGGGATCAATTAAAATATGAATTAAAGCATGGTATTAAACATCATCATCTTGAAGGGAAAACTCTTGGTATGATTTTTGAAAAATCCTCCACTAGGACAAGAGTTTCTTTTGAAGCTGGTATGTATCAACTTGGGGGATACCCATTATTTTTAAGCTCAAATGATTTACAAATAGGTCGTGGAGAGCCTGTTCAAGATACTGCTAGAGTATTGTCTAGATATATAAATGGAATAATGATAAGGACATTTTCTCAAGATGAAGTAAAGAGCCTTGCTGAATCTTCTAGTATTCCAATAATAAATGGACTTACTGATGATGAACATCCTTGCCAAGTTTTAGCTGATTTAATGACTATTAGAGAAAATAAAAATATTTTAGATGGCTTAAAAGTATCTTATATAGGCGATGGTAATAATATGGCGCAATCACTTATAGTCGGTTGCTTGACTGTTGGGATGAATATTTCACTTGCCATTCCTAAAAATTATATGGTCAATGACTACTATATAGAAAAAGGAAAAGAACTCGCAAGAAATGGTGATTTAACCTTCTCTATAGTTAATAACCCTGAAGAAGCCATTAAGGATGCAGATGTAGTCATAACTGATGTATGGGCAAGCATGGGGAAAGAAAATGAAGTTAATGAAAGACTAACCGCTTTTACTGGTTATCAAGTTAACTCTAAGCTTATGTCTCTTGCTAAAGATAATGCTATAGTCCTTCACTGCTTACCTGCTCATAGAGAAGAGGAAATAACTGAAGAAATACTTGAAAAGCATGCAGATACAATTTTTGAAGAAGCTGAAAATAGACTTCATGTTCAAAAAGCCATTTTAGTTAAATTAATGAAATAAATTATTAAAAGTCTAAGTAACCTTTTGAATGGCCTTAGACTTTTACTTTTATCATTTCATTCTAAATTAACTTTTTATCCAATTAGAATTTAATACTAATTATTTTTTATAAACCGTATTATTAATTAAAATATATTCTAATAAATTCTCACTATATACCATTTATTCCATGATACCTCCATAAAACTTGCCAATATTCAATATTTATTGTAGGATATAAACTATCATCAGAATATTATATAGATAATACCATATAATTTAATGTAGCCTTTGCTTAGTTTTAATTGGAGGTGTATATTTTTGACAAAAAAAACTTTATTATCTGCCAGTATGGTTTTATTATTATTTTTCAATAATAGTAATATAGCATTTGCAGAACCAAACTCTTCGGAGACTCAAACTATCCAGGAGAATAAAGTTAAATATGAACAATTAGATGACGAGACTATAGAATTAGACGCTGAGATTGGTAAATTAAATATAGAAATAGAAAATTTAAATAATCAATTAGCTAAAAATAATTCTGAAATCGAAGATACTAAAAATGAAATAACTACTATTAACCACAAAATTGAAGAAGCAAAGCTAGAAATTGAAGAAACGCAAAAAACTATTGATGGACGTGTTCGTTCCATGTATAAAAGTAATATGGCTACAGATATGATTGTTTACTTAGTAACTTCTGAAAATATTTTTGATATGCTTAATAGAGTACAAGCTATGGGTAGAATAATTTCAGTTGATAAACAAATGATTATTGAAATAAATGAAAAGAAAGAAACTCTTGATAAAAATGCAAAAGAGATTGAAAAGAAGCAATCTGACTTAAAAAAACTTCAAGAATCAATTGAAAATAGCTTAGATGAAGTAAACAATAAAAAAGAAGAACAACAAAAACTTTTAGATGATTTAAATTCTAGAAAAGATGAAATAATGAATATAATTGAAGCTAATGAAGAGAAATTAATCTCTCACCCGTTATCAATTATAAACTCAGATTCTGCATCAATTTCTGAAGTTCAGAATGCTGTTAACACATTACAATATATGTTACCTCAACTTAATAGTGATTATGTTATAGGATTAGCAAATGATGCAATTGCTTTAGGTAATGAAAAAATTGCTTTAAGTGAAACTCCACCGCCAACTTCCAATTCCTTGGGAGATGCCAGTAATAGTAATAATTTAGCGTCTTACTCCATGACTGCTACAGCATACACCGGACATGGCTTCACTGCAACAGGTCTTAAACCAGTACGTGATCCTAATGGACTAAGTACAGTGGCTGTTGACCCAAATGTTATACCTTTAGGTTCTAAGGTTCATGTTGAAGGCTATGGATATGCTATAGCTTCTGATACAGGTGGTGCTATTAAAGGTAATAAAATAGACTTATATATGAATTCCGAAGAAGAATGCATCACATTTGGTAGAAGAACAGTTACTGTTACTATAATTGCTTATCCTGGACAATGGTAAGGTTTTGCAAAGCTAAAGATGGAAAAAGTGAAAGAGTTAGTGAAATAATTCAACTATGCTTAATTATAAAAATTTAAATATTGACAAAGAGGACAGTAGATAGATTTGTTTTACATAAATTTATCTACTGTTCATTTTTTATTGGAAATAACTCCTAATAGCTGAAATTTAAGTTTTTCGTTGCAAATATCCTGAAATTTTCATTTTTTCCCTCTTAACTTTTCACTAAATAAATTGCTTCACAACCTTTTATTTTTCTAAATAATTAATAACATGTTTTATTATCATATTGATACTTCCATCACCATTTCTTTGTATCTCAAATCTAGTATTATCATGGTAGGCTTCTTCATTTATATATAAATCTATATCTTTATCAATTTTTAATCTTACTCGCTTTAGCTTTTTTTCAACCCATTGCTTATCTATAGCAACTTCCTCTTCTAAACCATGACTTTTTACGAATGTTGAAAAATCATTTATAACTTGTGGATTCTCTTTAAATAGTTCATTAGAAAGCTCATCTATATTTATAGTATCCTCTTCCTTTAATTTTGCTTTAACAGTAGTCCTTATTCTCTCTGCTTTATCTGCATCTTCTACTATGTTACTTCTAGTCCAATTTTCAGCTGCTTTTAGGAATGTCTTAGTCATATCTCTTTCACTACTAATTATTGAACATCCTAAAAAATTGCTTATAAAGTAGTTTGCTCCATATTCTTCTTCATCTTTACTTTTTTTCTGCTTATCTATAACCATTAAATCATATCTTTGATTTTCTCTTATAGGTTTAATAAAAGCTGCTTTTTGTATCCTTTGACTACTACCTGGAAGCCCTGCTGATTGTGGAACTATATCTATTCCTATTTTATTTTCTTTAAATCCAACTTGGTGAGTAAAATTCTTAACATAGTCCATCTTAAGTATCCCAATCATTGGACCTTGATCTGTAATTAATGAAACTACTATTAAATCACATGAAGGGATATTCACATTAGCCTTCATTATTATAAATAATTGTCTTGCGAGTTCCTGTGATAGTCCTATTAAATTATTATCTATACCATTTAGATAATCTTGAACTACTTCTTTTACTATATTTCTTTCTGGATTAAACACAGCATATTTTAACTCTTCATCTTTAAAACACTTTTCTATATGTTTATGAAGAAACTTATATGTATCCTCATTTAGTTCAAGGTTATATTCATTTAAGACTGGTTCATCCCCATTAGAATCAACAATATGTATAACAGCCTCTTGTATATTTATATCATTTATATATTCCATTAGTGCACCACCTATAATGTTTCAATTAAGTTTATTACTTCTTCTAAATTATTTAGCTTTTTAAATGCTAACCTTTTTATATCATCACTAGGCTCTTTTAAATCTGGTATGATAACTGGAATCATTCTTGCCCTACTTGCAGCTATAGTTCCAGCTTCTGAATCTTCTAATACCATACACTTATTTGCAGGTATATCTAGTTTTTCTGCAACTTTTAAAAATACTTCTGGATCTGGTTTTGATTTTTTAACTTCATCTCCACATAATATATAGTCATAGTAATCATATATATTAGCATCCTTTAAAATCTTGTAAGCAACTTCTCTATTTGAAGATGTAGCAACTGCTTTTTTTATATTTTTATCACTTAGATACTTTAATAACTCTTCTATACCTTTCTTTTTTTCTACTTCCCCATTCATTATTTTAGATAAATAAATATTATTTCTTTCCATTATATAATTATCAACATTTATTTTATTTTCAAACTCATTATGTAAAGTATTTCTAACACTTTCATGATTAGTTCCAAGTAATTTATACAATAAATTCAAATCAAAATCTATATTAAATTTCTTTGCTGCTTCTTTCCATGACTCATAAGAAAGTCTTTCCGTATCAAATATTAACCCATCCATATCAAATATTACTAGCTTTAATTTTTCCATTACACTTTTCCTCCAGTCATTTCTTCATTATATATTCTATAATAAAATCTATCAATTTTTAACCTTTTATTTAACTTATATTTTTTTATTAACTTATATCTATCTATTAAAAAAGGATTTATATCCTTTAAGCTTAATCTCAAAAAGAATATAAATCCAATTTTTTATATTTAATTTATCTTTTACTTATACTTGAGTTTTCTTTTTTTTTTAATACAAATATACCAGCTGCTATGATTAATATTCCGATAGCACCTAATACTATAGGTGAATTTCCACCTGTACTTGGTAAATTAGAATTACCTTTTCCAGATTCGCTACCATTATTTACATTGCCATTATTGTTATCCCCGTTATTGGTATTATTACCATTTGTAGTTGTATCTTCTTGATCTTTATCATCTTCTTCATTACCATTTTCAGCCCCATTTCCATTGTTTCCTGGGTGTGATCCCTTTAACTCAAGGCCTTCTATTGCATCACTTAAAGCTTTTACAGCATCATTTACAATACCTTGTTCTGTAGCTGCTATATTGTTATTCAACATAACATCCTTAGCATCACTTAAAGCTTTATTTAGAGTATCTAAACTTTCGCTAGTGTACTTACTTTCATCTATAGCTTCTGCTTTCTTTATTAATGATTCAAGATCACTCTTATCTGCAGCTTCTATTAAAGCCTTTACTGCATTGCTTAATCTTTCTAAAGCATTGTTAACTTCTTCTTGAGTAGCTTCTTGATTTTCTTTTACTAACTTAGCTGCTTCTATTGCTGATACCAACTCTAATTTACTATTTTCAGTATATAAATTCAAGTTAATTTTTTCAGATTCAATAATAGTCTTACATAATTCACCCTTATCTGCTTTTAACTCTAAATTCATCATTGAATTATATAATGCTTCATAAAGCTTATATACATCTATTTCAGCTGGTTCTTCTGTACCTAAAATATCTTTAGCTGCCTTTAAAGCATTTTTGAATTCTTCTTGTCCCTTACTTAAGAATCTATCTAGATTAATAGCTTCAGCCATATTTACTAAATCAGATAAATTATTCTTATCTCCTACTGGAATACCTATTTTCTTATATTCAACTAAAATATCATTATATGCCTTTGCTATATCTTTAATACTTGCATCTTTATTTGCATATACAGCTTTTGCTGATTCCAGTGCTTTATTAAATGAAATTTTAATTTCTTCTTCTATATCTTCTAATATTCCTTCTTCAACTTTAGTATTAGCAGCTTCTATTGCCTTATTTAGATTAGTTTTATCTAATTTTACTAAACCTTCTTTAGCTGTTAATAATTCTTCTGTTGCTAAAGTTAACTCTTCTCTATTAGCTTCACTACCTTTTTCAGCTATCTTAATAGCATTTTCATAAACTTCATTAAACTTGCTCCAAGAACTAGTTTGATAATGTATATGTTCTGCTATATCTTGTCCTTTATCAACTATTTCATTTGATTCATTAATAAGAGCCTTTAATGCTTCTAATTCCGTACTGTAATCTGGTAATTCTATAGGATTAGCTCCAATAGCTACTAATCTTTCATTAAATTTAATTATTTCTTTTCTATTATTTTCAACATCTAATCTTCTAACTGCTTCTTCAGCATAATCTAAATTTAAATCTGTTGGTCTTTCTTCAGCTCTTGTAATAACTATATCAATCTTTGAATAAACAGATTTTAATACAGATTCTCCCAAATAGCTTGTAGGATTATATAATTTTAAGTTTTCAGACGCCATTTGTGCAAGATTAGCATCTACTGCATCATCATTATCATGTGCTATAGATTCATAAACAAGAGTTGGTATTGTACCAAGTGTTGCTGTAGTAAATTTATTTCCTACAAAAGTATTTGCATTTATAGTATTATCTATGACTGGTGAGTTAATTTTGTTAGTTAATAAAACAACTACTAAATTACTTTCTGGATCTATAACAGTTAAAGTACCTGTCCATCCTTGGTGTCCAAATGTATTACTAGATGACTGTGTACCAAAGTACCATACTCTAC
>NZ_JAGHFX010000095.1 GCF_017888565.1 Clostridium sp.
GCTAATACTGTTGTGATTGCAGCTGTTAAAGTTGTCTTACCGTGGTCAACGTGACCGATTGTTCCAATGTTTACGTGTGGTTTACTTCTTTCGAATTTTTGCTTTGCCATTGTAAAATCCTCCTTTATGGAAATTAATTATATGAACCTTCTTAGTTATTATATCTAATTTAGTTCTATTTTTCTATACTTATATAAATTTTCCTAATATTATTTAATATACTTAAATTTATATTTTTAACGTTGCTCATATTTTAATTATGAGCAACATTAATTACATTTATAACTAAAGTAAATTAACTTCTTTCACTCTTAATTTTTTCTTGAACACTCTTTGGAACTTCTTCGAAGTGATCGAATACCATTGAGTAAACGCCTCTACCTTGAGTTCTTGATCTTAAAGTAGTTGCATATCCAAACATTTCTGAAAGTGGAACCATAGCTCTGATAATTTGAGCTCCGTTTATAGCTTCCATACCTTCTATTCTACCTCTTCTTGAGTTAAGGTCTCCCATTACATCTCCCATGTATTCTTCTGGTACTGTAACTTCAACCTTTTCCATTGGCTCAAGTAATACTGGATCTGCTTTTGCCATAGCATTCTTAAACGCCATAGAACCAGCAATCTTAAATGCCATTTCAGATGAGTCAACTTCATGGTATGAACCGTGAACTAATTTAACTTTGAAGTTAATAGTTTCATATCCAGCTATTATACCATTTTTAGCAGCTTCTTGAATACCATTGTCTATAGCAGGTATATATTCTCTAGGAACAGCTCCTCCTACTATAGCATTTTCAAATACGTATTCTCCTTCAGTAGGTTCCATCTCGATCACACAGTGACCATATTGACCCTTACCACCTGATTGCTTAGCATATTTAGCTTCAGCTTTAACAGCTTTTCTAATTGTTTCTTTATAAGCAACTTGAGGTGCTCCAACGTTACATTCAACTTTGAATTCTCTAGTTAATCTGTCAACGATAATATCTAAGTGAAGTTCTCCCATACCTGCAATTATTGTTTGACCAGTTTCTTGATCAGTATGAGTTCTGAAAGTAGGATCTTCCTCAGCAAGTTTAGCTAAAGCTAAGCCCATTTTTTCTTGACCAGCTTTTGTCTTTGGCTCGATAGCTACAGATATAACTGGTTCTGGGAATTCCATAGATTCTAATACTATTGGATTGCTTTCTACGCAAAGAGTATCTCCTGTTGTAGTATTCTTTAATCCAATAACTGCTCCTAATTCACCTGCTTCTAATGCTTCAACTTCTTCTCTTGAATTAGCGTGCATCTTAACAAGTCTTCCTATTCTTTCTTTTTTGCCCTTTGTTGAGTTTAATACGTATGTTCCACTTTGCATAACTCCTGAATAAATTCTAGTAAATGCAAGTTTTCCAACGAATGGGTCAGTAGCTATCTTAAATGCTAAAGCTGACATTGGAGCTTCATCTGAAGCTTCTCTTGTATCAGCTTCACCTTCTAGTGTAGTTCCTTCAACAGCTGGAATATCTAGTGGTGATGGTAAGAAACTAACAACACCATCAATCATTTGTTGAACACCCTTATTCTTATATGATGATCCACAAATACATGGAACTACTTCATTAGCTATAGTAGCTTTTCTTAGTCCAATCATTATTTCTTCTTGTGTTAATTCTTCACCTTCAAGATATTTTTCCATTAGGTCTTCGTTAGTTTCAGCTATAGCTTCAATCATAGCCATTCTGTATTCTTCAGCTTGATCAGCTAAATCTGCTGGAATTTCTTCTTCTCTAACATCTTTTCCTAGATCATCATAGAACATAATAGCCTTATTAAGTACTAAGTCTACCATTCCCTTAAATTGATCTTCTGAACCGATTGGAATTTGTATTGGAACTGCATTAGCTTTTAATCTATCTCTTACAGTGTTTATACATCTAAAGAAGTCTGCACCTGTAGCATCCATCTTGTTAACATATATCATTCTTGGTACACCGTATTTATCCGCCTGTCTCCAAACAGTTTCAGTTTGTGGTTCAACACCACTTTTTGCATCTAGAACTGTAACAGCTCCATCAAGAACTCTTAATGATCTTTCAACTTCAACTGTAAAGTCTACGTGTCCAGGAGTATCTATGATATTTAATTCATGACCCTTCCATTCACATGTTGTAGCAGCAGAAGTGATTGTTATACCTCTTTCTTTTTCTTGCTCCATCCAGTCCATTTGTGAAGCACCTTCATGTGTTTCACCTATCTTATGTGTCTTACCTGCATAAAATAGTATACGTTCAGTAGTTGTAGTTTTACCCGCATCTATATGAGCCATTATTCCAAAGTTACGGAATTTGTCTAACGGATATTTTCTAGCCATTTGTATGTCCTCCTCTCAACGAGTAATTTTAAATTCGACAAAACTGCTTTGGCAAAAGCCAAAACAGTTTGTTTATTAGTATCTGTAATGAGCGAATGCTTTGTTTGCCTCAGCCATTTTATGAGTATCTTCTCTCTTCTTAACAGCTGCTCCAGTATTATTAGCTGCATCCATTAATTCTCCAGCTAATCTTTGAGCCATTACTTTCTCGCCTCTTTTTCTAGCAGCATCTAGCATCCATCTGATTCCTAGAGTCTGTCTTCTTTCTGGTCTTACTTCGATAGGAACTTGGTAGTTAGCTCCACCTATTCTTCTAGCTTTAACCTCTAATAAAGGCATTACATTGTTCATAGCTTCTTCAAATACTTCTAAAGCATCTTTGCCTGTTTTTTGCGCCATTATTTCAAACGCGTCGTAGCATATTTTTTGTGCTACTCCTTTTTTACCATCTTCCATTACATTGTTTATTAACTTTGTAACAACTTTTGAATTGTACATTGGATCTGGTAATACATCTCTCTTTGCGATATGTCCTTTTCTTGGCACTTTTCTTCCCTCCTTAACATGATAAATTTAAGTTCATTGGTACTCTGCAATTAAACATTGCCGTAAAGTGCTTTACTCCTTCATCTATATAAACTTAATTTATAAATCTATGTAAATGCTGAAGACAAGCACTAGTGTAGCTTATGATTTAAACTACTTTTTTGCCTTCGGCTTTTTAGCACCGTACTTTGATCTTCCTTGCATTCTGTTAGCTACTCCAGCACAGTCAAGTGCTCCTCTTACGATATGGTATCTAACACCAGGAAGGTCCTTAACTCTACCACCTCTTATAAGAACAACGCTGTGCTCTTGTAAGTTGTGTCCTACACCACCAATGTATGCAGTAACTTCGAATCCATTTGTAAGTCTTACTCTTGCGATTTTTCTTAAAGCTGAGTTAGGCTTCTTTGGAGTTGTTGTTTTAACAACTGTACAAACTCCTCTTCTTTGTGGACACTCGTTAAGTGCTGGTGCTGTTGACTTGTTGATAACAGTTTTTCTGCCTTTTCTTACTAATTGGCTAATAGTTGGCATTTTTTCACCTCCTGAAATTTTTTATCTATATATCTAATATTTAAGATAAAAGCTTATTAATGAATTATTCCAAAACTAGTACCGCAGATGCTTTAACATCTATACTACACATTTTTCCTAATTCTTTCATTGTGTTAATGTAAACAATTTTTACATTTTTTTCAACTGCTAAATCAATCAATGATTTAGTCAAATTAATTTCTGCGTCTTTAGCTACATATAAAACAGTTCCATTTCCATTTTTAATAGATTTAGTACATTGTTTTATACCAATTAATTTCTTTCCTACAATGCTATCTATCATGAAATCACTCCCTATATAAAAGTTCATAGAGGCTCAGTTCATGACTTTGCCTCCATGAATTCATGTAGACAATTATATTGTAGTGTAGCTTTAAAATCACACAATTCGTATTTTATCATTTAAGCATACACATGTCAATAAAATTGCAATGTATTATTCAATTGATTCTAGTACATCTTCTTCGACTAAAACGTCCTCGACATCTAGCTTTACATTCCTATATCTCATCATTCCAGTACCTGCTGGTATTAACTTACCAATAATAACATTTTCTTTCAGACCTACTAAAGGATCTATCTTTCCTTTAATAGCTGCCTCTGTAAGAACTCTTGTTGTTTCTTGGAATGATGCAGCTGATAGGAAACTATCTGTGGCTAAAGCAGCCTTAGTTATACCAAGTAACGCTTGCTCGCCTTTAGCTTCTTCTCCACCAAATTCTCTTACTCTTGCATTTTCTTCTTCGAAGTCGAACATATCTATCATAGTTCCTGGTAATAGCTCAGTATCTCCTGAATCTAGCACTTTAACTTTTCTAGTCATTTGTCTAACAACTACTTCTAAGTGCTTATCATTGATATCAACACCTTGAAGTCTATAAACTTTTTGAACTTCGGATAATAGATATTTTCTAGCTCCATCTATACCTTTAATTGCAGCTATATCATGAGGATTTACTGAACCTTCAGTAATCTCATCTCCAGCTTCAATAAAGTCATCATCAGATACCTTTAATCTTGAACCAAATGGTATTTCATAGCTACGTTCTTCTCCATCATTAGCCATTACAAATACAGTTCTCTTTTTCTTAGTTTCTTCAACTCTAACTGTACCAGTTATTTCACTTACTATTGCTAATCCCTTAGGTTTTCTAGCTTCAAACAATTCTTCAACTCTAGGAAGACCTTGTGTAATATCGGCTCCAACAACTCCCCCTGTATGGAATGTTCTCATCGTAAGCTGAGTTCCTGGCTCCCCGATTGATTGTGCTGCAATTATACCAACAGCTTCTCCTATATTGATCTTTTGTGCTGTCGCCATGTTCATACCATAACACTTAGAACATACACCAACTTTACACTTACATGTAAATACAGATCTAATTTTTACTTTCTTAACACCTGCTGCTGCAACTTTTTCTGCAACATCAAGTTCCATATATCGATCAGCTTCTACCATAACCTCACCAGTTTCTGGATGAATTATTGGTTCTGCTGTATATCTACCGTAAAGTCTTTCTGCTAATCCCTCGATTGCTTCATTACCTTCTTTAATTTCTGAAACATAGATACCTTCTGTTGTTCCACAATCTATTTCTCTTACGATAACATCTTGTGATACGTCAACTAGTCTTCTTGTTAAGTATCCAGAGTCAGCCGTCTTAAGAGCTGTATCGGCATTACCTTTTCTAGCTCCGTGAGTAGATATAAAATACTCTACAACTTCAAGACCTTCTCTAAATGAAGCTCTAATTGGTAATTCTATAATCTTACCTGTTGGACTCGCCATAAGTCCTCTCATACCAGCTAATTGCTTAATTTGAGACTTAGATCCTCTGGCTCCAGAGTCAGCCATCATGAATATTGGATTAAATTTATCCAAACTATTCATAAGTGCATCCGCAACATCTTCTGTTGTCTTAGTCCATTTCTCGATAACTCTTTCATATCTCTCTTCTTCTGATATGAAACCTCTCTTATACATCTTTTCAATCTTATCAACAGTTTCATCAGCTTCTTTAAGTAGTCTATACTTCGCTTCTGGTACTATCATATCAGATGCAGCTACTGTTACAGCTCCAATTGATGAATAGTGATATCCTAAAGCCTTGATCTTATCAAGCATTATTGATGTATTTGTTGGGCCATGCACTGCATAACACTTATCAATTATCTTACCTAATGACTTTTTAGTTATTAAGAAATCTACTTCTAAGTTAAATTCTTCATCTTTATTGCTTCTATCCACAAATCCTAAATCTTGAGGAATTGATTCATTAAAGATCAGTTTACCAACTGTAGTCTTAATTATACCTGATTTCTTTTCACCATTAACATCTTTAAATATTCTTACATTAATTTCTGCATGAATAGCTATTTCTCCTACTTCATAAGCCATAATAGCTTCATCTTTAGAAGCAAATACTTTTCCTTCACCTTTAGCCCCAGTCTTATCCATAGTTAAATAATATGATCCTAATACCATATCCTGTGTAGGTACACAAACTGGCTTACCATCTGAAGGTTTCATTATATTTCCTGCTGCAAGCATTAAGAATCTTGCTTCTGCTTGTGCTTCAACTGATAATGGAACGTGAACCGCCATTTGGTCTCCATCGAAGTCAGCATTATATGCAGTACATACAAGTGGATGTAGTTTTATAGCTCTACCTTCTACTAATATTGGTTGGAAAGCTTGAATTCCTAATCTATGTAGAGTAGGAGCACGGTTTAGTAAAACTGGATGATCAGTAATAACTTCTTCAAGTACATCCCACACTTGATTGTTTACTCTTTCAACCATTCTTTTAGCACTCTTTATGTTATGTGCTACTCCATCTTCAACCAACTTCTTCATTACAAATGGCTTAAATAACTCTAGAGCCATTTCTTTTGGAAGTCCGCATTGATACATTTTCAATTCAGGACCTACAACGATAACCGATCTACCTGAGTAGTCAACTCTCTTACCAAGTAGGTTTTGTCTAAATCTACCTTGCTTACCTTTAAGCATATCTGATAATGATTTAAGTGGTCTATTTCCTGGTCCTGTAACCGGTCTACCTCTTCTACCATTATCTATAAGCGCATCTACTGCTTCTTGAAGCATTCTTTTTTCATTTCTAACAATTATATCTGGAGCACCTAAGTCTAAAAGCTTCTTTAATCTGTTATTTCTATTTATAACTCTTCTATATAAATCATTTAAGTCTGAAGTCGCAAATCTTCCCCCATCTAATTGAACCATTGGTCTTAAATCTGGTGGAATTACAGGTATCACGTTAATAACCATCCATCTTGGATCATTACCTGATTTTCTAAAAGATTCAACAACTTCTAATCTTCTTATGATTCTAACTTTCTTTTGACCAGTACTTGTTTTTAATTCTTCTTTAAGTTCCTTAGATTGACCTTCTAAATCAATTTCTCCAAGTAAGTCCTGAACAGCTTCAGCTCCCATTCCAGCTATAAAGCTTTCTTCCCCATATTTATCAACAGCTTCTCTATATTCTTTTTCGTTAAGAAGTTGTTTCTTTAATAATGGTGTTTCTTTAGGATCTATTACTACATATGAAGCAAAGTATAATATTTTTTCTAAAGCTCTTGGTGACATATCTAAAAGTAATCCCATTCTTGATGGAATTCCTTTAAAATACCAAATGTGAGAAACTGGGGCAGCCAGTTCAATATGCCCCATTCTTTCTCTTCTTACCTTAGCTTTTGTAACTTCAACTCCACATCTGTCACAAACTATTCCCTTATATCTAACTCTCTTGTATTTACCACAATGACATTCCCAATCTTTAATAGGCCCAAATATTCTTTCACAGAATAGACCATCTCTTTCTGGTTTTAAAGTTCTATAGTTTATAGTTTCAGGCTTTTTAACTTCTCCTCTTGACCATTCTCTTATTTGGCTAGGTGAAGCTAAACCTATTTGTATAGCATCAAAATTATTCAATTCAAACAAGGGTATATCCTCCCTTCAAATTTAGTGTTCATCATTTACAAAATCATCAAGTTCTAAGTCTTCTTCATGGAATCCATCTAAAGCAAAGTTATCAAACTCAACTTCTTCCTCAATTTCTTCCTCTGATGTTGTATAACTATCATCTACATTAACATCTTCTGAAACAATATCTTCTGTTCCTTCAATATTAACTTCTAATTCTTCCATCTCTTCTTCTGCAAATTCTTTAAGTCTAACTTCTTCTTTTTCATCATTTAACACTTTTACATCTAAACATAAAGCTTGAAGTTCTTTAATTAGAACCTTAAATGATTCTGGAACTCCAGGTTCAGGTATATTTTCACCCTTAACAATAGCTTCATATGTTTTAACTCTACCTACAACATCATCTGATTTAACAGTTAATATTTCTTGTAGTGTGTGAGCTGCTCCATATGCTTCTAAAGCCCAAACTTCCATTTCTCCAAATCTTTGACCACCGAATTGTGCTTTACCACCAAGTGGTTGTTGAGTTACTAATGAGTATGGACCTGTTGATCTTGCGTGAATCTTATCGTCAACTAAGTGAGCTAGCTTTAAGATATACATTATTCCAACAGTTACTTCATTATCAAAAGCTTCTCCTGTTCTACCATCATATAAAACAGTTTTTCCATTTGCATTGTATCCTGCTTTTTCTAAGCAATCTTCAATGTCTTTTTCAGTAGCACCATCAAATACAGGAGTAGCTATATGCCATCCTAATTGACTTGCTGCCCATCCTAAGTGAACCTCTAGTACCTGACCGATGTTCATACGTGATGGAACCCCTAGTGGGTTTAAGCAAATTTGTAATGGTCTACCATCTGGTAAGAATGGCATATCTTCTTCTGGTAATACTCTTGAGATAACCCCTTTGTTACCATGACGTCCAGCCATCTTATCCCCAACAGAGATTTTTCTCTTTTGAGCTATATAACATCTAACTAGTTCATTTACACCTGGATTTAATTCATCACCGTTTTCTCTAGTAAACACTTTAACATCTACTATTATTCCAGCTTCTCCATGTGGTACTCTTAATGAAGTATCTCTTACTTCTCTAGCCTTCTCTCCAAATATAGCTCTTAATAATCTTTCTTCTGCAGTTAATTCAGTTTCTCCCTTAGGTGTAACCTTACCTACAAGGATATCCCCTGATCTAACCTCAGCACCGATTCTTATTATTCCTCTGTCATCTATATCCTTCAATGCATCTTCACTTACGTTTGGAATATCTCTAGTTATTTCTTCAGGTCCTAGCTTTGTATCTCTAGCTTCGCACTCATATTCTTCTATATGAATCGAAGTAAATACATCTTCTCTAACTAGTTCTTCAGAAATAAGCATAGCATCTTCGTAGTTATATCCTTCCCAAGTTATGAAGCCCATTCTAATGTTTTTACCTAATGCTATTTCCCCTAAATCAGTTGATGGCCCATCAGCTAACACTTGGTTCTTAAACACTATTTCACCTTTATCTACTAAAGGTCTTTGATTTATACATGTACCTTGGTTACTTCTCTTGAACTTAAGAAGATTATAACTGTCTATTCCACCGTCTACATCTCTCTTAATTCTAATTTCATTAGAACTTACGTAAACTACCTTACCCGCATTTTTAGCCTTTGGAAGAACTCCAGAGTCTACAGCAGCTTTAAATTCTATTCCAGTACCAACTACTGGAGCTTGAGGTTTTAATAATGGAACCGCTTGACGTTGCATGTTTGATCCCATAAGAGCTCTTGAGGCATCGTCATTTTCAAGGAACGGTATCATCGCTGTAGCTACTGATACTATTTGCCTTGGTGATACATCTATTAGATCAACCTCATCAGCACTAACTACTAATATATCATGTTTACTTCTAACAGTAACCCTGCTATCAACAAACTTTCTATCCTCTCCAATAGGTTCTTTAGCTTGCGCTACAAGGTATAAATCCTCTTCATCCGCTGTAAAGTATCTTATTTCATCTGTTATTATTCCTTTTTCTTTATCAACAACTCTATAAGGAGTTTCTATAAATCCATATTCATTAACTTTAGCGTATGTTGCTAATGAGTTGATAAGTCCTATATTTGGTCCTTCTGGAGTTTCTATAGGACACATTCTACCATAGTGAGAATGGTGAACGTCTCTAACTTCAAAACCAGCTCTTTCTCTTGAAAGACCCCCTGGTCCTAAGGCTGATAATCTTCTCTTATGTGTTAATTCTGATAATGGATTTACTTGATCCATGAATTGTGATAATTGTGAACTACCAAAGAATTCTTTAATAGCAGCTGCAACAGGTCTTATGTTAATTAACATTTGAGGCGTTATAGCTTCTTGATCTTGAATAGTCATTCTTTCCTTAACTACTCTTTCCATTCTTGATAAACCAATTCTAAATTGATTTTGTAGTAATTCACCTACTGATCTTAATCTTCTATTTCCTAAGTGATCTATATCATCAACATATCCTACTGAATATGGTAATCCCAATTCGTAACTTATAGTTGCAAATATATCATCTCTTATTATATGTTTAGGAATAAGTCTATTTAAGTTTTTCTTTATTTCTTCTTTTATAGTATCTTCATCATCATAGTTGTCTAATATCTCTTTTAATGTTGGATAATGAACAAGTTCTCTGATATTTAAATCTTCTATATTAAATGATACAAAATTCTTGATATCAACAAAATGGTTACCAATTACCCTAACCACTCTATCCTCAACTAATATATCAACTGAGTTTATACCAACGTTTTGAATTTCTTCTGCAAGAGATCTACTAATCTTCTTACCTTGCTCAACCATAATTTCTCCTGTTTGAGGATTAACTATGTCTGTAGCTGCAACTTGGTTAACCAATCTTAAGTTTATAGCTAACTTCTTATTAAACTTATATCTACCAACCCTTGATAAATCATATCTCTTCGCATCAAAGAATAGTGAATCTATAAGAGATATAGCACTATCAACCGTAGGTGGTTCACCCGGTCTTAATCTTTTATATATCTCTAATAAAGCTTCTTCTTTAGTCTTAGTATTATCTTTTTCTATTGTAGCTTTAAATCTCTCATCTTCTCCAAAATAGTCTAAAAGCTCCTGATCACTTCCGAATCCCATAGCTCTTGCTAAAATAGATATTGGAAGTTTTCTTGTTTTATCTATTCTTACATAGATAATATCGTTAGAATCTGTTTCATATTCTAACCACGCTCCCCTATTTGGAATAACTGTTGATGAATATAATTTTTCACCAGTTTTATCAACATTAAAACTGTAATAAACACCTGGTGACCTTACTAATTGACTGACAATAACTCTTTCAGCACCATTTATGATGAAAGTTCCTTGTTCTGTCATTAACGGGAAGTCACCCATAAATACTTCTTGTTCTTTAATTTCTCCAGTTTCATTATTTTGTAATCTTACAGAAACTTTTAGTGGCGCAGCATAAGTAGCATCTCTCTCTTTACACTTCTCCACTGAATACTTAATATTATCCATATCAAGCTTATAATCTACAAACTCAAGAACAAGATTTCCAGTAAAGTTTGTAATAGGATTAATATCTTCAAAAACTTCATGAAGACCTTCCTTTAAAAACCATTGATATGAATCTAATTGTACCTCAATAAGATTTGGCATTTCAGTTACATCTTTAACTTTACCAAAACTCATTCTAGTTCTTTTTCCGACTTGGACAGGATGTACCATGAATTTTCACCCCTTGTATAAAACTAAAATAACCAAAAGCACACTTTCCCTAAGGACTTATGCTTTCGGATAGCATCACTTATTAGTATAACCATCTTTTGTTCGATTATACATTTTTTCCATATGAATATATACCTACCCATATTGAATAGTACATTTAATGATAGTATCATACTATTCTTTTAATGTCAATTATTTTATTGTATAACTTATATTAATCTATAATCTTCTATATTTAACGCAGTTTTATATAAAACTATATAAAGTATCCCAGGAATTTGATATTTTATATAGTTTCATTTAGACAATTAAAAAGGTGCCTTTAACAGCACCTTTTTAATTGAAAAGTTAATTACTTAACTTCTACTTCAGCTCCAACTTCAGCTAATTTAGCTTTCATTTCTTCTGCTTCTTCTTTTGATACAGCTTCTTTTAATGTCTTAGGAGCTCCATCAACTATTTCTTTAGCTTCTTTTAATCCTAATCCAGTTAATTCTCTAACAACTTTGATAACTTTGATCTTTTGTGATCCAGCGTTAGCTAATACTACGTCGAATTCAGTCTTTTCTTCTGCTGCAGCAGCACCTGCAACTGCACCTGCAACTGCTACTGGAGCAGCAGCACTTACACCAAACTCTTCTTCACAAGCTTTAACTAGCTCGTTTAATTCTAAAACAGTCATTTCTTTTATAGCTTGAATTATATCTTCTCTTGTCATTTTAATTGCACCTCCAAATTTTTATCAGTTATTATTCAGCTGACTCTGATTCTTTTTTTTCTTTAATTGCATTTAATAAATATGCAACATTTGATAATGGAGCTTTGAAGCTTCCAAGAAGTTTTGCGATAAGAACTTCCTTTGATGGTATTGTAGCAAGCTTTTCAACTTCTTCTTTATTATATAAAGTTCCTTCTACCATACCAGCTTTCAATTCTAGTTTCTTGTGATCCTTAGCAAATGTATGTAATACTCTTGCTGGAGCAGTAGCATCTTCATATCCGAATGCTATAGAAACTGGTCCTTCTAAGTATGAATCAAGACCTTCAATTCCTAATTCCTTAGCAGCTAATGTTACAAGGTTATTCTTATAAACCTTATATTCAACACCAGCTTCTCTTAAACTTTTTCTTAAAGCTGTATCTTCTTCAACTGTTAAACCTTGATAGTCTGCTAAAACGATCGCTTGAGCTTTTTCTAATTTTTCTCTTATCTCAGCAACTTTAGCTTCTTTAATTTGTCTATTCTTGTTCATTACTGTGTGTCCACCTCCTCACAGTTTTTTAACTGCAAATTTATATTAAGAAAGGCCTTCCCATAGACATAGGAAGACCAAATAATTACTTACCTTGGTATTCCTCGGTAGGCAATTATTTAAACCTTTCGGCACCTACTGTCTTTGGAATCAGTATTCTCTTTAACAACAGATTACATTTTACAACATAACTTTTTGTTTGTCAATACTAATCTAAAACTTTTGTTGGGTTAACTTTAGCTCCAGGACCCATAGTGCTTGAAACAGATACTGACTTAACGTATTGTCCCTTAGCTGCTGCTGGTTTAGCCTTTATTAAAGCATCCATTAAAGCGTGGAAGTTTTGTTGTAACTTCTCAACTCCAAATGATTTCTTTCCTATTGGACAGTGAACTATAGCAGTCTTATCTACTCTATATTCAACTTTACCAGCTTTTATTTCTGCTATTGCTTTAGCAACATCAAATGTAACTGTTCCTGATTTTGGGTTTGGCATTAATCCTTTAGGTCCTAAAACCCTACCAATTCTACCAACAACACCCATCATGTCTGGTGTAGCAACCACTACATCATAATCAAACCAGTTTTCGCTTTGAATCTTTTGAACTAATTCTTCAGCTCCTACGAAATCTGCACCTGCTTCTTGAGCTTCTTTAGCTTTTTCTCCCTTTGCAAACACTAAAACTCTTACAGTTCTACCTGTTCCATTTGGAAGAACAACAGCTCCTCTAACTTGTTGATCTGCATGTCTTGGGTCAACCCCTAATCTAACATGTAGTTCTATTGTTTCATCAAATTTTGCTTTTGCAGTCTTTACTGCTAAATCTAAAGCTTCAGATGGAGTGTATAATGCACTCTTATCTATTAATTTTGCGCTTTCAATATAATTCTTTCCCATAATATGCCTCCTTTGTGGTGTTAGCGGTTTTTACCTCCCACTTTTTTACGAATTACTCTTCAATAGTTACTCCCATACTTCTTGCAGTTCCTTCGATCATGCTCATAGCACTTTCGATTGTAGCTGCATTTAAGTCAGGCATCTTTAATTCAGCAATTTTTCTTACTTGATCCTTAGTTAACTTACCAATTTTAGTTCTATTTGAAACTCCTGAACCACTTTCGATTCCTAATTCCTTCTTTATAAGAACTGCTGCTGGTGGAGTTTTTAGTATAAAACTAAAAGATCTATCTTGATAAACTGTTATAACAACTGGAATTATTAATCCAGCTTGGTTAGCAGTCTTTGCATTGAACTCCTTACAGAATCCCATAATATTAACACCATGTTGACCTAATGCTGGTCCTACTGGTGGTGCTGGTGTCGCCTTACCTGCAGGAAGTTGAAGTTTGATCATTCCTGTTACTTTCTTAGCCATGTATTATTCCTCCTATACTGTGGTAATACGGACCTTAGTCCTCCCACTTTATTAAAACATTAGCTTATATTAAACTAATTTTTCAACTTGTGTAAATTCTAGTTCAGCTAGAGTTTCTCTGCCAAACATATCAATTAATGCTTTTATTTTGCGCTTTTCTAGATTTATCTCTTGTATTATAGCTACAAACTCCCTTAAAGGACCTGAGATAACCCTCACGCTTTCCCCTACTTCTAAATCTATTTCCACAGGTGTTTCTTGAACTCCCATAGATTCTATTTCTTCATCTGTAAGGGGAACTGGTTTAGAAGCTGGGCCAACAAAGCCTGTTACACCCCTAGTGTTTCTAACCACATACCATGACTCATCTGTCATTAGCATCTTTACTAACACATATCCAGGAAACTTCTTTTTAAGAGAAATCTTTTGTTTCCCATCTTTTTCTTCTACAACTTCTTCCATAGGCACTTGAATGTCTTGAAGTAAGCTTTGAAGATTTCTATTTTCAATGGTCTTTTCAAGATTCGCTTTAACCTTGTTTTCGTAGCCTGAGTATGTGTGTACAACATACCATCTTGCTCTTTCGCTCATATTTTCTTATAGGTGACTAACACCTAAACCTCCTTATTTTAGTTTAAAAATGAATTCAAAGAGGTTTTGAAAAATATAATCTAACCCGCCTACTAATACTATATATATTAGCACAACTACGCCAACTGCAATTAACGCCTTTTTAGTGTCATTTTTAGAAGGCCAAGTTATTCTTTTAACTTCTGCCTTAACCTCTCTAAAAAACTTAAATATGCCACCTTTACTAGGTGAGTTCTTAGTTAAATTTACATTTTCCTTAACAGCCATTACTTCACATCCTTAATTTTTGTGAGTATGTGTCACTACTATATTAGCTAATTATTTAGTTTCTTTATGAAGTGTATGTTTTTTACAGAACTTGCAGTATTTATGCATTTCTAATCTGTCTGGGTTATTTTTTTTATTTTTCATTGAATTATAATTTCTTTGCTTACACTCTGTGCATGCTAAAGTCATCTTTACTCTCACAGTCTGCACCTCCAGTTTACCGTAAATAATATAAAACCTTACTACTTTATGTTAATTTAATTTCGTTAATTACCTAAACACATTATCATAAAACATGTATTATGTCAATATATATGCCTTTGTAAAGGACTAGGTAATGAAACCCAGTCCGTATATATACTAAGAACTAATATTATTCAATTATGCTAGTAACAACTCCTGAACCTACAGTTCTTCCACCTTCTCTGATAGCGAATCTTAATCCCTCATCCATAGCTACTTGAGTGATTAATTCAACGTTCATATCGATGTGGTCTCCTGGCATAA
>NZ_JAGHFX010000025.1 GCF_017888565.1 Clostridium sp.
ATGAAAACACAAAACCACCAGCAAATGGAGGAAATGAAACCACAAAACCACCAGCAAGTGGAGAAAATGAAACCACAAAACCACCAGCAAATGGAGGGAATGAAACAACACCACCAACAAATGGAGAAAATAATAACAGTAATGTAAATAATCCTGAAAAACCTCAAGTAGAAAAACCAAATCAATAGAAATTAAAAGGACTTTACTAGTAGTAAAGTCCCTTTTAATATTATAGAAATATCAAATTTACTTGTGATACTTGAAAATTATTCAAAATTTGAAGTTTACGACATATATATAGATAATGAGTTCTTCTTTAATTGGATAGTATTGGGAATTTCCTGTTGATATATAAGACTTATAAATGAAAAAATAAACATGAAGGTTACCTAAATTTTTATTAATAAAATGTAAACAAGAAGTATTAAATTTGATAAATATGGTATAATCATAAAAAAGAATAAGGAGGACTAGAATGTTAGCATCAGATTATTTATTAACTAAGATATTAACAGTGCCTGCAATTTTAGTAGCTTTTGTTGCACAAGGATATGCAAAAGCTAAAGTTGCAGATAAATTAGGAGATAAAACACCAAGATTTCAAGGAAGATTAACATTGAATCCAGCAGCTCACATAGATATTATTGGATTTGTTATGATTTTATTAGTAGGGTTTGGTTGGACTAAGCCTGTAGATACTAATCCAAGTGCATATAAAAGAGGGCAGAAGGATGCAATAAAGGTAACTATGGCAGCTCCTCTTGCAAATTTATTAGTAGGATTTATTGGGATGTTTATATATGCATTGTGGTCTTTTATAGCATATAGAATGCCATCATCAACTTATAGTATAGTTGGTAATGCACTATATTTAATTTCAATTATTAATATAAATTTATTTGTATTTAATCTAATACCCCTTCCAGGACTTGCTGGATTTGAATTGTTTAGAGAGTTGAAGCCTAGAAGCTTTTATAAAGTTGCAGATAAGCTTTATCAATATCAAATGGTTATTCTTTTAGGTATTGTTTTAGTAGGTCAATTTATATTGACTATACCATCAAGTTTAATTATAACTCTATTTAGTAAAATAGCATTTGGAATTGTAGGAATAATATTTTAATATGACAAAGTAGATTCTATAAAAAGAAGTGTAATTAAGAGTTAGATTTACTGAACTTTTAATTACACTTAAATGAATCTACTTTTTTATACTTTAATAATTATACAAAATTTTCTATATATGATTAACTTATATAATTGAACTTTCATTATATTAATAAATTAAATAGCTTCAATAATAAGTTCTTTCCCATATATTTCTATAAATTTCTCACTTGCTCTTAAAGCTTGACGAATTTCAAAATCTACATCTATATCGGAAGAAACTTTAATTGTTACAGTATCATTACTAAATGATACTTGGATATCTTTAACTGCACCAACCAGGCTTCTATCTAAACCTTCAGCTATTTTAACAAGAACTCCAATAAGTTTTACAGTGCGCAAATCTAATTGACTAATAACTGAAGAAAATGGGGATAAAGGTGTTTGATAGCTATTAAATCTATGAGAAGCAGCAATAGCAGCACTCATAAGAAGTTCTTTATGTGTTAAACCATTTATATAAGAGTTTAATATTATATAAAATGAATGTTTATGATGCCCATAATAGTTAATACTAATTCCACAATCATGAAGCATAGAAGATGTTTTTATAATATTTAAATATTCATCTCCTAAATGATGTAATGGTTTTAAAGAATTAAATAAATTATAAGCTATTTTAAACACATTTAGTGCATGATTTTTATCACCATTTAAAGTTTCCAATATTCCGTTTATACTATAATCTAGTATATCTTCTGGTAGTGAATACTTATTATTTAGATATTCATACATTAAACCTTCTCTAAGTCCTCTTCCTGAGATTATTATCTTACTACATTGAACCAAATTAGCTATTTTCTTAAAGATAGCTGTTCCGCCAACTATTATATCTGCAAGCTCAGGTTCTATTCCATCTAATTTTTGTCTTTGTTTATAGTCTTTACATTTTAATAAGTTAAATATTTCTTGAACATCAATATCAGAAAGTTCATAGTTGTGAGGGATATCAAAAGGATATCGCTTTCTAACTCTATCTATTTTGCCTATATTTCTAACAGTAGATGCTATGCCTATTATAGAATCAAATTTAGTATCCATAAGCCAATCAATGTCATTTAATTGTGAAGATATAAATGTAAAGGCATCAGTTAAATCTTGAGGCGATATTCTATCTTTCAAATTAAATTTATATGTTAGATTTACACTTCCTATAGGCAAGGTAACATTTTTTAGTACCTTATCACCTTGTACCCAAGCTAAATGAGTATCGGTTCCTGCTACTTCAATCATTAAAGAATTGCCTATATAAATACTTTTTCTTATTCCAAGAAAGTTATAGTAAATTTCTTCATCGCAGCTTAAAACTCTTATATCAATATCTAATTCTTTTTTGATTAGTGGAAGAAGAATATCTTTATTCTTAGCTTCTCTTAAAGATTCAGTAGCAACAGCAAAGATTTTATTTGCACCTGAAACTGTGCAAAGTGACTTATATGCTCTTAGTGTAGAAAGTATAGTTTTAAAGTTTTCATTACATATACCGTAATCAGTAACTAAATCATGACATAATCTGATAGATGTTTTTAATTCATCTATTATTTTAAAATATCCATGTTCATTAACTTCAGTTAACATAAGTCTAAGAGAACTTGGACCTATATCTATAATACCAACCCTATTCATATTGACTCCTTAAGTAAATATTATGAAAATTATTTTTATTATAGATATTATATCACTTTAATTAATAAAGTATAGATAATAGTTGAATTTATTTATATATGAGTACCTTTGGTGTTGACAATAAAAGTTTTGTTTATGTATAATGTTTATATTAAATTAGAATAAGTATTAATATCTATGAAGAGAAGAGTACTATATTTGATTCTTTTAGCGAGTAAGGGATTGGTGTAAGCCTTATAAGATAGAATATTAGGAAGAGAGCCTTGGAGATAGCTACTGAAATTTTATTAGTAGGATAGTTCGTATTGCTGCGTTAAAGCATTGAGTGGCATTTTATGCAATCAGAGTGGTACCGCGGAAGTTTTTCCGTCTCTTAGTTAGTTAAGAGACGGATTTTTTATTTTTAAAATTATTAGTGAAAATTAAGGAGGATACATAATGGATTACAAGAAAAAAGTTGCAGAAGCAATAAGTAAACATGTTGATATGGATATTGAAAGTATAGAAAAGTTAATAGAAATTCCACCAAAGAGTGATATGGGAGATTATGCATTTCCATGCTTTCAATTAGCAAAAGCTTTTAGAAAAGCTCCTAATATGATATCAGAGGAGTTGGCTGGTAAAATAGATAATGAAGGATTTGAAAAGATAATTAATGTTGGTCCATATGTTAATTTCTTTGCAGACAAAAGTATATTTACTAAAAATACAATAGAAAAAGTACTAACAGAAGGCGATGAATATGGTTCATCTAATATAGGAGAAGGGAAAACTATTTGTGTTGAATATTCATCACCTAATATAGCAAAGCCATTCCATGTTGGACATTTATTTACAACTGCTATAGGAAATTCTTTATATAAGATATTTAAAAAAGAAGGATATAACGTTGAAGGTATAAATCATTTAGGTGATTGGGGAACTCAATTTGGAAAGCTTATATCTGCGTATAAAAGATGGGGAAATGAAGAAGCATTGGAAGAGAATGCTATAGATGAATTATTAAGAATCTATGTTAAATTCCATGATGAAGCTGAAAAAGAACCTTCACTTGAAGATGAAGGAAGAGCTTACTTTAAGGCATTAGAAGATGGAGATAAAGAAGTTGAAGCTTTATGGAAGAGATTTAGAGACTTAAGCTTAAAAGAATTTGAAAGAATATATGAAATTTTTGATGTTAAATTTGATTCATATGCAGGGGAAGCATTTTATAATGATAAAATGGATGTTGTAGTAAATGAATTAAAGGAAAAGGATCTATTAGTAGAAAGTAATGGAGCACAAGTAGTTATGCTTGATGAATATAATATGCCTCCATGTATAGTATTAAAAGGTGATGGAGCATCAATATATGCAACCAGGGATTTAGCTGCTGCAATGTATAGAAAGAAAAAATATGATTTCTATAAGAGTATATATGTAGTTGGAACACCGCAAGCACTACACTTTAAACAAGTATTTAAGGTATTAGAACTTGCAGGTCATGAATGGGCAAAAGATTGTGTTCATGTAGGCTTTGGGCTTGTAAAATTTGCAGATAGAAAACTTTCAACTAGAAAAGGTGAAGTTATTTTATTAGATGACTTAATAAAAGAGTCTATAGATAAAACGTTAGAAGTAATAAATGAAAAAAATCCAAATTTAGAGAACAAAGAAGAAGTAGCTAAAAAGATAGGTGTTGGAGCAGTAGTATTTACTTATCTAAAAAATTCTAGAGAAAAGGATATAGTATTTGACTGGAAAGAAATGCTTTCATTTGATGGAGAAACAGGTCCTTATGTTCAATATTCATATGCAAGAGCAAACAGTATATTAACAAGAGCAGGAGAGCTTAAGGGAAATGCTGATTATTCTAAGCTTTCTTCAAAGGAAGAGTTTGAATTAGTAAAGACATTAGAAGGATTTGCAAAGCAAATACATTTAGCAACAGAAAAATTAGAGCCATCAATTGTTACAAGATATGCAATAGAAGTTGCAAAATCATTTAATAAATTTTATAATGCACATTCAGTATTAAATTTAGAAGATGAAGAATTAAAAGAGGCTAGATTAAGCTTAGTAAAAGCTACATGTCAAGTTATAAAAAACTCTTTAGCTTTATTAGGAATTGACGTTGTAGATAAGATGTAATATATAATCATTTAAGGATGCTAAGTTTGCATCCTTATTTGTATTTAATTTTTATAAAAAGTTAACAATAATATGAAAGACCAAAGAATACTATTATGATATAATCAATAAAAATTAGAGAGGAGAGTGGATATTTATTTTTGGCAATATAAAAAATAAAGATTTATTAATTACAATTGTTATTGCAATATTATTAGGAATAGTAGGATTTAAGCTAATAGAAAATTTCTCGTATTTTTGTAGTATATTCAAAAAGTTTTGGTCATTAATGTTACCAGTGGTATATGGTTTGATATTTGGGTATATTTTAAATCCATTAGTTAAACTTATAAAGAGAAAGTTTAACTTAAAAGAAGGTACAGCAATATTAAGTACCTATTTATTAGTACTAGCATTATTAGTATTAACATCAATATATTTTATACCTAATATGATAGATAGTGCTGCAGATATAACTACAAAAATGCCCATATATATTCAAGAGACTCAAGGTTGGTTAGATATAATTTTAAATAATGAATCTGTAAAAGAAATTATAAATACTACAGGAACAATGGATAATGTCAATCATATTATAACTCAATTTGGAACAATGGCAGTAACTTTATTGGAGGGTTCAATATCATATATATTTACTATTTCTAGTCAAATAGTTAAATTGTTCTTAGGGTTACTAATATCTATATATGTGTTAGTAGATAAGGATAGATTAATAAAAGAGAGTAAAAAAGTAACATTCTTAATATTTAAAGAAAGAAAAGGAAAGAAATTAATAGAGGGTGTTAGAATATATCATAGTATGATAGGTGCTTATATAGGAATAAAAGCAATAGACTCTGCAATTATTGCAGCTATGGCATTAGTTTTGTTAACTATAGTTAAGTCGGAATATGCTTTCTTATTAGCTGCTATAGTTGGGATAACTAATATGATTCCATATTTTGGACCATTTATAGGAGAAATAGTAGGATTTTTATTTAATGTTTTTGTATCTCCTAGTAAGGGGTTAATTGTATTTGTAGTATTATTGGCACTTCAATTATTTGATGGTTGGTATTTAGATCCAAAGCTAATAGGAGATAAAGTGGGGGTAAGACCTTTGTTTATAATAATAGCAGTACTAATAGGTGGAGGATTTTATGGGGCTTTAGGGATGCTTTTAGCATCACCAACAGCTGCAACTATAAAGGTATATTATGAAAGAATAATGAAAAAGAATGAAAGTTTAGTAAAGATTGCAGAAAAAAGTTAGTAGAAAGTTAAAATGACTTAATAAAATCTAATTACATTTTATTAAGTCATTTTACTTTTAGTTTTTTTTCTTAAGTTTAATTCCATTATCTTTTTCTTCATAGGCTGGGCAATGATTTGAACAACTACCACAATTACACTCGCCCTTAGAAGATTTTCTTATATTCTTATATATTGTATAACCTGCAAAAGCCACAATAATTAAAGTTATTAATATTTCCATGGAAACACCTTCTTTTATATAAATAATTTAGTTATGTTAAAAATTATAAATGAAACTACCCAAGCTAAAATAAGCTGATATGCACTTGCAAATAATGTGAATTTAGTACCATATTCCTTTTTCATTGCTCCAAGAACTGATATGCAAGGAGTATATAAAAGTACAAAAACTAAGAATGATATCGCTGATGCTGTAGTAAAATAAACTGGTAACATTACTGATAAGTCACCTGCAAATATGATTCCCATTGATGCAACAACAGTTTCTTTAGCTAATAATCCAGTTAATAAAGAAACTGAACTTTGCCAGTTACCAAATCCTAAAGGACTAAATACTGGAGATATAAAGTTTCCAATTGATGCTAATATACTTTCATTAACATCTACAGTACCTGAGAAGTTAAAGTTTGATAAGAACCAAATAACAACACTCATAGCAAATATTATAGTTCCTGCTTTTACTAAGAAGCTTTTAGCTTTTTCATAAACTTGTTTACCAACATTTTTTATAGAAGGAGCCTTATACTCAGGAAGTTCTATAATAAATGGTTCCTCATCCTTTTTAAATAAAGTATTCTTAAATATTATTCCTAAAATGAATGCTAATATTACACCTAATAAATATAAAAGTGCAACTACTAATCCTGTATAGTTTGGGAAAAATACTGCTGCAAATACAGCGTAAACAGGTAATCTAGCATTACAACTCATTAATGGAACTAATAAAGCTGTAAGTTTTCTATCTTTTTCACTTTCTAATGTTCTAGCGGACATTATTGCAGGAACTGTGCAACCAAATCCTACGATCATAGGTATAAATGCTTTACCTGAAAGCCCCATCTTTCTCATTAGTTTGTCCATTATAAATGCAACTCTAGCCATGTATCCGCTATCTTCAAGTATTGATATACATGCAAATAATGCAAGGATTATAGGTAATAAAACAATAATTCCACCAACACCGGCTACAATTCCATCAACTATTAGAGATTGGAACCATGGAGCACTATTAGCAAGCAAGTCAGATAAATAAGGTAAAAGTGAATCATTTAAAAATCCATCTAACATATCAGATAATGGTTGTCCAATCCATGCAAATGTAATTTGGAACATTAATGCCATTATTATTATAAATATTGGATACGCAAGCCATGGATTTAATAGAAAGTTATCTAATTTATCTTTTAATGTAGTTTTAGATTTATCTATAGTTTTATTACATTTATTAAGAATATCTTCTATAAATTCATAAGTTTCCTTCTCATTATTAAATTCATAATTGCTATTATCTATTTTAGATAAGTAATTACCACTTTCTAGAACTGATTTTATATTGTCAACACCTTGTCCTTTAGAAGCGACAATTGGAATTACTGTAACATTCATAAGACTTGATAATTTATTATAATCTAAGTTTATTCCCTTTTTTTCAGCAACATCAATCATGTTTACAGCCAAAATAATAGGTTTTTTAAATTGTTTTAGCTGAGTTGTCAAATAAAGATTTCTATCAATATTTGAGGCATCTATTATATTCAATATAACATCAACGTCATCATTTTCTAAAAATGCTTTAGATATTTTTTCTTCATTAGAATAAGTATCCATTGCATATATACCAGGCAAATCAACTATTCTAGTATTTTCAAAAAATCCTTCCTTCTTGTCTACCGTAACCCCTGCCCAGTTACCAATTCTTTGATTTGAACCGGTTAAGTAATTAAAAAGAGTAGTCTTTCCTACATTTGGATTTCCAAGCAATGCTACTGTTTTCATTTGTTATTCCCCCTATACAGCTAAAAATATATTTTTAGCATCCTTTTTTCTAATTGCTAAATCAAATCCCCTAAGATTAACTATTATTGGATCACCTAAAGGAGCAACCCTTTTAAGCTCAATTTCAGTTCCTTCAATACAACCAAGAGCTAATAATCTTTTGGTAAGTTTATCATCACCATTGATATATTTTATTATAGCTTTTTCCCCTAAATTTAAATCACATAGACTCATACTATCCACCTCGTATTGAAAATCATTATCATATTAATATGATATCAAAATGTGAAAAAATAGTCAATATTTTTAAGTGTATAATTGATATATATTATCATTTGTAAGATTATCTATATTAGAATTAGTTATATTTTTATTGAACATATAATAAACTACATAATATTATATTAAGGTAGGAAGATTTAATTATATTTATTTTTATATTGTTATAAAAGGTGATATAATATTATAAGATAAACTAAGGACTTAAAAGGTGATAAATGATAAGGAAGAAAGAGTGGTAATGTGATTATAAGAGAGAATATAATAGAGGTGGATTATTTCGCAAGAGATTTTATGCTAAAAACAGATATAATTAATAGGCCTTCGGAGGAACTAATATTTTTTGATCTAGAGCATTATGTGTATAAGAAACCAAAATGTATAGGAGTCTTTGGAGCATGTATTTTTGAAAAAAATAAATTATATGTAACTCAATATATGATTGAAAATAAAGGGGAAGTAATTCAAATTCTTGATTTAGCTAAAAGATATTTTGTTAATATGAGGAGAAAAGGAAAGAAGGCAATTGTTACTTTCTCAGGAAACAATGACTATACAGTTATAAATTATTTGTTTAAAAAATATGGAATAGAATTTAATTTTTCTAAGGAATTTGAAGATATAGATATTCAAAGAGAGTATGAAAAAGAAAATGGACACTCTATAGGTCTAAAAAATCTTGAAAAAGAGTTTGGTATTCATAGAGAAGGAGATTTAATTAGTGGATCTAATTTGGCTAAAACCTTTAATAAAGTATTAAAAGATAGAGATTATATACTAAGAATGCCAAAAGAAAAGATAGAAACGATACTTCTATATAATGAGCAAGATGTTACCAATTTATATAATATTTATATGAGATGGAAGGCATATGTAAAGAAAGAAGATGAGATTGAAGAAGATCAAGATATAGAAGAAATAGATGATAATAAAGGCTTAGAAAACAATTTTTTTAATATACAAAATAGAAACTATAAAGATATAAATAAAACGGAAGAAAAAATTTGCATAGATAATAAAAGGGATGCATTAAAAGAAAGTTAAAATATTGATTTAAGAATAAAATCTTAAATGATAGATGCTCCTAAAATATTAGGAGCATCTATCATTTTAAAGATAAACCATCTGATGTTATTACGATATTTCCATTTATATCTGTTCTATAAACTTTAGTTTTTTTTAATCTTGATAAAACAGTATCAGTTGGATGTCCATAAGTATTATCTTCGCCCACTGAAATTACTGCTATTGAAGGATTGCTTGCCTTTAAAAAATTTTCAGAAGTCGAACTAGAAGATCCATGATGACCTATTTTTAACACATCACATTTCAAATCAAAACCAGCATTTAAAACTTCATTTTCAGAAAGCTCTTCAGCATCACCAGTAAATAAAAATGAAGTGTTTCCATAAGATATTTTTATAATAGGAGAATAATTATTTATATCAGCATAACTGTTAGAGAGAGGAGAGAAAATATCTACCACGATATTTTTTCCAAGATCTATTGATTTTATATTTGCTTTCAGTACTTTAATTTTCATATCTTTTCGAATAAGAGATTCAACCATTGTCTCAAAGGCCTTTGTAGAATTTTCAACTTTAGGTGCATAAAAATTTAATACTTCAAAATTATTAATTATGTAGCTCATATTTCCTATATGATCTTCATGGGGGTGAGTTGCAATTATATAATCAAATTTAGGTGTTTTTAGTTCTTTTAGGTATTTTTTTAACTTATCTTCAGATTCATTAGGGCCAGAATCAATAAGTAGATTCTTATTGTTAACCTGTACTAATATAGAATCACCTTGCCCGACATCAATGAAATGTACTCTCATGGTATTTTTATTCTTTTCTAAATTATTTTCTTTAGTATCTATGCTACATTGAAAAAATGAAATTATAAGAATAAAATTCAGGATTATAAGTAATGATTTTTTTATCAATTTTTATCTCCTCGAATAAATTAAAATTTAAATGATAGGTTATTTAGCTAAAGTATTCTAGATAAGAAAAATAGTATATTCTGAATTAATAGGTTATGTGAGTAATAAAAGTCATAAATTTATAGTGGGAAATAAGTGTTTATATAAGAAATATACAAAAAATTATATAGTTATTAATTAAATATATAGTTAAATTCAATAATAAATATAATATATGAATATATATATATTATAGACATATGATAATAAAAATATAATTGAAGAAAAAAATATAAGCATTTATAATAAAGTAAGAAATAAAATATGGTGGTGAATACTAATGAGTGTTTTTAAAATTATTAATTATGGTATATATATGATATTCATGCAATTTAAAGCTATAAAACGTTGGTTTTTAGAAATTACAAAGGGTGAGAAAGCTGCGGTGGATTATAGTGGGAAAGTTGGAGAGGATTGGGCAAGATACACAATACATAATACTCTTAATATGAATGTTACTATAAAAGGAAAAGAAAATATTCCAGATGTTCCATGCTGTTATATAGGAAATCATACCAGCATTCTAGATATTCCTTTATTAATAGATTCAGTAGGAAAGTGTATGGGATTTATTGCTAAGAAAGAAATGGTAAAGGCCCCGATAATAGGATATTGGATGAAAAAATATAATTGTGTTCCTTTAGATAGAGAAAATGCAAGGGAAGCAATTAAAGTTATAAGAGAAGGTGCAAATAATATAAAAAATGGCTATAGTATGGCTATATTTCCCGAAGGTACAAGAAGCAAAGATGGAAAGTTAAGGGAATTCAAAAAAGGAAGTTTAAAATTGGC
The DNA here is from genome assembly GCF_017888565.1 of Clostridium sp. Lineage (GTDB taxonomy): Bacteria > Bacillota > Clostridia > Clostridiales > Clostridiaceae > Clostridium. The sequence continues at coordinate 11,231 of NZ_JAGHFX010000025.1, forward strand.
TACAATGGCTAAGGCACCTGTAGTTCCAGTTGCTATTGATGGTGCATATAGGGCTTATGAAATAGATGGACATTTTAAATCAATAGATATAACAGTTACATTTGGTAAGCCTATATATACTGTGGACTTAACTAGAGAAGAAGAAAAAGGATTAATGGAAAGGGTTAGAGAAGTAATAGCAAAAAATTTAGGACAATAAAATCATAATAAGAATAATATATAAACTATACCGTTAAAAGAAAGTTAAAGGTATAGTTTCTTTTTTATTCAAAAATGAATATACATATTATAAAATTTGCGGTTTAAAAAAAGTTCGCAATTAAATAGATGTTTTAAATTATTACAAGAAAAAAATTCGTGAATTTAATGAATTTATAAAAATATCTAAAAAAATCAATTTGATTACGTTTTCTTTATTGGAAAATATAAAAAAGTCATAATAATTTTTGAAAAATGAAAAAGACTTATTCCTAAACTTGCAAAATGTATGTTATAATATAAAAAAATAGTGTAAAAATGAAATTTTTAATTTGTATATATTTCAAAAGGGGGCAATTGTATGCGTAAAGAGTTTTCAATAAGCAATGATAAGGTATTAATTAATTTCACAGCTAAATATTGCAGTACATTTGAGGAGTTAGTAGAAAGTGAAGGATTTAGAAGGGTAATTGAAACCTATTTAAAAAAGTCTAAAAAGAAAGTTACATTAAGCTGGAGATATTTAAGGTTAGGGTTAAAAACAGAAGATATTTCACAAATATCAAAAGATTTATCAAAAATATTCAAATATTGCACAGTTATGAATGTGGATGAGATTGTAGAGGCTAATACAAATTATTGTGATTTATTTTTAGATAAGGAGAATTTTATAGCTTTTGTAGAAGATTTATATTTATTCTGGAGAAGAATGGAAAGATATACAATAATTCATAGCAATAAACGTCAAGATGGATTATCAGCAGTAAGTTTTACTCAAGCTAACTCATCATTATCTAACTTAATACTAAAGTTATATAGAAAAGTTGAAAAGAATGTATTAGGATATAAACCAAATGTATTTAGACAAATACCAGTTGGAGGAAATGCATCAATTATAATTAATAAAGTTTTATGGCCATTACCAAAGGGCTATGAAGCATTAGAAGATATAGAGTTTATCGATAGCATCTTATTAGAAACTCCATTTATAACATATCCTAAGAAAAATACTAGAAGTGGAATGTTTACAGAAATAGATAATAATCCATTAACATATGCTTCTTTAAATAAAGATCATTGGTTCTGTTATCCAGCTAAAGTCGGTGAACTTATAGCATTTATATATTTTCATAGGGATTTTATGCAGCATGGAATAACTTTATGTAACCTTTTTGAAATGGCTAGATGTGAAGAATATAGAGGTAAAAAACCAGATTTAGTATATGTATTTGGAGCAACAGATGGGGAAAATGAAAAGAAAACTGTATTTTATGATGATAAAGAAAATGATATTATGCTAGGTTATGTTAATCATTCTGTAGATATTGATTACTTTGGATATATGAAGAAAATGACTCTTACATTACACAATTTACTAATGATAAAAAGAGGATATTTACCAATACACGGGGCAATGGTTAATATCGAACTTAAAGATGGAAAAGCAGCAAATGTTGTTATAATGGGAGATAGTGGAGCTGGGAAATCAGAAAGTTTAGAAGCGTTTAGAACTTTAAGTGAAGATTATATTAGTAACATGACAATTATATTTGATGATATGGGAACATTTAAAGAAGTAGATGGAAAGATAATTGGATACGGTACAGAAATAGGAGCATTCGTTAGATTAGATGACTTAGATCAAGGATATGCTTTTAAAGAAATAGATAGAAGTATATTTATGAACCCAGATAAGATAAATGCAAGATTAGTAATGCCTGTAGCTCCATATAAAGAAATAGTAAAAGGATATGAAGTTGATTTATTCCTTTATGCAAATAACTATACAGATATTAAAGAAGGAGAAAATTCAATTGAATATTTCAAAACTCCAGAGGAAGCTATAGAAATATTTAAGGCAGGAGCAAGGATGGCTAAGGGAACAACTTCAGAGAAAGGCTTAGTTGAAAGCTATTTTGCAAATCCATTTGGACCGGCTCAAAAACAAAAGGAAACGGATTTGTTGATAGAAAAATACTTTAATGATATGTTTAATGGAAAAGTTAAAGTAGGCCAAATAAAAACTTGTTTAGCTTTAGAAGGCCAAGAAAAGGAAGGACCAAGAAAAGCTGCAATAGAATTATTTGATATTATAAAGAACTTGAAATAAAGAATTAAGGAAGCCCACTTTTAAAAGTAGGCTTTTTAAAGTAGAATTTTAAACTAGTAGTTTTTATTATAACAAGTATATTAAACTAATTAATTTATCTATAAAAGAGATAGAGAGTTATGAAAAGAAAACCCTTAATTTCTTTTATGATACTATTAATAATTTCTATTTGATATTCATTTAATTTTAAGGCAAATGTTTAATTTGATATATAATTTAGGTTGCTATTTTAAAGATATTAAAAATATATAATAATATATTTTTATATAAATTAAGAGAGTATGGTAAAACCATACTCTCTTAATTTAAATTTAATACAGTGTATTAAATTGCTTAGTTAGAACCCATAAATCTATCTTTAGCAAAGAATGATAGAGAATATAGTCCGGCTATTCCTACTAAAGCATAAATTATTCTGCTAAAAGCAGTCATTGTTCCAAATAGTGTGTCAACTAAATTAAATTGAAAAAATCCAATTAATCCCCAGTTAACAGCGCCAATTATAACTAAAATAAGTGCTATAGAATCTAAAACTTTCATAAAAAACACTCCTTTTAAAATAGGTTTACAAAAATAGTGTAACCAAAAGGAATCATTTTATGTATTTTTATATAGATATATTTCTATCAACAGGCTGATCTAAAGATATTATTGTATCTGTTCTTTGTATTCCATTAATAGTATTAATTTTATTTAATAATATATCTTGAAGATCTGTAATATTTCTACAAACCACTTTAGCAAAAATAGAATAATTTCCAGTTGTTAAGTGTAATTCAACAACCTCTTTAATTCTAGATAATTCATCGAATACTGAATCAAAAGAAGAGGTTTTATCAACGTATATTCCAACAAAACAACATACATCATAACCTAACTTAGGTAAATTTAAAAGAATTCTAGTTCCTTTTATTATTCCAAGCTCCTCCATTTTTTTCATTCTAACATGTATCGTTCCCCCACTTACATGGCAAATTCTTGCTATTTCTAAGTAAGGAGTTCTACAATCTTTTATTAATAAATCTAGTATTTGTAGATCTAATTCATCTAATTGATAGGGCAAATTTAAACTCATAGAATCACCTCTTATTAACATTTTATAATTTCTTTCTTTATTCTATCAAATAATTTATTAAAATAGAAGGGAATTATAATAAATTTAATAAATTTAACTAAAAATATTAATATATTAGCAATGAATGGTAAAAAACTGGATGTTTGAAATGCATTAAAGATTTTATTAGTTGTAAAATAAAAATATATAATGTTATAAATATTTAAATGCATATATCTTGAAAATATATAGTATTTCTTTTAATATAGTATATAGAAGCTTTTTAAAGGAGGAATAATACCGTGCAGATATTAATTACTATAGCATATTTTGCAGCAACTATCGGGTTAATGATCCTGCTATTTACTTTAGGAAAAAAATATGTATTTTCTAAGGTAAGAATAAACAAATGGATTCCATTAGCAATAGCACTAGTTCTATTTTTGGCTCAATTTTTTATAAAAACAAATAATATGTGGATAAATATGGGGCTTACTTTAGTTATAGTTTGGTTCTTCTTATGGTTCTTTGATATTCAAAGTACTGGTGGACCAAAGAAGAAAGAAAAGAAAATTGAAATAAGACCTAAGGCTAAACCTAACAGAGTTAAACATATGCAAAATCAAAAAAAATAATTTGAATTTTGAATATAAATATGGCATACAATTATGAATTAAAACATAATGTATGCCATATTTATTTTTATATTAAATTTTTAGATTTACAATACTATATTTTCAGTATTATTTATAAAAATAGGAGAGCTAAAAGCAATTTTATTATTTTCTTCGATAACTTTTATTATATACCAAGTTTCATGAGGTTCCCTTTTATGCTCATATAAGTACTTAATACTACTTAAATTAATATTTTCAATTGTTCGTATAACTGTACCTTTATTAGTTATTATTTGTATTTCTTTTATTTTATATTTAATGTCTTCTGTAAAAATCATAAATCTAAGCTTATCATCAGAAATAGTTATTTCTTCACCCATAAAGTTATCATTGATAGTAAAGTATAACTTTAAATATCGTGACTCAGTTGAATATGTTCTTCTTTCTCTAAAGGAAGATATAATATCACTGCTAGAAAGACTATTACAAATACAAACTGTCAAGTTTTCGGAATCACCAAAATTGATTTTATGATTATCTTGGCCATTAATTGCACCAAGTTTCCAGCCAATATCTAATAAGCTAAAGTAGTAGCGATCATGCCTTGTATATTTACTAGCAGGATTTCCATTTCCAATTTCTATAGATGTGATTAGTTTATTTAATACTGGATTATAAGGTAATGCTTTTATATTTTTATGTGGATGATTTATAGAAATAAAGGCATCAGGATTATTTAACATCCATAATGTTAGGACTTTTAAATCTCTTACGGCACCAGTAAAAAAGTTTGAAGAATTCATTATATTTAAATCTCCGTAGAGATTGGTCTTACATTCAAAACCAACTAGTGGTAAAAAGCTATCATATTTCTTTTTTATTTTTGAGGCGTAAACCTTAGTTCCTTGGAACTTAGAGTATTTATCATCTTTAATAGATATTTCATTAGATAAATAGGAGTTATGATCTGTTATAAACATAAAATCCAAACCAGATCGATAACCGTACTCATAAGCTTCGATGGGAGAACCTTTACCAGTTGAAAACTCAGTATGACAATGCGGAATACCATAATAAAATTTTATGCTACTTTGATCAAATTCTCTTGATTGTTTATGTTTTTTTCTTCCCAAAATAAGCTCCTTAATAATTTATTACTTATCTATATATAGTATTGAATAACTATAAATAATGACAATAATATTCAGTAATGATAAAATAACTTTAAGGATTACTTAATAGATCGGGGGGATAAAAGTGATAAAAGAATTTAATGGAATAAGACCTGTTATAGATAAAACTTGCTATATATCTGAGAGTGTTGATATAATAGGGGAAGTTGTTATTGAGAAGAATGTGAATATTTGGTTCGGAACACGATTAAGAGGCGATATGAACAAAATATATATAGGTGAAAATACCAATATTCAAGAAAATTCAGTTGTTCATGTTGACTTTGATTATGAAACTATTATAGGTAAAAATGTAACTGTAGGTCATGGAGCTATAATTCATGGATGCACAATTTCAGAGAATGTTTTAGTTGGAATGGGCTCAATAATATTAAATGGAGCAAAAATAGGAAAGAATACTATAATAGGAGCAGGTTCTTTAGTACCTCAAGGTAAAGAATATGAAGAAGGAGTTCTTATTCTTGGAAGCCCAGCAAAAGTTATAAGAAAACTTACAGATAGTGAAATTGAAAGTATAAAAAAATCTTCATATAATTATGTTGAGTTAAGTAAAAAATACTTATAAAATCAGGAGGAAAAATGATTAATATAGGAAAATATAATGTTTTAGAAGTTAAAAGAGAAAAAGAATTTGGGTTTTATTTAGGTGATGATGGAAGAATAGATGTATTGCTTCCTAAATCTATGACAGAAGATAAGGAAATACAAGTAGGAGATAAAGTAGAAGTATTTGTATATAGAGATTCAAAAGATAGACCAATAGCTACATTTAAAAAACCTTTAGTTACTGTTGGTGAAGTTGCTTATTTAAAAGTAGTATTCCAAACAGAATTTGGTGCTTTTATTGATTTTGGGCTAGATAGAGATATTTTTGTTCCGATTAAAGAACAAAGATTTAAATTACATACAGGAAGTAAATACTTATTTTACATATATTTAGACAAAACTGGAAGGTTAGCAGCTACTACAGATGTAGAAAATTATTTATTAAATGCACAAGAAGAAGAAAAAGAATTTAAAGTTGGAGAAGAGGTTATAGCTCAAGTGTACTCTAAGAGTGAGGGTGGAACTGTTCATGTAGCTATAGATTCAAAATATAAAGGCATAGTATTACCAAATGAATATTATACTGAAATTTATCCAGGAACTGAAATGAAGTTAAGGATAAAAAGAATATATGAAGACGGAATTATAGGCTTAACTCCAAGAAAAACAAGATTAACTGAAAGAGAACAGATTCAAGAAGACATATTAAAGTATTTAAATAAAAATGGTGGATTTATGACATTTAACGATAAATCTAATCCGGAAGATATTAAGGCTACCTTTAATACAAGTAAAAACTATTTTAAGATGGCTTTAGGCGGATTAATGAAGAGTGGAAAAATAGTTCAGGAAAAAGAAGGAACGAGATTAAAGTAATTTTCAAAAGAGGCAGTTTGTACTGTCTCTTTCTTTTAAAGATTAAATTTTCAATATAAAAATACACACAAAATGAAAAAAAAGGTGTTAAATAAAGTGAATTATTTAATGATTATATGAAAAATCAATAAATGAAGAAGTAAAAAATCTAGATAAGCCATCTAGATTTTATTAATAACTATTTATCGTATATCTATATTAATAATCAAGTCTATAATAGTTAGTAGTATAAAAATAATGAAATAAGAAGTAATTAAAATATATGATAAAGTTAAAAATAATAAGAATAGGGAATTTTTAAAGTGTTAATACTAGTAATGTATATAAAAAGGAGCTAGATTTTAATGACTAAAAAAAATAAAAATACTGATATAATAATTTCGGTATTCATAATATATAATTGCTTTTTAGCTATTTTTTCAAATATTATTAGTACTAATTTTAAATATGAAAACTTTATTATGCTTGGAGTGATATACTTAATCTCTTTAATAACTTATTTTGTAACTATAGAAAATTCAATTGTATTTATTATATTTATAGATTTTATTTATTCAAGCATAATTTTATACAGACATTTAGTTAAATTAGAAGAATTACAATTAAGTACTTTCTATTGGATATTACTAATTCCTATTACAACAGTTATTATACATAATTTAAGAAAATTAATTAAAGATTAAAAATACAATAATTTATTTATATTATTGTATTTTTAATTGACTTTATTACTTTACTATGATAAAGTAATAAATAGGTAAAGAATATGAATTGAAGGGGGATTTAATTATGAAAATAATAAAAAAAATATTAATTACTTCATTATTAGGAGTAATGTCATTTGCATTAGTATCTTGCGGAGAAAAAAAAGTTGAAAATTCTATGGATAAAGAGGAATTAGTATTGGGGTTTGATGATACTTTTGTACCAATGGGGTTTAAAGACGAAAAAGGGGAATATACAGGATTTGATATAGAGCTTGCTAAAGAAATTGGTGAAAAATTAAATAAAAAAATTATATTTCAGCCTATAGATTGGAGTATGAAAGAGACAGAACTTAATAGTGGAAATATAGATTTTATTTGGAATGGATATAGTGTCACTGAAGAGAGAAAAGAAAAAGTTACATTTTCAAAAGAATATTTAAACAACAGACAAGTTATTATAACATTAGCTGATTCGAAAATTAACTCTAAAAAAGACTTGAAGGATGCTGTAGTAGCTGCTCAAAATCAATCAAGTGCAGTAGATGCAATAGAAGGTGATGGGGATATAGTAAATAGTTTTAAGGATGGAAAAATAGTTACATTCGAAACTAATAACGAAGCCTTGATGGACTTAGAAGCAGGAAGAGTAGATGCAGTTGTTGCGGATGAAATATTAGCTAAATATTATATCAACCAAAGAGGGGCTGAAAAGTATAAAGTTTTAGATGAGGATTTTGGTAAAGAATCATATGCAGTAGGAATGAGAAAAGATGATAAAGAATTAGCAGAAGCTTTTAATAATGCTTTTGATGAATTAGTAAAGGAAGGTAAAGCTGGAGAAATATCAGAAAAATGGTTTGGAGAAGATATAATAGCTAAATAAACTTAAAGATAGTTAGGATAGTTAAATTAATTTGAGATGAGGTGGTTTCTTTGGAATTAATGAAGGATATAATAGCTTTTATGCCACAAGTTTTAGAAGGACTAAAGGTAACAATAGAAATATTTATAATTACTCTAGTTTTATCTATACCATTAGGAGCTATGATTGCACTTGGAAGAATATCTAAAATAAAAATATTAAAATCAATAACTGGATTATATGTATTAGTTTTAAGAGGAACACCTCTTTTATTACAAATTTTATTTATATTTTTTGGTTTACCATTAATAAATATAAGTATTCCGAGGTTTCCTTCAGCAATACTGGCAATGGTATTAAATTATGGGGCATATTTTGGAGAGATATTTAGAGCTGGAATTTTATCTATAGATAAGGGGCAATTTGAAGGGGCTGAGGTATTAGGATTAAGTAAAAAAGATACTTTTTTTAGAATTATAATGCCACAAGCATTAAAAAAAATATTTCCACCAGTTGCAAATGAAATTGTTACTTTAGTTAAAGATACAGCTTTAATTTATGTTGTAGGATTAGATGAGTTATTAAAAGTGGCTAAGATAGCTTCAAACAGGCTTTCATCTCTAATGCCATTTGTAATAGTAGGCATTGTATATTTATTATTTAATGCACTAATAACAAAAGGTTTAGAAAGTATTGAAAAAAGGTTTAATTACTATCAGTAGGAGGAGTAGTTTATGCTGAAAATTCAAGGATTAAAGAAGAACTTTGGTAAATCTGAAGTTTTAAAAGGAATAGATTTAGAAGTGAAAGATGGCGAGATAGCGGTTATAGTTGGACCTTCTGGTGGTGGTAAAACAACATTATTAAGATGTGTAAATGGATTAGAGTTTTGTGATGAAGGAACAATAGAAATTGATAATAAGTTTTTATGCAAAGAAGGAGCTTATAAAGAAAAAAAAGAATTCAATGAAGCAAGAAGAGAAATTGGATTAGTATTTCAAAATTTCAATCTATTTCCACATATGAATATATTAGAAAATTTAATTGAAGCACCGAAAAGAGTTTTAGGAGAATCAGATGAAGTAGCAAGGAAAAATGCAACAGAAATTTTAGGTTTTTTAGGACTAAAAGATAGGTTAAGTAGCTATCCATATGAGTTATCTGGTGGAGAAAAACAAAGAGTTGCAATAGGTAGGGCATTAGCATTAAATCCAAAGTTAATGTGTTTTGATGAACCTACTTCTGCATTAGATCCAGGGATAACAGGTGAAGTAGCAAGCTTAATAAGAAGCCTTGCAAAAGGAGGTATGAGTATGCTTATAATTACACATGACATGATATTTGCAGAAAAGGTAGCAGATAAAATTTATTCGATGGATGATGGTAAGCTTAAAGAAGGAAATATATTCTAATAGATAATGGATAATTGATGAAAGAATGAAAAAGTTAAAAAATGAAAGAATTTAGGAATAAACTTCATAGAAGTTTAGAAAATTTATTTTTCTTAATTTAGCATGCTAAATTATTTCCTTAATTCTTTCATTTTGATATTTTAATAGTAAAATATTAAATTTTTATTATTTAATTATTTTTTATCTTTCATTCTAAAGAATATTTTTATTATTTCATTTATAACAAATGGAATTAAAGATATTAATATCACTATTCCCCAATCTGTAAGTGTTAATGGATAAACTTTAAAGACTGATGCTGTAAATGGTATTGTTATTATAGCAAATTGTAGCAAAATGCCTAATAAAACTGAACCAATGAGCCATTTATTTTTAAACACTCCAACTTGGAATAATGACTTAGTTTCATTTCTCATAGCTAGTGAGTAGAATAATTGTGAAACGCTAAGTACAACGAATGCCATAGTTTGAGCATGTCTTAATGAATCTGGATATAAATATTCTCCAAGTACAAAAGCAAATAATGTATTTGCACCAATCAAAATACCATTTAATATTAATAATTTACCCATTCTTCCAGCAAATAAGCTTTCTTTTGGATTTCTAGGTGGAAGTTCCATAACACCTTTATCTCCAGGATCAACACCAAGTGAAAGAGCAGGAAAACTATCTGTAATTAAATTTACCCAAAGAATGTGTATTGGTAATAATGGGGCAGCCCAATTTAACAATATAGCAACGAATAATGCAACTACTTCACCTAAGTTACAACTTAATAGGAATAAAATAGATTTTTTTATATTATTAAAAATGTTTCTTCCTTCTTCTACAGCACTTACTATAGTTGTGAAGTTATCATCAGTTAATACCATATCTGCAGCACCTTTTGCAACGTCTGTTCCTGTTATCCCCATGGCAACTCCTATATCAGCTGCCTTTAAAGATGGAGCATCATTAACACCGTCACCAGTCATAGAAACAATATTACCATGAGCTTTAAAGGCTTTAACAATTTTAACTTTATGCTCAGGAGACACACGAGCAAAGACTCTATAATTATTAACTATCTTAGTAAATTCTTCATCTGAATAGGTATCTATTTCACTACCAGACATAGCTTCTGAAATATCATTAGCAATGCCAAGTTCTTTAGCAATAGCTACAGCTGTATTTTTATGGTCACCAGTTATCATTATTGTTCTAATTCCAGCATTTTTACTAACTTGAATTGAACCTTTTACTTCTTCTCTTGGAGGGTCTATCATACCCATAAGACCAACAAAAATTAAATCTTTTTCAAGGTCATCTATAGCAACATGTTCAGTATCTATAACTTTATATCCTAATGCCAAAACTCTTAATGCATCATCAGACATTAAGTTTGAAGCTTCAAGAACTTTGTCTTTTTCTTCTTTTGTAAAATCTTTAATTTCTCCATTAATCAATATTTTATTAGAGATTTTTAAAATACTGTCTATGGCTCCTTTAGTGAATACATTAAAGCCTTTATTATAAGTATTTACAGTGGTCATAAGCTTTCTGTCAGAATCAAATGGAATTTCATTTACTCTTTTGTGAGCTTTATTTAAATCCTCTTTAAATATATTGATTTTATTACCAACATCAATTAATGCAACTTCTGTAGGGTCACCAGTTTGAACACCATCCTTTGAAGTAGCATCATTACATAGAATCATTCCATCAACTAATAATTTACTTTCATTATTTTTGATATCTATTTTTTCAAGAGCCTTAGTTTCTCCATTAACATAGAATTTTTTTACAGTCATCTTATTAATAGTTAATGTACCAGTTTTATCTGAGCAAATTATATTAACAGATCCTAAGGTTTCTACAGAGGGAAGCTTTCTGATAATAGCATTTTCCTTTATCATTCTTTGAACACCAAGGGCTAAAACAATAGCCACAATTGCAGGCAATCCTTCAGGAATGGCAGCTACAGCTAAACTTATAGAGGTCATAAACATTTCAAGAAAATCTCTTCCTTGGAACATAGATACTATGAACATAACTATTGAAATTCCAACAGCAGCAAAGCCTAAGGTTTTACCTAATTGAGCTAATTTTTTTTGAAGAGGAGTAGTATTTTCATCTTCTTCATCTAACATCTTAGCAATTTTACCTATTTGAGTGTCCATTCCAGTGGCTATTACTATACCTGTTCCTCTACCATAAGTTGCTAGGGTAGACATAAATGCCATATTATGCTGATCTCCAATAGGAACATCTTTTTCTTCTTTTATAATATCAGAATTTTTTTCAGCAGGAACAGATTCACCTGTAAAAGCTGATTCTTCAATTTTTAAGTTTGCAGATTCAATTAATCTTAAATCTGCTGGAATATATCTACCTGCATCTATTACTACAATATCACCAACAACAACTTCCTCTGATGCTATTTCAATAATTGAACCATCTCTTTTTACAAGAGCTTTTGGAGTAGACATATTTTTTAGTGCTTCCAAAGCTTTTTCAGCTTTAGATTCTTGAATAACCCCAATTATTGCATTAACAAATATTACGATTAAAATAATAATTGCATCACTTATTTCTCCTACAATTGCAGAAATTATTGCAGCAATTAGTAAAATGTAAATCATAACATCATTAACTTGCGATAAAAAAAGCTGTAAAATAGATTTCTTCTTTTTTCCTTGAAGTTTATTTAGACCATTTTTTTCTAATCTTGATTTTGCGTCTGTTGAAGAAAGTCCATTAATGACATTTGAGGATAATTCTTCAATTATTTCTTCAGAGTTTTTATTAAACCACATTAAAATACCTCCAAACTTTCTAAATTTTGTAAAAATAAATTTCTTATATAAGTATAGCATATTTACTTTTATTAATATTAATACATGGAAAAAAAAGTGAGAGAAAAAATATTTTTTAATGATATAATATCTATAGAGGAAGGGTGGAGATTATGGAAATAAGTAGAATAAATAGAAAAAGTCCCGTTAAGCAAGATAGAAGAGTAATTTCTGAGAAAAAGGATTTTTCACAAAGTTTTAATCAAGCTAGGGAAAGAAAATCTGAAGAACAATTAAATCAAATGATTGAAGAAATACATAAAAAGGGTAATAGATTAGTAGTTACAAAAACATATGGTGATGTTATAGCTTATAAGAAGTTAATAAAAGAGTATTTAGAATCTATTTTAAAGTTTATGTATGACACTAAAAAAGATATAAGTTTTTGGCAAACACAATATTTCATAACTGTAGATACTATAGATCAAAAGCTTGAAGAACTTACTAAATCTCTCTTAATGGGAGAGGGAGATAATTTAAATATAGCTTCTTCTATTGATGAAATACAAGGATTAATAGTTGATATATATAGATAAAAAGAATAAAGTATTAAATATTTAAAATAATTATAATTGCAAAATAAATATATTTATGATACTTAATAAATAGATAAATTGTTTCGAATAATAAAGATTACTTGAAAATTATTATCAATAAGTCTATTATTAAATAATAACAATAATATAATGTAGTAATAAAAGGAGGTTAGTTATGGTAAAGAGATTTATTAGTTACTATAAACCATACAAAAAATTATTCTTTTTAGATATGTTTGCAGCATTTATAGCAGCAGCATGTGATCTTGTTTATCCTATGATGACAAGAACTTTAGTAAATGATAGCATTCCAAATAAGAATTTAAGAATGCTAGTGGTGTTCGGAGTTACTTTATTAATTATATATTTAATAAAAGCAGCTTGTGGTTATTTCATGCAATATTATGGACATGTTATGGGTGTACATATGCAAGGTGATATGAGAAAGGATATGTTCTTACATCTACAAAAATTACCTAATTCATATTTTGATAACAATAAAACTGGTGATTTAATGAGTAGAATGATAAATGACCTTATGGAAGTATCAGAACTTGCGCATCATGGTCCTGAAGATTTATTTATTTCTCTTGTTATGTTAATTGGTTCATTTACTGTATTATGTACAATAAATATACCTTTGACTCTGATCATATTCGCATTTATACCTTTTATTGTACTGTTTACTTGGAAGCAAAAGAATAAAATGATGAATGCTTTTATGGAAACTAGAGTAGAGACATCAGCAGTAAATTCAAATTTAGAGAATTCACTTTCTGGAATAAGAATAACAAAGGCTTTTGTATCACATGATCATGAAATAGATAAGTTTGAAAATGGAAATAATAGATTTAAAAATGCTAGGTCAAGAGCTTATAAAGTTATGGCAGAATATTTTGCAGGTGTTGGATTTGGAATAGATATATTAGATTATGTAGTATTAATAGCCGGTGGAATTTTCACATATTTCGATATAATAAATATAGGAGATTTCTTTGCATATCTTTTATATATAAAATTATTTACTCAACCAATTAAAAAGCTAGTTAATTTCATGGAGCAATATCAAAATGGAATGACTGGATTTAAGAGATTTGTATCTATAATAGATGAAAAGATTGAGGAAGATGGAAGTTTAGATTTAAAAAATGTTAAAGGGCATATAAGATTTGAAAATGTTCATTTTAGTTATGATGAAAAAAATATTTTAGAGGGAATAGACTTAGATATAGAACAAGGGAAAATGCTTGCGTTAGTAGGACCATCAGGTGGTGGTAAAACAACTTTCTGTAATTTGATTCCTAGATTTTATGATGTAACAGAAGGAAATATAGCAATTGACAATGTAAGTATATATGATGTTACATTAGAATCTTTAAGAAAAAATATAGGAATAGTTCAACAAGATGTATTCTTATTTACAGGAACAATAAAAGATAATATATTATATGGAAAGCATGATGCTACTGACGAAGAAGTATTAAGAGCAGCAAAAAGAGCTAATATACATGAATTTATTATGTCATTACCAGAAGGTTATGATACTTATATAGGAGAAAGAGGCGTGAAACTTTCAGGAGGACAAAAGCAAAGAATTTCAATTGCAAGAGTGTTCCTAAAAAATCCACCTATATTAATTTTAGATGAAGCAACATCAGCATTAGATAATACAACAGAATATATGATACAAAAGTCCTTAGAAGAATTATGTGCAGGAAGAACTACTATAGTTGTAGCACATAGATTATCAACAATAAAAAATGCAGATGAAATCCTAGTATTAACTGATAAAGGTATTGAAGAAAAAGGAAGTCATGATGTCTTGTTAAAGAGAGAGGGATTATATAAAGAATTATATGAATCTCAATTCTTACATTTAAAAAAATAGTAAATAAAAGAGTTTTTATTGGGAAGAATAAAAAGGTAAAAATAACCCTATAATCTATTGACTATAAATAAATAATTGTGTAAAATAAATACAAACGATACCCCTTAGGGGTATATTAGGAGGTAAATTTATATGGTTCAACATGTATCAGAAACAGATTTTAATGAAGTTGTATTAAAACATGAAGGAGTTGTATTAGTAGACTTTTGGGCAACTTGGTGTGGTCCTTGTAAAATGATAGCTCCTGTATTAGAGGAAGTATCTAATGAAATAAATAATGCAAGATTTGTAAAAATTGATGTAGATGAAAATCCAAATATAGCTAATAAATATCAAATAGCAAGTATTCCAACTTTAATGATATTTAAGAATGGTGCTCCAGTAGAAACTTTAGTTGGTTTTATGCCTAAGGATTCTTTAAAAGAAGCTGTAATTAAGCATCTATAAAATAAAGAGGTAGAAAAGTGAGCGAAAGATATGATATTGCAATAGTAGGTAGTGGTCCAGCTGGTTTATCAGCAGCTTTAAATGCAAAGATAAGAAATAAGAAATTTATTATCTTTGGAAATAAGAACCTAACTAATAAGCTTGTTAGAGCACCTAAGATTAATAATTATTTAGGCTTTTATGGAATAACAGGAGAAGGTGTTAAGGAAAGATTTCAAGAGCATATACAGGCTATGGATATAGAAATAACAGAAGAAAGAATTAATAGTATTTATGCAATGGGGGAGTATTTTGCTTTAATGGCAAATGATAAAACTTTTGAAGCAAGGGCTGTTATTTTAGCAACCGGAATAGAATACACAAGACCTATAAAAGGTGAAGAAGAATACTTAGGTAAGGGTGTAGGATATTGTGCAACTTGTGATGCACCATTATATAAAGGTAAAGTAGTAACCATAATAGGTCATAACAAGGAAGCGGAGGAAGAAGCAAATTATGTTTCAGAGTTAGCTGGAGAAGTATATTATGTTCCTATGTATAAAGGCAATTATAAATTAAGAGATAATATAAAATTAATAGAAGATAAGCCACAAGAAATAGTTGGTGAGTTAAAGGTAACTAAATTGATCCTAAATAAATCTGAAATTGAAACAGATGCTGTATTTTTATTGAAAGATTCAATATCACCAGGCCAGCTAGTTCCAGGTTTAAAAATAGAGGAAAATCATATCTTTGTTGATAGACTTATGAAAACAAATATACCAGGATGCTTTGCAGCTGGTGATTGTGTAGGTAAGCCATACCAATATATAAAATCTGCAGGAGAAGGTAATATAGCTGCCCTTAGTGCAGTTCAATATTTAGATAAAATTAAAAAATAAGTTAAAGTAAAGCAGTATCAAAATACGTTTTAATATTAGATAATAAGAAGGGAAGTTCTAATTTGAACTTCCCTTTTTTGCGCATATATAAATAATAGATAAAAATTTCTATTTAAGTTTAAAAGCGTATTTAAGCAAGTAAAATCAATGGTTTAAAATGGGCTCATGAAACGCGAGCCCCTTTAGAAAAATAAAAGATTAACTGTTTTAAGGGAAATATTATAATATTTAATATGTGAACAAAATGTTAAGAATTGATGTATAAATTATAAAAAATAAACAAAATTAGACACATGATAAATATTGTCTAAATACTTTATTATTTGGGCAAACTATAATACTAATTAGATAGATAAATAATATATAAAGAAAGTTGAGGGATATTTATGGGTAAGAAGTCAAAAAATAATATAAATCCTTTATTAGCAGTTGGTGCTATTGCAGGGGCGGCGGCAGTTGCTACTTTAGCAGCAAAGAAGATGAAGAAGAATGAAGAAAAAGAATCATCATTTGTAACATTTACTCAAAATTTTGATGAAAATAATGAAAGACAAGTATATTTTGTTGGCGGTGGTTTAGCATCTTTAGCAGGAGCTGCATACTTAGTAAGAGACTGTAATTTTAAAGGTGAAAATATTCATATTATAGAAGGAATGCATATATTAGGCGGAAGTAATGATGGAGCTGGAGACCATATAAATGGATTTATATGTCGTGGCGGAAGAATGTTAAATGAAGAAACATATGAGAACTTTTGGGAGCTATTAAGAAGTGTACCATCATTAGAAATGCCAGGTATGAGTGTTACAGAAGAAATACTGAATTTTGACCACCTACATCCAACACATGCACAAGCGCGTTTGATTGATAAATATGGTGTTATACAAGATGTAGAAAGCATGGGATTTAATAATGCAGATCGTATGGCACTTGGAAAATTAATGATTACTCCAGAAGAAAAATTAGATGATTTAACAATTGAAGATTGGTTTAAAGATACACCTCACTTTTTCACAACAAACTTCTGGTATATGTGGCAAACAACATTTGCATTTCAAAAATGGTCTAGTTTATTTGAATTTAAGCGCTACATGGAACGTATGATATTCGAATTTTCACGTATTGAAACTTTAGAAGGTGTAACACGTACTCCATATAATCAATATGAATCAGTTATACTTCCATTAAAAGCTTATTTAGATGGATTTGGTGTTGATTTCAGTATAAATGCAACTGTTACAGATTTAGATTTTAAACCAGGTGAAGGTATAACAGTAACAGCAATGCATATAGAAGATGAAGATGGAGAAAAAATAATTAAACTCAATGATGGGGATATTTGCATAATGACTAATGCTTGTATGACTGATAGTGCAACATTAGGAGATTTTAAAACAGCTCCTGAATATAACCCAGATAAACCAATTTCAGGAGAACTCTGGTCAAAGATTGCTAAGAAGAAGCCGGGACTTGGAAATCCAGAATCATTCTTTGGGCATCCAGATGAAACTAATTGGGAAAGTTTTACTGTAACATGTAAGGGTAATAAATTATTAAAACTTATAGAACAATTCTCAGGTAATGTACCAGGTAGTGGAGCATTAATGACATTTAAAGATTCTAATTGGTTAATGAGCATAGTTGTGGCAGCGCAACCACATTTCAAAAATCAACCAATGGATACAACAATATTCTGGGGGTATGGACTTTACACAGATAAGATTGGAGATTATGTAAAGAAGCCTATGAGAGAATGTACTGGTGAAGAACTATTAATTGAACTTTTACATCACTTACATTTTGAAGATAAAATAGATGAAATAATGGAAACTGTAGTAAATGTAATTCCATGTATGATGCCATACATCGATGCACAATTCCAACCACGTAAAATGACTGATAGACCTAATGTGGTACCAGAAGGTTCAACAAATTTTGCAATGATAAGTCAATTTGTTGAAATTCCAGAAGATATGGTATTTACAGAAGAATATTCAGTACGTGCAGCAAGAATAGCAGTTTACACATTATTAAACGTAAAAAATAAAAAGATAATACCAGTAACACCTTATAAAAAGGATCCAAAAGTTTTATTAAAAGCGTTAAAAAAATCATATAGCTAGAATAAAAAAGTGAAAGAATGAAGATTTAATTTAATACTGAAGAATTAAATGTAAAATGAAAGAATTAAGGAAATAATTTAGCCTAGCTAAATTAAGAAAAATTAATTTTCTAAACTCCGTAGGAGTTTGTTCCACAATTCTTTCATTCTTTCATTAACTATCAATTGTTCCTTGTCCATTATCAATTATCCGCATTTATAAATTATCAATTGTCACTTTTTCATTGTCTAAGTACGGTTGGTACATCATAAATGCGTGATTTTCAGCCACATATTCGTCATTAATTTCTTCACCCACAATATTAAAAACTTTCCTATGTATAACATTATTTCTAATATAATGGCCAAAAAAACCAGGGGTTATAGAATGTTCTCTTTCATAAATTTCATATCTATAATTACAAGTCTCATTTGAGCACCACTCACCTATAAGATTTTCATTTGTAAGATATAATTTAAGTTGATAAGGCTTATTTGTAGTATTTTTAATCTCTAAATCTAAATAATTAAAAAAGCATGTAGCACCAGATCCAAAAGGTTGTGTTCTATTTACATCAGGAAAAACATCATGACTATGTCTATATCGCTCTGTAATAGTCAGAGGGGTATGTAAAGTAATCCAATAAATTAAATTAGATAATTGGCATAACCTGCCACCAACACCAGGTTTAAAATCACCATTAGGGCAAAGGACAACCCCGTCTTTATAACCTTTTCTATAAGTAGGTTTTCCGATTAGTTTCCAGTAAGAAAAGTATTCATCAGGCATAATTGTAACACCATCTAGCTTTTTTATTGCTAGTTTTAAGTTTTCAACTTTATTATGTTGCAAGTACATATCAACATTTTTTAGCTTTCTATAAAGAGGTGTACTATGTGTAAAAATTACATGCTCTAATTGTTCTTCATTAATATTTTTACTATATTTATTTTTAGAGAACCACCAGTAAAAATATTTTCTGATTTTATAGTAAGTTTGTCCTAAAAACAATCTAAATTGACTGCGTTTAATAGGCCTTTTTTCAACATAAGACATAAATTCAGCTCCTAAAATATATTACAATACAATTGTAAGATAATAGGAAAATATATACAAGTAGGTAAATTAATATTCATAATGTAAATGATAATTGGAAAGTAAAGTACACTTATAAACAGAATTATGATAAATTAGAAGAATATAAAATACATACAAATTAAAGAATAATTTTGTAATGTGTATATATTAAAATATAAAAATGAGTTTAATTTCTAATTATAATAGAAAATTATGTCCTTTTAAAAAATCTATATAGTATATAGAATTAAAAATATAAGGGAGAAAATGATTTCATTAAAGGAGAATAATATGAGGAGCAAGAAAATATTAGAGCAATTAGTTAATAGTGATACGTATTTAAACTTAGATTATTTTGCAGAATTATTTAAGGTATCTACAAAAACCATTAGCAATAATATGAATTGTTTAATAAAAGATGGGAAAAAGAATGGTTTTGATATAAGACTGAAAAGAGCTAGAGGTTATTATATAGAAATAAATAATAAGGATACATTTAATTCTTATATTGAAAAAATATCATTTAATGAAATTTTTTCACCAGAATATAGGATAAGTTATATTATTGTTTTACTTTTACTAAATAGAGAATTTATTACCATGGATTATTTAGCAGAAAAAATTAGTGTAAGTAAATCAATAATAAAATCAGATATGAGAAAAGTAGAATTAGAGTTAGAGAATAGAAATATCGTATTAGAAAGGAAAGCCCATTACGGTATAAAAATTCAATGTGATGATTACACAAGGAAAGAACTAATCTTGATGTATTATGAAGATGGAAATGAATTTATAAATAACTTTATAGATAATAAACTAAAAAAGAGGACTTTTAAAGTTATTGAAAATAAATTAATAACCTTATTAAAAGAAAATAGTTTAAATACTATTTATATAGAATTAGAACAAATAAATTCTTTTATTAAAGTTACTATTTGTATTCATGAAGAGTTAGATGATGACTATCATAATTTTACAAAAGAAGAGTCAATTTATTTTAAAGTTGCAGATGAATTGAATAATATTATAGAAACAATATATGATATAAAATTAAATAAAAATGAATTAATAGATTTAGAGAAGTATTTAATAAAAAAGACCAAAAGATTTACAAATCAAGAAACATATATAGAAGAGTTATGTAAAGATATAGAAAGATTTATAAAAGAAATTGATTATGAATATGATACTAATTTCTATGAAGATGAAGAGTTTAAGAATAACTTGTTATATCATATTTCCTTATTAATAAATAGGTTGCAAAAGAAAATATCATTTAGTAATCCTTTAGTTAAAGAAATAAGTATAAAGTATCCTACAATATTTGATATAGCAATTAAGTTTTCAAATGAAATAGAAGAAAAATATAAAATAAATATTTCTCAAGATGAAATAGGATTTATAGCAACTCATTTTGCTGCACACTTAGAAAAGGAAATTTACAATAAAATTCGAAATTACAATAAAATAGCAATAATATGTTCTAGTGGAAAAGGCAGTGCACTATTAATGAAATTAAAATTAGAAATGTTATTTTCTTCAAGTGATATCAGAACATATTCTCTATTAGATGAAGATGAAGTGGAAAACTTTAATCCAGATATAATATTTACTAATTGGCAATTAAATAGAGATTTTAAAATGCCAATTGTATACGTTAACGAACTTATTGATGATTTAGATATATTGAGAATTAGAAATATAATTAAAATGAAAAAAAATAGTACTAGCTTTATTAAAACAAATAAAGAGTTTATAAATTTGTTTAAAAAAGAAACATTTAGGGTAGTAACTAAAAATAGTAATTATATGGAACTATTAGAGGAGATGGCAAAGGAAGTAGAAGCCTTAGGATATGTAGATGAAAATTATGCTTCATATATTATAGAAAGAGAAGAGTATATGTCAACAATATATGATAATGGAGTAGCTATTCCTCATCCTATAAATATCTGTGGCAAAGATAATTTGCTAAGTGTTGCGATAATAAAGAATAATAGTTTTACTCATAATAAAAAACCAGTAAAAATAATTTTTATGGTCGCTTTAGAAAAGGGAAATATGGATTACCTTGGAATGGTAACCCAAATATTATTTGAAATAATGAAAGATGAATATTTAGTTGAAAAGTTAAGAGGTTCAGAAACCTTTGAAGATTTTTTAATAAATCTAAATGAAATAAATATTTAGGAGGAGTTTATGAATATCGAATATTTAAAAAAATTAAGTAACTCAGATAGTATTGCATCAAATGAAGCTGAAGTAAGAAATGTAATGTTAGAAGAACTAAAGGATTATGCAGATGAAATATCTTATGATAATTTAGGAAGTATTATTTTTAAAAAAGAAGGAAATATTAATGGACCAAAGATAATGATATGTGCACATATTGATGAAGTTGGTTTCATGGTAAGAAGCATTTCTAGCCAAGGACAAATTATGCTGATAGAAGTAGGGGGTGTTAAGCAATTATCCAAATTTATGCAGAAAGTAAGAATAACAACTAATGAAGGGCTAAAAGTAAATGGAATATTGAATGCTACTTATGATAATGGAGTAGCAACTAAAGTATATGTTGATATTGGTGCAAATAGCTATGAAGATGTAGTGAAGCTTGGAATAGAAGTTGGAGATATGGTGACATTTACTACTGAATTTGAAGAATTAGATATAGATAATACTATTTGCGGAAAGGCATTTGACGATAGATTGGGGTGTTTTATTATTGGAGAAGTATTAAAAAAGCTAAAGAATGATGTTCATCCTAATACAGTATATTTTGTTGGGACAAGTAGTGAAGAGGTAGGGATAAGAGGTGCAAAAACAGCAACATATAAAATAAACCCAGATATAATACTTCCAATAGATGTGGCTTGTTTTTCAGATGAATTTATAAGAGATCATACAAATAATAGACAAATATCAAAAGGAATGATGCTTACAAATTTTGATAAGACTTTAGTTCCAAATAAAAAATTAATAAATTTTATAAAAAAATCAGCAAGAAATTTAAATAAGGAACTTCAGTTAGATATGTTTACCACTGGAGGAACTGATGGGGGAGAGGCACATAAGGTGTATTCAGGAAAGCCAGTAGCAGTATCATGTATACCTGTTAGATATGGGCATTGTGGATATTCCATTGCCAATAAAAATGACATTCAAGATGCTATAGATATTTTTGTAGAAATAATCAAAAATTTTGATGAAAAAGCATATGAAGAAACTATAAAATTTTAGGAGGGCAATAGTATGACAGAGTTAGAAAAAGATATTATGAACATTATTTCCATAGCAGGAGATAGCAAAGGAAAGGCGTTTGAAGCATTAAAGAAAGTAAAGGATATGGATTTTGAAGGAGCTAAATCTTTGCTTGAAGAATCAAGAAAATTAGACTTAGAGGCACATAAGATTCAAACAAAATTAATAACAAATGAAATGGATCCTGAAAAAGAAAATACCCCTATATCATTGTTAATGGTACATGCTCAAGATCATTATATGACAAGTCAATTAGCTAGAGATTTAGTTGAAACACTAGTAGAAGTTTTTAAATATCAAGGAGGTAAATAATATGAAAATTTTATTATGTTGTGCAGGCGGATTTTCAACAAATATGTTAATGCAAAATATGAAAAAGGTTGTAAAAGAGAGTGCTAAATTAAAGGAAGAAGATTTTAAATTTATAGCTATTCCAGCAGATTCATTAGAAGGGGAAATTGATAATTGGGATATAGTACTAGTTGGGCCTCAAGTATCACATAAAACTGATTTCATAGAAGCTATATGTAAGCCTAGAAATATACCATTTGTTGTAATAGATAAAGATGTGTATGGTCAAATGGATGGAGCAACAGTATTAAAACTAGCTTTAGTAACTTATAAAAAGCATCAATTAGCAAATAAAAGATAATAATGAATAGTAAAGGGGGAATGAGATAAGATGTTTAAAAAGTTTGAAGAACTAATGAATAAGTACCTTATGCCAATTGCACACAAAGTTGATAAGCAGAGACATCTAAGTGCAATAAAAGCCGCTATGGTTGCTATGACACCGTTTACTATATTAGGAAGTTTTTTTGCTATAATTCCAGCACTTCCTAATATGATTGGAACTGAGAATGCTGTTAGTCAATTTATTTTAAATAATAGTGAACTATTAGATTTACCTGTTACCTTATCAATAGGATTAATGAGTTTATATGTAGTTATGTGTATTGCATATAACTTAGGTAATCATTATAAATTATATATTCCAGGGTGTATAACTTTAGCTACTTTTGCCTTTTTGTTTACAGCAATTGAAACTGTAGATGGTGGGGTATCTATTAGTTATTTAGGGTCAAAAGGATTATTTTGTGCCATGCTAGTTGGTATAATAGCAGTTGAATTGTACCGTTTCTGTAAAGAGAAAAATATTACAATTCGTATGCCAGAAGGAGTTCCAGATTTTGTATCAAAGTCCTTTGAGCTTATTCCAATAACAATAATAGTTGCCGGAACATTTATATTAATTAGATTCTTATCATTAAAGATATTTGGAACATTGCCACCACAAATTTTAACTAAGTTTATTTCACCATTAGTTGGATCAATGGATAATCCTTGGGCAGTTCTTGGATTACACTTTGCAATATGTACAATATTCTTCTTTGGAATACATTCATCAGTATTTGGACCAGTAACAAGACCTATAATGGCTACATTTATTGCAGAAAACATTCAAGCAATGCAAGCTGGACAACCGTTACCACATTTCTATACAGCAGGAACATCAAGTGCATTTTTTGGATTTACAGGAGCTGGAATAACTATTGGATGCGTAGTTGCTTGCTTATTATCTAAATCTAAGCGATATCGAAAGATTGGACAAATTTCACTTTTCCCATCATTGTTTGGAGTTAATGAGCCAATATTATTTGGAGCACCAATTATATTAAATCCAATAATGTTTATTCCATTTGTATTTGGAGGAGCAATAATAGGAACTTTACCTATGTTTATGATGCATTGGGGATTGTTAAATAAACCATTTTTTGATCCACCATATGTAGGAGTATTTTTAGAAGCATTTTTAACAAATGGAGATTGGAGAATATTAATTGCAAACGGGTTACAATTAATTTTAGCTGTCTTGATATATTTACCTTTCTTCAAGATAATGGAAAAACAAGAGCTTAAGAATGAGAAAGAAAAGCTTAATAAGGAAAGTAATATATTCTCTAATGAAGATAAAGATATTCTATCTGATTTAGATTTAGACTTCTAACAAAAATATAATCGATAAAAATGAGCAATATGAACTATAGGTGTATATTGCTCATTTATTATAGAAAGGGAGAAATATGAAAGAAAGAAGAGATAAGTTTAGAAAGATTCTAATTGATAATGATATAGATGCTATATTAATTAAAAGTAAGTCAAATAAAAGATATATTGGTGCTTTACCTGGAAGTGGAGTAAAAGTATTAATAACTAAAGATGACGATTATCAAATTATGGATGGAAGGTATATAAATGAAGCAAGTGAAGTAACCTCAGGATTTACAAATATAGTGCATGAACAGGGTAAGAATTATATTAAAGTAGTAAAAGAAATTTTAGGAAGTAGAAATAGAGTTGGAGTAGAGCCTAATCAAATTTTATTGAAAGAGTATTTAAATTTAAAGGATTTTGATCTAGAAATTAATTTATTAGATGATGAATTAGAATGGATAAGAAGATGTAAAGATATTTATGAAATTAAATCAATAAAAAAAGCCTGTGAGATTACAGATAAAGTGTTTAAAGAGATTTTAGATAATATATGTATAGGGATGAAAGAATATGAATTATCAGCACTTATTCAATATTTATCAATAAGCAACGGAGCGAGTGGGATGGCTTTTGATACAATTGTTGTAAGTGGTAAAAGAGGATCTATGCCGCATGGAAGACCAACAGATAAAGAATTCGCTGCACATGAATTTATTACAATAGATTTTGGAATTATATATGAAGGTTATCAGTCAGATATGACGAGAACCATATGCATAGATGAGCCAGATCCTAAGTTAAAGAAAATATATGACATAGTTTTAGAAGCACAAATGGCAGGAGTGAATTATATAAAAGCAGGAGTTGCATGCAAAGATGTAGATAAGCATGTAAGGGATATAATAAGTGGTTACGGTTTTGGAGAATATTTTACCCATGGATTAGGACATGGAATTGGAATAGGGGATGGAGAGTTACCTATATTAAATAGTAAAAGTAATACTATTTTGGAGGAAGGTATGGTAATGTCTTGTGAACCAGGAATTTATATACCTAATACATGTGGAGTAAGAATAGAGGATGATGTATTAATTGAAAATGGGGTAGGAGTTGTACTAAATAATACAAGTAAAGATTTAATAATCCTGGAGGGAAAATAAATGAAATATAATTTAGATAAAAAGATTAATAGAAAGCTTAGCCACTGTCGTAAATGGGATAATAAAATTTTGAAAGAAAAGTTTGGTGTTAACGAAGATGCTATACCAATGGATATAGCTGAGCTAGATTTCGAATGTTCTCCTTCAATTAAAGAAGCATTGATAAAGAGAGCTAGCTTAGGTGATTATGGGTATACATATGATTATGATGAATATTATGACGCTATTATAAACTGGAATAAACGTAGGTTTAATGTGAATATAGAGAGAGATTGGATAAAGT
Organism: Clostridium sp.; assembly: GCF_017888565.1. Taxonomy (GTDB): domain Bacteria; phylum Bacillota; class Clostridia; order Clostridiales; family Clostridiaceae; genus Clostridium. The sequence goes on from NZ_JAGHFX010000025.1 coordinate 37,270, forward strand.
TAGTGTTTGGTACTTGCTCCACATTACATTATATAGTTCAATGCTTTTGTAATGAAGGAGATTCAGTAATGATTAATACTCCTGCTTATGATCCATTTGCTGAAGCTGTAGAGCGTGGTGGATGTAAATTAGTTTGCAATACATTAAAGTTAGTTGGTATGAGATATTATTTAGACTTTGAAAAAATGGAAGAACAGATTATAGAGAACAATGTTAAACTATATATTTTCTGTAGCCCACAAAATCCTAGTGGACGCGTGTGGTCAAAGGAAGAACTAAATAGATTAAGTGAAATATGTATTAAGCATGATGTGCTTTTAGTATGTGATGAAATACATAGGGATATAGTTTTTAATAGAGAGTCATTTACTACCCTATGGAATGCAAATGAAAATATAGATAATAATAGTATTATGTGTATATCACCTAATAAGGGATTTAATTTAGGCGGATTAAAATCATCATATATAATTATTAAAAACCCCAATATTAGGAATAAGATGTTAAATTATCTAAAGAAAGTCTATGTTACAAGCCCACATGTTTTTGCAATTCCAGCTGTTGTTGCAGCTTATAATGAAAGTGAAGAATGGCTTGATGAGGTAACTAAATATATAGAAGAAAACTTTATGATACTTTACAAGTGGATTGAAAGAAATATGCCAATGGCAAAGGTCATGAAAGCAGACTCAAGTTTTTTAGCTTGGATTAATATTAAAGATATATTTAAAAATGAAGATGAATTAAAGGAATTCTTTAAAAAATCAAATATATCAATGGTTGTGGGAAGTTATTTTGTTAAAGATGGAGAAGGCTGGGTTAGATTAAATATAGGTACTCAAAGAGAAATTTTATTAGAGGCCTTAAATAGAATGGAAAGAACTTTAAATAGTCAGAAATAATTTAATGAAACAAAAGTGAAAATAATAAATGAAAAATTCATTTAAATTTTTCATTTATTATTTTTATATAAATTACTAGTTCTTTCCCATTAATTCATCTATAAGTTCTTTTACAGAAATTATTTTATTTATTCGATGAGCATTTGCACCACAGAAAACTAATCCATTTTCGACATCGCCTTTTACAGCGTTGATCAAAGCTGAGCTTATACAATATGGTGTTGTTGCTGGAGTGCAAGGAATCAAGCAATTATAACATTTAGTTATTTTGATTTTTTGATTTTTTAATGTTTCTGTTAATTTATTTTTTATAGCTCTTCCTGGCATTCCTACAGGACTTATAGTTAATTCAATATTTTCTTTTTTACAATTAACATAAGCATTTTTAAAATTAATATGTGCATCACATTCATGAGTTGCTACAAATCTTGTTGCAACTTGTACGCCATTGGCTCCAAGATTTAAGTATTTAACCATATCATCATGAGTAAATACTCCACCAGCAACTACAACAGGGATTTCTTTATTAAATTCATTTTCAAAGTTTTTAACTTCTTTAATTATGTTTATAACATTATTATCAAAATTTTTAATTTCATCATCTAGGTTATTAGCTTTAAATCCAAGATGACCGCCTGCCATTGGACCTTCAACAATTACTGCATCAGCAGTTCTATTAAAATGTTTTTTCCAATAGCCTAGTATTACTTTTACAGCTTTTGAAGATGAAACTATAGGAGCTATCTTTATTGAGCTTTCTTTTGTAATTTCAGGCAAGTTCAATGGAAGTCCAGCACCAGATATAATTAAATCAGCACCAGCTTCAATTGCTGCCTTTACATGTTCAACATAATTGTTCATTGCGACCATTACATTAACACCTATTAGTCCATTTGAACTTATTTCTTTAGCTTTTTTTATATGATTAGCTAACCCTCTTAGATTAGCTTTTAATGTATTAGCCTCAAAATCTTCTTCCATATAACCTGCATGAGCAGCAGAAATAACACCAATAGCACCATTCTTTGCAACATTACCTGCAAGATTTGATAGAGATACTCCAACACCCATTCCCCCTTGAATTATAGGGACTTTAGCTATTAAATCACCAATTTTTAATGGTTTAATATTCATAATTTTACTCCTTTAAATTTTAAGAATAATACTTTGATAATCAAAATATTATTAATAGTATAGTTCAGAATTTTGGAAAAAACAATAGATAGTTTAAATAATAATTTATGTTAATAGATACTGATTATATTTTGGAAAATAAAATAAGAAAATGTGAAAATCATGAAATGAAGAAATTTATTATGCTGTGATATGGAAAATATAAAATTAAATATAAGAAAATCTTATTATATTTTAAATTTATAATTAAAAAAATATTACGATTGTTGACAAATTAAAAAAATGGTATTATCATGATGATATTACTTTGATAGTCAAAATATTTGAGGATAGGAATTTTGTCGATATTTCTGTATTTTTATTTAAATAATAGTTTCTATTTATAAAATGGATATGATATTGAAGTAATTTATTGAATATGTAGAAGTTAAAGTTATATCTACTAAATTTCAATAGTAACTTAATATAAAATTATATTTTGATAATAAAAATATTTGATGTTTGAGTTAAATATAACTTGAAAGTTGAATTTTTAGAAAGAGGCGTTAAATGAAAGGAGTAAAGGTAGTTGGATTTGGTCATTACTGCCCAGAGAATATAGTAAGCAACAAGGATTTGGAAAACATAGTTGAAACTACAGATGAGTGGATAGTAAAAAGAACTGGAATAAAAGAAAGAAGAATATCTAGTGGAGAAGGCACAGTTGAACTAGCATATAAAGCAGCGTTATCCGCTTTGAAAAATAGTAATTGTGATAAAGATGATATAGATTTAATTGTTATAGCTACAACTTCTCCAGATAGAATTATGCCATCTACAGCTTGCAATGTTCAAGGACTATTAGGATGTAATAATGCAGCAGCATTTGATATATCAGCAGCATGTTCAGGATTTGTATATTCGTTAATAGTTGCTTCTAGTTTAATTAGAGGTACTGATAAAAAAAGGGCATTAGTAATTGGATCAGAAGTTTTATCTAGAATAATAGATTGGAGCGATAGAAGTACTTGTGTATTATTTGGAGATGGAGCTGGAGCAGCAGTGATTGAAATATCAAATGATGAAGAAGGAATTATAAGTACATGTTTTTCATCTGATGGAAGCCTTGGGGAAAAGAGTTTAGTTGCAGGTGAATTAGAGTTAAATACACCTTTTGCAAAAGATAAAAAGTTAGAAAAAAGATATATAGAAATGAAAGGTGCTGAGGTTTATAAATTTGCAGTATCAATAATACCTCAAATAGTTAATGAATTGTTAGAAAAATCAAATGAGGATATAAAAAATATAAAATATATAGTTCCTCATCAAGCTAATTCAAGAATAATTGATGATGCTGCAAGAAGATTAAAAGTAGATAAGGATAAGTTTTATATTAATCTAGATAAGTATGGAAATACTTCGTCAGCGAGTATTCCAGTGGCTTTAAGTGAAATGTTTGAAAAAGGTCTTATAAAAAGAGGAGATAAAATAATTTTAGCTGCCTTTGGTGGAGGATTAACCTGGGCAGGAACATTAATTAAATTTTAGGAGGATTTTAAAATGGTATTTGAAAAGATTAAGGACATAGTAGTCGAACAATTAGGTGTTAATGAAGATGAGGTAAAATTAGAAACTAACTTCATTGAAGATTTAGGTGCAGATTCACTTGATTTATTTCAAGTTGTAATGGATCTTGAAGATGCATTTAACGTAAAAGTTGATAATGTTGAAAATATTAAAACTGTGGGAGATGCAGTGAAGTATATAGAAAGTGTTATAGAAAAATAGAGTGGAGGAAATCTCATGAACAATAATATTTGCAAATTGTTAAATATTAAATACCCTATTTTTCAAGGGGGGATGGCATGGGTTTCAGATAGTTCTTTAGCAGCTGCAGTTTCTAATGCAGGTGGACTTGGAATAATAGCAGGAGCAAATGCTCCTGCAAGTTTTATAAGAGAAGAAATTAGAAAGACAAAAGAACTAACTGATAAACCTTTTGGTATTAATATAATGTTACTTTCTGAAAATGCAGATGAGATAGCACAAATTGTAATTGAAGAAGGGGTAAAAGTTGTTACAACTGGAGCTGGAAATCCAGGAAAGTATATTGCAAGATGGAAGGAAGCTGGAGTTAAAGTTATTCCTGTTGTTGCATCAGTTGCATTAGCAAAGAGAATGGAAAGAGCTGGAGCAGATGCTGTTATAGCAGAAGGGTGTGAAGCAGGGGGACATATTGGTAAGTTAACTACTATGGTTTTACTTCCGCAAGTTGTAGATGCAGTAAATATTCCAGTTATAGCAGCAGGTGGAATAGGAGATGGAAGAGGCATAGGAGCAGCTTTAATTTTAGGAGCAAGTGGAGTTCAAGTTGGAACAAGATTTTTAGTTGCAAATGAATGTAGTATTCATGAAAACTATAAGGATGCTGTAGTAAAAGCAAAAGACATAGATACTGTTGTAACTGGTAGAGTTACGGGTCACCCAGTTCAAGTTATAAAAAATAAACTTGCAAGAGAGTATTTAAATCTTGAAGGAAAGAATGCTTCAATAGAAGAGTTAGAGGAATTAGGTAGAGGAGCACTGAGAAAAGCTGTAAAAGATGGAGATATAGAAAATGGATCTCTTATGGCAGGTCAAATTTCAGGGATGATCACAAAAAAGCAAAGTGCTAAGGAAATTATAGAAGAAATGTTTAATGAATATGAAAATATAAGAAAGAGCCTTTAAAGAGGAGGAAGTATGAAAACAGCTTTTGTTTTTGCAGGTCAAGGATCTCAATATATAGGAATGGGAAAAGATTTATATGAACATATTCCAAGATGTAAAGAGATTTTTGATAAAGCAAATGATATATTGAGTTTTGATATAAAAGAACTAATATTTAATGGAAATAAAGAAGACTTAGATATTACAGAAAATACGCAACCAGCTATTTTGATAACTTCAATTGCAGCAAAAGAAGCACTTGAAGAAAGAGGTATTAAAGCGGATGTTGTTGCAGGACTAAGTCTTGGGGAGTATTCAGCTTTAGTATGTGCAAATGCTTTAAGTTTTGAAGAAGCAGTTGCTTTAGTGAAAAAAAGAGGAATATATATGCAAGAAGCAGTTCCTATTGGAGTTGGATCTATGGCTGCTATAATAGGATTACCTATAGAAAAAATAAAGATAGCTATAGAAAATTCTAGAGATAAGGGAATAGTAGAAATTGCTAATTATAACACTAATAATCAAATTGTAATTGGTGGAGAAAAAGAAGCAGTAGAAAAAGCTAAAGAACTATGTTTAGAATATGGAGCTAAAAGAGCTATTGAATTAAAAGTATCTGGACCTTTTCATACATCCTTGTTAGAAAAAGCATCAATAAAGCTTAAAGAGGAACTTAAAAACATAGAATTTAATAATCCTAGCACAAAAATTATATCTAATGTTACAGCTGAATTTATAGATAATAAATCTGATATAGAAGAATTACTTTGTAGTCAAATAAAATCATCTGTTAAATGGAGTAAAAGCATAGAAAAAATGCTTTATATGGGTGTTGATACATTTATTGAATTTGGACCAGGTAGAGTATTAAGTAGCTTTATCAAGGAAATAAGTAGAGAAAAAGGCTTAAAAGTAAATATTTATAATGTTGAAGATATGAAATCTTTAAATAAAACATTAGAAGGGATAGGAATTTTAAATGGTTAAGGATAAAAATGCAATAGTTACAGGTGGAACTAGAGGTATAGGTAGAGAAATAGCAAGGACATTAGCGCAAAATGGAGCTAATATTGCTATAAACTATAGAAAATATAATGAAGAAGTAGAAAATTTAATAGAAGAATTAAAGAGCTTTGGTGTTAAAGTGGTAGCATGTAAATGCGATGTAAGTATTGAAGAAGAAGTGGTTAACTTTATAAAAGAAGTAAAAGATAAATTTGAAAGTATAGATATCTTAGTTAACAATGCAGGAATAACTAAAGATGGATTAATTATAAGAATGAGTGAAAAAGATTTTGATGATGTTATAGATGTAAATTTGAAAGGAACTTTCAATACAACTAAGGCGGTATCGTCTATTATGGTTAAACAAAGATACGGAAAGATAATAAATATATCTTCTGTTGTTGGAGTAGCTGGGAATGCAGGACAATGCAATTATGCTGCATCTAAAGCTGGTGTAATAGGATTTTCAAAATCAGTAGCAAAGGAGCTTGCAGCTAGAAATATAAATGTTAATATTATTGCTCCAGGATATATAAATACAGATATGACAAGTGTTTTACCAGATAGAGTAAAAGAAGAAGTAATAAAGACAATTCCTATGAAAAAAATAGGAGAGCCTAAAGAAATAGCTAATTTAGTTTTATTCTTATCATCTAATTTGTCAGATTATATTACTGGCCAAGTAATAAATGTAGATGGTGGAATGGTTATGCTTTAAAAGGAGAGTATTTTATGAAGAGAAGAGTAGTAGTTACAGGATTAGGAGCTATAACACCAATTGGGAATTCAATAGATAGTTTTTGGAATGCTGTTAAAGAAGGAAAAAATGGGATAGATAAAATAACATTTTTTGATACAACAGATTTTAAAGTTAAGGTAGCAGCAGAAGTAAAAGACTTTAAAGCAGAGAACTATTTAGGAAAGAAAGATGCTAAAAGATTAGATCGATATACACAATTAGCATTAGTTGCAGCAAAAGAGTGTATGAAAGATAGTAACATAGATTTAGATAAAGTAGATAGAGAAAGATTTGGAGTAATATTTGGTTCAGGTATTGGTGGACTTATTACTATAGAAAATCAAATAAGAACTTTAGTAGAAAAGGGACCAAATAGAGTTTCACCATTAACAATTCCAACATCAATATCTAATATTGCAGCTGGAAGTATAGCAATAGAGTTTGGACTTTTAGGATCATGTTTAAGTGTTACTACAGCATGTGCAACTTCAACTCATTGCATTGGTGAAGCTTATAGAAGTATAAAAGATGGATATTTAGATAGAGCAATAGTTGGTGGTGCAGAGGCATCAATTAATGAGTTTGGTATTGCAGGATTTCAAGCTTTGACTGCGCTTAGTAAAAGTGAGGATCCAAACAGAGCTTCTATACCATTCGATAAAGATAGAAATGGTTTTGTAATGGGAGAAGGAGCAGGAGCATTAATTTTAGAGGAATTAGAAAGTGCTCTTAAAAGAGGAGCAAAGATTTATGGAGAAGTTGTAGGATATGGAACAACTTGTGATGCTTATCACATAACTTCACCAACTCTTGATGGAGATGGTGCTTATAGATCAATGAGAGATGCAATGAATGATGCTAATATATTACCAAATGAAATTGGATATATAAATGCTCATGGTACATCCACAGAGATAAATGATAAGGTAGAAACTTTAGCAATAAAGAAAGCCTTTAAAGATTTAGCAAAAGATGTTTATGTAAGTTCAACCAAATCTATGACAGGACATTTACTTGGAGCTGCTGGAGCTGTAGAAGCAATAATATCAATAAAAGCTTTAGAAGATGGCTTTATACCAGCAAATATTAATTATTTAAATTCAGATGAAGAATGTGATTTAAATTTAGTTGCTAATGTTGGTAAAAATGAAGAAATAGATTATGCATTATCAAATTCATTGGGGTTTGGTGGCCATAATGGAACAGTTATATTTAAAAAGTGGAGGTGAAGATAGAAATGTTAACTTATGAACAAATAAAAGAATTGATAAAGTCAATAGATTCATCTTCTCTTAGAATATTTGAATTAGAAAGTGATGGTATTAAATTAAAGCTTAGTAAAAATGAAGAAAGCTTCAAAGAAATATCAAAAGATAGTAATAGTAATGGTGGGGTAATAGGTCAGGCTGAAAATAATGCAATAGTAATAAATAATAAAGCTGAAATAAAAGAAGAATCTATTGATATAGAAGATATAAAAAATAATAGTTTCAAATCAGTTAAATCACCTTTAGTTGGAACATTTTATTCATCTGGAACACCTGGAGGAAAACCTTATGTAGAAGTAGGCTCTAAGGTGAAAAAAGGTGAAGTTCTTTGTATTGTTGAAGCAATGAAAATAATGAATGAAATAACAGCAGAAGAGGATTGTGAAATAATAGAAGTTTTAAGAAATGATGAAGATATTGTAGAGTTTGGAATGGAATTATTTAAGATAAAGTAGGTGAAATATTTGGATATAAAAGAGATTATGGAGATAATCCCTCATAGATACCCATTTCTATTATTAGATAGAGTTGAGAGTTTAGAGGATAATAAAATAGTTGCAATAAAAAATGTAACAATGAATGAATACTTTTTTCAAGGCCACTTTCCAGTAGAACCAGTTATGCCAGGAGTGCTAATAGTTGAAGCACTTGCACAAGCAGGAGCAGTTGCACTTTTAAAAAGAGATGAGTTTAAAGGTAAAATAGCGTACTTTGGTGGAATAAATAATGCAAAGTTTAGAAAAAAGGTTGTTCCTGGAGATACATTAAGGTTAGAGGTAGAGCTTACTAAAATAAGAGGAGCAGCTGGAATAGGTAAAGGAATTGCATATGTAAATGATAAAAAGGTTTGTGAAGCAGAATTAACCTTTATGGTAGGATAGTAAAGAGGTGTTTTTATGATTAGAAAGGTATTAATAGCTAACAGAGGAGAAATAGCAGTAAGAATAATAAGAGCTTGCAAGGAGCTTGGAATACAAACAGTGGCTATTTACTCAGAAGCTGATAAAGATGCTATGCATACTCAGCTTGCAGATGAAGCTATTTGTGTTGGAAAGCCTAAATCAAAGGACTCATATTTAAATGAAAGCAATATTATTAGTGCAGCAGTAATAACCAAATGCAATGCAATTCATCCAGGGTTTGGATTCTTATCAGAAAATGCAGAATTTGCATCTATTTGTGAAGAATGTAATATTAAATTTATAGGACCAAGTAGTAATACTATAAGTATTATGGGAGATAAAGCTAGAGCTAGAGAAATTATGAAAAGTGCAGATGTTCCTGTAATACCTGGAAGCAACGGAATAGTTAAAAGTATTGAAGACGCATATATCGAGGCTAAAGAAATAGGGTATCCAGTAATGATAAAAGCAGCTTTAGGGGGAGGCGGTAAAGGAATTAGAATAGTTCATAAAGAAAATGAACTTGAAAATGCTTACTTTACTGCAAAATCAGAAGCTAAAGTGAATTTTGGCGATGATACAATATATATTGAAAAGTTTATAGAAAATCCTAGACATATAGAATTTCAAATTTTAGGTGATGAACATGGAAATATTATTCACTTAGGAGAAAGGGATTGTACTATACAAAGAAGAAATCAAAAGGTGCTAGAAGAGGCACCATCATTAATTTTAAGTGATGATTTAAGAAGAGAAATGGGAAGAGCAGCAATTAATGCAGCAAAAGCAGTAAATTATTTTAATGCAGGGACAATAGAATTTTTAGTAGATAAATATAGTAATTTTTATTTTATGGAAATGAATACAAGAATTCAAGTAGAACATCCAATAACAGAAATGGTAACATCAATTGATATTGTAAAAGAACAAATAAAAATTGCTAATGGAGAAATTTTAAGCTTTTCTCAAGATAAAGTTGAAATAAAAGGGCATGCCATTGAGTGCAGAATAAATGCTGAAAATCCAAGGAAAGGATTTATACCCTCACCAGGAAAAATTGAATTTTTAAATTTACCAGGAGGTAATGGAATCAGAGTAGATACAGCAGTTTATTCAGGATATACTATTCCTCCAACATATGATTCAATGATAGCTAAGCTTATAGCTTATGGTAAGAATAGAGAAGAAGCAATTAATAAAATGCTTAGAGCACTAGATGAGTTTGTAATAGAAGGTATTGATAATAATATAGAGTTTCAAATTGATATTTTAAATAATGAGAAATTTCGCTTAGGGGACTTTGATACAAGTTTTATAAGCAAAGAATATAATTTATAGTTGGTGAAAATTATGGGGATTTTTAAAAAGAGACAATACGGAGTTATTAACATAACTCCACAAGAAGATGAAAAAGATATACCTATAGTTCCTGATGGAACTTGGATAAAATGCAGTAAATGTGGAAAAATTTTATATAAAAAGTCCTTAGAAGAAAATCTTAATATATGTTCAAACTGTAATCATTATTTTAGATTAGGTAGTTATGAAAGATTATCATATATTTGTGATAAAGATACTTTTAGAGAGTTTAATAAATATATGAAGTCTAAAAATCCAATGGATTTTCCAAACTACGAAGAAAAATTAAAGGCAAACGAAGAAAAGAGTGGTAACTCTGAAGCTGTAGTAACAGGAGAATGTGAAATTGGTGGAAATAAAACAATTATTGCAGTTATGGATTCAAACTTTTTAATGGGAAGTATGGGAACTGTAGTAGGAGAAAAAATTACATTAGCAATAGAGGAAGCTACAAAAAGAAAATTACCTATTATAATATTTACAGCTTCTGGAGGAGCCAGAATGCAAGAAGGAATATTTTCTTTGATGCAAATGGCTAAAATAAGTAGTGCACTTGCAAAACATAGTGAAGAAGGGCTGCTTTATATAACAGTTTTAACTGATCCAACAACAGGTGGAGTTACAGCAAGTTTTGCTATGCTTGGTGACATTATACTAGCAGAACCTAATGCATTAATAGGTTTTGCAGGAAGAAGAGTAATAGAAGGAACTATAAAAGAAAAATTGCCTGAAAATTTCCAAAGTGCAGAATTTTTATTAGAAAATGGATTTATAGATAATATTATAAAAAGAGAAGATTTAAAAAAGGCTCTTTCAACTCTTCTAAAATTTCATAGGAATAAGGAGGTGTAGTTGTGAATAAAAAGATCAAGGCATATGATAGATTAGTAATAGCAAGAATGGTAGAAAGACCAACTACACTTGATTATATAGATAAAATATTTACTAACTTTTTTGAATTACATGGAGATAGATGTTTTAAAGATGATAAATCCATAGTAGGAGGAATTGGGCTTTTAAATGGAAATCCAATTACTATAATAGGAATTCAAAAAGGAAAAGATTTAAAAGAAAATATGGAGAGAAATTTTGGTTCTCCGCATCCAGAAGGATATAGAAAAGCTTTAAGATTAATGAGGCAAGCTGAGAAATTTAATAGACCTATAGTTTGTTTCATAAATACATCTGGTGCATATTGTGGTGTTGGTGCAGAAGAAAGAGGTCAAGGAGAAGCAATAGCAAGAAATTTAATAGAAATAGCACGAATCAAAGTACCTATAATTTCAATAATAATAGGTGAAGGTGGAAGTGGTGGAGCTTTAGCTTTAGCTTGTGGAGATAGAGTTTGGATGCTTGAAAACTCTGTTTATTCTATACTTTCTCCGGAAGGATTTGCATCAATACTTTTAAAAGATCCTTCAAAATCAAAGGATGTTGCTGAGATTATGGGAATAACTTCATATGAGCTTTTAGAAAGTGGTATAATTGAAAAGATAATAAAGGAACCTAAAGGGGGAGCTCATAAGAATTTAGAGCTAGTTTCAAATTCTATAAAAGAAGAATTAATAAATGAATTCAAAGTATTAAATAATAAACCTAAAGATGTGCTTTTAGAGGAACGTTCTTTAAGATTTAGAAAGTTTAAATAAAATAATTTAATATTAACAAGAATGACTATAATGTAGCTTTAATATATAAGGAGATGTCATAGAAAATTATTCAATGTAAAATGTAAAATTGAGGTGGTATTTCAGTATGAAATACTTAAATTTATATTAAAAACTCTTTCAGTAGTTTTACTTTCAATCTTAATTCTATATTTTTAATTTTTAGATATCTCCTTTATTTATTATTTTAATCTGTCATATAATTATTAACTAACTCATAACATCTGTTTTTTGTCGTCCCATATAAAGATGAATTATATGCAACAAATTCAAATGTCCCACCTTTATATTTTTCAGCGTCTTTCTTTGCTGTAGCCTCCTTTTCTTCTATCCATTTAATTTGTTCACTTTGTAAGTTTTGCATTGTTTCTGGTGATAACTGCTCTTTTAGTAAAGCATAAATCTCATTTAATGCTTTGTCATACATATCATAGGATACTCCATAATAACTTGTCATAGCAATTGTTATTCCAGCATCTGAATCCTTCTTTTCAGGTAATGAATCAAGTTCTTTTTGGATATTATCTAATTTTTCTATAAATTCTTTTCTTTTTCCTTCTATTTGGGTTACTTGATCTGCTGGATTAGGTTCTTGAGTAGTTTCATTTATTTTTGTATTGTTTGAATTATATGAGGAATCACTAGTGCCATTAGTATCACTATTATCAACATTATTTATATCATCGTTCATTTGTTGATTTTCTTCTACTTCATTTTTAGAATTTTGATTTTCCTCATTATCTTTTGAACATGCTGTAAATGGAATTATTAATAGTAAAACAACCAGCATAAATGTTAATTTTTTAGCTTTCATAAGTGCTCTCCTTTTGACTTTATTTTTATCTTATTTTAATAATTTATAAACATGAAATTTTTAAGATTTAAAAATTTCCTTTAATAATTTGATATTTTTTATATTATATAATAATTTGAGAAAATGATTACGCTTCCATTATAACATCATCTCTAATTTATATGTTTAGTTAAATTTAAATTAAGGTAATAAATTAAATTTAATAGTACTTGTCTTTGTTAAATAATATAGAATATTTCAAAATTAATGTTATAATTAAAATATATTTGTAAATCAGTGAAAAACGTAGAATTTATAATGAGTGAAAATATTCAAGAATTTAATTAAAACATGTTTTAATTGAATTTTAAGTTTGGTAGAGCAAAACAACGTAAATTTTTGTTTTTAATTCTTTAGTTATCTTAAGGGGGATTTAAATGAAAAGACATGATTACATATCTTGGGATGAATATTTTATGGGAGTAGCAATTCTTGCTGGAAAGAGAAGTAAGGATCCGAGTACTCAAGTTGGGGCTTGTATAGTTGATGATGATAATAAGATTTTAAGTCAAGGATATAATGGATTACCAAGAGGATGTTCAGATGATGAATTTCCATGGAATAGAGAAGGTGATGTGCTTGAAACGAAATATCCATATGTAGTACATGCCGAACTTAATGCTATTTTAAATAGTAGAGGAACTAATCTTTATGGCTCCAAAATTTATGTTGCACTATTTCCTTGTAATGAGTGCGCAAAGGCAATAATACAAGCTGGAATAAAAGAAGTAGTATATCTTTCAGATAAGTATTCTGACTCAGATAATGTTAAAGCTTCTAAAAGGTTATTAAGTGCAGCCGGAGTGAAGATGACAATATTAGAGCCTAAAAATAAAAATATAAATATTTCTTTAGAAATAAATGATATTTAACAAGTAAATTTTATAAATATAGTATTAGAAAAAACTATTAAATCTAAATTTGATTTAATAATATAAGTTTAGAAAAATATATTAAAAGATGATTTCTTCATTATATAGAGGTCGTCTTTTTTCTTTATTCTACTTGGAATTAATTGTATAATGTATGTATTAATAAATAGCGAGGGGAAAATTAGATTAAAAGAGTTTTCTAGAAAGATATAATTAAAAATTAAAGATATTTATTTAGACTATAAACATAAGGATACTTCAATAGCTGTAAAACAAAAAAAATTATACTAGAGAATATTATGAAGGAATTCGAAGAAAATTTTTGAAGGTTACAATTTGGAAATAATTTAGAAAATATTATTAACAACTATAGTTTATAATAAAAATTAAATAGTAGATTTGGGAGAGAAATATGAGAGAGAATATATTAATTATAGAAGATGATAGGGATATAAGTGAAATACTAAGATTTGCTTTAATGAAGGAAGGATATAAAGTAAAAGTAAATCCAAATGGATTAGAAGCAAAAGATGAAATAAAGAATTTTAATCCAGACCTAATATTACTAGACATAATGTTAAATGATATAGATGGATTTAGTGTTTGTAAAAATATTTCAAGTTATAAAATTCCAATAATTATGCTTACGGCAAGAGTTGAAATAATGGATAAGATATTGGGATTAGAGCTTGGAGCAGATGATTATATAACGAAACCATTTGATATAAGAGAGGTCATAACAAGGGTTAGAGTAGCAATAAGAAGAAGAGATGAAATGAAAAAGTTGGTTGCTTCTAAAGAACAAGAGGAAATAATTGTAGATAATATAGTAATTAATGAAGCTTGTAGAAGTGTTCATGTGAATAATGAAGGAGTTCAATTAAAGCCTAAGGAATTTGAACTATTAACATTTCTTTGTAAAAATACAAACAAGGTTTATTCAAGGAATCAATTATTAGATTTAGTTTGGGGATATGATTTTTTAGGTGATACAAGAACTGTGGATGTACATATAACAAGACTACGTAAAAAATTAAAAGACAACTTTAATATAGAAACTATTTTTGGAGTAGGATACATGCTAAAGGAGAAAAATGTTAACAATAAGGCGTAAATTTGGAATAGTTTTAGGACTTATTTTTGTTTTATAAATACTATTATTTAATTTAATAATGGACAAGTTTTTTGATAAGAATTTCAAGGATCATATATCAAAAGATATGAGTAATATTTATAAAGTTTCGGCTAAGAACTTAGAAGATTATATAATAATAAATAATATAAAAAAAGAGAATATGTTAAAAGATGATTTTAATAATAAAGTTATGAAATTTATTGTTGAAAGAGTAAATTGTCAAGGTATTTTTTATAGTTTAGATGGGGGAGTATTGGCAACAGGAATTACTAATGAAAGAGTAATCGATTTAAATATATTAAAAGAAATGCCATTTTCCTTTGATCTTGCAAAGAATAATAAAAGCGTAGTAGATATAGAAAGCAAGAATGGAAATATAATAGGAAAATTAAGCTCTCCTATTTATGGTAAAGATAATGAAAATATAGGAGTCTTAGTTTTAATAAAAGATTATACTTCTGAGTATTTAAGAAATAAGAACATAAAAAATCTTGTTAATGTAATAGTATTAACATTATTTTTATTAATATTTATTTCAATATACTTTTTATCTTCGACTATTATAAGACCAATTATAATTTTAAAGGATAAGATTTCTCAAATATCTATAGGAAATTATCCTGAAAAGATAAATAAAACATCAAAAGATGAAATAGGTGTACTTATAAATACATTTAATAATATGAGTGAAAAACTAAAGTTAAAAGATGAGCAAGAAAAAAATATATTTAGAAATATTACTCATGAATTAAAGACACCATTAACTAATATATCAGGATATGCACAAATTTTAAGATAATATGATTTTAATGATGAAGAACTTTTAATTCGGCTGTTGGGAATAAAGCAATGAATCCATTAAAGGTTTATTATGAGATTTATAAAGTAGAAAATTAAAATATATAATAAATATAAAATTTAAAGACGAAGGGGGAGATGTTAATTATTCTCTCCCTTCTTTTTTATAGTGTGCTCAGAATAAGAAACAACTTGAAGGTGAAAAAGTCTATTGAGAAGAAACTTCTTAGCATGTACATTAAAGTTAATCTATGGGAAAGTGTATTCAAGCATATCTAAACAATAATTATAGAAGCATAAATAGGAATTAAGAGATATTTTATCTATATTAAAGTTGATGACTTTAATAGAATTATTCTCAGTTACTGGATTTCCTTAAAGTTTTTCTATCTATATTAATTATATCAAATGAATTTTTAGGAAATCTTAAGACTTTATAAAGTTGAAATTAATAATTGAATGTTATCATTTAAGTAAGTTTTAATTATAGTTATTGTACATTCAGCATAAACAAAAGAAAGGAAAGAATTACATGAAAATATTAATTTTAACTAGCCATTTTGGAATGGGGCATTATTGTGCTGCAGAGGCTATTAAGGAAGAACTACTTGAATCTAATACTGATGATATTATTGAAATTGTAGATATTGTAAAGGTATTGTTTCCTATTATGCATAAATTAGTTTATAGATTTTTTACTCTTTTTATCTGTAGATTTTCATGTGTATACAATTTTATAAATAATTTTGCTATGAAACATGAAAAAACTTGTTTAAAGAGACGAAATTTAAATAAAATAAATTCTTTAATCGAAAAATATAATCCAGATTTAATAATATCTACGTGGTCTGCATGTTCTCGATTTATTTCAACCTATAAGCAGGAATATGAAGATGATATTCAACTATATACATATATTACTGATATTACAGTTCATGATGGATGGATTTCTAATGGGACTAATATGTATTTTGTAGCAGCGAGAAGCACAATGGAACTCCTTTTATCAAAAGGAGTTACTGCTGAGAAAATTATTATAAATGGAATACCTGTAAGGAAGTGCTTTAAAAAGAAAGTGGAAGTACAATTTATTGATAATAAAAAGAAAATCCTAATAATGGGAGGAGGACTTGGGTTAATAAGAAACCTTGATAATATATTAGATCAATTATATGAATCAAGAGGGGTTCATATTACAATTATAACTGGTAAAAATAAAAAACTATTAAAAAAGATTAAAAAAGATTACCCTAAAATAGATGTAGTTGGTTATACAGATCAAGTATATAAATATATGGAAAGGTCAGATTTACTAATCACTAAGCCAGGAGGAATTTCAACTTTTGAAGCTATTTATACTACCACACCTTTATATATTATTAAACCATTTTTATCTCAAGAGGTTGGAAATGCTGAATTTATTGAAAAAATGATTATAGGAAAAATTGCTTGGGGAAATAACTCCAATATATCTGAAGACATTATATCTTTAATAAGTAATGAGAGGCTTTTGGGAGAAATGAAATATAATATGCAACTTTTGAAGAATGAAGTTTCTGAATCTAAACTGAAGAAAGTTTACGAAAGGAATGTGAGAAAAGATGTGGATAATTGTAATGATATTATATTTAATAGTATATGGAATAATTCCTACATTGTTTTATAGAATATGGAATAGAAAACAGAAAAAGAATAGAAGAGAAAAAGAAATAGAAAATATATATTTGACATTTGATGATGGTGTGGATAATAAATACACTATAGAAGTTCTCAAAGTACTAAAGTCTTACCAAGTTCAAGCAACATTCTTTGTTGTAGCAGAATTTGCTAAAAATAATCCTAAGATTATTAAGTTAATCAAAGAAGATGGACATGCAGTAGGATTACATTCATTAGAACATAAAAATGAAATTTTTCAGGCACCATGGAATATAAGAAAAGATTTTTCAAAAAGTATGGATATATTAAAAGAACTTGATATTGAACCGAAGTTTTTTAGACCTCCTTGGGGGCATTTTAGCTTGGCGGCTATAAATGAAATAAAAAAATTAAATTTAAAGATTGTTCTTTGGAATGTAATTGTAGGAGATTGGAAGGCAAATATAGAAGCAACAACGATAGCAGATAGATTGCTTCGTGAAACAGAAAAAGGAGATATTATCTGTCTTCATGATGGACGAGGGAAAAATGATGCTCCGAAAAGAACTGTTGAAGCATTAAAGATAGTTCTTCCAATTTGGAAATCACTAGGAGTTACTTTTGGAACTTTGGAGGAACTTTATGAGTAAATATAAAAAACTAATAAATTTACTGAAAAATGGTGGATTATTTATAATAATCGTTGTAATAACATTCAAAATGATTTTTTTCAATGCTGACTTTAAAGAGATTATAAAAATAGTTTCAGGTGTAAATTTAGGATATATTGCTATTGGCATAGCTGCTATGTTTCTTATGGTTCTTTGTGAAGCTATAAATATAAGACGTAGTTTAAAAATCTTTAAAGAAAGGACAACACTACTTCAATGTGTACAATATTCATTTACAGGAATTTTTTTCAGTTCTATAACTCCTTCAGCCACTGGAGGTCAGCCAATGCAGCTTTATTATATGCATAAAAAAAGGATAGATATTTCTAATGGTATGCTTGCATTACTGATATGTCTTGCAACATATCAATTTGTTACTGTATCAATGGCTGTTATGGGAGTAATAATAAAATTTGAATTTTTAAAAGGAACTCTTGGAAAGTTTAGTATATTACTATTTTTAGGTATTGGATTAAATGTGCTTTTATTAGTATTAATCTTGGCATCTATTTTTTCAAAAAAGCTTATTTTTAAAGTTGTGAACTCATGTGTTAAAGTTTTACAACACATTAACTATCAAAAATCTATAATATTTAATGAAAAGGCATTAATAGAGATAGAAAAGTATAAAAAAGGTGCAGATTATATTAAAAATGATACATTTTTTATAGTAAAAACTGTTCTTACTACCACAGTACAAATCTTAGCATTGCATAGTATTCCGTTTTGGGTATATAAATCTATTGGAATGTCATCTGTGCCTTTAATTCAATTCATTTTGATTCAGTCTACCTTATATATTACAGGTGCAGCATTACCATTGCCAGGGGCGGTAGGAGTAGGAGAAAAAGGGTTCTTAATATTTTTTAAGACGTTATTTCCAATTCAGATAATAAGTTCTGCTATGCTACTTAGTAGAGGTATCAGCTTTTATTTAATGCTCTTAATTAGTGGTATAGGAGTTATGCTTTTACAGTTAAATTTAAATAAAAATTCAAAAGGTGTAGAAGTGAAATTATAAATAATATACTAAATATAATATATTAGTACTATTTAAAGAGAATAAGGACATTTATTATAATGGAGAGGTATATAAGAATGAAGATATATTAGTTATAGATGCAGCTATTAATATATATTGAGTTATTATGTGATTAAATAATAATAAAAATAAAATTGAATTAAAAAAATAGATGTAAAATACCGTAGTATTAAAATGAATATACGGGATTCTTAATTTTGTAAATCTAAGAAATATTTATATTATGCCAAATAATTTAAGTAATTATGTAATCTAGATTTATATATAACGCCATGATATACTTTAGCTAATTAATAAGTTAAGTAGGATTTAATAGATATTTAACTAAAGACTATAATTATGGAGGGATAATGAGAGGTTTATCTAAAAGGGTGAAGATGTTAATATTATTAGTTTTATTAATTATAGCATTATATGTGTTTGTCATTTGGCAAAATAATAGTATTGCAATTTCTAGTTTTAATTACTCAAGCTATGATGTGCCATCTAATTTTAATAACTTTAGAATTGTACATATTTCTGATTTGCACAATAAAATGTTTGGAAAAGAGCAATCAAAAATATTAGAAAAAATAGAAAAGTTATCACCAGATATTATTGTAGTTACAGGTGATTTGATAGATAGGCGTAGATATAATTTAGATAAAGCAATGGATTTTATTAATGGGGTCATAGAAATTGCTCCAATTTATTATGTTTCAGGAAATCATGAAGCATGGTCAGGAAAATATGATAAAATATCAGAAAGATTGATTGAGGCAGGAGTTAATATCATAGATGATACTAAGTTAGAACTTACAAAAGAAAATAGTACTATATATATTTTAGGGGTATCTGACCCATCTTTTCTTACAACAAATTATATAGATGGAACTGATATAAGTAATATAGAGGGAAATTTAAGTAATTGGTCAAGTATTGAAGGATTTAAGATTTTACTTTCGCATAGACCAGAGTTATTTGATATATATTCTAAAAATAACATGGATTTAGTTTTTTCAGGACATGCTCATGGAGGACAAATTAGAATTCCATTTTTGGGAGGCATTATAGCTCCAAATCAAGGATTTTTCCCTAAATATACTAGTGGAAGTTATAGTAGTGGTAAAACTACAATGTTTGTTAGTAGGGGATTAGGGAATAGTTTATTTCCGGTAAGAGTATTTAATAGACCAGAAATTATATCAGTAACATTAAAAGGAGATAATTAAGAAATTACTAATATAGAATATAAATTAAAAAAGTTAAGTATGTTAGTTAAATTAGGGTTTATGGAGGAAATATGTATATAGATGCACACACACATTTAGATTTTTTTGAAGAAAATATAGAAAAAGCAATTGAAGATATTAATAAGAATGAAATACTAACTTTATCAAATAGCATGGATATAGAAAGTTATATGAAAAATAAAGAGTATAGTAAACAAAGTGAATTTATTAAGCCATGCTTTGGAATTCATCCGTGGAAAGCAGCAGAATATAACGGGAATTTAGAAGATATTATACCTTATATAGAAGAAAGCGAAATAATAGGAGAAATAGGTTTAGATTATGTTTGGGTAGAAGATACAAGCACTTATGAAGCACAAAGAAGAGTTTTTAATTTTATATTAAAAGAGAGCATTAAAAGAAATAAGTTTGTAAGCATTCATACGAAAGGTGCAGAAGAGGAAATTTATAATACCCTTAAAAAGTATAATTACAATAAAGCTATTATACATTGGTATAGTGGGGACATAAGCATTTTAGAGAAATATATTAAACTTGGATGCTATTTTACAATAAGTGTAGATATAGGTTATTCAGATAAAACAAATGAGGTTTTAGATAAAGTACCACTAAACAAATTGCTTATAGAAACTGATGGACCAACAGCATTAGAATGGGTAAATGGAGAGTATGGTTATCCAAGTGTAATAATAGATGTAGCTAAAAAGGTTTCACAGCATAATAAGATAGAGCTTAATGAATTACTAAAGAATATAGAAAAGAATTATTTTAAAATTATTAATTAAGTAATATTATTTTCTATTTTAATATCAATGACAATAATAAAAATAATAGTAGGAATTTTAGGACTTATAAATGTGCTATATGGAGCAAATAAAAGCAATACTTAGAATAATTATATAATAAGTAATAGACTTCTTAAATTTATTAGATAATAGATTTATTTAATTGATAAGGATTATTGATTGACTTGACATTTAGAGTAAATATGCATAAAATGGAATTATAAAAAGTAAATAGAAATCTGGGGGGGCAGTGAACTGTCTGAGATAAAATTGATACTATTTTGACCCATGAACCTGATTTGGATAATGCCAACGTAGGGAGATTATTTGTTATTGAATATAAATATACAAATTGAACTATAGTACAGTATTTCTAATCAGAGATACTGTATTTTTGTTTTATGTACAAGATATAATATTTATTTACTTTATAAATTTATTAAAAGGAGGAAAAGACAATGTCACTTTGTAATGTAAGTCTTCAAGTTATACCAACAGTAAGGGAGGATAGAATTTATCCTGTTGTGGACAAGGTTATTGAATATATTGAATCTACTGGTGTTAAGTACGAAGTAGGGGCTATGGAAACAACAATGGAGGGTGAACTTGAAGAATTATTAGAAATAGTAAAACAAGCTCAAAAAATTTGTACTGAAGAAGGTGCATCAAGAGTAGTATCTATGGTTAAAATAGACTATAAAAAAGAAGGCGT
The DNA here is from genome assembly GCF_017888565.1 of Clostridium sp. Lineage (GTDB taxonomy): Bacteria > Bacillota > Clostridia > Clostridiales > Clostridiaceae > Clostridium. The sequence goes on from NZ_JAGHFX010000025.1 coordinate 58,672, forward strand.
GACGATGGATGAAAAGATTAAGAAGTATAGGAAATAAGATAGCACCTATAGTCTTTATTTTAATTTTATTAATTATATGGGAATTTATAGTGAATGTTGGAGGAATAGAAAAGTATATCTTACCTGCTCCAACTGATGTTATAGAAGTATTAATTAAAGATTTTAAAACTATGATACCACATATTTTAGCAACACTATATGAAGGAATGTTAGGATTTTTAATTGCAATAGCATTGTCTATTATATTAGCAGTGATTATGGATATGGTTCCATTAATAAAAAGAGCTTTATATCCAGTACTTGTTATTTCTCAAACTATACCAACAGTTGCTCTTGCACCATTATTTATAATTTGGTTTGGTTTTGGAGCACTGCCTAAAATAATAGTTGTAGTTATAGTATGCTTTTTCCCTATAGTAATAAGTATAGTTGATGGGCTTGAAGGTGTGGATAAGGATTTAATAAATCATTTTAAATTGATGGGATCATCTAAACTTAATGTATTCTTACATTTAAAGTTACCTTATGGAATGATAAATTTCTTTTCAGGTATGAGAATTGCAGCAACATATAGCATTATGGGAGCTGTAATTGGAGAGTGGCTTGGAGGAGATAAAGGTCTTGGAGTATATATGACAAGAGCAAGAAGTGCATATGCATTAGATAAGATGTTTGCATCAATAGTAATTATAGTAGTTATAAGTATGGGAATATTCCTTTTAGTTTCTTTAATTGAAAAGGTATTTACTCCTTGGAATAATAAAAAACTAAGTATGAAGAAATGAAATTAAGAACAATGAATTTAGAGGTGAAATAGTAATGTTAAAAAAGAAAATTATATCAGTAGTATTAGCATCAGTAACAGCACTAACATTATTTGCTGGATGTAGCAAACAAGAGAAAGGAGTAAAGGGTTCTGAAGGTTTAGAAAAGGTAACTGTAATTTTAGATTGGACACCAAATACTAATCATACAGGATTATATGTTGCACAGGAAAAAGGATATTATAAAGAACTTGGATTAGATGTTGAAATAATACAACCATCAGAGGGGTCATCACTTCAACTTTTAGCTGCTGGTAAGGGAGATTTTGCAGTAAGCTATCAAGAAGATTTAACATATGCAAGGACATCAGATAATCCACTTCCAGTTAAAGCAATAGCAGCAATAATTCAGCATAATACATCAGGTTTTGCGTCTCCAAAAGAAAAGGGTATTGAAACTGTTAAGGACTTTGAAAATAAAGTTTATGGTGGATGGGGAAGTCCATCAGAACAAGCTATATTAAATGCTGTTATGGAGAAAAATGGAGCTGATTTTAGTAAGCTAAAAATTGTAGATGCAGGAACAGAAGATTTCTTTATAGCAACTAAGAATAATTTAGATTTTGAGTGGACATTTGAAGCGTGGACTAATATTGAAGCTAAGTTAAGAGGCTTTGATATAAACTATATACCAGTTAGAGATTTAGATCCAGCTTTAGATTATTACACACCAATTATTGCAGCAACTGAAGATACTGTTAATAACAAAAAAGATTTAGCTAAGAAGTTTATGGAAGCAACGACTAAGGGATATGAAGAAGCTATAGCAAACCCTGAAGAAAGCGCTAAATTATTGGTAAGTAAGGTGCCTGAAATTAGTGAAGAACTTGCAATAGAAAGCCAAAAGTATCTTGCAGATAAATATATGGAAGATACTAAGATTTGGGGAGAAATGAAAGATAGCGTGTGGGACAATTATACAAAATTCTTATATGATAATAAATTAATCAATAAGGAAATGAAAGCAAGTGAGGCTTATACAAATGAGTTCTTATCAAAATAGAATTATGTTAAAAAATATATCTAAATCCTTCGATGAAATGGAGATATTAAGAGATATTAATATAGAAGTTAAGGAAGGAGAACTAGTATCTATTCTAGGTCCATCTGGTAGTGGTAAAAGTACAATATTCAATATTTTAACTAATCTCATAAATAGTGATAGTGGAGAGGTAGAAGTAAATGGTGACTTAAGCTATATGTATCAAAAGGATATGATGGTGCCTTGGAAAAAAGTTATAGATAATATAGGTATTCCGCTTATATTTAAGGGAAATAGTAAAAAGAGTGCAAGGGAAGAAGTGAAAAAACACATAGATGATTTTGGACTTAATGGATTTGAATATAAATACCCATCCCAATTATCTGGTGGAATGAAGCAAAGAGCAAACTTTTTAAAAACTTATCTAACATCTAACGATATAATGCTTTTAGATGAGCCCTTTGGAGCGTTAGATTCTATGACAAGAAGAAAGATGCAAAAGTGGCTTCTAGATTTAACTAAAGAAATGAATTCAACTATATTATTTATAACTCATGATATAGAAGAGGCAATATTACTTTCTAATAGGATATATATAATATCAGAAAAACCTGCAAGTATAAAAGGTGAAATAAAAGTTAATCTACCAAAAGAAAGAAATGAAGATATAGTTACTAGTGATGAATTTGTGGATATAAAAAAAGAAATATTAAAGTTGATGTAAATAAAAAAGATGATTTATCAGGATAATGTTATTAACTTAAGATTTTATAACATTGCTATGATATATCATCTTTTTTTCATTTAAGTTATCAAAATACTAAAAAATCTAAATAATATTTATAATGGAGCTTTAACAATAATAAAGAAAGATGAATGTCCAATACAATATGACTTAAATGAAAAGTTTTATTGTGGAGAGTATCTTTTGACTTATAGGAAAGAAATATGTTAAATAATAAAAACATAACGATGTTAGCAATATTAGGAGTAATATCATTAGGCTTATTAAGTTGATGTGGTAATAAATCACAAGAAGTAAATAGAGAATATATTTAAAGATGGTGAAGTAGTAAAAGTAAAGGGTGAGACATTTGATTACGGGAAAAATTTCGATATTATAAGTGTATCTAATAATATGGCAGTTAAAGTAAGAAATAAAAGGCTAAAAGATATAATGTATTTAGAAAACTATAATTATGAAAATTACAATGTAATAAATGAAAAAGGGTTTAAGATTAAAGTGAAAAATAAAGAAGAGTTAGAGCTGTATTTTGAGGAATATAATTCATTAATTTCATTGAATCATAAGGTTAAAGATTTTTATAATAAATAGTTAGATTTTTCTTCATTTAGAAATATAAAATATATAGAAGAATAAATATTTGGAAAAACAAAGCAAGATCTATAAATACTACAATTAGAAAGTTAAATATTTAAGTGATAATCGGTATATATTATTAATTGTCAAGCTAAATGTTACACTTAGCTTGACAATTTTATTATATTAGGAGAAGTTAATATATTAGCAGAAATTAAAATTAAGATTACATAAGATAACTACATATATAAACTTTTAATTATATAGAAATAGTATGATTTCGTAAGGTACATAAAAGAAATTTATTTTGCAAATATCCATAAATTATTAAATGCTAAGAATATTATATGGAAAAAGATATATTATATGGTAATATTATTATAAAGATAAATTAAAAATCTATAAAAAGGTAAAAAGGGGGGACTTGGCTTTAGAGTCAAGGAATTATATGAGCAATAAGATTAGAATAGGTATTGTAGGTTACGGAAATATTGGTAAAGGTGTAGAATTAGCTTTAGCACAAAATCCAGATTTTCAATTAGAGGCTATTTTTACAAGAAGAAATCCAAAAAAATTATTGGCTACTTCAAAGATAGTACATATTTCAGAGATTAAAAGTTATAAAGGAAAAATAGATATTATGATTCTTTGTGGGGGTTCTGCTACTGATTTACCAGATCAAACACCAGAGATAGCAAAAATGTTTAATACAGTAGATAGTTTTGATACTCATGCAAAGATTCCAGAATATTTTAATGTGTTAGATGATGTAACTAAAAATGCTGGGACTATTTCACTTATATCAGCTGGTTGGGATCCAGGTCTATTTTCATTAAATCGTCTTCTAGGGCAGGTGGTACTTAAAAATGGAAAAGATTATACTTTTTGGGGGGAAGGTGTAAGTCAAGGACATTCAGATGCTATTAGAAGAGTTGAAGGTGTTAAGGATGGCGTTCAATATACTGTTCCCATTAAAAGTGCTATTGAAATGATTCGTACAGGAAAGAATACAGATTTTTCAGCTAGAGAAAAACATGAGAGAGTTTGCTATGTCGTACCAGAAGATGATGCGGATTTAGATTATATTAAACATGAAATTATAAATATGCCTAATTATTTCTCGGATTATAATACAACAGTAAATTTTATAACCGAAGAAGAAATGAATAAAAATCATAAGGGTATGCCTCATGGGGGATTTGTTATTCGTACAGGCGTTACAGGAGATGGCACAAAACAGAGAATGGAGTTTAGTTTAAAACTTGATAGTAATCCAGAGTTTACTTCTTGTGTTCTATTATCTTATGCAAGAGCTGTGTATAGATTACATAAAGAGGGTCAAACAGGAGCACGTACAGTACTAGATATACCATTTAGTTATTTATCTCCAAAATCAGGAGAAGAGTTAAGAAAAGAATTGTTATAAAAGTATAATTAATATAGAATTTCTTTAATAAGAAATTAATACAAGAATTAATGAAAAGTTAATAGTATTAGTCCCAACATTTTTAGTAGTAATTTTAACTAAAAATGTTGGGACTGTAGTAGTTGGCTATATCAATGTTAGTAATAAAGTTAATATATTTAGAAGGGATATAGTGTTGTGAGATTTAAGATATTACATACTAAGGATGTTCATAGTAGGTTTGAAAACTTTGCTAGGCTTACTACTAAGATAAAAGAGTTAAAAGATGAAAATACTTTGATTTTGGATGCAGGAGATTATCATGATTTTAAAGATGTAATGCTTCAAGGTACAGGTGAAAAAGCTGGAGCAGAGTTGATAATTGAAATATGTCCATCACCATTAAACCCAATTTATATGGAAATCCAAGGTAAGTATATACGAGAGGCTTTAGAGCAATCATTAGATTCAGAGATTTGTTACAAAGATGGCACAGGATCAGGGTTTAGAGGAAGATTTTTAGGAAGACTTCATATTTCAGGTGCTATAATTGAACATGATGGCAATCAAATCAATAGAATAATTGTAAATGGGAAGGAACTTGATGAAGAAAAATATTATAGAGTTGATACTTCAGACTATTTACAAAGAGGTACTGGTTACAAAACTTTGGCTAATAATATAAATGTAAGATATATGTAGAATATCTTAGAATAGTACTTAGAGATTATCTATCTATATATAATTTTTTGGACAAGTCTTATATTGATATATGTATTAAAATATAAAGTAGTGCTATAAAGAATAATTTTATCATAAAAGGAGATTATTAATCTAAATATATAAAATTAGCTATGTCAGCCAGTTGCCAAAGAGTGCATTAATTTCCCATTTATTAAAAATGTGATGAAGCCAAATTGTATTATATAAGTGTTGAATAATAATTAATAAGAATATTAAAAAACTTTCTATATTATAGGGAGTTTTTTTTGAATTTTTTATATCATTGTTTAATCATTTTTTCTATATTGAACTTATTTCGTGTTTATTTAGGCTTTAAGAATTTTCCTTTCCAACGAAGAATTTCTTTAATATACCAGTATGTAGATAGTTATAGATACTGATAAATGAAAATTATTTATCTGCTAGATTAATTACAATATTGTCTTAAATTTATTTTGGAGATCATTAGCTATTTAATTTTTCTTGAATATATTCAATTAAATGAACCATAGCTTGATTTTAATATGACGTACATATCCAATTAAAACTTATTGATAATTCAAATAAATATGAATATATAGATTTTAAGAATAGTATAACTACTATATACGGTATTTTATTAAAAGAATTAATACCATATATGGTATTAAAATAAAAGTCAAGACTTGAAAGTAAATTTTTAATTATGTAATATAGAAAAAGACAAAAAGTAAAGGATAGGTGAAGCATGTTGATAGTTGTTGGTGGAATGATAGGCCTTGGGAAAAGTTCTGTAGCGGAAATTTTGGGGGAGCACTTTAAATCGGATGTATTTTATGAAAGTGTAGATGATAACCCTATTTTACCTTTGTTTTATAGTGAAAGTGAAGAAGAAATCCAAAAGAAGAGATATCCATTTTTATTGCAACTTTACTTCTTAAACACTAGATTTAAAAGTATAAAAGAAGCATTAGTACATAATAATAACGTTTTAGATAGATCAATTTATGAAGATTGGTACTTTGCTAAGAAAAATATGGAGCTTGGCAGAATTAATGAGTTAGAAATGAAAATATATGAAGATCTTCTACATAACATGCTAGAAGAATTAGAAGAGCTTCCTAAGAAGGCTCCAGATGTAATGGTATATTTAAAAGGTTCTTTTGAAACAGTTTTAAATAGAATAGCATTAAGAGGAAGAGAGTTTGAAATTGATGACAGCTTAAAAGAGTATTACCATTTCTTATGGAAAGATTATGATGCATGGGTAGAAAATTGTTACAATGCATCAGAAGTTTTAATAATAGATATGGATAATATGGATGTAGTAAATAATGAAGCTGACAAAGAAAAGCTTATAGAGTTAGTAGAAGAAAAACTTAGAGAAGTGAGAGTAACTGAAGAAATAGCATAGTATTTAGTTTTAGAAAGATAGAGCAAATAAATTGAATTGCTCTATTTTTTTGTGTTAATATTCTAATGCTTATAAAGCACACCATTACTAAATACATATTTTGTTATAAAAATTTAAGGAATAAGAGAGTATTTTTGTAAGTTTTTAATTGTAAGATATTAATATCAAAATCGAATAAAATAAAATTCCAATGGAGGATTATTTTGAAAGATAATATAAAAGAAAGTTTAGAAATAAAGGTAAAAAAGTGTCCATACTTATTCTAGGGGGATTGAATATAATTATTTGTTCAAGTTTAAATTTTAATGAATTTTTAGTGTGAGGGCAATAAAGTTAAAAATATAATAGTATCAATAGTATATATATTAATTTGGGGTGTAATTGTGTTATTAGCAAATTGGTTAAAAAGTAAAAAGTTATTAAAAGCATTTTTAGGATTTTGGATTATTGATTCAATATTGATAGTATTAATGATAATTATATCAAAGCTAGATATTTATCTTCCATTAATTATACCATTTATATTAATTTGCTTTGGTCCAATGTATGGATTAGATCTATTAGATAAATTTACTGGTGTCATAAGAACTATAATTTCTATTTTGAACTGTACATTTATTTATTATTTAATAAATAAAAAAATATGAAGTAAAGAAGTTGAAAGAATATCTAATTAGTTGGATATACAGACAAGATATATTTTTATATGTATTTAGAAAACTATTATAAAAGAGATATTGATTAAATGAGCTTTATCATTGGAAAAATTAAATAAAAATATTAAAATATTCAATTTTATGCATATATAAATAATAGATAAAAGTTTTATAAAAAAGACTTCTAAGTAAGTAGAATCAATAACTTGAAAGGGGCTCACGTTTTGGTCTTACCCCCATTATGTAGACAGTCAATAAAAGGTCGTGTACAATCTACATAATGGGGTGATTTTTTATGTCAATAAAGCACAAAGCTTATAGTGCAGAATTTAAA
>NZ_JAGHFX010000096.1 GCF_017888565.1 Clostridium sp.
GCATTTATTTTAAATTCTGCACTATAAGCTTTGTGCTTTATTGACATAAAAAATCACCCCATTATGTAGATTGTACACGACCTTTTATTGACTGTCTACATAATGGGGGTAAGACCATTTCGTGAGATCCTTTATAAAAATAAGATATTAACTTTTTTAAGACAATAAAGTTTGCTTTAAATTGAATAAATTTTATATTAAATAGATTTCTGAGACTGAGATATTTTTTTACTTTACTTCTTCTAATAATACAACACCATTGCTATCAGCTTTGACAGTAACTTTACCATCCTTAACTGTATATTTCTTGCCAGTATAAAAATCTCTTATAGATATAGAATCTTCCCATACAGATGATAAATCTATAGTTGCTTCATTAGAAACACCAGTGGCAATAATAACCTTATCATTAAAATTATTTTTATTATAAATTCTGGTAAAAGTATAAGGATAAGTTTGAATTTCCCTATGTTCTCCTGCACCTACTGAAATATGATTTGATCTAAACTTACCAAGTTTTTGCCAGTGGGATAGTACATCCTTATCTATATTATCCCAATTCATATCTGATCGTGAAGGTTGATCTTTAGCAGTTGTTACAGTATTTGTCGAAGGTTTACGATTTGATTCATCCCCGTAATAAATTTCTATGCCACCAGGAGCTAACATAAGCTTTGTGCCTAAATTTATCATATTACCTCTAGTTAATCCAGTATCATGAGATGATATATAACTTAAAACATTAAATGAAGGATCAGAGTTTAATTTATCTGCATATTCAGAATAAAGTTCTTCTAATGAATCTAAGCTATCTCCTTTTGGAAATTTAAAGTTTATAATAGAATCAAATCCGTTATTGTAATATTCATTTTTATCAAGCCCTTGTCCAAAAACTTCACCTGTCATCCAAAAATCATCGGTCCATTTAGCACCAGGTTTATCAGGATTTTTCTATCTCCAAGTTTTTAGAGCTTTATTTGATTCTTCCTTTAATTCTTGCCATCTATACATATCTATATGTTTAGCTGTATCACATCTAAAGCCATCTATTCCAAACTCTTCTACCCAAGAAGATAGCCACTTTATTATATACTCTGAAGGAGCTATATTTAAGTTTTCTCTATATTTTTCAGTAGCTGGAATTATCCATTTCTCGTTTTTCTCTGCAATATCTTTTTCCCATTTAGTTTTAAGTATAGGTGGAATATCTATAGGTCTTGTGGATTCTGTTTTTATATCTGGTAATCCAGAAAGGTTCATTGTGATATCATTTGAACCACCAGGACTATATCCAGGTAGTTCAGCTCTTATCCAATCATATCCCCACCATTTTGCCCATTCTTCTTTATGTCCAGAATAATCAACTATAGTTTTATTATAAGTATCAAAGTTTTCATTTTCACTAGGATTCCAGTTAGAAATATCTACTGTATCATTTTTAAGTGGTGAAAACTCATAATCAGACATATCTTTTAAAGTAGAAAATCCAGTATGATTCATTACAACATCTAAAACAATTCTTATTCCTTTTGAGTGAGCCAAGTCAACAAATTCTCTCATTTCTTCAATAGTACCCATATTCTTATCTATTGAAGTCCAATCTAAAGCATAATACCCATGATAACCTTAATGAGCAAAGGAGCCATTTGAGTCTCCAGAGATAAATCCATGTATCTGTTCTACAGGAGATGTAAGCCAAATTGCATTGATTCCTAAATCATCAAAATATCCTTCTTTTAACTTTTTAGTTAAACCCTTAATATCTCCCCCATGAAAAGTGCCAACTGTTGATCCTTTAGAATCTACACTAACTCTTCCATATGAATTATTATTAGATTTATCGCCATCATAAAATCTATCAGTCATTACAAAATAAAGACTAACATTATCCCATGAAAAAGGTTTATCTTCGAGAGTATTATTGTTTTTTATAAATAGGTTAAAGGAAATTATTATAGCAGTTAAAACTAAGAATATTGATAAATAAATTATTTTTTTATTCTTCATAGTACCCCTCCTAGAAATATCCTAAGTTGAATTTAACACAGTTCATTTATGACAACAATTGTAAATGATTAGTGTTAGATATATTTGGACGGGAGTACAAAAATATAAATTCAATTTTGTTATAAATTGCGAATTAAACATAATGATATGTATTAACTTTCCGATTTAATACATATCATTAATGAGGCTAATTCCTAATTTAACTGTGTAAAGTGGCAGAATATAAGTTAGCGTACCTTTATATTCGCAAATTATAAACATGGATTATTAATTAAAACAAATATATAATATAAAAATCAGATATAGAAAGGATAATTTGTACAGTGAGGATAAATAAATTACTAAGTAATTATGGATATTGTTCAAGAAAAGAAGTAAATAGATGGATTGAGGATAAAAGAATAATCGTTAATGGAAAGCTATGTCAGCAAGGGCAATGGGTTGAGGAAAGTGATGAGATATTATTAGATGGTGAAAAAGTGAAGCCGAAGGAAAAGATATATATAGCATTAAACAAGCCACCAGGAGTAGTTTGCACTTCTGCAAGAGAAATAGATAATAATATAATTGATTTTTTAAATTACAAAGAGTATGTTTTTCCAGTTGGAAGGTTAGATAAGGACTCTCAAGGTTTAATTTTAATGACAAATGACGGTGAATTAGCAAATAAAATATTATCTTCAGATAGTTACCATGAAAAAGAATATATTGTCACCTTAGATAGAGATTTTGATGATAGTTTTATTGAGGGAATGTCTAATGGGGTTGAGATATTAGGAACTATTACTAGACCATGTAAATTAAGAAGAATAGATAAGAATATATTTAGTATTGTTTTAACTCAAGGACTGAATAGGCAAATAAGAAGAATGAGTAAAGCTTTTGGATATAATGTTATAAAGCTAGAACGTATAAGGATAATGAACATTATGTCCAATGATATAGAATTAGGTAAATGGAGATTTATAAATAAAGAAGTTATAAGTAATCTTATAGAGAAAATTTAATGGATTATATAATCAATTTTTATAAAATATGAAAAAAAATTTAGGAATAGGACTATAGTCCTATTTTTTTATGACTATTTTTGAAGAAAATAGGACTTTAAAATTAAATGAAAAAGTATAAAAATATAAATAGATGATTATTTAAAATAAGGGATTAAAAGGGAGATATTTGAAATTAAAGGAGGCTTAATATGAATTGTATTGAAATAGATGAAATTCTATCAACTACAGTGTTGTATGAAGGTTTTTTTAATTATAATGAATTCTTTAAAATATCAAAGGATAGCATACATAAGGCTTTATCGATTGTTAATAAGTATAAAAGCTATTGTAGTGATTCAGACTTAGATAAGAAGGAAGTATATTTAAAAAAAATTGGGGATTCATTTTCGCGAGAGTTTATTTATAAATTTAATGACTATATTTCAATTAATAAAATAAAGTATCCTTCACATGGAAGAGAACTTATGTATTATGAAGTTTATGAAATAATAGATTTTGAAAATGAAATTGATAGATTAATACTTTTTGGTTCATATACAGGCAATGATAAGGAATTTATAGAAATATTGTTAAATGGGGTTAGTGTAAAAAATATAAGAATAAAGCTTGTAAATAAAAATAATATTTGGCCTAATTCTTCAGAAATTACTTTTGAAAAGTATAATTAAAATTTATAACTATTGTGTTATTAATAGTACATCCGCAGATTAAGTATATTAAACTGTGGATTTTTTTGTATATAAAAATAGTGCTTTATTGACTTTTAGATGAATTTTAATATATCATAACAAAAAGAAGTAGACTAGGGGGAGATGGCATGACTCATAGAGAAATAGTTGAAATTGTAATAAATAATATTGATGAAATAAACTATAAAGCTAAAGAAGAAGCAATAAGAAGAGTAGATTCTTTAGCAAAGCCACTTGGGAGCTTAGGTAAACTTGAAGATATTGCTATTAAACTAGCTGGAGTAACAGGAAAAGTAAAAAATAAAATAGAAAAAAAGTGCATAATAATTTTTTCAGCAGATAATGGAGTTGTAGAAGAAGGCATTGCATCTGCTCCTCAATATGTAACATTAGCACAAACTATTAATTTTTCGAAAGGACTGACAGGTGTTGCAGTTCTTGCAAAAGAGAGTGGGACTGATTTATTGGTAGTTGATATTGGTGTTGATTGTAAAGGTGAGATACCAGGAGCAATTAATAGAAAAATTAGACGGGGTACTAATAACATAGCAAAAGAAGCAGCTATGACTTATGATGAATGTATTGAAGGAATTTATATAGGTATTGATATGGCTAGAGAAGCTAGGAAAAAAGGCTATGACATAATTGGTGTTGGAGAAATGGGAATAGGAAATACAACTACTAGTAGTTCGGTTTTAGCAGCTTTAATAAACTGTGAATTTGAAGATGTTGTAGGAAAAGGTGCAGGGTTAACAGATGATGCTTTTGAGAAGAAGAAGCAAGTAGTTAGGAAAGCGATAGAGTTAAATAAGCCTAATCCTAATGATCCAATTGATGTAGTAGCTAAAGTTGGTGGATTTGATTTAGCTGGAATGGTAGGGGTTTTTCTAGGAGCTTCATATTATAAAATACCAGTTGTAATAGATGGATTTATATCAGCAGTTGCGGCATTAATAGCTATAAAACTAAATAAAAATGTTAAAAATTATCTTATATCATCTCATTGCTCAAAGGAAATTGGATACAATATTGCAATGGATAATATAGGATTAGAGCCAATGCTTAATTTAGATATGAGGCTTGGGGAAGGAAGTGGGTGCCCAATAGCTTTTTCTATAGTTCAATATGCATGTGCTATGATGAATAATATGGCAACTTTTAATGAAGCAGAAATAGATCCTAGTTATTTAGACAAAGTTAGGGATAAAAAAAATTATATTGTAGATAGGAGAATTTAAATGAATTTAGGACTTATTCATATATATTGTGGGAATGGAAAAGGAAAGACAACGGCGGCAATGGGATTAGGGGTAAGAGCTGCTGGTAGAGGATATAAGGTATTACTTACTCAGTTTTTGAAGGATAATGAATCGGGAGAATTAAAATCTATAGAGAAATTAAATGATAATTTTCATGTTCTTTTTGGTGAACCAATGAAGAAGTTTTTTAAGTATTTAAGTGATGAAGATAAATTAGCTGTAATAAAAGAACATAGAGAGAGATTTGAAAAAGTAACTCAAAAAGCTGTGAAAGAAAAGTATGATTTACTAATAATGGATGAAATTATGGCATCATTAACATATGGAGTTCTTGAATTAGACAAGGTAGTTGGATTTTTAAAAAATAAACCTGAAAATTTAGAGGTAGTTTTGACAGGGAGAAATCCTGATGAGACCTTAATTGAAATTGCAGATTATGTATCTGAAATTAATCCAATAAAACATCCATTTGTAGATAAAAAGATTCCAGCGAGGATTGGAATAGAAAAATGATTATATTAGTAGTTGGCGGATCAAAAAGTGGAAAATCAATGCTTGGTCAACATCTATCGAAAAAATTAGAAGATAAAGATTGTGATTTATACTATATTGCTACAATGAGGCCTTACGATAAAGAAGATATAAAAAGAATTAATAATCATTTAATGGAAAGAGAAGGTTGGGGTTTTAAAACAATTGAGCAAAGTAGAAATATAGAAGAAGTAGCAGCAAAAGTAAAAAAAGGAGATACTCTTTTATTAGATAGTGTTACATCAATAGTTACAAATGAAATGTTTATTGGAGAGCAATTTATAATGAATGTAAGTGGAAAAATATTTGATGGAATAAAAAAATTATCTAGTAAAGATATAAACTTAGTTATAGTAACAGATTATTTATTTAGTGATTCTATAGTTTATGATGATTATACTGAAGCGTTTAGAAGAGAAATGGGAAAAGTAAATATGAATTTAGCTAAGATATCAGATATTGTTATAGAATGTTGTTTTAATAATAATATAATCCATAAGGGAAAAAAATATGTAGGTGATTTAATATGATGAAGTTAATAAACGCTTTTATAATGGCATTAGGCATGTTTACAGTAATACCTATGCCTTATAAGAAGTGGGATGATGATGGAGTAAGACATATGATGAAGCTTTATCCATTAGTGGGGCTTGTTGTAGGATTGATGCATTATGCTGTTTATAAAGCTATTAGTATTTTTAATATATCTACAATTTTGATAGCAGCAATTACTATGGTAACTCCATTTATCATAACGGGAATGTTGCATTTAGACGGATATATGGATGTATGTGATGCTTTATTATCAAGAAGGGATCAAAAAGAAAAGGTAAGAATATTAAAAGATCCTAATACAGGAGCTTTTGCAGTAATATCATTAGCAATTTTATTTATAATTGATTTTGCATCTATCTACACACTAGTAGATAAAACAGAAAACATAATTGGATTGATTATTATACCTATTATTTCAAGAAGTTTAATGGGGCTTATGTTATTAAAAAAGGAATCTATGAAGGAAAGTTCCCTTGGTGCATACTTTAAAAAAGGGACAGGAAAAGCAGATATATACATTTTATATTTATTTTTATTTATAGCAACTTTAGTCTTTATATATTTTATTGGATATAAGGGGCTTATAGTTTCATTAGGAATGATAATTTCAGCATTAATTTCAGTAAATAACAGTACAAAAGAATTAGGTGGGATGTCAGGAGATAGTGCTGGATATGGTCTTGTAATTTCAGAGTTAATAGGAACAATATGTTTAGCAATAATTTTATAAATTGTGAATTAAACATAATCATATGTATTAACTTTTCGATTTTTATATAATTTCGAATACAATTCTAAATTATAATAAAATCTCCAATTTAATACATATCATTAATGAGGCTAATTCCTAATTTAACTGTGTAAAGTGGTAGAATATAAGTTATCGTAGCCTTTATATTCTCAATTTATAACAAAGGGTGTGTTTAATTTTGATTCTTGTATTTGGTGGAGCTTATAGCGGTAAATTAAGTTTTGTTAAAGAGAAGTTCAATATTTCTGATGAAGAAGTAATAACAATAGATAATGTAGATAATCTAGAGATAGATTTCTCAAAAAAAGTATTAAATAAATTTCACAATTTAACCTATAAAATGTCTTTAGAAAATCAAGACCCATTAAAATATATTTTAGAAAATGAAAGTTTATTTAAAGATAAAATAATTATTAGTGATGATATATGTGAAGGGATAGTTCCATTGAAAAAAGAAGATAGAATATGGCGAGAGAATACTGGAAAGTGCCTTCAATATTTAAGTAAGAATTCTAAAGAAGTATATAGAGTTTTTTGTGGAATTCCAATGGTGATCAAAGATGAGTAGTATTGAAGTTTATTTACTTAGGCATGGTAGGACTATTTGTAATGAAAAAAGATTATATTGTGGTAAAACAGATGTAAGTTTAAGTGAGGAAGGAATTAAAGAACTAAAGATTTTAAAATCAATAATGATATATCCAAGATGCAATAAATATTTTACTAGTGGAGCAGTTAGAGCAAATGAAACTTTTAATATTCTTTATGAAGATGAGCCTTATGAAGAATTATCAGGATTTTTTGAATATGATTTTGGAGATTTTGAAATGAAATCCTATGAGGATTTAAAAGAGAATAAGCTCTATATAAATTGGATTATGGATGAAATTGGTTATGTAAGATGTCCAAATGGTGAAAGTAAAAATCAATATAAAAAACGTATTAAGAAAGAGTTTAATAATTTTATAGAAGCTATAAATTCAAATGGATATGAGTCAGTTTTACTAATTTCACATGGAGGAACAATAGGAACTATATTAGAATGTTTTTATGATGATAGTAAAAACTTTTATAGCTGGCAACCTAAATGTGGAGAAGGATATAAGCTTAAAATAGAATTTCAGGAGAAAAGTTTTAAAATAAAAGAAGTTTTAGAAATAAAGAGTTAAAAATAGATAAAAGTAAAATTATCAAAGAGGGAATAAGATGATACAATTAACTATAGGATATATTTTGGATTTAATAATAGGAGATCCTCAAAACCCTATTCATCCAATAAGGTTAATAGGTAATACTTGTAGATTTTTAGAAGGTATATTTAGAAAACTATGTAAAAATACTTTAAAGATAGCAGGATTGTTGACTTGGATTTTTAGTGTTTTAATAGTTTATTTTATTAATTACTATATAATAAAAATTAGTTTTAATATTAATCATATTTTAGGAATAATTATAAGTGGTATAATAATATATTTTTGTATTTCAACAAAAGCCTTAAAAGTAGAAGGACTAAAAGTAATATCATATATATTAAAAGATGATATAGAGGGAGCAAGAAAGCAGCTTTCTTATATTGTTGGTAGGGATACTAAAAACTTAGATAAGGAAGCTATTTTACGAGCAGTAGTAGAAACTATAGCAGAAAATATGTCAGATGGTATAGTAGCGCCAATTTTTTATGCTGGACTTTTAGGTGCGCCATTTGCAATGGTATATAAAGCTGTTAATACTATGGATTCTATGTTTGGATATAAAAATGAAAAGTATAAGGATTTTGGATTTTTTCCAGCGAAATTAGATGATGTATTTAATTATATACCAGCCAGATTAAGTGGGATGCTTATAGTAATTGCAGCATTAATATTAGGACAAAATTATAAAAACAGTTTTAAGATTTATATAAGAGATAGGAATAATCATAGTAGTCCTAATAGTGCTCATCCAGAAGCAGCAGTTGCAGGGGCTCTGGGGCTTAGATTAGGTGGAGCTAATTACTATTTTGGTAAACTAGTAGAAAAGCCAACTATAGGAGATGATATGAAGAAAATAGAAGTTTTAGATGTATATAAAACTAACAATATTTTGTATTTGGTATCATTTTTTAGCTACTTAGTAGCAATAATTTTATCTTTAATTGGAGGGAGGGCATAATGAGTAAAGTAGTTCATGGTGGTAACATAGATGAATTATCAAGAAGATATAACTTAAATAAAGAAAAGCTTATAGATTTTTCGGCTAATATAAATCCTATTGGAGCAAATATAAATGTTAAGATGGAGCTTATGAGAGCAATAGATAAAATTGAAAGATATCCAGATATAACATACTATGATTTAAAATTATCAATAAGCAAGTTTGAAGATATAGAAATTAAAGATCTAACATTAGGAAATGGTGCAGCAGAAGTTATATTTAATTTAGTTAGGGCATTAACTCCTAAAAAGGTACTTATTCCAGCACCAACATTTGGAGAATACGAAGAAGCAGTTTTTAGTGTTAATGGAGGTATAGAATATTATTATTTAAGAGAAAATAATAATTGGAATATAGCTGAAGATATATTAAATTACATAACTGAAGATATAGATATGGTCTTTATTTGCAATCCAAACAATCCAACAGGAAATTTAACTAATAAGGACATAATATTGAAGGTTGCAAATAAGGCTTTAAAAACTAATACAATAGTTGTTATAGATGAATCATTTTTAGATTTTGTTAAAGAGAGGAATAGTTATTCAGCAGTAGATTTATTGAATGATTATGAAAATATTTTTATTTTAAAGTCGATGACTAAATTCTTTGCTATACCTGGAATTAGAATAGGATATGGAATGTCAAAAAATCAAGATATTATGAAAAAGATAAATGATATATCTGTGCCTTGGAATGTTAATGTTATGGCTGAAAGGGCAGCTATAGTTGCTTTAGAAGAAAGCGATTATATAAAGAGTACTATAGAATATATAGAGCAGGAAAAAGATTTTCTATTTAATGAACTCAGCAAAATAGAAAAAATAAAGGTGTTTAAACCACAAGTAAATTTTATTATGTTTAAAACTATGGAATTTATAGATTTAAAGGATAAAATGTTAAGTGAAAATATAATTATCAGAAGTTGTAGTAACTATAAAGGGCTAGATAAAAATTATTATAGAATTGCAGTTAGAACTAGAGCCGAAAATGAAGAGCTCATAAGCACTTTAAAAAATATATTAAAATAGTATATTTTAATTGACATATTATATCATTAATAATATAATTCTATTTGAAATTTAGACTATATTAACTATATAAGGTGCTTTTCAAGCTTAATAGGGAATCAGGTAAAATTCCTGAGCTACCCCAGTAACCGTGAAATGGACGAAATCTATTAATACCACTGCAAAATGCGCGGGAAGGTTAGAGAGTAGGATGAAGTAAAGCCGGGAGACCTGCCTTCTATAGACGGACTGTTATCTTCTGAGGGTGAGATAATAGGAATACTATTATAGTTTTAAGTTATTTTTAATAGATAATACAAGCTGTTTTCTATTATTCAATAATTTAAAATTATTAAATATGTATTTTAGGCATACTCTTAGTATGCCTTTTTATTTTGTAGAAAAAGTTATATTTCTACAAAATAAGCCCTAATAAAAATTAGGAGGAAAGTATTATGAAAAAAGGAAGAAAAATTCTTTCGTTAGTTTTTGCAATGTTATTTTCTTTAGCATTATTCGCTGGTTGTGCAGAAACTACAAAAACTATGACAGACAGAGAGGGAAATGAATTTACCCTACCAAAGAAAGTAGAAAAAATTATATCAACTGCACCATCTAATACAGAAGTATTAGTCGAGTTAGGACTTGCAGATAAGTTAGTTGCAGTAGATAAATATTCAGCAGATGTAGAAGGAATAAGTGAAGATCTACCTAAAATAGATTTTAGAAATCCAGATGCAGAAACTATAATATCATTAGAGCCAGATATAATTATTGCATCAGGACATAACAAAGTAGGCGATAATGATCCATTCCAATTAGTTAAAGAGGCTGGAATACCAGTTGTTTATATTCCAAGTAGTTATAGTATAGATGGAATATATGGAGATATAGAGTTTATAGCTGAAGTAACTAAAACTCAAAAGCAAGGAAAAGAAATTGTTGATAACATGAAAAAAGAAGTTGAAGCTATAAAAGCTATTGGCGATAAAATAACAGATAAAAAGAAAGTTTATTTTGAAATAGGATCAGGAGCTAAGTTAAGTAGTTTTGGTCAAGATACTTTCTTAAATGAAATGATTGAAATAATTGGGGCAGAAAATATATTTGCTAATGAAAAATCATGGATATCACCAACACCAGAAGCAATAATTTCAGCTAATCCAGATGTTATATTAACAAATATGCCAGATATAGATGGAGTAAAAGCTGTTGATGATATAAAGAGCCGTGATGGATGGGATAGTATAACAGCTATAAAAGAAGGTCAAGTTTATGGAATAGATAAAAATACATCAGCAAGACCATCTCAAAATGTTATAAAGGCTTTAAAGGAAATGGCTAAGGCTGTTTATCCAAATGAATATAAGTAAAGATAAAAAAAGTAAAACTTTGATGATATTATCAATACCACTAGTTATCTTAATAATTTGTATTGGAACTTCCATTGGAAGTTCCAATATTAGCATTATGGATATTATTTCAATAATACTTCATAAAGTATTTAATGCAAATTTACTAGAAGGTATTGAAGCAAAAGATGTTGCAATAATTTGGAGTATTAGATTACCAAGAGTATTATTAGCATTTACTGTTGGAGGAGCACTTGCGGCTAGTGGAGCTGTAGTACAATCGGTTTTAAAAAATCCATTAGCATCACCTTATACTTTAGGAGTATCATCAGGAGCATCTCTAGGAGTAGGACTATTAATAGTTTCAGGAATATCTATCCCTTTCCTTGGAAACTTTTCACTACCTCTAGTGGGATTTATAAGTAGTTTATTAACAATGATAATAGTATTACTATTTGCAAGTAAAGTAGATAAGGAATTATCAAATAGTACAATTATATTATCAGGAATGGTTTTTTCTTTATTCTTTAATGCGGCATTAACAACTATAACGGCTTTATTTACTGATAAGATAGAAGCTATAACTATGTGGCAAATGGGATCATTTTCCATGAGAGGATGGAGCTATCTTAAAGCAGGAATACCATTTTTTTTTATTGGAATAATTGGAGTAATGGCATTTGCTAGAGAAATGGATGTATTAACATTTGGAGAAGAGCAAGCAAAATCTATTGGTGTTCAGGCTGAAAAAGTTAAGAAGTATCTTTTTTTATTTGTGGCAGTATTAACAGGAGCAGCAGTATCAATAAGTGGAACTATAGGATTTGTGGACTTAATTGCTCCTCATATAGTGAGAAAGATATTTGGATCAAAGCATTCATATGTTATTCCTATGTCAATTGTATTTGGGGGATGTCTTATGGTGGTTACTGATTTAATTTCAAGAACTATAATAGTGCCATCAGAACTTCCAGTAGGGGCAGTAACAGCTATAATAGGAGCTCCATTTTTTGCTTATTTATACTTTAAAAAATCAAAGTAGGTGATTTAATATGCTAGAAGTTAAAAATGTTTGTTGTGGCTATAATGGAATAGATATTGTAAAACAAGTTAGTTTTAACATAAATAGAGGAGAAAACTTATGTATAGTTGGTCCTAATGGATGTGGCAAGAGTACTTTGTTAAAAGCTATATCTAATTTGATTTCTTTTAATGGAGAAATTAAGTTAGATGGAAAAAATATAAATACTTTAAAAAGAAAAGAGCTTGCAACTAAGATTGCATTAATGACGCAAAGCTCTAATATACAATTTCCTTATACTATTTATGAAACAGTTGCACTAGGAAGATATGCTCATCTTAATGGTATTTTTTCAAGATTAAATAAAAAAGATGAACTAATTATAAATGAGAGCTTAAGGATGGTTGGGATACTAGATATTAAAGATAAACTTATAAGTGAGTTATCCGGAGGGCAACTTCAAAGAGTATTTTTAGCAAGAGCTTTTGCACAAGATCCAGAAGTTATACTTTTAGATGAGCCAACAAATCATTTAGACTTAAGATATCAAATTGAAATATTAGATTATCTTAAAAACTGGGCTAAAGAAAAAAATAAAGTTGTTGTAGCTGTATTACATGATTTGAATTTAGTTCAGAATTTTGGAGACAGGGTTCTAATGATGAATGATGGAATTATAAAAGGAAATGGTAGTACAAAAGAAGTTTTAAATAGTAATGACCTGGAAGAAGTTTATGGAATAGATATAAAAACTTTTATGGTAAGAACTTTAGAAAAATGGAAATAGAAAGGAATAATTTAAATGAAGAAAAAGTTTGTCATGTCATATAGTTGCGGAAAAGACAGTACATTATCCTTATATAGAATGATAAAGAATGGACATAAGCCTGTTGCATTACTTATTACTGTTGATAAAAGGGTTTTAAGATCATGGTTTCATGGTGTGCCAAATGATTTATTAAATGAGGTATCAAAATCACTTGGAATTCCTCTTTTACTTGTAAAGTGTGAAGGAGAAGAATATTCAGAAGCTTTTAAAAAGGCATTAGATAAAGCAAAAAATGAACTAGGTGCAGAAGCGTGTGTTTTTGGAGATATAGATTTGGAAGCACATAGAGCGTGGTGTACAGATAGATGTAATGAAGTAGAAATGGAAGCTATATTCCCACTTTGGCTTGAAAATAGAGAAAAGTTAACCTATGAATTTATAGATACTGGATTTAAGACTGTTATCAAAAATGTTAGGTTAGATTCATTATCAACTGATTTTTTAGGAAAAGAATTAACTCATAAAGTGGTTGAAGATATAGTTAAAACAGGTTCAGATGCATGTGGAGAAAATGGAGAGTATCATACATTTGTATTTGATGGTCCGTTATTTAAGTATCCAATTAAATTTGAAGAAAATGGAGTAATTACAAATGAAACTCATGGGTTTTTAGACATAGTAGGTGTTATTAATGAGTAAAAGTATTATGTTGCTTGGAACTGCTTCTTCTGTAGGTAAAAGTACAATTGCTACAGCTTTTTGTAGATATTTTAAAAATAAAGGTTTAAAGGTGGCGCCATTTAAAGCATTAAATATTTCTCTAAATTCATATGTAACAGAAGAAGGGCTCGAAATGGGAAGAGCACAAGTGGTACAAGCTGAGGCTTGTGAAATAAAACCAAAAGCTTGGATGAATCCAATTCTTTTAAAGCCAAGTGGAAATATGAAAACACAAGTTATAGTGAATGGCAAAGTAAAATGCAATATGGATTCATATAAGTATAAAGATTTAAATAGGGAATTAAAGAAAATAGTTAATGAGACTTTTAATAATGTATCTAAAAGTTATGATTTAATGATTCTTGAAGGTTCAGGAAGTTGTGCAGAAATAAATTTAAAGGAAAATGATATAGCTAATATGTCTATGGCAAAGATGAGTGACTCACCTGTTATATTAGTTGCTGATATTGATAGGGGAGGAGTATTTGCATCAGTAGTAGGAACAATAATGCTTTTAGATGAAGATGAAAGAAAGAGAGTTAAAGGTGTAATAATAAATAAATTTAGAGGAAATGTAGAATATTTTAAGCCTGCAATGAAACAGCTAGAGGATATTATAGAAATACCTGTACTTGGAGCTATGCCTTATTTTGACTTAGATATAGAAGATGAAGATAGTGTAACAGAAAGACTAAAAAATAAAGAGACAAGTAGTGATAAGTTAGACGTTGTAGTGGTAAGGCTTCCTTATATGTCAAACTTTACAGATTTCAATTCATTAGGAAGATTAAATGAAGTATCATTAAGATATGTAGAAAGTGCAAATGATATTGGAAACCCTGATCTTTTAATAATACCGGGTAGTAAAAATACTATAGGAGATTTAAGATATATAAAGAAGAATGGAATATTCAATAAAGTTATGGAACTTAAGAAAAGTGGAACTTTGATTTGGGGAATTTGTGGTGGATATCAAATGCTTGGTAAAATTATTGAAGATAATTTAGGAGTAGAAGGAGATATAACGTCAGAGACTGGATTTGGATTTTTAGATATATGTACTAGCTTTAATGCAACTAAAGTAACAAAACAATCTGAAGGAAAAGTAACTTTAAATGAAATTACTCATATTAAGGATGTAAAAGTATTTGGATATGAAATTCATAATGGCATTAGTAATGTAAATAAAAATGCAATTCCATTCATTGAGTTAAATAATGGAGAAATAGCAGGTGTTATAAATAAAGACTATACAGTTTTTGGAACCTATCTTCATGGTATATTTGATAATGGAGAATTTTTAAATGCTTTTATAAAGTATCTATTAGAATTAAATAATATGGAAGAGATAATTGAAGATGTAATAAGCTATAATAAATATAAATTAAAGCAGTTTGATGAACTTTCTAAAATTTTGGAAGATAATATAGATATGAAAAAATTAGAAGAAATAATAAAGATATGATCTCATTATGAAATAGTGATGTCACATAATGAGAATATTGTATTTTAAATTAAGGGATGTTTGATACATCCCTATTTTTATAATTCCATTTCTTCACTTTTAAAGTGGATACATGTAGGTTCGTGGTGACTTTAATGAGCACAATTAGGTAAATAAAAATTATATCTTCACTTTTTATAAGAATATCTAAAGAAAATCTTATAAAATTCTTAAAGTTACTATCTAAATGCACAATATAATTTGAATATTGTAAAATAGTTAGTAAGAAGTAATTTTATATAACTTATGTTTTTAATAGGGAGTGCTTAAAAATGAGGGATGTATTAAAAAAAATTATAGAAAAATATAATTTAAATGAACTAAAATGGCTAGATTTAATATGGTTTGCTTTATTCCCGCTAATAAATATAAATTATATTATTTCAGGATCTATTGCAGAAAAAGGGAAAAATCTTAGTTTGTTTTTAGATAAAGAAATACCTTTTATATCTGCATTTATATTTCCTTATATATATTGGTACGTTTATATGTTTATAGGACTAATATTTATTTTATTAAAAGACCGTAGAAAATATATAAGGGCCCTTTTAGCAGTTTACATTGGTATGTCTGTCTGTTACCTTTTTTATTATTTGTTTCCAGTAGAAATAGTAAGGCCAACAGTTATGAATAATAGTTTTCCTAATAAATTGGTTAATATTATTTATCAAAATGATAGACCATTTAATTGTTTTCCATCTATACATGTATTAAACACTTATATAGTTATGAGATATACAAATAGAAAAGAGAATAAATCATGGTTTTATTACACTCAAATAGTAGGTATTTTGATTATTTTATCTACCTTATTTATAAAGCAACATTTTATCTTAGATGGAATAGCAGCCATGATATTAGGTGAGATAGTAATCTTAATATCTAAGAAAATTAAGGACAAGCACCTAGATAATATATTATTATTTCCTTATAAATTAATAGATAAGATAAAAGAAAAAAATGATATTTCTATAAATTAAAATTTTGTTTAAAAGTTTTATTTCAAATTTGGGTTACTACTTAGAAGATTAATAATATTGATGCTAGTTGTAAAAGAATTAGCGTGAGTGATGAAAAAATTATGATGAGAGAATAAAAATTATAGAAGATTTAATACTTATATTTAAAAGTAAATAATAATAAGAATTTAAGATTATTAGTTCTTATTATTATTTTTTATGCGTAGAATATAAAAGTTTGAAATTTTTAATATAGAAGGTTCTATTATTTAATGGTTGAAAATAGATTTAATTTATATTTTTTGTTAGTATTCAAGTTAGTAATATATAAGTTTTATTAAGTTGAAGTTGATGATATGATAACTTTTTTTTATATTTATTCCAAAAAAGAAAAAATAATTTATAAAAAACTATTTACAACTAATAATTATTATTATATAATAAAAACATCAAATAAAGCTTATATATAAATTAAGTATATAAATAATGTGGAATTTAGGAGGAGTTTAAATTATGAAGAAATTTGTTTGTACAGTATGTGGATACGTTCATGAAGGAGATACAGCACCAGAGGTATGTCCAGTATGTAAGGTAGGAGCTGATAAGTTCATGGAACAATCAGGAGACCTAGCTTGGGCAGATGAACATAGAGTAGGAGTTGCTAAAGATGTAGATCCAAGAGTTATGGA
>NZ_JAGHFX010000026.1 GCF_017888565.1 Clostridium sp.
AAATGAAATCTGATGCTATGAGTTATGATGGAGAAGTTAAGATATTCAATAAGGGTGACTTACTAACAGCAGATGCAGAAAACCAATGGGCTTATGCTATTGAGTTAGGTGGTAAAAGATGTTGGGTAGAGAAAGCAAACGTTGAGTTATTAGGGCCAACAGATGAAAGATATCAGAGATTTAGATTAAAAGTTATAGAGTATCCTTGTAGGGTTTGGGAAAAAGAAATTAAACCATTCTATAAAGATGAATTAATAACTGCAAGATTTGAAATGAGCGGGTATTATGCTTTAGATATAGATGGAGCTAGAGCATATATAAGAAAAAATGCAACTATGAATAGATAATTTCAAGGCTAGTAGGTAGGAGAAATCTTACTTACTAGCCTTTTTTATTTTATTAAAAAAATATAGAAATTGCATATTTTATTAATATAAGGTAAAAAATACAAATAAATATAAATATTGATAAAAGTCGTTGAATGATAAAAGTAGAGGTGATATAATTGTTAAAAAGGTATATGAGAGGAATTGGTAAAAAGTATTGTGTTTATAAGGTTGAGGAGGAGTGGAAAATGGGAGTGTCAATGGGGGTTGTAAAACCTATAAAAGGGGCTGCTGCTAAGGCATTGCTTGAAGATTTAAAGAAAACGTCTATTGATGATAAAGTTTTAGAACAATGCAAAAGAATAGGAAGTTTAATAAGTAGGAAATAGAGGGGTAAATGAATTTTACATTAGAAAGAATAACCGAAATATCAGATAAACAACTTAGAAAAATAAGTGATTTCGAGTGTCAAGAGTTGGAAATGGAAGAGTTTTTAAAAGGTGAAGCTTTACAATATGATGAAGACGGAGAAGGAAACACATATTTAGTAATAAATGAAGCAGATGAAATTTGTGGATACTATACTCTTAAAGCGAATTCCATACAGGTAATTAATGATGAGAGCACATATAAAAAGTATACAGTATTTCCAGCGGTTGAAATAGCCAGACTAGCAGTAGATAAAAAATTTGAAGGTAATAATATTGGGTCCGCTATACTAGGAACAATTGTAGATTTAGTTAATAACAACATAAGAAAAATGATAGGAGTAAAGTTTATATATTTATTTTCTTTACCATGTGCAGTTAGATTCTATAAAACAAAAAATAAAGCTGGAGTAAAGTTTAAAGAGTTTCCTAAGGGAACTAATTATTTAGAAGATTCCTCTCAAAAAGATTGTGGCTGCACATTATTATACATAAGCCTTTAAAAGCGCCTAGAATTTAATCTAGGTGCTTTATTTTAGTATTAATCCAATTATTAAGGAACTAAGTACACATATAAACATTAAACTTATACTTAAATCTATCTTAATAAAATCCTTTTTCATATAATCGCCTCAGTTTAAATGTTGACATTTTTTCCAGTTATTATATAATAAAAGTGAAATATAAGAGATAATATGAGAGGAGATATATTATGAAAAGATTATTAGTTGCTATTATATCAGGAATTATAGTTGTATCATTATCAGGATGTGCTTCAAATAAAAGTGTAGAAAATAACAAAGAAAGTAAACCTGACATGAAAGTTGAAGAACAAAAGAAAGATGAAAAAGAACAAAAAGTAAGCCAAGAAGATTTAAATGAACAACTTAAAAAAGAAGCTGTAAAAGCAGATTTTGTTGAATTAAATGGTAATACTGATAAAAATAAAAACTTAAAAGTTTTTGCAGAAGGAACAATAAGTGTTGTAGATTACGATCGTGTTATGGATATATTTCCTTCTTTCACGTTAACACAAGAAGAGGGTGAAGGATATGGAATATATCATATATCAAATGTGTTGAGTGTAGAAGGTTTGAAAGATGGAGATAAAGTAAAAGTATATGGCGTTGTAGATGGGGAAAACGATAGTGGTCTTATAAAAATATCTGCAACTGTAATAGAAAAATAAATATATAAAGTTGAATATATATGTAAATTTATTCCATATAAATGTATAATATA
The DNA here is from genome assembly GCF_017888565.1 of Clostridium sp. Taxonomy (GTDB): domain Bacteria; phylum Bacillota; class Clostridia; order Clostridiales; family Clostridiaceae; genus Clostridium. Next base: position 1,997 of record NZ_JAGHFX010000026.1, read on the forward strand.
TTTATATAGGAGGAGATTTAAATGCTTAAATGTAGATTGCAAGAAATAAGATTAAGAGAGTTTATGATAGATAATAAAACAGAGTTTGCTAGAAAATTAAATGTTCCTATACAAACGTATACTAATTGGGAGAAAAGTATATCTTATCCCAATTTAACACTAGCTTATGAAATAGCTAAAAAATTAAATAAGGAAGTAACTGAAATATGGTATCTGGAATAGATATCATATTTTTTTTGTTTAAAAGCACCAATTATTTATAAGTTTTTAAAAATAATTGGTACTTTTTTAAAATTAATTACATAGATATATATTAAGTAAGTTTTAGGAGGTATTTATGGAACTAGCAATAGTTGGAGGATTAGCAGCAACAAGTATATATTATAGATTTACTATTAACTATAGAAAGAAAAGGAAAGTAATTAAAAAGTGGGAAGAACTTATGGGAGAATTAAATTTACACAGTAAAAAATCTAATTTTATGCCACAAGTAATGAATGTTAAATTTATAGATAATGGATATATATTAGATATTCATATGCCAACTGGTTTAAGTCCAAAAGATATAGAGGTTAATAAGGAAACGATAGAAAATAAGTTTAAGGGAATAGTTACTATAGAAAAGATTAGGTTTAGTAGCCTAGTTAAAGTGAAAGTAATAAACAAAGATATAGGAAAGTTTATATTTAAACCAGTAAAAGCATATCCTAACCAATTATATATAGGGAAAACTTTTGATGGAGAAGATTACTTCATAGATATTACCAAAGCTTGTCACATTCTTATTGGTGGAGCAACTGGAACTGGAAAAAGCTTTTTATTAAGCAGCATACTAACTAATCTAATATATAACTCTAGTAATTCTATAGAAATTCATTTGTTGCAAATAATGAAAGGCGAAATAGGATTATTTGAGAAATGTAATCCGGTTAAATTTGTAGGAAAAAATCTTAAAGAAGTAGCTTATGATTTAAATAAGTTAGCAAAGTTAGTAGATGAAAGATCTAGAAAATTTACGAAATTAGGTGTAAAGAATTTAAACCACTACAATAAGCACTATAAAAGTAAAATGAAAAGAATTTATGCTATTACTGAGGAAGTATCTTTCTTTATGCCACAAGAAGCTGATACAGAAGAAGATAAAGAACTTAAGAATAAATGTTGGAGTGCAATTTTAACTATTGCAAAAGCCGGCAGGAGTAGTGGAATACATTTATTAAGTCTTACTCAAAGAAGTACCACAACAAATCTTCCTAGTGATGTAAAAAGCCAATTGTGTAGAATTACATTTAGACAAATAAGCTCTATAGATAGCAGAAATATAATTGAATGTGATGATGCAACCCAACTAGAAGATAGAGAATGTTTGTGTTATGGAACTAGTAAAGCCATGGAGGTTATTAAAACGCCTTGGATAGATGAAGATTTTAAAATCTTACATGAGTATGTACCAGAAATAATTATCCCAGGGATTAAGAATGAAGTTAATTTATTAAATAAAAAGCCGATAGATTGCAGTAATGGAGTTGTTAGAGAATTACCTTTATATATTCCTAAAACAGAAAATAAGGCAGATGAAAATGAAATAGCAACAACTAAAGTTATTAAAAAGAAGATAAGGAAAGGAATGATTGAGGATTGATTACTGATAGAGATAAAGAAGTACTTAAATGGATAGAAGGATATAAAGCTATAACATTAAGACAAGCCACAGAATTATTCTTTAAAGGTAATTACAAAGGAGCCAGTAGGAGAATGGTTCAATTAGAAGATATGGGAGTATTAAAAAGTTATATAAGTAAAGCTAAGAAGGAGAAAGTATATTACCAGGAGAAAAAAGTAAATGATCATAGACTATATATTTATGATTATCTTAAAGAACTAAAAAGATTAGGTTGCAAACTAATAGATGTTAAAATAGAACCAATATATCTAGATGGATTAATAAGACCAGATGCTTATGTATTATTTAGATATGAAGATTATAAATATATTACTTTATTAGAAGTAGATTATACACATTATACAGATAATATAAAAATGAATACTCTTTATGAAAAGTTATATTCAGAAAGAGTAAATTATAAGGAGTTTTTTGGAACATTTCCAATGATAGTAATATCAAGACCAAGTAAAGGTATTAGGTATAATTCTAGTAATTTTGAAGTTATTTATACTGACTTGTCTTACTCTAAACTGGAGCAACTTTTATTACAATAATTACTTTACTCGCTATGCTCCACATTTCTTATTTTATTGGATAGAAAGAATCCTTTAATTATGAGAATTATAAGGCATAAAACGTAGATTACTTAAACGAGGATTAAGATGTAGATTCTACACTATATTCTACAAGTTAATCTACAGTACATACCCTATTATATTAGAAGATATTTATACAAAACACAAGAAAAAGTTTATACAGAACAATTAGAAAGGAGGAGCGTACTTTAGGGTATGAAATAACATTAGAAAGGAAGAAAGAAAATGGAGATACTACTATTAATAATTTTAGGGGTAGCAGCTATAAAGGTATTTACCTTTTATATTGTAAATAAAATTAAAGTTGCACCTAAAAAAGCATTTGAAGCAGAAGAGGTTATAAGATGCGGACACATGAATCCTACATTATATAAGAAGAAACTAGAAGATATAATTATAGACTATACAAGAGAACCAGAAGTAGAAGAGGAATATAAAAAAGTAAGAAATCTATTCAAATATAAATTGCAGCACAAAGAAATATCTAGAGGGCAAATTATAGGAATAGAAAATTATTTAAGAGAGCAATTAAAAGATAAGAAAAAATATAAAAATAATGCTCATGCGATTTATAGTATGTTAAAGATGCCGAATTTAACATATAATCACACGAGCACGATTTTAAAAATGCTATACAAATAGTATTAACTTAATTTTATTTTATTATTCAGAGTAGGATTAAATTTCTACTCTATTTTTTCATATAATTCATCTATTTCAACATTCAACTCCTTGGCTATTTTTAGAAGTAATCCAAATCTTATATCAAATTTATTATGTTCTAATTCGCTTAGGTAGTTAGAGCTAATTCCAATACGTTTAGCTAATTCATTTTGAGATAATCCTTTACGAATTCTATTTTCCTTTATCTTTAGTTTGTAGCTTAGATTTTCCACAAATACATTATATAGCCTTATAATCTAAATTTAAAGAGGGAAGTTATGTAAAGTGACATAACCTTATGTTTCTTGTATGCACCAATTGTTTTAAATATAATTTTATTAAAATGTTATTTTGAGGTGGGGAAATGTTAGTACATAGGGTAAGAATAAGTAATAGCATAGATAAGGAATTGTATGAGAAGTTAAAAAAGTTATCAGAAGAAACAAAAGTTCCAATGTCGAAATTACTAGATGAGGCTATAGATGATTTGTTGAAAAAAAGAAAATAATGTCTTAATCTTCGAGGTACTCGAACTATTTTAGATATATAATTAATGTATAAAATTTATTTAAACATCTTTTATAAAGAACGTATGTTTGGTATGATTAATATATTAATTTTTTATGTTGAATAGTGGGGGGAGTTCATGAAAGAGAAAATAATTGATATTTCAAAAGGATTAACGGGTGAAGAATTGAAAGAAATTTTGGAAAAGGTGATGATAAAAATAATAAATATTGCAGATGATACTAGTAAATAGTATCATCTTCTTAATATCATTATTGTATCACATGGATGTCCTTTTAATTGTAAGTACTGCTTATCATCAACTACTCACGGAGTTAGATTCTTAGATATAGATAGAGTAAAACAAGAGTTGAAATATTTTATAGATAAGGAAGTTAGACTTGTAAAGTTTGTAGACAGAACTTTTAACTGCAATCATAAATTTACTATGGCTATTTGGGAGTTTCTTATTGATCAAGATACAAAAACACAATTTCATTTTGAAATATCAGCAGATATATTAAAAAAATCTGAGCTTGAATTATTAAGAAAAGCACCAAAGGATAGATTCCAATTTGAAGTTGGAGTGCAAACTACAAATGATGATGTATTAAGTAGAATAAATAGATTTGTAAATTTTAGCGACATAAAGGAAAAGGTAGAAGAGCTTCTTCAAATTAGAAATATAAAACAACATCTTGATTTAATAGCAGGTCTTCCTGGAGAGGATTATAATTCATTTAAAAATTCATTTAATGATGTCTATAGTATAAGACCTGAAGAAATTCAATTAGGATTTTTAAAACTTTTAAGAGGATCGTCAATGAGAGAAGAATCTGAAGAATATGGAATGAAATATTCTCCATATCCGCCATATGAAATTTTAAGGACCAAGGATATAAGTTATGATGAATTAATAAAGCTTAAGAAAGTAGAAGAAATGGTCGATAAATATTATAACTCTCAAAAGTTTAATAACATAATAAAATATTTAGTAAACAAGTTTGAGACACCTTTTGATTTTTACTATACTTTAGGTACTTATTTTGATTCTAAGGGATATTTTAATAGAAATATAGGAAATAGTGAGTATTATAAAGTATTTTTAGATTTTAATATGGAAATATTAAAAGGAGATAATTTTATATTAAGAGAAATATTAAAGTATGATTATCTTAGATTTAATAAAAAAAGAGGTATGCCAGATTTTATACAAAGGAATCTAGATAAAGATGAAGAGATAAAAATAAAAGATCAATTTAAAGGTATATACTCCTTTAAGGATTATTATCTAGAAATATTCGATATAAACATTAATAAGTTTATAGAGGATTCTACTATAGTTAAAGAAAAGGACTACTATTTATTTGGTTATGGAGGTGATGTAATACATATAACAAATAAAATAACAGAAATTTAAGAAAATATAAAATCTATAATAAATAAAAAAGGAAAACATTTACAATAATTAAAAGCTTATGGTTGTTTCTCTAAATCAAAAATAAAGAAGTTGAAAAAAACGTCAAATAGTGTATAATGGAAAATAGAAAAAAGTAATTAATACTATGTAAAGTATTAATTACTATATTATTATTTTAAATAATAAAGGTGGTGAGATTTTGGCATTAGAAGCAATAAATGAAATTAAAAAGGCTGAAGATAAAGCTGAAGAGCTTATTCAGGAAGCTACGATAACTTCTAAGGAAATAGTGAAAAATGCTAGCATTCAAGCTGAAGAAGAGTACAATAAAGTACTAAACGAAGCTAATTTAAAGAAAACACAAATAATTGCTAAGGCAGAAGAAGAAGGAAATTCAGAAGCAGCGCCCATATTAGAAAAAGGTGGAAAAGAAGTAGTAAGCATTAAAAATATTTCTGATGATAAAAAGAATAATGCTATTAATTTAATCGTTGAGAGGATAGTGAAGATTCATGGCAATAGTTAAGATGAACAAATTCACTTTGCTTACCTTTGAATCTAGAAAGCAAAAGCTTTTAAGAGAAATACAAGGATTATCTAATGTAGAGTTTATTAATTTGCAAGATGAGGACTTCCTTGAAAAATATGAAGAATTAAGAAGCTTAGCTAAAGACGAAGTAGATTTAGAGTATTCAAAGTATGAAGAAAATTTATCAAAAGCTAAATTTGCCCTAGAATTTCTTAAAAAATATGTTCCTAAAAAATCAGGATTAAAGTCATTACAAGAAGAAAAGCTAACATTAACTTTAGATGAACTAGATGAAAAAGTTAAAGCCTCTAATTGGGAAGCAAGCTATAATAAAGCAAAAGAAAAAGAGGCGGAGCTTGCTAATTTAGATTCAAATATAACAAAGTTACAGGCTGAAATAGATACTTTAACTCCTTGGCAAGATTTGGATGTAGCTTTTACTGAAATAAAAGATTTGAAAAATACATCATATTTCTTAGGGACTATAGCAAAATCTTATGAAGATACTTTATTAGAAGAGTTATCAAATGCATATGTTGAAATAATATCAAGAAGTAGCAATGATATTAATCTTTTAATTTTATCTAATAAGGAAGATAGTGAAAATATATCAGAAGTTCTAAGGGGAGTTGGATTTAGCGCCTTTAAAACTGAACATAAGGATGTTCCGATGAAGCTTATTTTCGAATTTAAGCATCAGATAGAGGAGCTTCAATCAAAGAAATTCTTTATTCAAGAAGAAATTGCAAGCTTTGAAGAAGATTTAAAGAAGTTAGAATTAGCTTATGATTATTTTGTAAGTAAGGTTCAGCGTGTTAAAGTTTCAACAAATTTCTTAAAAACAAAAAATATATGTGCAATTCAAGGATGGATAGCACAAGAAGATAGTGACGAGCTAAAATCAATATGTAGCAATATTCTTAAAGATGATTACTATATAGAATTTGAGGATGTTAAAGAAGACGAAATAGATGATGTTCCAATTAAACTTAAAAATGGTGAACTTGTTTCGGCTTTTGAAAGTGTAACTGGAATGTATAGCTATCCTAAATATAATCAAATAGATCCAACGCCTCTACTTGCACCATTCTACTTAATATTCTTTGGAATGATGGTAGCAGACGTAGGATATGGACTATTAGTTTTAATAGGAGCAGCTTTAGCTCTTAAGTTCTTAAAACTAGATGAAGGTAAAAAAGATTTTGCAAAATTCTTTTTATACTTAAGTTTTCCAACAATATTTTTTGGAGCAATTTATGGATCATTCTTTGGAGATGTTATAAAATTACCAACTCAAATAATAGATACAAATAAAGATGTTATGACTATAGTAATTTTATCTTTAGCTTTAGGTGTTATTCAAATATTCTTTGGATTATTTATAAAGGTTTATAGTTTGATTAGAATAGGAAAAGCAAAAGATGCATTATTAGATCCGGGATCATGGATAATAACATTATTATCTATAGGTGGAATTGCAGCAACTAAGTTTTTAAAATTACCAAATATATTAGGAAATATATTCATTGGTACAGCAATTATTGGTGCTATATTAATAGTTATAGGTGGAGGAAGAGAAGAAAAATCTACAGGAGCCAAGATAGGGCAAGGGTTATATTCTTTATACGGCATAACAGGATATGTAGGAGATTTAGTTTCTTATACAAGACTTATGGCTTTAGGATTAGCTGGTGGTTCAATTGCAGGTGCTTTAAATCTATTAATTCATACTTTACCAGGTATAGCAGCAATACTATTAGGACCTATATTATTTGTTTTATTTCATATATTCAATTTAGGATTATCATTACTTGGAGCTTATGTTCATACAGCAAGACTTCAATATGTTGAGTATTTTGGAAAGTTCTATGAAGGTGGAGGAAGACCTTTTAAAGCATTTAAGGTTTCAGAAAAGTATATAAAGATCAAAAGAAATTAGGAGGAATTATAAAATGGAAATGTCATGGATTCAATTTTTTATGGAAAATAACGGTGGATTAATATTTGCTGCTATGGGAGTAGCTTTAGCAGTTGGTTTAGCTGGTATTGGTTCAGCTAAAGGTGTTGGTATAGTTGGTGAAGCAGCAACAGGATTAGTTACAGAAGAACCAGAAAAGTTTGGTAAAGCGTTAGTTCTTCAATTATTACCAGGTACACAAGGTTTATATGGTTTCGTTATAGGATTCTTAGTATTTACAAAGATGAGCTCAGGAATGCCATTAGATCAAGGTTTATATTTATTAGGCGCTTGTTTACCAATAGCATTTGCTGGTCTTTGGTCAGGTATAGCTCAAGGTAAAGTTGCAGCAGCAGGTATTCAAATATTAGCTAAAAACCCAGAACATAATACAAAAGGTATAATATTAGCAGCGATGGTTGAAACATACGCATTATTAGGATTCGTTATTTCATTCATGTTAGTAAATATGGGATTCTAGGATTGGAGAGAAAAGGCTATGGCAAGTGTAAATAATCTGACTTCTAAGATCCTTAGGGATGCTGAAGAGAGAAAGGAAAGTATTTTAGCTTCTGCTGAAGAAGAGAAAAAAAATATTCTTTCGAAGAAAATAGCTAAAGCCAAAGAACTTGAAAAGGAAATTATAAAAAAGGCTGAGCTTGAAGCTAAAACTAAGAAAGAAAGAATTCTATCTTCTGCTTCACTTAAGGTTAGAAACAATAAGTTATCTGCAAAGCAAGAAGTTATAAAAGAAGTATTTGAAAAAAGTATAGATATGTTAGCAACTATATCTGGAGATGATTTTTTAAGATTTATAAAAAATTCAATACTTTCTCTAGGTGAAATAGGAGAGCAAACATTAATTTTAAATAAAGAAGGAATGGAAGTAGTAGATCTTACTTTTATTTATGATTTAAATCAATCATTAGGAGATAAAGGGAACATTAAGCTAAGTCCTAATACTGGAAACTTTAAAGGTGGATTTATTCTTGAAAGTAATGGTATAGAAATCAATAACACGTATGAAGCTTTAGTAAGTTCATTAAAAGATGAATTGGAGTTTGAAGTAGCAAGAGTGTTGTTTAATTAAGGAGGGTAAGAGATGGATGTAATGAAATTTACCCAAGCTGTATCAAGAATATGGGTTTTGGAAACTAGACTTCTTGATAAGCCTAAAATTGATAGAATGATAGAAGCTCCATCAGCAAATGAAGTACTAAGAATATTAAATGAAACAGAGTATTCAAATGTTTCAGCTAATGTAAAGAGACCAGAAGATTATGAGGAAATATTAACAGCAGAATTAAAAAGGGTGTATGAACTAGTATATGAAATAAGCCCTGTAAAAGATGTTGTGAAGTTAATGAGTTTAAAATATGACTATCATAATATAAAGGTACTTCTAAAAGGAAAAGTATTAGGTAAGGATTTATCTTCTATGCTTATACAATTAGGTAGTCTAGATTTACAAGAAATTAAACGTAAAATAGATGGAGATAATTTTAAAAGCTTAAACGGAAACCTTGGAAAAGGAGTTCAAGAAGCAATGAAATCTTTTGAGGAAACTAAAGATCCTCAAAAGATAGACATAATAATAGATAAATATATGTATAAAGAGTTAGTAGATATAAAGAAGTCATTGAATTATAAATTCATAGATAATCTAGTTAAAGCTATGATAGATTCTACTAACATAAGAACTTTACTTAGAATAAAGAAGCAAAATAAAGGAAGAGATTTCGCTGGGGAAGTTATAGTTAATGGTGGAGAAATAGATAGTAGCAAGCTTATAGCTTTACTAAATGAATCCCCAGAAAACATAATGGCTAAATTACAAAGTACGATTTATTCTGATTTAATAAAAGAAGGATTTGAAGGTTATATAGCTACAGAGTCTGCAAGTCTTTTAGAAAAATTAAGTGATAATTATATCATGGATTTAATGAAAAATTCTAAGTTAGTTACATTTGGACCAGAAAAAATATTATCTTATATTTATGCGAAAGAAACAGAAATAAAAGTAATAAGAATTATAATGGTTGGCAAGCTTAATAATATTGCTGAGGAAGTAATAAGAGAAAGGTTGCGTGATATATATGCATAAGAAAATAGGTGTTGTTGGCGATAAGGATTCGGTTTTAGCTTTCAAGGCTTTAGGAATAGATGTATTCCCAGTAGTTGAAGCTGATGAAGCAAGAAAAGCAGTTGATAACTGTGCAAGAAATGACTACGCAGTAATTTTTGTAACAGAGCAAATAGCACAACATATTGAAGAAACTATAGCACGTTACAATGAACAAGTACTTCCAGCTGTAATATTAATTCCAAGTAATCAAGGTTCATTAAATATTGGACTAAAGAGAATTAGTGATAGTGTGGAAAAAGCTGTTGGCGTTAATATTTTATAGGAAGGTAGGTTAGTGATTTGAAGACCGGAAAGATAATTAAGGTTGCAGGTCCTTTAGTTGTTGCTGAGGGAATGGAAAATGCAAATATATTCGACATGGTTAAGGTTGGAGAAAAAGGTCTTATCGGAGAAATCATAGAGATGAGAAGTGATAAGGCATCTATCCAAGTTTATGAAGAAACTACAGGAATAGGACCTGGGGATCCAGTTGTTACAACTGGTGAACCATTAAGTATAGAATTAGGACCAGGACTTATAGAATCAATGTTTGATGGTATCCAAAGACCACTTGATGCATTTGCTAAAGCTGCAAATTCACCATTTTTAACAAAGGGTGTAGCAGTTAAGTCATTAAATAGAGAAAGACTTTGGAAGTTTGAGCCTACAGCAAAAGTAGGAGACGTAGTTGAAGCTGGAGATATAATAGGAACAGTTCAGGAAACTACTGTAGTACTTCATAAGATAATGGTTCCTTATGGAGTAAAGGGTATAATAAAAGAAATTAAAGGTGGAGAATTCACAATAGTTGATACTGTATGTATAGTAGAAACTGAAAAAGGTGATAAGGAATTAACATTAATGCAAAAATGGCCAGCAAGAAAAGGTAGACCATATGCAAGAAAGTTAAAACCAGATGCCCCAATGACTACAGGTCAAAGAGTTATAGATACATTCTTCCCAGTTGCTAAGGGTGGAGCAGCAGCAGTTCCAGGTCCGTTCGGAGCAGGTAAAACAGTTGTTCAACACCAAGTGGCTAAATGGGGAGATACTGAAATAGTTGTATATGTTGGTTGTGGTGAACGTGGAAACGAAATGACAGATGTTCTTAATGAATTCCCAGAACTTAAAGATCCTAAGACTGGTGAAAGCTTAATGAAGAGAACAGTTCTTATAGCCAATACATCAAACATGCCAGTTGCAGCTAGAGAAGCTTGTATATATACAGGAATAACAATTGCAGAATACTTCAGAGATATGGGATATTCTGTTTCAATAATGGCAGACTCAACTTCAAGATGGGCAGAAGCTTTAAGAGAAATGTCTGGTAGACTTGAAGAAATGCCAGGAGATGAAGGTTATCCAGCATACCTTGGATCAAGACTTGCAGATTACTATGAAAGAGCAGGTAAGGTTATTTGTTTAGGTAACGATGGTAGAGAAGGAGCTGTAACAGCAATAGGAGCAGTTTCACCTCCAGGAGGAGACCTTTCAGAGCCTGTTACACAATCTACGCTAAGAATAGTTAAAGTTTTCTGGGGACTAGATGCTCAACTTGCATATAAGAGACATTTCCCATCAATTAACTGGTTGAATTCATATTCATTATATGCAGATACTATAGATGAGTGGATGAATAATGAAGTTGCAGCAGATTGGGCAACTTTAAGACAAGAAGCAATGACTTTACTTCAAGAAGAGTCAGGACTTCAAGAAATAGTAAGCCTTGTTGGGATAGATGCTTTATCAGAGATAGATAGATTAAAACTTGAAGTTTCAAAATCAATAAGAGAAGATTACCTTCAACAAAATGCATTCCATGAAGTTGATACATATGCTTCATTAGATAAGCAATATAAAATGTTAAAGCTAATACTTCTATTTAGAAAAGAAGCGGAAAGAGCATTAAAAGCAGGAGTTTACTTAAATGAAATTTTAGGCTTAAGTGAAATAAGAGATAAAATTGCAAGAAGTAAATATATTCATGAAGATAATATAAATAAGATAGATGAAATTGAAGTAGAATTAAAATCTTCTATAGATGCATTAATCAACGAAAAGGGAGGGGTTCTAAATGCTTAAGGAATATAAAACAGTTACAGAAGTTGTAGGACCTTTGATGGTAGTTGAAGGCGTTGAAGGTGTTAAATACGATGAATTAGTTGAAGTAGAACTTCAAACTGGTGAAAAAAGAAGAGGTAGAGTTCTTGAGATAAATGGAACAAGAGCAATGGTTCAGCTTTTTGAAGGTTCATCAGGAATAAATTTAAAAGAAACAAAAGCTAGATTCTTAGGAAGACCACTTGAACTTGGTATTTCTGAGGATATGCTAGGAAGAATATTCGATGGTATGGGACACCCAATTGATAATGGCCCTAATATAATTCCAGAAAAAAGATCAGATATAAATGGTGAGGCTATTAATCCAGTATCGAGAGATTATCCATCAGAATTTATTCAAACTGGTATTTCAGCTATTGATGGACTTAATACATTAGTAAGAGGACAAAAGCTACCTGTTTTCTCAGCATCAGGACTTCCTCATGCACAATTAGCTGCACAAATAGCAAGACAAGCGAAAGTTTTAAACTCAGATGCTAACTTTGCTGTTGTATTTGCTGCAATAGGTATTACATTTGAAGAATCACAATTCTTCGTTGATGAATTTAATAAAACAGGTGCTATAGATAATTCAGTATTATTTATGAATCTTGCGTCTGATCCAGCTATTGAAAGAATAGCAACTCCAAGAATGGCTCTTACTACAGCAGAATTCTTAGCTTATGAAAAAGGAATGCACGTACTTGTTATAATGACTGATATAACAAACTATGCAGAAGCACTAAGAGAAGTTTCAGCTGCTAGAAAAGAAGTTCCAGGTAGAAGGGGATATCCAGGATATCTATATACTGACCTTTCAACTTTATATGAAAGAGCAGGTAGACTTAGAGGAAGAGAGGGTTCTATAACTCAAATTCCTATTCTAACAATGCCTGAAGAAGATAAGACACATCCAATTCCAGACTTAACTGGATATATAACAGAGGGACAAATAATTCTTTCAAGAGAGTTATATAAGAAAGGTATTATTCCTCCAATAGATGTATTACCATCACTTTCAAGACTTAAAGATAAGGGTATTGGTAAAAATAAGACTAGAGAAGATCATGCTGATACAATGAATCAATTATTCTCAGCTTATGCACAAGGTAAGCAAGCTAAAGAGTTATCAGCGATTTTAGGAGAATCAGCATTATCAGATACAGATAAACAATATGCTAAGTTTGCAGAAGCTTTTGAAGAGCAATACGTATCTCAAGGTTTTACAGCAAACAGAACTATAGAAGAAACTTTACAATTAGGATGGAAGCTTTTAAAGATACTTCCAAGAACAGAGCTTAAGAGAATAAGAGATGAGTATCTTGAAAAGTATATGCCAAAGGGAGATGAAGAATAGCCATGGCAAGATTGAATGTCAATCCTACTAGAATGGAGATGTCTAAGCTAAAAAAGAGATTAGCTACAGCTACAAGAGGACATAAACTTTTAAAGGATAAGCAAGATGAGCTTATGAGGCAATTCGTTAATCTTGTCAAATATAATAATGAATTAAGAAAATCTGTAGAAGCGGAGCTTCAAGGGTCTCTTAAGGACTTTGTTATGGCTAGAGCTGTTATGAGCTCAGAATTTCTAGAGGAAGCAGTAGCTTATCCAAAAGAAAGCATATCTGTTGAAGTAGGAACTAAAAATATAATGAGTGTAAATGTTCCAGAGATGAATTTCCATAGGCAGCTTGAAGGAGATGAAGGAAGTATATTCCCTTATGGTTTTGCAAGCACATCATCTGAATTAGATGATTCAATTGCTAAGCTTTATGGAATCTTACCAAAGCTATTAGAGCTTGCAGAAGTTGAAAAGTCAACTCAACTAATGGCAGATGAAATAGAAAAGACTAGAAGAAGAGTTAATGCTCTTGAATATATGACAATTCCTTCATTGCAAGAAACTATCAAGTATATAAGAATGAAGCTTGATGAAAATGAAAGAGGAGCTTTAACTAGATTAATGAAAGTTAAAGATATGATACAAGCGAGAAATTAAGAAGTCCCCAATGGGGGACTTCTTAATTTTTAGAAAATTATAAAAGAAAGGCTAGACCTTAAATTAAAATGATAAAATAGACAGTGCTTTATCATTTCAAATTTATATTTTCTATTTTAAAAAGACGTGATAGAAATCGTCATAGTTTTGTCATTGATAATAATGATTATAAATAGTATAATAAGATAATAAATTTAATTGACATAATTAATTAGAGAATATAAACAATTGAGAAGTTAAGGAGAAATTATGCGATATATATTATCTTTTATATTAGCATTTTTAATAGTATATTTAATAACGCCAATTTTGATTAAATTATCTTTTAAATATAGCTTTACAGATAAACCGACAAAAAGAAAAAAACATAAAGGTGAAACTCCACTTTGTGGTGGATTGGCTATGTTTATAGGATTTTTTATAGTATATTTTACAGTTAATAATTATACTACAGTTAAGGAAAAATCATGGATATTACTAGGATCAGCGCTAATATTATTAATAGGATTAATAGATGATAGTTTTAAAACTAGAGGAAAAGAGTTTCCAATATATCCAAGATTAATAATTCAAATATTAGCTGCATTTATTATATTTAAATCTGGAATAGTTTTCAGAGGTTTTACAAATCCATTTACAGGAGTCTTTATACAATTATCAGGAATTATACAATTCATACTAACAATTACATGGATATTTGGAGTAACAACAGTTATAAATTGGTCAGATGGTATGGATGGACTTGCTGGTGGATTATCATTAATTTCATCAATAACATTTGCAGCAGCTGCAATTATTCTAGGGCAACATGAATCAATAAGTATGTCACTAATAGTGGCAGGAGTAACTTTAGGGTTTTTAATGTATAATAAATATCCAGCAAAGATTTTTATGGGAGATTCAGGAGCAAATTTTTTAGGATTCATATTAAGTATAATAGCTTTAGATGGGGCTTTTAAGCAAGCAACTTTAATGAGTTTATTTATTCCAATTTTAGCTTTAGCAATTCCTATATTTGATAATCTCTTTGTTATAATAAAAAGATTCGTCGATGGAAAACCAGTATATCAAGCAGATAGAAGTCAAATACATTATAGATTAGAAGCTAAGGGGTTTACTCCAAAGCAAGTTGTAACGTACATAAATATGGTTAGTTTAGCTTTTAGTATAATTTCTATAATTTTACTTTTAGTTAAAAATTGATAAATCACATTAAGATAAAAATTCTAGGAGTATTTAAATACAAGAAGAATATTAAATTTAAAATTCAGCTATAAGGCTGAATTTATTTTAAGTAAAATAGTTTGAAGATTCAGAAATTAAGAAAGGTAAATGTAATTCTGATTAATAAAAAGTATATCTAAGTTATTGTAATTATTATTCATTGTTAATTATTGATTATTAATTAAATACAAGGGGGACTATTATGTATAGTGGTAAATTAGTAAAATTAAGAGCATATAAAGAAGCGGATATAGAAAAAGCAGTAGAGTTTATAAATGATGAAGAAGTGAAAAAACTATTAGATTCTAACATTCCATTTCCAATGACTAAATGGCAAGAAGAAGAATGGGTAAAAAGTAGAAAAGCAAATTCCGACTTTACTTATGATTTTGCAATTGAGGATTTAAAAACTGGAAGATATATAGGTGGATGTAGTATTAACGAATGTGATGTGAAAAATAGAACTTGTGTAATAGGTATAATGATTGGAGACAAAGACTATTGGAGCAAAGGCTATGGAAGTGATGCATTAAAAGTGCTGATAAAGTTTATATTTGAAGAAGTAAATATGAATAAGATAAAGCTTAAGGTTTTTTCTTTCAATGATAGAGCTATTGCATGTTATAAGAAAGTTGGATTCAAAGAAGAAGGTATATTAAAGAAAGAGTTATATAGAAATGGAAAATATCACGATGAAGTATTAATGTCAATATTTAAAAATGAATTTGAAGATTAAAAATCAATTAATATAAAAAAATAGATTTAGAAGTTTATTTCTAAAATTTAGTATATAATGTAATGCATTTATAAATTTCTACGTTAAATATTTTTAATTTAAGGTATATATTTACAAATGTTAGTAAATAAACTATAATATAAAAAAAGAAGATTAAAAACTTATCAAGAGTGGTGGAGGGACTGGCCCTAAGAAACCCGGCAACCTACATAGGTTAATTCTATAAATGACTTTTATTTATAGAATCTTATTGTGTGGTGCTAATTCCTGTTAGATAAGGGTAATTCATAGGCTGTATATCAATACCTAAAGGTTATCCTTTAGGTATTTTTTTATGATATTTAAGTAATAAAATAGGGGGCAATAGCATGAATATTAAAAGTTTGTTTGATAAAAAAGAGGTGGTTTTTTCATTTGAGATATTTCCACCAAAACAAGAATCAAAAATTGATACTATTTATAATACCTTAGATGAATTAAAAGGTTTAAAACCAGATTTTATAAGTGTAACATATGGGGCAGGTGGAAACTTATCTAAGAATATGACATGTGAGATTTCGTCAATAGTAAAGAATAAATATAAAATAGAGCCATTAGCTCATTTAACATGTATAAACTCAAATAAAAATCAAGTAAATGCTATTTTAGACAACTTAAAAAAATCAGGAATAGAGAATATATTAGCTTTAAGAGGAGATATTCCGGTGAATTATAAAGGGATAAATGAATTTGAGCATGCAAGTGATCTTATAAGGCATGTAAAGCAAAGAGAGGATTTTAATATAGTTGGGGCATGTTATCCAGAAGGGCATTTAGATAGTAAAAACTTAGAGGAAGACATAATTAATTTAAAGAAAAAACAAGAAGCTGGTGCTAAGCATTTAATTTCACAATTATTCTTTGATAATGAGTACTTTTATAGCTTTCTAGAACAAAAAGAAAAGTATAATATAGATATTCCAGTACAAGCGGGAATAATGCCAGTCATAAATACTAAACAAATAAATAGAATTGTTTCATTATGTGGTGCTAAGTTACCAAAGAAATTTATTAAGATAATGAATAAATATGAATTTAATCCTGAGGCATTAAGAGATGCTGGAATTGCATATGCTACAGAACAGATAATAGATTTGATATCAAGTGGAGTAGATGGAATTCATTTATATACTATGAATAATTCGTATGTTGCTAAAAGAATAAGTGAAAGTATATTTTATATACTAGATACTATAAATAATTGTGAGAGATTAATAAATTAGTTAATATATTATTGAGGATAATATTAACTATAAATAAGAGCGTTATGTGGAGGATATAATATGGAAAAAGTAGAGAGTTTTGAATTAGATCACAGAATAGTTAAGGCACCATATATAAGAAAGTGCTGTTTGTTAATAGGGAAGAGGGGAGATAATGTAACCAAGTTTGATATTAGGTTTTTACAGCCGAATAGAGAAGCTTTTGGAACAGCTGCTATGCATGGATTAGAACATCTATTAGCACATGAATTAAGAAGTAGATTAGAAGGAATAATAGATTTATCACCAATGGGATGCAGAACTGGATTTTATTTAAGTATATGGGGAGATAGAGAAGCTTCTGAAATAAAAGAAGCGTTAGAATTATCATTAAATGAAGTTTTAAAGGCCACAGAAATACCTGCTGCAAATGAAGTTCAATGTGGAAATTATAGAGATTTATCATTATTCGGAGCAAAAGAGTATGCAAAAGAGGCTTTAGAAAAGGGGTTTTCATTGAATATATATGGAGAGAAGTAAGTCGATTATAAATAAAAGATATATAATAATTTATTTATAAATAAAAATATACTGCAAAATATAAGAGTGAGTTGTATTCTAAGATGTAAATTCTAGAATACAACTCTTTTGATTTTTACAACTACAAGGCAATTTAGAAAATTAAATTTTTTCAGCTATATTTACTTAATAAAATAAATTGTAAGAAGTAATCTTTTATATATTTTAAAATAAATATAAGTATGATAACATTTAATTATTAGAATATTTTGAAAATTAAAATAATAAAAGCGGGGGAGATAATTTGAGAGATAAATGTGGTAAATTTAAAGATTTAGAATTATTTATCCAAGAAGGAAATACTGATGAAAGTTCTTTAATTGCAGTATTACATCATGCACAAGGATTATATGGGTATTTGGGAAGAGAGGTACAGGAATATATAGCTTATAGATTAAATATACCTGTATCCAAAGTATATGGTGTAATTACCTTTTATTCATATTTTTCTACAGAACCAAAAGGCAAATATGTAATAAGTATATGTACAGGAACAGCATGTTTTGTTAGAGGAGCTTGCGATATATTAGAAGACTTTAAAAAGATATTGGGAATAAAAGAAGGAGAAACAACTAATGATGGATTATTTACTCTGGATACATTAAGATGTGTTGGATCATGTGCTATAGCACCAGTTGTGCTTGTAAACGATAAAGTTTATGGATATTTTACTAAGCCTCAAGTAAATGAATTAATAAATAATTTAAGGGAGCAAGGTTAGTATGGAGAGAATAAGTACTTATAATGATTTATTAAAGAAATATAAAGAATGCAAAAAGAAAATGGAGATTAGAGAAAATCCAGAAAGATTCAATAAGGGTGAAATAAAAGAAAGGCATATATTAATTTGTGGAGGACCGGGATGTAAAGCTTCAAATGCTGATAATATCTTAAAGACATTTAATGAAGAAATAGCAAGATTAAATTTGCAAGAAAATGTGAAAGTTATAATGACAGGGTGTTTTGGATTTTGTGCAAAGGGGCCTGTAATAGAGATTATGCCGGATAAAGTGTTTTATATAAAAGTTGCAGAAGAAGATGTTAAAGAAATAGTAGAAAGTCATATTCTTGAAGGTAAAATTGTAGACAGGCTACTTTACCAAGATGAAGAAACTAAGAAAAGAATAAAAATAAAAGAAGAGATACCTTTTTATAAAAAACAAGTGAAAATAGCATTAAAGAATTGTGGAGTTATAGATCCAGAAAATATGTACGATGCTTTAGGTGTAGGAGCTTACACAGCGTTAGGAAAAGTATTAACAGATATGACTCAAGAAGAAGTTATAAAAGAAGTAAGTGAATCTGGACTTAGAGGAAGAGGTGGTGGAGGGTTTCCAACGGGTAGAAAGTGGGAAGCTGCTAGAAGAGCAACTGGAGATATAAAATATGTAATTTGTAATGCTGATGAAGGTGATCCAGGAGCTTTTATGGATAGAGCAATATTAGAGGGGGATCCGAATTCAGTATTAGAAGCAATGGCTATTTGTGGTTATGCAATTGGAGCTAACAAAGGATATATTTATATAAGGGCGGAATATCCACTAGCTGTTCATAGATTAAAAGTAGCGTTAAAGCAAGCAAGAGAAATAGGACTTTTAGGAAGAAATATATTAGATACAGGATTTGATTTTGATATTGAAATAAAGTATGGAGCAGGAGCTTTTGTTTGTGGTGAAGCTACAGCATTAATTCATTCAATCGAAGGCCTAAGAGGAGAACCTACAATGAAACCACCAAGAACTTCAGAAAAAGGATTATGGAAGAGACCAACTTGTGTTAATAATGTAGAAACATTTGCAAATATTAGTCAAATAATTAACAAGGGTGCTAAGTGGTATAGTTCAATAGGAGCAGAAAAATCTACTGGAACTAAGGTTTTTGCTTTAGCAGGAAACATAAATAATGTAGGGTTAGTAGAAATTCCAATGGGAGTGCCATTAAGAGATATAGTTTATGAGATAGGTGGGGGAATTATCAATAATAAATCGTTAAAAGCTATACAAACTGGAGGACCTTCAGGTGGTTGTATACCAATAGAATATCTAGATTTACCTATAGAGTATGATACTTTAACATCAATTGGATCAATGATGGGATCTGGAGGAATGATAGTAATGGATGAAGACAACTGTATGGTTGATATAGCTAAGTTTTATTTAGAATTTAGCGTTGATGAATCTTGTGGTAAATGTACTCCTTGTAGAATAGGTAATAAAAGAGTATTAGAATTATTAAAGAAAATTACTGATGGTAAGGCAGGAGAAAAAGATTTAGAAAAAATGAGTGAACTATGTGGAGTTGTTAAAGATACATCTCTTTGTGGACTTGGAGAAGCAGCGCCAAATCCAGTATTAAGTACTTTAAAGTTTTTCAATAATGAGTATAAGGAGCACGTAATAGATAAAAAATGTACTGCAGGAGTATGTAAAGGATTAGTAAAATATGAAGTTACAGATAGTTGTATTGGATGTACTAAATGTTTAAGAGCATGTCCTGTACTATCTATTAAAGGGAAGATAAGAGAAAAGCATATTATTGATATTGATAAGTGTATAAGGTGTGGCTTATGCTACGAAGCATGTCCGACTAAAGCTATTATAAAAACTAGCTTAGGAGGTGAATTTTAAATGGTAAGTGCTAAGATAAATGGAGTTAATATAGAAGTAGAAAGAGGGACTAGTATTTTAGATGCTGCAAAGATACTTAATATAAATTTACCTACATTATGTCATATGTATATGGTAGATGGGAAAACAAGAAATTGCAAGGGAACTTGTAGGGTATGTGTTGTTGAAGTAGAAGGCTGGGATGGACTAGTACCAGCATGTGCAACTGAAGTAAGAGCGGGAATGTCAATAAAAACAAACTCTTTAAAAGCTATTAGAGCAAGAAGGACTATAGTTGAGTTATTGTTATCAAATCATCCAAAAGATTGCTTAAATTGTGATAAAAATATGAATTGTGAGTTGCAAAAATTAGCATCAGACTTAGGAATAGATGAGAATAAATATGAAGGTGAGAAAGTAAAATTTGACTTAGATATTTCAGATGGCTTTGTTAGAGATAGAGAGAAGTGTATCTTGTGTAGAAGATGCGTAACTGTTTGTAATGACATTCAAAAAGTTCATGCAATAACAATAGCTAATAGAGGTTTTGGAACAAATGTATCCACATTTTCAAATGACTCAATAAATGAGACTAATTGCACTTATTGTGGACAATGTGTAGCTGTATGTCCTACAGATGCCTTAAGAGAAAAAAGTGACTATAAAAGAGTATGGGGAATACTAGATGATAATAATAAATATGTTATAGCCCAAATTGCACCTGCCGTTAGATATGCACTTGCAGAGGAATTTGGATTAGAACCAGGTGAATTATCAACAGGAAAAATTGTAACTGCATTAAAATTGCTATCCTTTGACTCTGTTTTTGATACTAATTTTGCAGCAGATTTAACCATAATGGAAGAAGCAAATGAATTTATAGAGAGATTTACTTTGGGTGAGAATTTACCGCTTATAACTAGTTGTTGTCCAGCTTGGGTAAGCTATGCTGAATATAATTATTATGAAAATATCAATCTTGTATCTAGCTGCAAATCACCTCAACAAATGTTTGGAGCTATAGCTAAAAGGTACCTTCCACAGGAGTTATCTATAAAAAGAGAGAATTTAGCAGTAATTTCTATTATGCCATGTATAGCTAAAAAGCATGAGGCAAATAGAAAAGAGATGAAGGATATATATGGTATAAAGGATGTGGATTTAGTTATAACTACAAGGGAGCTTGCTAAAATTATAAAAGAAGCTGGAATAGATATAGTTAATTTACATGATTCAGAATTTGATAATCCTTTAGGAATATCAAGTGGAGCTGGAACTATTTTTGGAACTAGTGGAGGGGTAATGGAAGCAGCTATTAGAACCGCTTATGAATGGATAACAGGTAAAGAATTAGAAAAAATAGATTTTGAAAATGTTAGAGGATTAGATGGAATTAAGGAAGCTAAAATAGATTTAAATGGAAAAGAAATTAATGTAGTAGTTGTTAGTTCATTAGGAAATGCTAAAAAAATAATGGATGAAATTAAATCTGGAAATTCAAAATATCACTTTATTGAGGTAATGGCTTGTCCTGGAGGGTGTATTAATGGAGGAGGTCAGCCTTTTATAAAGTCAAATAGAGATATGTTGAAAAAGAGAATGGATGCAATATATAATGAAGATAAAAATAAGATTATTAGAAAAGCTCATGATAATCCTATGATAAGAAAGTTATATAAAGATTATCTACAAAAGCCAAATAGTTATATTGCACATAATATTTTACACATAAATTATAAAAGGAGCTGATTTAATAATATATATAATAAAATTAAGTATGTTATTAAAAATATTAAGATTTAATTATATAATATAAAGGGAAACAATAAGTTTCCCTTTTATTCTAATGAAATTAATTAGAAAAAACAAAATATTGGGAAAAATATCAAATAAAACGTTTTAATTAGAAAAAACTATGGAAAAGAATAACATATGATAGTATAATTAATATGTAAACAAAAAATAACAATTTTTTTTAGAAGTATATTGATTTATTAAAGATATTATTGAAAGAATAATAATGGAAAGGACAATATATGATTGAAACAATATTAATTTCGTTAATATTTTGTAAAATAAAAAAGTTAAAAATAAAGCCTTTATTTAAAAGTTGGGCTATATATCCAGTTTTATTTATGGAAATAGTTTATTTTGTCGTACAAGCTAATATATTCATGGAGAATTATGAAGTCATTAAGTATGTAGGGATATTAAAATCTATATATTTATGTTCATATTTACCATTAATTTTTACATTTAGGCAGTATATAGCGGCAATTATTGGGTCTGTTTTTGTTATAATTGGAGGAATATTAAATGATATAGCAATTTCAGCTAATAATGGATTTATGCCTGTTTTTCCAACATTATCATATTTAACTGGATATGCGAAGACGGATGCCTTTAATAAGGTAAATGATATACATATATTAGGTGATTCTACTACTAAATTGAAATTATTAACTGATATATTTGATATTGGATATAGTGTTCTTAGTATAGGTGATATTTTTATTAGAGCCTATGTATTTATTATAATTTATAATGTAGTAAAACATTTAAATATAACAAAAGAGGAAATAAGTTAATTAGTTTTATTAAATAACTTATAAGAAGGAGATAAGACATGTTAAAGTTACAACCAATAGAATTTTTATTAAGGACAATACCAGAAGGGTTTCTTTTTATATTTGCAATTTATGTTTTTTCAGAATTAAAGATAGATAGAAAAAAGTATATAATATCTAGCTTAATATTTTCTAGCTCAGTGTATATAATAAGATTACTTCCTATAAATTATGGAGTACATATGATCCTATCAGTATTAGTTCTATTGTTTATAGCAATAGTATATAATAAAGTCGATGCAATTCATTCAATAAAAAGTATAATAATCTTGTATTTAATTCAATTAATAGCAGAAGCAGTTAATGTTTTGATTCTTAATTTAATGAAACTTGATTTAGATATATTGTTTAAAGATCCAGTAAAAAAATCGATTTTAGGATTGCCATCAATAATTATTACATTAATAATAATTATTATATTTTATATAATAAATAAGAAAAGAAGGAAGCTTAAAAATGAATTTAGAGTTAATTTGTAAGAATATATCTAATAGTTTAAAAAATGAATTGAATTTAGATGAAGATAAAAGAAGCATTATAGAATATGGATTATATGCTGTTTTACATATGATAATATCAATATTACTAGTAGGGATATTTGGTAAGATATTAGGTGTAATGTTTGAAGCTTTAATTATATCATTTGTTGAAGCTGTTTTAAGAAAATATTCTGGTGGAGTTCATGCAAGCACTCCATTTAATTGTATTGTATTGGGAATTATAGTTGCAGTATTACCTGCATATCTTATTAAAAATATTAATTTAAATATTATTTATATAATTTTTGTAGGTGTAATTATATATATTGCTTCATTAAGTATTATTTATAAGTTAGCACCGGTAGATAGCCCTAATAAACCAATAAAAAAGGAAGAAAAAATAAAAAGATTAAAAAAGAGGTCTATTATAATATTATCTATTTATATGATTATAGTAATTTGTAATTTAATAATGTATTATACAAGTAAAAATAATATTTTTCTAATTTATTCTACTTGTATATATGCAGGTATATTATGGCAAGTATTTACTTTAACTAGATATGGTCATATTGTAGTTAATATATTAGATTCTTTATTAATAAAAATTTTAAAAATGATAGGAGTTAGAAAGAAATGAAGAGATTAAACAACAAAATTTTAATGGCAGTTGCTACTTTTGCTACAGTTATTGCTTCTGTAGTATCTACTTCAGCTTGCTTCTGGTCAGTATATCAACCAGAAGAGCCAAAAGCTTTAAGAGATGAATAACTAAATAAAGATCGGATTTATCCGATCTTTATTCAAATTACTATGAGGTGAACAATTTGAATAAAATAAATAAGAATAAACTAAAACAAATAAATGATATGGTTTCAATAGTAAAATTGGCATCATTAATGTTCACAGCTATTATATTTTTTCAATATATTTTTAATGATAATGAGTTTTTAAATAATTTGGTATATCAACAAATTATATTTATCGCATTGGGAGTTGTAATGTTATTATTATTAGGAATATATCTTGTATGGTCATTTTCAATGAATGACAGAATAAATAAACATAGGTATCGCAAGATTATATTTATAGAGAATTTTGTTTTTATAGCAATATTTTTTATAGCAGTAATATTATCAGGATCTTATGAAAGTGAATATAAATATATATTTATATTTATAATAACTAGTTCTACTATACAGTTAGGTTTAAAAAGGGGAATAACAGTTGCTTTTATTTCTTCCATTTTATTATTAGGAATGGATATTTTTTGTTTTCCGAATACAGGAACAGTTAATAAATACTTTCAAAATGATTTAATACTATCTGGTATTTTTCTTCTTACAGCTTGGCCTTTAGGATTCTATGTTAAGATTGAGGATGAACACATTAATAGGCTGGAAGAATTAGTAAATAAGGACGGATTAACAGGAGTATATAATCATAGATATTTCCATGATGCATTGAAAGAGAAAATAACATTATCAGAGAAGTATAAAGAACATACTTCTATGATATTTGTTGATATAGATTATTTTAAGCATTATAACGACCTATATGGACATCAAAAGGGAGATGAAGTTTTAAGAACTATAGGCGATATATTAAAAAATAATATAAGAGAAGGTGATATTGCAGCTAGATATGGGGGAGAAGAATTTGCAGTGATATTACCAAACACTACAGAAGAAGAAGCTTTGTCATTAGCAGACAAATTGAGATTAACTATAGAAAAAGCTAAGTTTTATGGAGAAGAAAATCAACCAAGGGGAGTTTTAACAGCTTCTATGGGTGTTTCTGTTTATCCAGACAAAGCTAAAAGTGATATAGAACTTATAAAGAGTGCTGATGATGCATTATATAGAGCAAAGTTCTTTAATAAAAATAGAGTTGAGACTTATACTTCTATATTAGATGAGCTTAAAAATGACATAGATGAAAAAGATATAGAATTAGTTACATCAATTAAAACTCTAATAAGTGTAATTAATGCTAAGGATAGATATACATATGGACATTCGGAGAGAGTAGTCTTATATAGTAGATTGTTAGCAGAAAAGTTAAAGCTAAATAAAATTGATACGGATAACTTAATATATGGAGCTTATATGCACGATATTGGAAAGATAAATATAGCCCAAGATATATTAATGAAAAAAATGCCATTAACGGCGGAAGAATGGGAGTTATTAAAGCAGCATCCAGAAAGTGGAGTTGAAATAATAAGACCTGTAAAATCATTAGAGAAGATGGTGCCAATTATATTGCATCATCACGAGAAATATAATGGAACTGGTTATCCAGGTGGATTAAAGGGTGAGGAAATACCTTACTTATCTAGAGTTCTTACTGTTGTTGATAGCTTTGATGCAATGACTTCAAATAGACCTTATAATCAAAGAAAAACATATGATGAAGCCATTATAGAGTTAAGAAAATTTAGTGGGAGTCAATTTGATCCAATTATTGCAGAGAAATTTATAGAAGTAATAAAAGAAAATAAAGATAAGTTAGATAATCTTATTTAAGTGAGGGGAGTGATATAAACTGGTCCCTATGTCAAGGACATTTTAAAAAAGAGAGTTAGGAAGCTAAGAGCTGATTTCTGTATTGAACAGGAGTCAGCTTTTTTAAGTTCCACTGACAACGGTCATTATTATAATAAT
>NZ_JAGHFX010000097.1 GCF_017888565.1 Clostridium sp.
CTATAATACACAGTATAGGGCATTAAGAAGAATTGGAGCTGATTATGGGAAAAATTTTTTGAAATTTATAAAAGATATTAAATTTCATGAAGGTATAAATTTTAAATTCACTCCAGTAAATGAGAAATTTTTAGTTACCCATGGACATCAAGCAGATCCAATTAATTCTGATTATTGGATGATATCAAGATTTCTAGTAAGATATGTATGGAAGTTTCTAAATGGATTAGCAGGATTTAATGATCCAACAAGTCCAGCTAAAAACAATAAAAAGGGAAGTAAGGTTGATAGGAAACTTGAAAAATGGACAAAAGAAAATAGTAAAATGATTCTTTGTGGACATACTCATAATAGTAGAATGCCAGGAACATTTGAACCACCATACTTTAATGATGGTTGTTGTGTTTTACCATATGCAATGACAGCCATAGAAATAGAAAGTGGAAAAATATCTCTTATAAAGTGGAGTGTGGAATCACAAGAATCAGGAGTTCTTTGGGCAAGAAGAAAAGTTATAACTGGGCCAGAAAATCTAGAAGATTACTTATTATGGGCAAGAAATGAGAGAATAAGAATGATAAATAAGGCTAAAGAAGGAACTGAAATTAAAATAGAAAATAAAAAATAAAGGAGAGATATATATGAACTCAATTGACTTACATTGTGATACTGCTAGTAGGTTATTATATGAAAATTTAAAGCTTAAGGAAAGTATTTGCAAAGTTGATATAAAAAAATTGAAGGAAGCAAAAGCATTAGCACAGGTCTTTGCACATTTTATAGAATTAAATATAGTAGATAATCCATATTTAGAATTTAAAAGAATGCATGAAGTATTAATTAAAGAATTAAAAGAAAATTATAATGATATTGAAGTAGTAACAAATTTAAAAGAGTTAGAAAGAGTAAATAATAAAGGGAAAGTAGGGGCCTTATTATCAATAGAAGAAGGTGAAGTATTAGAAGGAAAAGTTGAAAGAGTAAAAGAAGTTTATGATATGGGAATAAGATTCATAACATTAACATGGAATTTTCCAAATAGTATAGGCTATCCAAATGCAGGATATAGATATAAAGATAATGGTTTAACTGATAAAGGAAAAGAAATAGTTAATGAGATGGAGAGGATTGGAATAATACCTGATTGTTCCCACTTATCAGATGGGGGATTTTATGATCTAGTAGATATATGCAAGAAGCCTTTCATTGCAACTCATTCTAATGCAAGATATATTACTAATCATTCAAGAAATTTAACAGATGATATGATAGTTAAATTAGCTAATAAAGGTGGCGTTATGGGATTAAATTTCTGTGCACCATTTTTAGGCAAAGAAAAGGTTCCTACAATTGAATCCATGATATCACATATTAAACATATAAGGAATATTGGAGGTATAGATATACTTTCACTGGGAACAGATTTTGATGGAATTGAAAATGAAGTAGAAATTAGAAATATTGGAGAAATAGGAAAGCTTAGAGATGCTTTAATAAAAGAAAAATTTACAAATTCAGAAATTGATAAGATATTCTTTAAAAATATAAAAAGAGTAATTAAAGAATGTTTATAATATAAATTGAAAACTAGGAGAAAAAGATGGAAAACTTACAAGGGAAAATAGCCTTAGTTACAGGCGCATCACGTGGTATTGGAAAAGCAATAGCCATTGAATTAGCCAAAGAAGGGGCAACGGTGATAATAAATTATTCAAAAGATGATAAGGGTGCAGAAACTACATTAGCAGAAATAATTGCATTAGGAGGATATGGTAAGTTATATAAGTGTAATGTATCTGATTATGATATGTGTAAAGAGATGATTGACTATATTATAGAATCCTTTGGTAAAATAGATATATTAGTAAATAATGCAGGAATATCTACTATAGGGTTATTTATGGATACCTCAAAAGATGATATCGATAATGTTATGGGTGTAAATATCCTTGGAGCTATGTACTTAAGTAAACATGCACTTACGCATATGATTTCTAAAGGAAAAGGAAATATAATTAATATTTCCTCTATATGGGGGGATGTTGGTGCTTCATGTGAAGTAGTATATTCTAGTTCTAAAGGTGCAATAAACTTGTTTACTAAATCACTTGCTAAGGAAGTTGCTCCAATGGGAGTAAGGGTTAATGCAATTGCGCCAGGGGTAATTAATACAGAAATGAATTCCTTTTTATGTGAAGATGAAAAGAATGAACTAGAAGAGGAAATACCAATGGGGAGATTTGGAGAAGCTGATGAAATTGGAAAATTAGTAGCTTTTATATGTAATGATTCATGTAAGTATTTAACTGGGCAAGTAATAAAAGTCGATGGAGGACTTATTTAGAATTAATAATAGACAACAATTAAAATTTTAATTTAAAAATGTCTTTAATCAAGTAAAATCAATGGTTTAAAAGGGGGTCGCGAAACGCGACTCCTTTTACAAAATAAGATATTAACTTTTTAAGGCAATAAAGCTTACTTGAAATTGAATAAATTTTACATTAAATAGATTTCTTAGATTGAGCCTTTTACTAATAATCAGATTATCATATGTATTTTATAATTTTACTAATATAAGTTCATTTTAAATAAAAATTATATGTTAAAGTGATATTCAATATTATAAGTCAATATGGAAAATAGATAATTATTTTTTATATTTCTTATATATTTTATTAATTACTATTATAATAATTTTTATAAGTAAATAGATAAGAAATATATATATGAAACCATATAAACCATAAGCAATATCAGCAAATTCCATATTACCTCTATTTGTTAGTTTTTGTTGTATTTCGATAGCAAAAACTATAACTATCATAACTGTTAAGGTATATATAAAAGATATTGCAGTAATGCTATATTTTGCAAGTTTTTTAAAGGAAATTTGTGTTACTCCAAATATAACTATTCCGATTAAAGCCATAAATATAAAGTGAAGTTGCTTATCATTTAATGAATATCCAGCGATGCTTATAATATCTAAAACTTTATCATGTAAGTCATTAATGATGTTAGCTATTAATTTTAGTATTTCTACCATAGATATTCCCCCTAATTTGTTTTATCATTTATTATATCATTGAATATGGGAATTTACTAATTATGAACACCAAGATATCTTAAATATAGATATCTTATATATAATGTTTATTTAAAGAAGGTTTACAGAATATTATAAATTAGATATAGTTTAATTAGTTAAAAGAAAATAATTAAAGGTAGATTTTATTAAGAGATAAAAATATAGCTCTTAAAAGAGAAAGGATTTAATAATATGGGAAAAGTATTAGTGCTAGCAGAAAAACCTTCTGTTGGTAGAGATATAGCAAAGGTTCTAAAAAGTAATCAAAATAAAGGATCATATATTGAAGGAAATAAGTATGTAATAACTTGGGCATTAGGGCATTTAGTTGGGCTTCAAGATCCGGAAGGATATGATGAAAAATATAAAACTTGGAGTATGGAAACTCTTCCAATGTTACCTAAGTATATGAAGCTTTCAGTTTTAAAAAAGACATCAAAGCAATTTTATGAAGTAAAAAAGCTTTTAAATAGAACTGATATTGAAGAAATAGTAATAGCTACAGATGCTGGTAGAGAAGGTGAGCTTGTAGCAAGATGGATTATAGAAAAAGCAGGTGTTAAGAAGCCTATAAAAAGACTTTGGATATCATCTCAAACTGATAAGGCGATTTTAGATGGATTTAAAAATTTAAAGCCAGGAAGCCAGTATGAAAATTTATATAAAGCAGCAGTATGTAGAGCAGAGGCTGATTGGATAGTTGGACTTAATGCAACAAGAGCATTAACATGTAAATATAATGCACAGCTTTCAGCAGGAAGAGTACAATCTCCAACTTTAGCTATGATAGTTGATAGAGAAGATGAAATAAAGAATTTTAAACCAAAAGACTTTTATACTATATCTGCAAAAGCAAATGGAATATCACTTCAATGGGTTAATAAAGATAATAATTTGAGGATTTTTAATGAAGAAGCAGCAAATAAAATTTTAAATAATTTAAAAGGACATGATGCTAAAATAATATCTATAACAGAAACACCTAAAAAGAAGTTTTCTCCAGCTTTGTATGATTTAACAGAGCTTCAGAGGGATGCAAATAAGATATGGGGATTTTCAGCAAAGCAAACTTTATCAATAATGCAAAGACTATATGAAAATCATAAGATTTTAACATATCCAAGAACTGATTCTAGATATATATCTACAGATGTTGTTTCAACTATTCCAGAGAGATTAAAAGCAATATCTATTGGTGAATATAGAATGGCAGCTTCGGATATATTAAAAGGAAAAATAAATGCGAGTAAGAGTTTTGTAGATAACAACAAGGTTAGTGATCACCATGCTATTATACCAACAGAACAGAAGCCAAACTTAAGTAATTTAAGTTCAGAAGAAAAACATATATATGATCTTGTAGTTAAAAGATTTTTAAGCGTTTTAATGCCTCCTTTTGAATATATACAAACAAATATTAAAGCAGAAATAAATGGAGAAAGCCTTATTGCAAAGGGGCAAGTTATAAAATCAAAGGGATGGAAAGCTTTATATGATAAAGAAATAATAGATGATAATTCAAAAGAAGAGGATTTAAAAGACCAACTCCTTCCAAAGCTTAATAATGGGGATGTATTAAAGATAAACTCAGTAGATTTAAGTAAAGGTCAAACTAAGCCACCAGCTAGATTTAATGAAGGAACTCTTTTATCAGCTATGGAAAATCCACAAAAATATATCAGTGTAGATAAAGATTCTGCTAAAACATTAAATGAAACAGGTGGACTTGGAACTGTTGCAACTAGAGCAGATATAATCGAAAAATTATTTAATTCTTTTGTAATAGAAAAGAAAGGCAAAGAAATTGTACCTACATCTAAGGGGAGACAACTTATAGATTTAGTTCCAAAAGAGCTTAAATCACCATTATTGACTGCAAAGTGGGAAAAGAAATTAGATGGAATAAGCAAAGGAAAAGAAGATTCTAATTTATTTATAAAAGAAATGAGAAATTATGCTATAGCTTTAATTGAAGCTATAAAAGGAACTGATAGTAAATTTATTCATGATAATAAAACAGGTAAGAAGTGTCCTAATTGCGGCAAATATCTTTTAGAAGTAAAAGGCAAAAATGGAGTAATGAATGTTTGTCAAGATAGAGAATGTGGATATAGAGAAAGCGTAAGTAGAAATACAAATGCAAGATGCCCAGAATGTAAAAAGAAACTAGAGCTTAGGGGACAAGGTGAAGGTAAAATATATGTTTGCACAGGGGCAAATTGTAACTTTAGAGAAAAAGCATCACAATTTGAAAAGAGATTTGATAAAAATGCTAAGGTAGATAAAAAAGCAGTTAACAATATAATGAAAAAGATGAAAAAGGAAGCAGAAGAATTTAATAATAATCCTTTTGCGGCTCTTCTAGGTGAAATGAATTTAAAGAAGTAATACAATAATAAAAGCAAAAGAAATAGGTAGAAATACTTATTTCTTTTGTTTTTAATAGAAAATAATTTTTTATAATAATTTTAGAATGTTTATACAAAATAATAATATATTTGCTGAAAAATTTCTATGATAAACATAAAGTTATTTTCAGTTAAAATAAAAAACTTAACTTATGATAAAAATATAAGTACAAGGAGGGTGAAGAAGATGGAAGTGAATAAATTGGATTGCACATGTGGCAAATGTGGATATACTTTTGAGGAATTAAAAGATGAATGTTTAATAATATGTCCACACTGCAAAAAAATTAAAAAATTGCAGGATTTTAATTTAATAGAAGGTTAAATTATAAAGGATTGTATCAAAATAATTTTTGATACAATCCTTTATATTATTTCTGAATCATCAGCTTTTTTTAATGTAAATTCAAATTTAACTCCGTCAGTTGTATTATTGAGTGAATAAGAACTTTCATGTAATGTTAAAATCCTCTTTACTATTGAAAGACCTAGACCATTACTATTTTTAGAAGTTGTTCTAGCCTTATCAATCCTATAAAATTTAGTATATAAATTTTCTATTTCATCTTCAGGAATATAAGCGCCTTTATTTTCGATAGAAATATTAACTAAGTCATTATTAGGAATTACTTCTACAATAACTTCTTTTCCACCAGGAGTATATTTAAGAGCATTACTTATAAGATTTGTAATTACTTGTTCTAATTGAAATACATCTCCAATTACATAACAGTATTCAAGATTTGTTTTTAATTCTAAGCTTATATTTTTTGAAGCAAATTCTAGGGAAAAGCTTTTAATCAGCTTTTGAATAAGTCTAAGTATATTGAATTTTTCTAAAACTAAATCTATATCTCCGGATTCAAGCTTTGAAAGTTCTAACATATTAGTTACTAATTTATTCATTTTATGTGATTCATCAATTATAGTATCAAGGTAAACTAATGCATCTTCACCAGTTGCAATTCCATCTTTAAGTCCTTCTGCATATCCTTCTATTATTCCAATAGGTGTTTTTAAATCGTGAGAAACACTTGCTACAAAATCTTTCCTCATTTCTTCAAGCTTACGTTCCTTCTCGATATCTTCTTCTAATTTTTTATTCTTTTGTTTTAAATCATCTAACGCATTTTCAAGTGTAGAGGATAAAAAATTTAATGTTGTAGCAAGATTACCAATTTCATCATCAGAATTTGCTTCACATTTAATTGTAAAATCCATTGCAGACATTCTTTTTGCGACTTTATTTATATTTATTAATGGTTTAGAAATTAAATTAGCATATACAGATGATAAGAAAATAGCAATTATACTAAAACCTAAAAGCAAATATCCATAAAACTCCTTAGTTACACCAGCAGCTTCATTTATAGGTTGCATTGATGAAACAGATACAATAAGAGAATCATTTTTAGAGTATAACGACATTGGAGATAAAATACCAATTTTCTTAGAATTACTTAGTTTATTTTCAAAAATGCTAGCTTGTGGGTTACCAGAAATTAAAACTTGATTAATAAGATGTTTATCATTAATAAGCTCAGTACAAAATGCAGTTAAAACTTGAAAATCATCTGTATTTTTACCGTAATTTGGTATAAATCTGATTTTGCCATCTAAAGAAAGAATAAGAGCTTTAGAATCAGTTTCTTGTTCAAATCTAATTAATGCCTCAGTTAAAAGAGTTTCATCGGTATAGTAAGAATTTAAAGTGCTAAATTTACTAGCTTCCTTAATCATCCCTTTTACTTTTCGATTTAAATAAAAATCTTCAAAAAATAGAATTTGAAATAGCATACTAAATATTAATAAAACAAATATTAATCCAAATGTTATTAAAAATAATTTTTTTGATATGTTAAAGTTATTTTTGTGCTTCAAATCTATATCCACTTCCTCTAACTGTAACTATATAAGATGCTTTGTCTCCAAGCTTTTCTCTAAGTCTTTTTATATTTGTATCAACAGTTCTTAAATCTCCATAGTAATCTAATCCCCATACATTATCTAATATAGTATCTCTAGATAGAGCGATTCCTTCATTATCAGATAAATAGGATAAAAGTTCAAATTCTTTTGGGGAAAGATTTATAACTTCATTGTTTACCTTAACTTCATGAGATAATTTATTTATAGTTAAACCATCATATTCATTTAAACCAGAAAATGTATCTTCAGAAGTTCTTTTAAGTAAAGCTTTTACTTTTGCTATTAGTATTTTAGGTGAAAAAGGTTTGGTTATATAATCATCAGCGCCCATTTCATAACCAAACAATTTATCTTCTTCCTGACCTTTAGCAGTTAATAATATAACAGGTACTGTAGAAACCTTTCTTATCATTTCTAAAACTGTAATTCCATCGACCTTTGGCATCATTATATCTAATATAACTAGATCTATTTTATTACTAATAAAATAATTAAGGCCTTCATCTCCATCAGCTGCTTCTATAATATTAAATTTTTCTTTTAAAAAATAATCTCTTAGTAAAAATCTAATACGAGTTTCATCTTCTATTAATAAAATGTTTTTTTGCATAAAACCCTCCCTATTATGAAATCTTTAATATAATTATAAATGTCAATACTTATGAGGTAAAGATTAATTGCGTAAATTAAATAAAAAGTAATATTTACTTAACTATAAAACGAATTATATTTTAATATTAATAAATAGTATTAATATTAGAAAAGTTTTCATAAAAATAAATAAAGATAGACTTTGATTATAATTATTTTATTTGAGTATTTATAAATAGTAAGTAATTATTTGATTTAAAAAGACTAATAATGTAGATTCTTAGTTGAAACATATATATAATTATAGTATTGTATTTAGAATATAGTCATATTATATTTTTAATAATCAAGTAGTATGAAGAATGGGTGGATTAATATGTTTAAATTGAATTTTGATGTTGAAAGACATTTTTTAGATAATGGATTAGAAGTTATAA
Organism: Clostridium sp.; assembly: GCF_017888565.1. Taxonomy (GTDB): domain Bacteria; phylum Bacillota; class Clostridia; order Clostridiales; family Clostridiaceae; genus Clostridium. The sequence continues at coordinate 8,457 of NZ_JAGHFX010000097.1, forward strand.
CAATAAAAAAAGATACAAAAATATCAGCTATAAATGTTGGGATTAAGGTTGGATCACTTTATGAAAATATGAATGAAAAGGGAATTTCTCACTTTATAGAACATATGTTATTTAAGGGAACCAAAAAAAGAAGTTATGAAGAATTAAATGATGAGCTAGAGTTTTTAGGGGGAGAGTATAATGCATATACAGATTATACATCTACAGTATATACTATAAGCTGTTTGGAAGAGGAATTTAAAAATGCTATAGAAATTTTAGGAGATATGATTATAAATCCTTCATTTAACAAGGCAGAATTAGAGAAGGAAAGAGGCGTAATACTTGCAGAAATGAGAACTAGCAAAGATGATGTTGAAGATTTAAGCTTTAAAAGAACAAACGAAGTAGCATTTAATAAAAGTCCATTAAAATATGATGTTGCAGGTATTGAAGCAAATGTAAGAAATTATAATAGAGATGATTTGACTAATTTTTATAAGAAGCATTATATTCCAAATAACGCTTTAGTTACAGTAGTCTCTTCATATAATCATGAAGAAGCATTGAGTGAAGTAAAAAAGATTTTTGAGGGATGGAAACCTGGAGAAAAAATTAAAAAGAATGTTTTAGAAGAAAAGAATATATGTAAGTCTATAACAACAACTAAATCTAATATAGAGCAAAATACAATAGTTTATTTATATACTTTCTATAATTTAAATAGAGATTTAGAACTTCCTCTTAGAATTTTAAATCATAGATTAGGAGAAAGCTCTAATTCACTTCTATTTAGAGAAGTTAGAGAAAAAAGAGGACTTGCATATGATATTTATACGAGTATAGATATGACTAATAGTGTTAAGACTTTATATATCTATACAGCAGTTGGAGAAGAAGATTTGGATGCAGCTGTAAGAGCAATAAATGAAACAATATCTGGAGTTAAAAGCGGAAGTTTATCAATTGGTGAAAGGGATTTAGAGCTTATGAAAAAAGTTCATAAAACAGCTGTTATTTCGACTTTAGAAGATCCTTCGGAGCTATGTAATTATATGCTTCATCAAGGATTAGATGGAGAGGACTTACATGAATTTGTTAAGGATATGGAAAAGCTACATTATCTTGATATAAATAAAATTCAAGAAGTTGCTAGAGAAGTTTTAAGTAATCCAACAATTCATATATTAAAATCTTAAAATATTGGAGATAATTATGGATATTATTACAAAAATAGAGGTACAAAAGAGAAACAAAGAAAGAGTAAATATATATATCGATAATGAATATTCATTTTCTCTAAGTGCTGAATTGGTATATAAAGAAGCACTTAAAACAAATGAAAAAATTGATTTAGAAAAAATAAAATCTATTGCTAAAGAAGATGATTATATAAAATGTAAGAATGCTGCACTTAAAATAGTAGAAAAGTCATATAAGAGTGAAAAAGAGCTAAGGAATAAACTTTTATTAAAAGGATATGATAATTTAACAATTGATAAAACTTTAAATTTTTTAAAAGAATATAATTTTTTAAGTGATACAAATTATGTGAAAATGTATGTTAAAGATAGAAGTAGACTACAAGGTAAAAAGAAGATAAAATATGATCTAATAAAAAAAGGGATTAACGATAACCTTATAGAAGAAGAAATATCTAACATAGATGAAGAAGAAGAAAGAGAAGTAGCATATAATATGGCATTAAAAAAGTATAATGTTTTATCAAAAAGAGAATCTGACAAATATAAGTTATCTCAAAAGATATATAGATTTCTATTATCAAAAGGATATGATTACGATATAGTATCATATGTTGTAAAAAGAGTAACAAATACTGATGATATGTAGATTATTAAAAAGGAGAGACATTAATGGTTACATATTTAGCTTATATTTTATGTGCTATATTAATGCTTTTTTCAATAAAGGGTAGTATACAAGGGGCTTTAGAAGAAGGAAGTGCTAAGTACTCTTTAACTAGATTAATTTATTATTTTTCTATTTTTATAACATTTTTAATTATGCTTACAAATTTAGATAAGATATATTTAGCAATATTGAAGTTTGTGAGTGATAATTCTAATGTTACTTTAGTTAATAATAATTTATTTAAAGCATTAATATTAGGGATAGTTTTTTTAGCTATACAAACTATAATTTATTGGATTTTAAAATCTTTAAGTGAACCATTAACAAAAGCTTATAAATTATTATTAAGCAAAGGTAAGTTAAGAATAGTATTATTTTCATCGCTTTTTGGATTTTTAAAAGGACTCGTTATTATTTTAATAATGTTTATGGGAATAATCACCTATAATACAACCTTTGGAAGAAGTATGAAAATCAATTTGTTTAACAGTATTAATGGATATAATACTTTAGAAAGTATTATGTCCATTAATAAGCCGGTTCTATCTTATGATGATTTTAAAGAGTATATTCCGGCAAATTCCAATGTGATAGTATATTATAATGGGGTTACCTTAGAAGACGGTATTAAATCATCAAAAGAAATAGATGAAAAGGCAATTGAAATAATAGGAAATGCTAAAAGTGATAGAGAAAAGGCAAAAAGGTTATATTCATGGATAGGATCTAATATAAAATATGATTTTACAAAAGCCGAAAAGGCATTAGGACCAGAAGGTGTAACTAATAGTGGAGCAATTGAAGCTTGGAATACAAGAAGTGGAATTTGTTTTGATTATGCATGTCTTTATGTAGCAATGGCAAAATCAGTTGGCTTAGGAAGTAGAATAGTAACTGGAGATGCATTTGATGGTCAAAATTATGGACCACATGCATGGAATCAGGTGTATCTTGCAGATGAAGGGATTTGGATTAATGTTGATCCAACATTTTATTTAGCAGGAGATTACTTTGATAACAAAGACTTTAATGAAGATCATTTAAATGCTCAAATAGCAGGAGAATGGCTTTAAATATATAAATTAAAAAAGCATTATAACCTACTTAAGGTTATAATGCTTTTTTGTTTTTAGACATTATTAAATTTATTGCTTTTTCACAATCAGTATCAGAACTATCTAAAGACCAAGCTATGTTGAAATAAATTAATGCTTTTTTTATTTCTTCTTTCATTGCATAACAATATGCTAAGTTAAAGAAATATTTGCTTTCTTGCTGCATAGCAAGAGCTTTTTTTATCATTGTTATTGCTGAATCAAAATTCTTAAGTTTTATATAACAAACTCCGCAGTTGTAGTAAGAGCAAGTTGTGCTTTCATTGTTTTCAATTGCCATAGTGTAATATTCAATTGCTTTTTTATATTCCTTAAGATTATAGTATTTATTACCTTCATTAAAGTAATTCATTTTTACCCTCCAAGCGATAATTATATGTATTTAAATTATTGACAGCTGAATAAGTTAATATTCAATATATGAATTTTAAAAGAAAGTGTAGCAAAATTTAGAAATTTTTAAAGAAATTATATTGATAATAAGTGCTATTAAAAAATAAAATTCGACAAAGTTTGTAAAATTGACTTTATTTTTTTATATTTCTCTAATATAATATATTTATGTTTTTTAGTAACGGATTTTAAAGAGCAGGAGAGATGGTATGTGTAATAATAATCCTTATATATTAGTATTAGGAGCGTCAATAGTAGATATAATAGGTTTTAGTAGAAAAAAATATCATGAAAGAGACTCAATACCTGGAAATATAAAAATATCTTTAGGTGGAGTATGTAGAAACATTGCAGAAAACCTAGCAAGAGTAAATGTTAATACGGAGTTTATCTCTATTTTAGGTGGAGATGATCAAGGAAGAAATATCCTAGAAAATTCAAAGTTAATAGGATATAACATGGAACACTCATTGATTTTAGAAGATGAGTATACACCAACATACATGGCAATCTTAAATGAGAATGGAGAAATGGAATCTGCAATAGTTGATATGGACAGCTTAGATAAGATGGAAAGTTCTTTTATTGATTCTAAATCTCATATAATTGAAAATGCTGAATACACAATATTAGATTCTGATAATCCAGAACTTTTAGAGTATATTTTAACTACTTTTAAAGGTAAAACAAAATTTATTTTAGATCCAGTTTCAGCTACAAAAGCAGAGAAAATAAAACATTTAATTAAATATTTTCATACTGTAAAGCCAAATAGGTTGGAAACTGAAGTTTTATGTGGGTTTAAAATTGAAAATGATGATGATTTAAGAAGGGCAGCAGATTATTTCTTATCATTAGGAGTTGAAAATGTATTTATAAGTCTTGATGCGGATGGAATATATTATAAAAACTCTAAGGAAGAAGGAAAGATAGGAACTAGTAGTGTAGAAGTTAAAAATGTTACAGGTGCTGGTGATTCTTTTGTTGCTGGTGTTGGATATGGATATATGAATAATCTTTCTATGAAGGATACTGTTAAATATGCTATTGCTATGTCAATAGTTACAATAACTCATGAAGAAACTATTAATCCAAGTATGAGTGAAAATTTTGTTAATGAGTTTATAAAAAATATGGAATGGATTGAAGGATAATAATAATTACATATTTTCACTTTCTTTCTTAAGATTAAATAAAATAAATAAATTTCTTTTACATAACCTAAGTATATAAACTTGGAGGTGAAAGAAATGGGTAAGAAATCAAAGAATAGTCATAAGAAACATATTAATCATAATCCACAAGTGGAAAGTGTAAAAGCAGCTTTTGGAGAGCCAAAAGCAAAAGAGCATGATAAAAAAGATTTTATAATTTAGTAAATAATAAAAAGATGCTATAATATCATAGCATCTTTTTATTTATTTTATTATAAGGACAATATTGACAAAAATAATAATATATTATAAGATAACCTTACAAAATCATATTATAAAAGCAATGATAAAGAGGAGTAAGGAATACAATATATAAAGAGAATGAAGGTCATCGGCTGAAAGCCTTCTATATTAGAGTATCCTGAAGGTAGCTTTTGAGCATCTTTACTGAACTAAAGTAAGTAAAGGCGGCTTTCTTAGTCGTTAATAAATAAAGAGCTTAATATAAAAAAATTTATATTAAGAAAAAAGGTGGTACCGCGAGTCTTCGTCCTTTTGTGATGAAGGCTTTTTTTATTGCTTAAAATTAATAATCAAGATTATATAATTTTATTTTATTTCTAAATTACAAAAATGAATTTATAAATTAATTATGTGAATCTAAAGTATGAACCTTCAATTTAATACTTTATTACCATTTAGTACATATAATAAAGTTTATTAATTATCTTGATTATATAAAAATTTAATATGTAGTTAGTAAAGATTAATAAGTTATTATATGAACCTTCAAATTATATAATAGAAATAAAATTAATATCTTTATTAAGCTAGTTTTATTAATTTCAATAAAAGCAAACTTTTAGGTATCTATCTTTAATCTATATAAATAAAAAAGGAGGCAAAAAGGATGTCTGAAAAGAAAAACTTAGCAACGACATATAATCCAAAGGAATTCGAAGAAAGAATTTATAAGCTTTGGGAAGAAAAAAAATATTTCACACCAATAATCGATAAAAATAAGAAGCCTTTTTCTATAGTTATGCCACCACCAAATATAACTGGAAAGCTTCACTTAGGGCATGCGCTTGATAATACACTTCAAGATATGCTTATAAGATTTAAAAGAATGCAAGGATACTGTACTTTATGGTTACCAGGACAAGACCATGCTTCTATTGCAACTGAAGTTAAGGTTGAAAATGAACTTTTAAAAGAAGGCTTAATCAAAAAAGAAATGGGAAGAGAAGCATTCTTAGAAAAGGTTTGGGAATGGGCTGATGAGTATAGAGATACAATAAGAACTCAATTAAAGAAAATGGGAGTTTCTTGTGACTTCTCAAGAGAAGCATTTACAATGGATGAAAATTTAAATAAAGCAGTTAGAACTGTTTTTGTTAAGCTATATAACGAAGGCTTAATTTATCAAGGAAATAGAATAACTAACTGGTGTCCAAAATGTACTACAGCACTTTCAGATGCTGAAATAGAGTATGAAGAAAAAGAAGGAAGCTTCTGGCATATAAATTATCCATTAGCTGACGGTAGTGGATATTTAGAAATTGCAACTACAAGACCAGAAACTTTACTTGGAGATACAGCTGTTGCTGTTAATCCAAATGATGATAGATTTAAACATCTTATAGGAAAAACATTAAAATTACCTCTAACAGATAGAGAAATTCCTATAGTTGGTGATGATTATGTAGATATAGAATTTGGAACTGGTGCCGTAAAAATTACTCCTGCTCATGATCCAAATGACTTCCAAGTAGGTCTTAGACATAACTTACCTCAAATAAGAGTTATGGATGATAATGGTGTTATTAATGAGCTAGGTGGAAAATACCAAGGATTAGATAGATATGAAGCTAGAAAGCAAATGGTTAGCGATTTAGATGAGCAAGGTTTATTAGTTAAAGTTAAACCACATACTCATAATGTAGGTACTCATGATAGATGTGGAACTGTAGTTGAACCTATAATATCAAAACAATGGTATGTTAAAATGGAATCTTTAGCGAAACCAGCTATAGAAGCAGTAAAAAATAATGAAACTAAATTTGTTCCAGAAAGATTTGATAAAATATACTTCAATTGGATGGAAAATATTCAAGATTGGTGTATATCAAGACAATTATGGTGGGGACATAGAATCCCAGTTTGGTATTGTAATGATTGTAGAGAAATAATAGTTCAAGTAGATGCACCAGAAACTTGCCCTAAGTGTGGATCAAAACATATGCATCAAGATGAAGATGTATTAGACACTTGGTTCTCCTCAGCTTTATGGCCTTTCTCAACTTTAGGATGGCCAAATGAAACGGAAGATCTTGAATACTTCTATCCAACAAATGTATTAGTTACAGGATATGATATTATCTTCTTCTGGGTTGCAAGAATGATATTCTCAGGAATACACAATATGGATAAAACTCCATTTGATACAGTTTTAATTCATGGAATTATAAGAGACTCTCAAGGAAGAAAAATGAGTAAGTCCCTTGGTAATGGTGTTGATCCATTAGAAGTTATAGATGAATATGGAGCAGATGCTTTAAGATTTATGCTAGTAACTGGTAACTCTCCAGGAAATGATATAAGATACATTCCTGAAAGAGTTGAATCTGCTAGAAATTTTGCAAATAAGATGTGGAATGCTTCTAGATTTGTTATGATGAATCTTGATAAAGAAGTAATGGAGAAATATGCTGATTGCAAAGAATATAGTTTAGCTGATAAGTGGATTCTTTCAAGAATGAATACTTTAGTTAAAGAAGTAACTGAAAACATGGAAAAATATGAACTTGGAATTGCTCTTCAAAAGGTATATGATTTCATGTGGACTGAATTCTGCGACTGGTATATTGAATTAGTTAAAGGCGTATTATATGGCGAAGATGAAAAGCAAAAAGGTATAGTTTATAATGTTTTAAATGATGTTCTTAAAACTGGACTTAAGTTATTACATCCTGTAATGCCATTTATAACTGAAGAGATATATACTACTTTAACTGACGGCGATTCAATAGTAGTTGCAAATTGGCCAGAATATAATGAAGGCTTAAATGATGAAAAAGCTGAAAAGGATATGGACTTTATAATTGAAGCTATAAAAGGTTTAAGAAATGTAAGAGCTGAAATGAATGTTCCACCATCAAGAAAAGCTAAAGTAATTAGCTATGCTACAAGTGAAGCAAAAGATGCATTTATTTCTGGAGTTCACTATATAGAAAAGTTAGCATCTGCATCTGAAGTATCATTTATAGATGATAAAACTATGGTTCCTGAAAATGCAGTATCACTAGTTGTTAAAGGTGGAGAATTATTTATGCCGCTTTTAGATTTGGTAGATAAGGAAAAGGAACTTGAAAGATTAAATAAAGAAAAGAAAAAGTTAGAAGGCGAAGTAGAAAGAATAGATAAAAAGTTATCTAATCAAGGATTCGTAGCTAAAGCACCACAAGCTGTAATTGATGGTGAAAAAGAAAAGAGAGAAAAATATCAAGAAATGCTTAATGCAGTTTTAGTTAGAATAGATACTTTAAAATAGAATATATTATTTTTTAATATTAAAATAATATTCATTGCTATACAACATTAAAAGAATTTATTTTATTATTAAAGAAAATTTTTGTTTCTAATTTAGAGTATTTGGTTTATAATATTTAAGATAAAAGATTTAATAAGATAAAAGGCATTAAAGGCTCTAGCTTAAGCTAGGGCCTTTAGTGTTTTTAAAACATTTGTAATATAGTATTAGCTAAAGTACTACTTGGATCTTTTTCAATAACTTCTTCAGCAATTTTTATTGCATCATAAGTTTTTATAAAGTTATTTGGAAGAGTTGAAAAAATAAGAAACCACTCCTTATATTTAAGTTCATCTTTATATTTTAATGCTTTATTAATATGATTAAATGCTAAATTTTCATATGATAAAGGTGTTAGGATAATAAAAATAAAGTAAGACATTAAATAATGAGCATATGCTAGCTCATCATAAAGATTTTCATTTTCAAAATAATTTATCTTATTAATTAACCAAAAATAAAAATTTGTTTGCATATAGTAATCGTAAGATTTAAGTTCTATCAACTTTTCTTCATCTATTTCAAAAATAGATATTTTATCTAAATTTAACTTCAATGCTTCATTTAAATTGTTCATAATAAGCTCCTTCTTTAGGTTTTATATTTATTATTGTAAAGTACCTTAATATAAAATTCAATTAATAAAAAGTAATAAACTAAGATGCTATATTGACAAAAAAATTTAAAAGTGATAAAAGTAGGATAATTAAGAGTTATTACATAATTAAAAACTTATAATTTATAATGAATTCAAAAGCTTGTTAAAGTAGTTTTAAAGAAATGCAAATTTGACATTATACATTAAATGAATTGAATTATTTATAATTATGAAAAAATAGGAGATATAAAAATGAGAAATTTTAATATATGGTGGCAGCCATTTAAATCCTTAGGTGAAAAGAGTTTTATAAGAAATTTAATTATAAGTTTATTAGTATTATTTTATTTGATATTTATACCAGTAGTAATGATAAATAAAATAAATATAGCAAATAGATTTTTAATAAGTATTACAATTATAATAAATGTTTTACTTATTATAATTGGATATTTTTTAGGTAAAAAGTTATGGGAAAAAGGCGAAAGCATTAAATAAATATTAAGTATAGAAAGAGTGGAGTACTTATGACAGGATGGATAATTTATAATGGAACATTAAATATTCCTAAAATAAATAAGCTTGTAAAATCTTTGATAACTGAAGGAAAAAAGTTAAATATAAGGTTAGAGGCAGTTAAAAATACGGAGATAATACCTACATATAATAATGAAGGAAAAGCTGAGCTTTTATATTTAAAAGAGCTTGAAAGCCCAAAATTTATTATATTTTGGGACAAAGATGTATTATTAGCAAGGCACTTAGAAAAGATGGGATTTAAGGTCTTTAATTCAAGTAAAGCCATTGAATATTGCGATCATAAGGGGTTAATGCATTTAGAACTTTCTAATAATGATATACAAATGCCAAGAACAATATTATCACCAATGATTTTTGATTATTTACTAAATAGTGAAGATTATTTAATAAAATGTTATGAGGAACTTGGCAAAGAAATAATAATAAAGGAATCAAAGGGTTCTTTTGGTATGCAGGTTTATTTAATAAAAGATAAAGAAGAGTTTATTAAAAAGGTTACAGAATTAAATAAAAGAAATGTAGACTTTATTATGCAAGAAAATATAAAAAGTAGTTATGGAAAAGATATAAGAGTAAATATCATAGGGAATAAAGTGATAGGGGCTATGCTTAGGGAGTCTGATAAAGACTTTAGAGCTAATATATCTCAAGGTGGAAAAGGTAAATTAATAAACTTAACAACAGAACAAGAAGAGATTGCATTAAAAGCTCATAAGGTATTAGGTTTAGATTTTTCAGGCGTAGATTTATTATTTGGTGAAGATAATAAACCTATATTATGTGAAGTGAATTCCAATTTAAATTTTTTAAGCTTTGAAGAGCTTTGGGGAAAAAGTTTTGGAGCAGAAATATTAAAATATATATTAGAGGAATGTTTATGATAAAAGGGTTAGTTATTTATGATGAAATAGATGTAGAAAAAAATAAAAGCTATATAAATTGGTTAATAGAAGATGGAATAAAATACAATTTGGATTTGGAACTTATATTAACAAAAGATATAGATTACAAAATTGTAAATTCAAAATATAAATTTGCTATAAATAGATCTAGAGATTTTAAAATAACTTATAATTTAGAATCAATAGGCTTAAGAGTTTTTAATAAATTTAAATTTTGTAGGCTTGGAAATGATAAATTAGAAGCATATAATTTTATGGAAACTTTAGATATTAAATATCCAAAGATTTATAGATGTATTGAAGAGTTAAATAGTAATAAAAAGATAATAGAAAAACCTAAAAATGGACATGGTGGAATAGGTATAAATATATTAAAATATTTTAATTCTGTAGATTTTAATAAAAATGTTTATCAAGAGTTTATTGAAGATTATGTTGGAGATATAAGATTTTATATTATAAATAACAATATAGTAAATTCAGTAATTAGGATTCCTAAAGAGGATAATATTTTATCTAATTTTACAAGAGGTGGCGAGGTTAAATTATTTGAATATTCATCTTTGCAAAAAGAAATATTAGATAAAATACTAAATAATATAGACATAGATTTTGGTGGGATTGATTTCTTACTTTTAGGAAATGGTGAAATATTATTCAATGAATTTGAAGATGCAGTTGGAAGTAGGATGTTAAGTCATTTAGGAGTAAATAATACTATGGAATTATTTTTAGAACATATAAGAAACAGTGTTAAAGGAATGAAATAAATATGAAAGATTTAAAAGCATTAAAATATTTAGAGGAGCTAAGAGTATTAGGTTCAAATTATGGGTTGGAGCGTACAGAAAGATTATTAGAATTACTTGGAGATCCACATAAAAAATTAAAGCTTATACATATAGCAGGAACAAATGGAAAGGGATCAACATCATCTATATTAGGTAAAGTTTTAATTGAACATGGGTATAAAGTAGGATTTTTTAATTCACCATATTTAGAAGAAATAGAAGAAACAATAAGAATAAATGATGATAATATACCTGAAGAAGACTTAGTATATTTATTAGATGAAATAAAGCCATATGTTAATAAAGTAGTAGAAGAAGGATATAAGCATCCAACTGAATTTGAAGTATTAACATGTATTATGTTTTTATATTTGTGCAGAAAAAAAGTTGATTTTGGATTAATAGAAGTAGGCCTTGGAGGAAGACTAGATTCAACAAATGTTATTACACCAATTTTATCAATAATAACTTCTATAAGCTTAGATCATACAAATATTTTAGGAAACACAGTAGAAGAAATAACTAATGAAAAAGCTGGGATAATAAAAGAATCTATTCCAGTTATAACATGTAAGCAAAAGGATGAAGCTATTAATATTATTAAAAGTAAAGCATTATTAATGAAATCTAAATTAACTATTGCAGATTTAAATGATTTTAGTTTATTGGAAATAGTAAATGATGATATTCCTTATCAAAGGGTTTCAATAAATTTTAATAATAATAAACATGACGTAGATTTATCTCTCCTTGGCAAACACCAAATAATTAATTTATCTTTAGCAATTAAAGCATTGGAAGAACTTCAAAATTTAAATTATATAAATGTTAACATTAATAAATTATATAAAGGCGTAAAAAGTGTTAAGTGGAAAGGAAGACTTGAAGTATTGAGGAAAGCTCCATATGTAGTAATTGATGGAGCTCATAATATTGCAGGTATAGTATTTCTTAAAAGTAACATAGAGGAGTATTTTAAATATAAAAATATATATTTAATACTTGGAATTTTATCAGATAAAAATGTTGAAGAAATGGTTAAAATAATAGCTCCATTAGCTGCTGAAGTTTATACAGTAACTGCAAATTCAATAAGAGCAACTAGCTCAAATGAATTAAAGGAAGTGGTATTTAAATATAATAATAATTGTGTTGCTTTTGATGATTATGATAAAGCAATAAATATAGCATTAAGTAAAGCAAATAAAAATGATTTAATAGTTGCATCTGGTTCACTTTATATGATAGGAGAAATAAGAAAGAAATTTAACAATATATAAGGATATTTGTAGATTTTTATTAAGAATAATGTCAGATAACATAATCATTGCATATTTTATATTGAGGTGATTAATATGAAAATAGTGTTAGATTATGGACACTGTTTGTCAGGACCTGATACTGGAGCATCGGGAAATGGGTATAGAGAAGAAGTTTGTACAAGAGAAATTGGAAAAAAGGTTAGAGCTAAATTAGAGAGTTTAGGACATTCTGTTGTTGTTGTATCACCAGATTATGCTTTAAGCGTATCTGAGAGTTTAAGAATTAGAGTTTCTTCAGCTAATTCAGCAGCAGCAGATATTTCAGTATCAATTCATTTAAATGCAGGTGGGGGACGAGGGGCTGAAATTTATACAAAAGGTGGCTCTATTCTTGTAGAAGCATCTAATATTTTAAGAGAAATGAATGCTATAGGATATATAAACAGAGGAATAAAAAATGGTAGTGAACTAGCTGTAGTTGGAGGAATAAGAACTAAATCAATGCTAGTAGAGTGTTGTTTTATTGATTCTAGTGATATGAATATTTATAATCCTGAAAGAATCGCAACTGCTATAGTAAAAGGATTAGTTGGTCAGGAAGTATCAACACCAAATGAACCAGAAACACCAGTATATCCACCAACAACTACCCCTGGTACAGACAGATATTTAAATTTAAATAAATCAGTTAATAGTTGGAGAGTATACCCTTTAAATAAAGCACCTATTATAGGAAATGAAGTAGGATTTTTAGCACCATCAACTTATGGAGGACTATCATATAAAATATTAGGAAATCCACAAAGTAATGTATATACTATAAATACACAAACCTTTGGAAGCGTAAATATATATGCTCCTAGTGATAATGATAGTTCAATTACTACTAATGCTTTATATGGCGATAGCACAGGGGTTTTACCAGGAACACCAGGATCATCTGGAGGTTCATCATCAAGTAAAAGGTATTTGAATTTAAATAAATCAGTTGTTACTTGGAGGGTATATTCATTAAATAGAGCACCTGTTATAGGAAATGAAGTAGGATTTTTAGCACCATCAAGATATGGAGGATTATCTTATGAAATCTTAGGAAATCCACAAAGTGATGTTTATACAATAAACACTGAAACCTTTGGAAGAGTAAATATATATGCTCCAAGAGACAATGACAGCAGTATTACAAATAATCCAATATATTAGATAAATTTTAGTGTAATTAGTAAAATTAATTCTACTAATTACACTTTCTTTATATTTTGCAAAGCAAGATAGTGAAAAATGGAAGAGTTAAGGATTTTTCACCTTAATTTTTTCATTTTTTAATTACTTCATTAAAAATAAATTGATTCGCAATTTATAACTATGAGGAAAGAGTGAATAATATATGATGAAGAGTAAAAATTATTTTATTTTTGATAACAAATGTAACAATAATGATAATTTGAAGTGAAAATGTTTATTTGTTTTTAGAAATATGATAGTATTTTATTAATCATAAATTAAGGAGGCTTTTAACAGATGGCAAAGCATTTACACATAATGGCTGATGAAGGAGCTATAGCAGAAACAGTATTATTACCAGGAGATCCATTAAGAGCTAAGTTTATAGCTGAAAATTATTTAGAAAATCCTGTTTGTTATAATGAAGTTAGAGGAATGTATGGTTATACTGGTACATATAAAGGTAAAAGAATATCTGTACAAGGAACAGGAATGGGATTACCATCACATTCTATATATGTAAATGAACTAATTCAATTTTATGGAGCAAAAAGACTTATTAGAATTGGATCAGCAGGATCTATGAATGAAGATGTTAATGTAAGAGATATAGTTTTAGCACAAAGTGCTTCAACAAACTCAGCAATAAATAAAAGAAGATTTCAAGGTATGGATTATGCGCCAACAGCAAACTTTGATCTTTTATTAGAAGCATACAATAAAGGAAAAGAAAAAGGATTAAATATTAAAGTTGGTAATGTTTTATCTTCAGATTTATTCTATGATGATACTAATGTAGGAATAAAGTTATGGGCTGATTATGGCTGTTTAGCTGTAGAAATGGAATCAGCAGAGCTTTATACACTAGCAGCAAAATTTGGAGTAGAAGCATTATCTATTCTTACAATTTCTGACCACATATTTAAAGGAATAGAAACTAGCCCTGAAGAAAGACAAAAAAGCTTTACTGATATGATGGAAATAGCTTTAGAACTAGCAAAATAATTATTTGTAATTTAAGTGAAGACAGTAGATAATTATTCTACTGTCTTTGTTAATATAAAAAATTAACTAATATGTAATAATAAATAAATATATTTTGGATTATAAGTTTTAAATATGATAAATAATAATAGAGATACTATGTTATTTACTAATATATAGATTATTAAAAATATAAATTTAAAATTTACAACATAGTAAGAAGGAAGGTGATTAATTTGATTGATATATCACTATTAGGATGTGGTGGAGGAATGCCTATGCCAAATAGAAATTTATCTTCACTGTTTATAAACTATAAAGGAAGAAAAATACTAATAGATTGTGGTGAAGGTACACAGGTAGCAATAAGAAGAATGGGACTTGGATTTAAGGCAATAGATTTAATACTTATAACTCATTGTCATGGTGATCATATTGTTGGACTTCCAGGACTTCTTTCGACTATAGGGAATAGTGGAAGAGAGCATCCTTTAACTATAATTGGACCAATAGGAATTACAAATGTAGTAAATAGTCTTAGAGTAATTGCTCCTTATTTACCTTATGATTTAAATATAATAGAAAATCCTAATGAATTATATTTTAATGTAAATAAAGATTTAATCGAATTAGATACAAGTGAAAAAAGTGATTTGATATTAAGATCCATAGAACTTGAACATTCATCTACTTGCTTGGGGTATAATTTTTATTTTAAAAGAAAAAGAAAGTTTGATATAGATAAAGCTACTAAAAATAACGTACCTAAGATATTGTGGAACAAATTACAAAAGGAAGATGAAATAATTTATAATGAGTTTAAATATGACTATACAATGGTTTTAGGAGAAGAAAGAAAAGGAATTAAAGTAAGCTTTATTACAGATACAAGACCAATAAATAGTATTGCAAGCTTCATAAAAAATAGTGATTTATTCATATGTGAAGGTACTTATGGAGATGATAAAGATATAGAAAAGGCTATAAAAAATAAACATATGACTTTCAGAGAAGCAGCAGGTTTAGCGAAAAATGGTAATGTGTGTGAAATGCTTTTAACACATTTTAGCCCAGCTATGTTAAATCCAAATGAGTATTTAGAAAATGCTACTGAAGTTTTTAGTGATGTAATAATTGGAGAAGATGAAATAACAAAAACCTTAAAGTTCAAAGAATAATATTTAAACTTTAAGGTTTTGATAAATTTAATTACTTGAAGCAGCAGCGGCAGCGGCTGCAGATGTTGCAGCAGTTGCTGCTGCTATTTGCATTATAATAACTATATTTAAAGATATATTGTTAGTTGTCTCTATTAATTTTTCTTTGATTAAAGAATTAGTATCTTCTATAGATTCTAATGATAGTAAAGAAGCTATAATCATATTTCTCACATCTCGGCCTAAAGTAAAGCTTCCAAATCCACGTTGTTTCTTTAATGAATTACTTATTGAATTTAAGTCAGTAGCAAATTTTTCATAATCAGCATTAGTAAGAGCTGCAACTCCTAAAATTGGTAAAGAATAGCCTTTTAATGGAACAGATTGATTTCTTAAAACTTTATCCAATAAAATAACTTTATTACATTTTTCCTGGGGTAATCCTTCAAAAAGTGATAGTATATGAGATAAAGCTTGAAGATTATTTCCACTATAAAAACCATTATTTCTTAAAATATTATAACATTCCTCCATATCCAAAAATGTTTGCTCTAAGTTATTGGAAGTTGTTGCAATAAGAGCTGCAGCGCAAATATCATCCTGGCCAGTTAAAAATAAATGATTTTTTTTCATAGTATCATAAGCTTTTCTAGTATTTTTAACTATTAAATCAATATCATTTGTATTTTTGTAATTGTATATTATTTGAGAAGCTAAAACCAAAAACTGATTGTTGAAGAAATGATTCTTCAACTTGCTATATATAATCATAATATCATTAAAGCTTTCTTCTGGATTAGTTTGCATAGATAAATTAACGGCAGTAGTTAAAAGGTTATTTCCCCTAAAGTTAGAAAAGATAGAAGAATTACCTCTTATTATATCTATACAGTTATTAATCTTTTCTACATTTGCGGTAATATTTCTTAATGTTAAATTTAGCGCATTACATCTCTTAAATGTACCCATACCAAAAGTGGATTTTACATTTTCTAAGTTATTACTATTATTGATTAGTAACTCAATTTTATTTTCTATCATAAATTTTCATTCCTCTCAAAATTATATAATAATATTATATATATAAAATAAGATAATATCAATATAAAAACTGCCTTATGTGATAAAAAATAACTCATAAAGAGGTGGTGATATTGTATTAATTGGTATTGAGTATATTAAGGTTAATGTTATAATGGTAATATATAGTAAGTATGGAGGAGTAGGTAAAATGATAAGAAGTAATAAAATTAAATTAAGTATTGTCTTTATGGCTACTATATTTTTTATGTTCACAGGCTGTAAAGCAAAAGTGGAGGAAAATGTAACTCAAGATGCGGAAAGAAAAGAAATATCAATAGTTGTTCCAAATGGAGTTCCATCTACAGCAATCTCAAAATTAATAAAAGAAAATATACAGATTAATGATAATTATAATATTAATTATTCTATAGAAAATACATCAGATACATTAGCAACTTCAGTTATGAAAGGAGAACCAGATATAGCTATAGTTCCATCTAATCTAGCAGCACAAGCTTATAATAAGGGACTCGGTTATAAGTTAGTTGGGACAACTGGGTATGGAGCTTTGTACTTAGTTTCAACTGAAGAAAAAATAGACTTTAATGATATAAAAGGAAAAGAAGTGTATAACATAGGGAATGGACTAACTCCAGATATAGTTTTTAAAGCTTTATTAAAGGAAAGTGGAATATTAAATTATGTAACTTTAAGTTATGTAGGAGGAGCTACAGAATTAGCACCAGCAATATTAAGTGGTAAGGCTAAGTATGCTGTGGTACCTGAACCAGCATTAACTACTATATTAAGTAAAAATCCTAATATAAATATAATAGCTAGTTTAAATGATTTATGGAAAGAAAAATTTAATAGTAAAAATGGATTTCCACAAGCAAGTATAATAGTAAAAGAAGAAATAATAAATAATGATAAGGATTTTCTTAATGAACTTATAGATAAGGTAAATAACTCTATTCAGTGGGTAAATGAAAATAATAAAGAAGCTGCAGATTATTCAGTAGAAAATGGATCACAAGTAGAAGCTTCTATAATAGAAAAATCAATAAAAAATAGTAATATAAGCTTTTCAAAGGCAAGAGATAGTAAGGAAGACTACTTAGAGTATTTTAAGGTTTTAGAAAATGAAAATGCAAAATCAATAGGAGAAAAGATACCAAATGAAGACTTCTTCTATGAAGGATAAAAAGATTATATTCATATCGCTATTTATAATAGTAGTGATATGGATATTTTTATCCAATAAAATTAATAACTCTATTTATTTGCCTAAAATAAGTGAAATAATAAATGAAATATTAAGGATAATGAAAGAAAAGAACTTTTTATTAAATATAATCAATTCATTGCTAAGAGGATTTATAAGCTTTTTTATAGCATTAATAATAGCAATAGTTTTAGGAATATTTTCTGGATTTAATAAATTTGCATATAACTTTTTATATCCAATTAATTCAATATTAAAATCTATACCAACAATAGCATTTATATTAATAGCACTAATTTGGCTAAATAAAAATTATGCACCTTATTTGATAGGAATAATTATAGCATTTCCTATTTTATATGAAACAACTGTGAATTCGATTTTAAATGGAAATAGTGAATTAAATGAAATGGTTGAAGCTTTTGAGGTTAGTTTTTTTGATAAACTTTTAAGCATACATATTCAAGCAATAATAATTAGTATTTCATCTATAGTGACATCAACATTTTCTTTAGTTCTTAAAGTAGTAATAGCAGGGGAAGTTTATGGTCAACCGTTATATGGAATAGGAACTGCAATACAAGGTGAAAAAATTAATTTTAATACATCAGGTATATTTGCGTGGATAATTATAGTAGCAATATTATGTTATATAACTGATAAGATCATTATATACTTTACAGGCAAGCTAATTAATGGGAGGAGGTATATAGTTGATTAAATTTAACAATGTTAACATAAGGTTTGATGATAGAGTATTATATGATGATTTCTCAATAAACTTTGAAGAAAACACTGTAAACTTTATAATGGGAGAATCAGGTATAGGTAAGAGTACTTTAACTAAATATATAAAAGATCAATTAATTTCAAGTGGAAATAAAGTTAGTGTCGTTTTCCAAGAAAGTAGATTAATACCTTGGAAAAATGTATATAATAATTTAGATATTGTGATTAAAAATAGATTAAGGAAAGATGAAAGAAAAGCAAAAATCAATGATATATTACAAAATATGAATTTATTAAATTGCAAAGATTTATACCCACATGAGTTAAGTGGTGGTATGAGGCAAAGAGTAAATATAGCTAGAGCCGTGATATATGATGCTGATATTTTTATCATGGATGAGCCTTTTAAAGGCTTAGATAAGGCAAATAAAGAAAATATTATTAAATATATAAAACAATATTTTTATGATAATAAAAAAACAGCTATAATTATAAGTCATGACATAAACGAAGCAAAAGAGTTTACAAAGAAGATAATTTTTTTAAAGAACGAGCCTGTAAAAAAAGAAATAATTGAAGTTTAAAAGAAGTGAGATTATTAAATAGAGTAATATAGATATAGGATAGTTAGTGTAATAACTAATAAATCCTATATCTTTTTTTATTATATTTTAAAAAACATGGAAAAACATATTTAAACAATTTGTTAATTATATAACAATCAATTATAAAACTGTGATAATCATCACAGTTTTTAGCGATAGTTAATGATAAAATTAAAAATCATAAAATAATATAACGAGTTTAAAAATTATGAATTGGAGATGTAAGTTATATGAAAAAAATTCAATCAACTTGTAATTTATGTGCTTTAGCATGTAACATAGATTTCTATGTAGATAATGGTAAGATTCAAAAGGTTTCACCTACTGTTGATTATCCAGTAAATAAGGGGTTTTGTTGTATTAAAGGATTAAACTTAGATAAGCAACAAACAAAAGTTAAGGCAAGAAAATCCCCATTATTAAGAGATGAAAATGGAGAAATGAAAGAAATATCTTGGAATAAAGGCTTTGAAGTTTTTGCTAAAAAAATGACTGAAATTCAAGCTAAATATGGTAAAGAAAGTGTTGCATATATTAGTACTGGACAAATGACAACTGAAGAAATGGCGTTGCTTGGACATATAGGAAGAAATTACATGGGTATGCATGGAGATGGAAATACAAGATTATGTATGGCGACATCAGTTGTAGCGCATAAGCAAAGTTTTGGTTTTGATGCTCCTCCTTATACTTTAAATGATGCTGAACTTTCAGATACTATAATTTTAATTGGAGCTAATCCAGTTATAGCACATCCAGTTTTTTGGGGAAGAATAAGAAAAAATAAGGATGCAAAAATAATAACAGTTGATCCAAGAAAATCAGAAACAGCAATAAATTCTCATATGTGGGTAGATATTAAACCTAAATCTGATTTAGTTCTATTATATACATTAGCAAATGTATTAATTCAAAATGGTTGGATTGATAAAAAATATATAGATGAGCATACAGAGGGATACGAAGACTTTAAAAATCATGTTTCTAAATTTACTTTAGATAATGTAGAAGAAGAAACAGGAATATCTAAAGAAAGAGTTTTAGAACTAGCAGAAATAATACATAATGGGAAAAGAGTATCATTTTGGTGGACAATGGGTGTAAACCAAGGATATCAAGCAGTAAGAACTGCACAATCTATAATAAACTTAGCACTGATCACTGGAAATATTGGTAGACCAGGAACAGGTGCAAATTCATTAACTGGTCAATGTAATGCTATGGGATCAAGAGCATTCAGCAATACAGCAGGACTATATGGCGGTGGAGATTTTGATAATCCAGTAAGAAGAAAAGCTGTAGCGGAAGCCTTAGAAGTTGACGAAAGTGTATTAGCAACTAAGCCAACGCTTCCTTATAACGTTATAATAGAAAAAGCAATTGCAGGAGAAATTAAGGGATTATGGGTAATATGTACAAACCCAAGACATTCATTTACAAATAATGATGAATTTAAAAAAGCAGTAGAAAATTTAGATTTCTTAGTTGTACAAGATATATATGAAGATACTCACACTGCACAGCTTTGTGATTTATATTTACCTTCAGTTCCAGCTATAAAGAAAGAAGGAGTCCTTATTAATACTGAGCGTAGATTGTCAAAAGTTAATCCAGTAGTACCAAAAGAAGAGGGCGAATTATCTGATTTTGAAATATTCTTAAATATAGGTAAAGCGTTAGGTATGGGAAGTTTACTTGATAATTGGAAAACTCCAAGAGACGTATTTGAATTATTAAAAAAATGTTCTAAAGGAATGCCTTGTGATATAACAGGAGTTACTTATGAAATGTTAGAAGGCAAAAATATGGAAGGCTCAAGAGGAGTTCAATGGCCATTCAAAGAAGGACAAGTTATAGAAGAGGATGAAAGAAGACTTTATGAAGATGGCAGCTATTATACACCATCAAAGAAGGCTAAGTTCCATTTTGAAGATATAGCAGAAAATCCAACAGAGACTTCAAAAGAATTCCCTTATATATTAAATACAGGAAGAGGAACTGTAGGACAATGGCATACTCAAGTTAGGTCTAGAGAAATAGAATATAATAAAATTTATAGCAAAGAATCTTATATTTTAATGAATCCAGAGCTAGCAAGAGAATTAAATATTAATGAAAATGAAAGAGTTAAAATAGCTTCACAAAATGGTAATACTAATGAATTTAATGTTGTTTATTCAGAAAATGTGAAAAAGGATCATATATATGCACCAATGCATTATATTGAAACAAATTCCTTAACTCCTTCAGTTTATGATCCTTATTCAAAAGAACCATCTTTTAAAACTGTTGCAGTGAATATTTTTAAAAAATAGGGGGATTCAATATGAAGAGAATAAAAATAGATAGATCGAAATGTGTTGGATGTCTGACTTGTACAACGGCATGTATTGTTTCTCATAATTCAGAAGATACAAGAAGCAGAATAACAATAGATAGTAGTGGAAAGTATGCTCCAATTTTTTGTAGACATTGTGATAAACCAGAATGTGTTTACACATGCATGACTGGAGCTATGAGCAAAGATAAGGAAACAGGATTAGTTACTTATAATAAAGAGCGTTGTGCAAGTTGTTATATGTGCATAATGGCATGTCCTTATGGAGTATTAAAAGCTGACAGTAGAGCACAAAAGGAAATAATGAAATGTGATGCATGCAAAGATAAGGGGACACCACAATGTGTAGAAAAATGTCCAATGGCAGCTATTACATTAGAGGAGGTGCCTAATTAATGAAATATGTAGTTATAGGAGCATCTGCAGCTGGGATTAGTGGAGCAAAAACATTGAGAGAATTAGATAAGGATGCAGAAATAATATTAGTTTCAAAAGATACTGAAGTATATTCAAGATGTATTTTGCATCATTACATTTCAAATCATAGAAATGTAGAACAATTAAACTTTACATCTATGAATTTCTTTGAAGAGTACAATATAAGATGGATAAATGGTGTTGAAGTTATTTGTGTAAATGATGAAAATAAAACTTTAACTTTATCTAACGATAAAGTTTTAAGTTTTGATAAATTATTGATTTGTAGCGGAGCTTCATCATTCATTCCACCAGTTGAAGGATTAAGAGAAGGAAATAATGTAGTTGGACTTAGAAATTTAGAAGATGCAGTGCTTATAAAAGAAAAGGCAGCTAAGGTTAAAAATGTAGTTGTATTAGGAGCAGGACTTGTTGGAATAGATGCAGTAAGTGGACTTATTGATACAGGTGTAAATATATCTTTAGTAGAAATGGGAAATAAGGTTTTACCAATACAATTAGATGAATATACTTCAGAAGTTTATAAAAAGAAGTTCACAGAAAATGGAGTGAATTTAAAGCTTGGTGTTAGAGCAGAAAAATTAATTTTAGATGAAAATAAAGATCCTAAAGCTTTAGTAATTAATACTGGTGAAGAAATACCATGTGAATTAGTTATTGTAGCTACAGGGGTAAGATCTAACGTTAACTTTTTGAACTATAGTAATGTTGAATGTGATAAGTTTGGATTAATAATAGACGAAAAAGGAAAGACTAATATTAATGATATTTATGGAGCAGGAGACGTAACCGGAAGAAATCCTATATGGCCAACAGCAGTAAAAGAAGGGATAATTGCTGCAAACAATATGTTAGGAAAAGAAATGATAATGACAGATTTCTTTGGAAGCAAGAATACTATGAATTTTGTTGGTGTTGCAACTATGTCTTTAGGTGATATAGAACCAAAGGATGAAACTTACAAAGTTGAAATAAGCATAGATGGCGAAAACTATAAAAAGATAATACACAAAGATGGCAAAATTTATGGAGCAATAATCCAAGGAGATTTATCTTACGCAGGCGTGTTAACACAACTTATAAAAGAAAAAATAGATATATCCAAAGTAACAAAAAATATCTTTGATATAGATTATGCAGATTTCTTTAATATAGAAAAGAATTTTGAATTTAGTTATAAATAATAATCTTTATATGGAAATTAGTATTTTAGCTAATTTCCATATAGTTTAATTAAATATTAAATCTTTATTGCAAATTATGTAGTTAATATTTTATTAATAATATATTTTAAAGAAGGATTATTATAAAAAATATAGAACATAATAAGTATAAATTTAAAGTTAAATAAAGCTATTAAATAAAGCTATTAAAAATTAATAGTTAAAATATACTTAAAGGATGAAAATTATGTCTAAGGTAATTAATATAATTGGAGAAAAGTCAAATGTGGGAAAAACATTTGTAATGGAAGGGTTAATAAGGGAATTAAAAAATAGAAATTTAAGTATAGCAACAATAAAGCATGATGTTCATGGGTTTGATATTGATAAAAAAGGAAAAGATACATATAAACATAGGGAAGCGGGTTCAGAAACTGTAATAATATCTTCAAGTTCTAGGCTTGCAATAATAAAGGAATTAAATGAAGAAACTGAAATTTACGATCTTATAAACTTAGCAATGGATAAAGATATAATTTTAGTAGAAGGATATAAGAAAAGTAATTTAAGAAAGATAGAAGTATATAGAAGTGGTGTTAGTAGTAAAATAATAACACCTAAGAATAATCTTATAGCAGTAGCAAGTGATACAAATTTAAGTTTAAATGATGTTTTAGTTGTAGATAAAAATAATTTTGAAGAACTTGCTGATTTAATAGAAAAAGAAGAAGATTTTAAATTCGAACATTATCAATGATATTTTCTAGAGCATAGTATTGCCTAAGGATACATTCTATGGATACTACGCCTGAATTTTAGATTCACAGGGTGTTTATTTGAAAAGATAGCATCTCCACGATTTGGGAAGGAAAATAAGTTGATTTAAATATAGTATACTTATAGTTAATATAGGTCTAAAAATAAAAGTAAACTTGCTATTATTTTTAGGTTTATATATTAAGTACATTTTAACACTATTTAAAGTGTTTATTTATATTTAAATTAAAAGCTTATTACTCACCAAATTTATGGGTAATAGGCTTTTTTGTATAGAAAAGTATAAAATATTATTATTCTAAAATGATAATTGTATAAGTTTATAGTTATTTTATCTTAATGATTGAAAAGTATGTGTATTTTGCATTTCTCATTCTTCTATTTTCAAGTTGATGTATGTAAATTTTTGTTGACTTGGAGGGAAGTGATGGAATGAATAAGTTTACATACAATATTTTTAAAGGGAGGAAGAACGTGAAATCCTTTATTTCATTAGAAGAAGCAATAGAAATATTAAATAATAATGTGAATAATTTGAGTATAGAAGAGATAGATTTAATTCAGGGATTAAATAGAGTAATAAGTGAAAATATCTATGCACAAATAAATAATCCACCTTTTGATAAATCAGCAATGGACGGGTATGCATTAATTTCTAAGAATACTGAATTAAGTAATAGGAAGCTTAGGGTAATAGATAAGGTTTATGCCGGAGGTGTTTGTAGTAGTGTTGTTAATGACAATACAGCAGTTAGAATCATGACAGGTGCACCAATTCCTAAAGGAGCAAATGCTGTTATAAAACAAGAAGATGTAGATTTAGAAGATGATTTTATTATCTTAAAGAAAAGTATAAATGAAAAGGAAAATATATGCATAAAGGGAGAAGATATCTCAAAAGGAAGTCTGCTTTTAAAATCAAACAAAAAACTTGATTATGCTGATATTGGAATTTTAGCTTGTTCTGGAATAAATAAAATAAAAGTATATAAGAAACCTAAGATAGCGTTTATAAGTACTGGTGATGAAGTCATAGATATAGAATATGAACTAGGAGAAGGGAAAATTTATAATAGTAATAAATATTCCATTTTATCAAGAATAAAGGAGCTGGGTTATGAAGTTAAATACATTGATCATATAAATGATAATTTTCATGAAATAGGTAGCTATATTGAAGAAGTTTCAAAGGAAGTTGATTTGATAATTACAACTGGAGGGGTTTCAGTTGGAGAAAAAGATTTATTAAAAGATGCTATAGACACTACAAGTGGAGAAAAACTTTTTTGGAAAATAACTATTAAGCCTGGCTCAGCGGTTTTATGTAGCATGGTAAATAAATCAATTGTAATTAGTCTTTCAGGTAATCCTACAGCAGCTTTAACAACATTTGAATTATTAGTTAAACCAACTCTTGAAAAATTATCTGGATATAAAGAAATTAAAATAAATCGAGAAAAAGCAATATTATCAAAAGATATCAAAAAGAAAAGTCCTCAAAGAAGGTTTATAAGAGGATATGTAGAGGTTAATAATTGCAAACAATATGTACATATAACACAAATTAAATCAGGAAATGGAATACTTAGTTCTGCAATAAATTCAAATTGCATAATTGAAATAGAAGCTAATAATGATGGGAAAAATCAAGGAGATTTAGTAGATATTATAAAGCTTTAGGAGAAAAAGATGATAGATAAAACATTAGCCATTTTAGCAGGTGGAAAAAGTAGTAGGATGAATTATAATAACAAAGCATTATTACTTTTTAAAGAAAAAACCTTTATAGAAAATATAATGGATGCAGGAAAAGATTTTGATGAAATAATTATCATATCTAATAAAAAAGAAGATTATAGAAAGTTTAACTTAAAAATTTTTGGTGATATTTATTTAGGAAATGGCCCTTTAAGTGGAATACATTCAGCACTTAAAAATGCAAAAAATGATAAAGTTTTATGTATTGCTTGTGACATGCCTTTAATTACAAAAGATACTTTAAACATTATAGGAAATGCAAGTGAAGAATATGAAGTTATAGTACCTAAAATCAATGAAAGACTTCAGCCTTTATGTTCAGTGTATTCTAAAAGTTTAATTCCTAAAATTGAAGATGTTTTAATAAAAAATGAAAATAAATTACAAAAGTTTATAATGTCAACAAAATACAAAATATTAGAAAATGAAACATATAAAGATCTAAATGAAAGAGATTTCTCAAATATAAATACAATTAATGAATATAATGACTTGGAGGAGATTTGATGTATACTGTCGGAATAATAACAAGTAGTGATAAGGGATACGCAGGAGAAAGAGAAGATAAAAGTGGAGCAGTTATTAAAGCGATAATAGAAAATGCAGGCTTTAAAGTTGAAAGAGTGGTAATTGTACCTGATGAAAAGGAAATGTTAAAAAAGGAATTCATACATATGAGTGATGAGTTAAAGGTTAATTTAATATTAAGTACAGGTGGAACTGGATTTTCGAAAAGAGATATAACTCCAGAAGCAACTAAGGAAATAATTGATAGAGAAGCACCAGGAATCTGTGAAGCTATAAGAATGTATAGCCTTCAAATAACTAAAAGAGCAATGCTTTCAAGAGCAGTATCTGGAATAAGAAAAGATACTCTTATAGTAAATTTACCAGGAAGCCCAAAGGCATGTGAAGAAGCTTTAGATTTTATATTAGATGAATTGAAACATGGAATTGGTATATTAATAGGAGAAGCAAAGGAATGTGCAAGAAAATAGGCACATTTATAAAAATATCTATTGAAAATTTGTAACCATGCAAATGATTAACTTTATAGGAGATGCATTAGAATGAAGATGATAAGCGTATATAATTCTGTTGGGTGTATATTATCTCACGATGTTACACAAATAATACCAGGAGAATTTAAAGGAAGACTTTTCAAAAAGGGTCATATTATAAAAGAAGAGGATATTGAAAAACTATTATCTATAGGAAAAGAGCACATTTATGTATGGGAACCTAGTGAAGGAGAACTACATGAAAATGATGCTGCAATTAGAATTTCTAATCTTGTACTTGGGGATGGAGTTTGTAAATCAGAAGAAATAAAGGAAGGAAAAGTTGACTTTTTTGCAGATATTGATGGAGTTTTAAAAATAGACAAAGAAGAGTTATTTAAGATTAATAGTCTTGGAGAAATAATAGTATCAACTCTGCATAATAATACTCCAATAAGAAAAGGTGAAAAAATTGGTGCAACAAGAGTTATTCCATTAATAATTGATGAACAAAAAATCATTAATGCAGAAAAATTAATAAAGGATAAAATAATTTATATAGAGGAAATAAAACCTAAGAAATGCTTACTTATCACAACTGGTAATGAAGTTTATAGTGGGAGAATTAAAGATGCCTTTCTACCAGTAATAAAATCAAAACTTGGATATTATGGTAGTGAAGTTATTAATCAAGTTATTTTGCCAGATTCTAAGGAAAGAATAATAGAAGAAATAAAGAATGGGTTAAAAGAAAATGTAGATATGATTATATGCACAGGTGGAATGTCTGTTGATCCAGATGATGTAACTCCAACAGCAATAAAAGAATGTGGTGGAGAACTTGTTACATATGGTTCACCAGTATTACCAGGAGCTATGTTTTTATTAGCTTACTATAAAGACATTCCAATACTAGGAGTACCAAGTTGCGCTATGTATTCAAAAAGAACTGTATTGGATTTAGTACTGCCAAGAATACTAGCAGATGAAAAATTAACTTTAGGGGATATAGCAGATTATGGACATGGTGGATTATGTTTAGATTGTAAGGTTTGTACCTTTCCACATTGTTCTTTTGGGAAGTAGGAGGATATAATGAATAGTAAATTTACTCATTTTGATAATAGTGGAAATGCAAGAATGGTAGATGTATCAGAAAAAAATAAAACTGAGAGAGTTGCAATTGCAGTTTCAAAAATAAAAGTAAGAAAAGAAACATTAGAACTTATAAAAGAAGGGAAAATAGGTAAAGGAGATGTTTTAGGAGTAGCTAGAGTTGCAGGAATAATGGCAAGTAAGCAAACATCTAATTTAATACCTATGTGTCATCCTTTAATGATATCTAGCTGTAACATTGATTTTGAAATAAGTGAAGAAGAAAATAGCATTGAAATAAAAGCCACTGTAAAAATAGTAGATAAAACGGGCGTTGAAATGGAAGCTTTAACTGCAGCTACAATTTCAGCATTAACAATATATGATATGTGTAAAGCTGTAGATAAAAGAATGGTTATAGAAGGTACTCATTTACTTAAAAAAACAGGGGGTAAGAGTGGAGAGTTTAATTTTTAGATAACTCTTCAAAATAATATGAAAGATAAGTATGATAGAGAAATAGACTATTTAAGAATTTCATTAACTGATAATTGTAACTTAAGATGTATATATTGTATGGAAGAAAAGAATAATACCTTTCTTAAAAATGAAGATAAATTAACTAATGATGAAATATATAGAATAGTATGCGAAAGTGCAAAGCTTGGAATAAAAAAAGTTAGATTTACTGGTGGAGAACCTTTAGTTAGAAAAGATATAGTAGAGCTTATGCAAAGAATAAATACAATACAAGGTATAGAGGAAATATACTTAACTACAAATGGAATATTGCTTGAGGAAAACGCAGAAATTCTTGCAAAAGCAGGATTAAAAGGTGTTAATATAAGTTTAGACTCATTAAGAGAAGAAACATTTAAAAGATTAACTAGATTAGGAGACTTAAAAAAGGTATTAGCAGCAATAGATAAATGTATTTCACTTGGAATAAAAGTGAAATTGAATACAGTTATGATAGAAGATATTAATGATGATGAAATAATAGATTTTGTAAATTTAACATTACAAAAACCCATAGATGTGAGATTTATAGAGCTTATGCCTATTGGGGTAGGAAGTAAATATAAAGGAATTAATAATGAAGCTATTATAGAATTTATAAAAAATAATTATAAAAATTTTGAAGAAGTTAAAAGAATTAAGAGTGGTGGACCAGCAGCTTATATAAAATTAGAAGGTGCTAAAGGTAAGATTGGATTTATTAGTGCTATAAGCAATTGTTTTTGTGAGGATTGTAATAGAATTAGATTAACTTCAGAAGGATTTTTAAAGCAATGTTTACATTTTAATTATGGGATTGATTTAAAAGAACTGATTAGAAATGGAGCTTCTGATAATGAATTATCAATTGCAATAGAAAAGAGTATTTTTGATAAACCAGAAAAACATTTATTCATGAAAAATAGTAAGGATAAAGAATTAAAATTTATGAATCAAATTGGAGGGTAAGAATATGAGCAAAGTTTTAGCTATATGTACAAGTAAACATAAGGGAACTTTAAAAAATGAGGTTGAAGAAGCAAATTTCATAGAGGAATTTGGAATAGAAGGTGATGCTCATGCTGGTAAGTGGCATAGACAAGTGAGTTTATTAGCTTTTGAAAAGATTGATGAATTTAGAAATAAAGGCGGAAATGTTGATTTTGGTGCATTTGGGGAAAATTTAGTTGTTGATGGAATAGAATTAAATAAACTCCCAGTTGGACAAAGGTTAACAGTTGGAGAAGTACTTTTAGAAGTAACTCAAATTGGTAAGGAATGTCATGATAAATGTGCTATATACTATCAGGTCGGAGAATGTATAATGCCTAAGAATGGAATATTTACTAGAGTACTAAAAGGTGGAAAAGTAAGAGTTGGAGATAAATGTACTTTATTAGATAATGAAAAAAAAGTATTTACATTATAATAAAGAAACATCTAGATATTAGATTTTAATAATCAAGTATCTAGATGTTTTTTATTTATACGAAAGTATAAAAGTTTGAAATTTTAAAAATTAAATTATTGATGGTGTTAGAATTTTAATATTTAAGAATACACTAATTTTATAGTTATGGTTTGCTAATTTTTAATTAGATAGATATAAGTTTTTGTTGCTCTCAAAAGCTATGAATGAATAAGTAAATTTATACATACCCAGTTGTTTAATATGTATATAATAAGCGAATAATACTAATAATAGCTATAAAATGTTTAATGAAGAGGAGTAAAAATATGAAAGTTGTTAGATCTACTTGTAACTATTGTTCTATAGCATGTAATTTTGATTTTCATGTTGAAGATGACGGATTTATACAAAGGGTTAAGCCAGCAAAGGATTATCCTGTAAATAGAGGCTTTTGTTGCGTTAAGGGGCTGAACTTAGATAAACAAAATACTATATATGAAAATCCAGTATTACCACTTTTAAGAAATGAAAAGGGAAAGCTAGAACATATATCTTGGGATAAAGCATTTAATATATTTGCAGAAAGAGTAAAAAAAATTCAAGATAAATACGGTAAAGAAAGCTTTGCATTTTTAAGCACGGGACAGTTATGTACAGAAGAAATGGCATTAGCAGGGCATATTGGAAGAACATTTCTAGGTGGAAATGGAGATGGTAATACTAGACTTTGTATGGCAACAGCTGTTGTTGCATATAAACAAAGTTTTGGATTTGATTCCCCACCATATACATTTGAAGATTTAGAACTATCTGATGTAATGGTATTTATAGGATGCAATCCTGTTGTGGCTCATCCAATTCTTTGGAGCAGAGTAATAAAGAATAGGAACAAAGATAAAAAAATTATTACTATAGATCCAAGAAGAAGTGAAACAGTTACTAATTCAGATATGTGGATAGATTTAAAACCAAAAAGTGATTTAAGACTTTTATATACATTAGCGAATATATTGATTGAAAAAGGTTGGATAGATGAAGAGTTTATAAAAAACAGTACAGAAGATTTTGAAGGTTTTAAAAAACATGTTAAAAAATATGATGTAAATGATGTTGAAGAGTATACAGGAATTTCAAAAGGAAGAGTATTAGAATTAGCTAAAATAATACATGAAGGTAAAAGAGTATCACTTTGGTGGACTATGGGAGTAAATCAAGGATATCAAGCAGTTAGAACTGCACAAGCAGTAATAAATTTAGCTCTTATGACTGGGAATATTGGTAAACCAGGTACTGGAGCAAATTCAATAACAGGTCAGTGTAATGCTATGGGTTCAAGATTATTTAGTAATACTACTGGACTTTATGGTGGCGGAGAATATACTGATAAAGCTAGAAGAAAAGTTGTAGCTAAAGCTTTAGAAATTGATGAGGATATGCTACCTAAAAAGCCTACAATACCATATAATGCAATAATTGAAGGTATAAACAATGGAACAATAAAAGCTCTTTGGGTATTAGCAACAAACCCAGTTGTTTCATGGATAAATAGTTTGGAATTTAAAAAAGCAGCCGAAAAATTAGAGTTTTTAGCAGTGCAGGATATTTATAGTGATACAGAAACATCTAAATATGCCCATCTTATATTACCTTCAACAAATGGACTGAAAAAAGAAGGTGTGCTAATAAATACAGAAAGAAGATTATCTAAAATTCAACCAGTACTTGAAAAGAGAAAAGATGAGTTAAGTGATTATGATATTTTACTAGGAATAGGAAAAGCTCTTGGAATGGGAAGTCTTTTAGATAAATGGAAAACACCTAAAGATGCCTTTGAAGTATTAAAAGAATGCACTAGGAATATGCCTTGTGATATAACTGGTGTAAGTTATGATATGTTAAAAGATTCTAAGGGGGTTCAATGGCCTTTTAAAGAAGGCGATGATATTGAAAAGGAAGAAAGAAGATTGTTTGAAGATAAAAAGTTTTATACTCCAAATAAAAAGGCAAAATTTATTTATGAAGATATTATGAGTCCTCCTTTTGAACAAAATGAAGAATATCCATATATTTTAAATACAGGTAGAGGAACTGTTGGGCAATGGCATACACAAACAAGAACAAGAGAAATTCCTGATGTAGAAGCAATTATAATGAAAGAGGGATACATAAATCTTAATACGGACTTGGCAGAGGAGCTTGATATTAAAGAAAATGATATTGTTAAAGTAAGCTCGCCAAATGGAGTAAGTAACAAATTCCTTGTTAAGTTAAGTAGAACTGTAAAAAAAGACCAACTTTATGCGCCAATGCATTATATAGAAGCAAATTCTGTACTACCATCAATATTTGATACATATTCAAAGGAACCTAATTACAAATATGGTCCAGTAAAAATAGAAAAAATTAATTAGGAGATTATTATGAAAAGAATAAAAATCGATAGAAAGAAATGTATAGGATGTTTAACTTGTACTACTGCTTGCAAGGTCTCTCATGGCTCTAGAGATACAAGAGGAAGAATAGTTATTAATAGTGAAGGAAGATATGCACCAATTTACTGCAGACATTGCACAAGACCGGAGTGTGTATATTCATGTCCAACAGGGGCAATGCGAAGAGATGATGAAAGTGGATATGTTATTTATGATAAAAGCCGATGTGCAACATGCTATATGTGCATTATGGGTTGTCCGTATGGAGTATTAAAAATGGATTATCAAACTAATAGAGAAGTAATGAAATGTGATATGTGTTTATCTACAGATACTAAATATCCACATTGTGTAGATAGATGTCCTATGGGAGCATTAACCTTAGAGGAGGTATATAAATAATGGCATATGTTATAGTAGGTGCATCAGCATCTGGAATTAATGCAGCAAGAACAATTCGAGAACATGATAAAGATGCAGAAATAACTTTAGTATCTAAAGATGATCATGTTTATTCAAGATGTATACTTCATCATTTTTTAGATGGAAGAAGAGATATAGAAGATTTAGACTTTTCACCAGACAATTTTTTTGAAATGTATAAAATAAAATGGATAAAAGGAGTAGAAGTTATTGGAATAGATATAAAAGAAAAATTATTAAAGTTATCTAATGAAGATAGTTTAACTTATGATAAAGTTTTACTTGCTACTGGATCATCGTCATTTTTACCTCCAATAGAAAATTTAAGAAGTGCTAATAATGTAATAGGATTAAGGAATTTAGATGATGCTATAAAAATTAAAAATATTGTGCGAAAAGTGAAAAATGTTGCGATTTTAGGTGCAGGACTTGTTGGTGTTGATGCGTTAGCAGGATTATTAGATTACAATTTAAATATAACATTGATTGAAATGGGTGATAGACTTCTGCCACTTCAATTAGATAAATATGCTGCAAATATATATGAAGAAAGATTAAAAAAAGAAGGAGTAAATTTGAAGTTTGGTGTAAGAGCAGAAAAAGTGATTGTAGATGATGAAAATAATCCTATCTCTATAAAACTTAATACTGGAGAAGAAGTACCATGTGAATTGATAATTGCTTGTACGGGAGTTAGAGCCAATGTAGGATTTTTGAAAGATAGTGGAATAGAATGTGACAAGTTTGGTCTTATAATAAATGCAAAAGGTGAAACAAATGTCAGAGATGTTTATGGCGCAGGAGATGTAACAGGAAGAAATCCAATATGGCCAACAGCAGTTAAAGAAGGTATGATAGCTGCAAATAATATGGTTGGTAAAGAAACATTTATGGAAGATTATTTTGGAAGTAAAAATACAATGAATTTTTGTGGAGTGGCTACTATGTCATTAGGTATGGTTGTTAAGCCAGATGAAAGTTATGAAGAAATAACGGATATTGACGGGAAAGATTATAAAAAGATAATTTATAAAGATGGAGCAATTTATGGAGCTATAGTGCAAGGAGATTTATCATATGTTGGGGTTTTGACGCAACTTATAAAACAAAAAATAAATGTTGATAGAGTTAAAAAAACTTTGTTTGATATTGATTATTCAGACTTCTTTAATGAAACAGAAAACTTAGAGTTTGTATACTAAAGAAAAATGAAAAAGGAGTATATTATGGAGAATAAATCTCTGTTAAAAAAGATAAAAAATATGCCTGTACCAATTTTACCAACAATGGTTGGAGCAGCTACTTTATCTAATGTATATCAAATTTTGGGATATACATGGATAAGGCACATAACAATGGTATGTGCAACTATAATATTAATTGCTTATGTTATAAAGATAACAATTTATTTTGACACATGTAAAAGTGAATACAGTAATACAGTTCCTTCAAGTTTATATGCAGGATTTACTATGATATTAATGATATTAGGATCTTATTATTTTGATTTTAATGAAATAATAGGAAAGGGCCTGTGGTATATAGGTATAATATTACATGCAATACATATAATAATTTTCACGTATAAAAATGTATTTCCAGGAGTAGATAAAGAAACGTTTGTTCCAAGTTGGTTTGTAACATATAATGGTATAATGGTTTCGACTGTAGTTGGAATTCCTATGAAGGAACCTTTTATTTGTAAGATTATAGTGTATTATGGGATTGTAGTTTTTTTATTAATAATACCGTTTATGATTTCTAGGTTAAGGAAAGAGCCTATAAATGATGCCTTATTTCATACTCAAGCTATATTATTAGCGCCATCAAGCCTTTGTTTGGTAGGTTATTTAAATTTTATAGATAATCCTAATAAGATATTTGTATATATTCTTTACTCAATAATATTTTTAACACTATTATTTATTTTATATATGTTGCCTAAGTTTTTTTCTTACAATTTTACGCCAGGGTTTGCAGGTTTAACATTCCCTATGGCAATAGGTATAGTTGCATCAATTAAAGCATCTTCATTTTTTATAAAATTGAATAATCATTTTTTAGGGTATGCTATAAAAGAAGTAAGTGGAATACAAATATATATTACTACAACGATAATAGCATATGTTTTGTATAAATTTGTATACATATTATTTAAAAGTTTAAGAACTAATTAAATAAGAATATTACACTTCATTAAGCTAGATATTATTATAGTTAAGAGAAGTGTAGTATTTTTTTATTTTAATAAAAATGATAATTTGTGATAAATATCACGGAAATTATATTTATTAGTGATATAATGCTAGTGTTGAATTATGATAAAAGATCTTTTATACATATATAAGTGAAAAAATTAACAATAAGTATTGAAATTATAATGTGAATTTAATAGAATAATTAAAACTAGCTTAGGAGGAATTATGAAAAATAATTTAATTTTTAGAAAAATAGAAAAATTACCTGTTCCAATATTACCTACAATGGTAGGAGCAGCAACATTATCAAATATTTATTCATCATTAGGATATACTTGGGTAAGACATTTAACAATGTGGATAGCAACTGGTATTTTAATAGCATATTTGATTAAAATTTTAGCATTCTATCCTACTTGTAAAAAAGAATATTCAAACACAGTTCCAGCTAGTCTTTATGCAGGAATAACTATGATAACTATGATATTAGGTGGTTATTACTTTGACTATAATAATTCTTTTGGAAAAATGCTATGGATTACAGGAGTGTTATTACATA
Organism: Clostridium sp.; assembly: GCF_017888565.1. Lineage (GTDB taxonomy): Bacteria > Bacillota > Clostridia > Clostridiales > Clostridiaceae > Clostridium. The sequence continues at coordinate 43,693 of NZ_JAGHFX010000097.1, forward strand.
CAGTACATATAATTATATTTACATATAGAAATGTTATTAAAGGAGTAAATAAAGATACATTTGTTCCAAGCTGGTTTGTAACTTATAATGGTTTAATGGTTTCAACAGTTGTAGGTTCTGTAATGAAAGAACCTTTAATAAGCAAGATAGTACTATACTATGGTATAATAGTATTATTATTAATATTACCATTCATGATTATAAGATTAAGAACACAACCTTTAAAAGAAGCATTTTTTCATACACAAGCAATATTATTAGCACCATCAAGCCTTTGTGTAGTTAGTTATATAAATGTCGTTGAAGAGCCTAATAAAATTCTATTATATTTATTATATATTTTAGTGTTAAGTACACTTTTATTTGTAGTGTACAAGCTACCGAAATTTTTCTCTTATAAATTTACTCCAGCTTTTGCAGGATTAACATTTCCAATGGCAATAGGTACTTTGGCTTCAATTAAAATGTCAGGTTTTTTAATTAATGATGGATATGAAATAATAGGAAATATCATAAAGCAAATATCAGGAATACAAATATATATTACTACAGGCATAATAACATTTGTTCTATTTAATTTTTTTACTATGTTTATGAAAAATATTAAAGAAAATTAAAATATGTTTAATTTAAAAGAAATTGTATAATAATAATGATACAATTTCTTTTTTTATAATTCAAAAAATATATTCACAAATTAATAGAAATAGAGTATTATATAATTATAAAATAAACATATCGGAATAGTGGGATAAATAAGGAGAGGTTAAAATGAAAATAGCAAAAAGTTTAGTTGAATTAATAGGGAATACACCATTACTAGAATTATCTAATTATAATAAGGAAAAGAACACTTTAGCGACTATTATAGGTAAATTAGAATATTTCAATCCAGGAGGTAGTGTAAAAGATAGAATTGGATATGGAATGATAATTGATGCAGAAAAAAATGGAGTTTTAAATAAAGGCTCTGTAATTATAGAACCTACAAGTGGAAACACAGGAATAGCTTTAGCATTTGTTTCTGCTGCAAAAGGGTATAGATTAATATTAACTATGCCAGAAACTATGAGTTTAGAAAGAAGAAATCTTTTAAAGGCTTTAGGGGCTGAATTGGTTCTTACTCCTGGATCAGAAGGGATGAAGGGAGCAATAGCTAAGGCAAATGAACTTAAGGGCACAATAGAAAATTCAGTTATCCTACAACAATTTGAAAATCCATCTAATCCTGAAATTCATAGAAAAACTACAGCTGAAGAAATATTAAGAGATACAGATGGAAAGGTTGATATATTTGTAGGCGGAGTTGGTACAGGCGGAACAATTACTGGAGTAGGAGAAGTTTTAAAAGCTAAAAATCCTAATGTAAAAATAGTAGCTGTTGAGCCAACAAATTCTCAAGTTATTGCAGGTGGAAAGCCAGGACCTCATAAAATACAAGGAATAGGAGCAGGATTTATACCACAAAATCTAAATGTTTCAATAATAGATGAAGTAATTGCAGTAGAAAATGAAGATGCTTTTAAAGCTTCTAAAGATATTGCTAGAACAGAAGGATTGTTAGTTGGAATTTCAGCAGGAGCAGCTATAGTAGCAGCTACAGAACTTGCAAAGAGAGAAGAAAATAAGGATAAAAATATTGTGGTTCTATTACCAGATACAGGAGAAAGATATTTATCAACTGATTTATATAAATAATTCTAATAAAGTCATTGCTATTTATAGTGGTGGCTTTTATTATTAAATATATGAGTTATAATAAAGATTATGTTCATAATTAAAAGATGTAATAATGAATAGAATTTAGATAAGGATATTATTTAATAATAAGAAATTATAGTATATACTTTTAAATTTGCTATTTAAATTGTTTAAATTCAATAACTATTTATTTGATATTATATTTTTGTTTGGATATATATTAATTGAAATATATAAAATAAAAAGGAAAAGGTGATTATGTGAAAATTTCAACTAAAGGAAGATATGGTTTACGAGCATTAATAGACTTAGCTATAAATATGGATTGTGAAAATGTAAGTATAAAGACAATATCTGAAAGGCAAAGTATTTCAGAAAGATATTTAGAACAAATATTTTCTTTATTAAGAAAAGGCGGTATCATAGTTGGGAGAAAGGGTGCTCAAGGGGGATATACATTAGGAAAAAATCCAAGCGAATTAACAATTAGTGAAATTTTAAAAGTTCTAGAAGGCGAAAATATATTTATAGATATAAATGAAGAAGAAGAAAATGAATTAGAAGATTTTATAAATAAAAATTTATGGAAAGATATAAATTGTTTAATAAGCAAATATTTTTCAGATATAACATTAGAAGATTTAGTAAATGATTATAAGAAATCAAAAGATACAATTATATACTATATTTAAGAAGTGGCTTTGCCACTTCTTTTTAAAAGCATTTAGAATCTAGTTCATTTGAGATTGCCATATTATAAATATATGAATTGCAAATTTCAATAATAAATTCTTCTTTTTCCTGAGCTGTAAGAGTAAGTTTGTTTAGCATATTGTGATATTTCATAACATAAGCTTTCATATCTCCAAGAGCCTTATAAGAGTAATAGTTTAAGCTATCGTTATTTATATTATAGTGGTCTTTTAGCAAATTATAAAATATTCTACCACCAAATAAATCTGCTAAAAATCTTGTATATGCATGAGCAATTATTAAATTAGGATTCTTTTCACAAACATGATTAATTCTATCTACATATGCTATAGTAGACGATAGAGGCTTAAATGAGTTAGTTGATAAAATGTTTTTTAAATCTTCTTTGATTAATTCAGATCTATATAATTCTGTTGTTACAAATGGAGTAATTTTTTCTATATCTTTTAATTTCTCTAAATTACTTTCAATAGCTTGATAAACGTAATATAAGTTATATATATATTCAGCGTAACTTTCAACAGTAGCATTTTTTTCTAGAAGTCTTCTTGTAAAACCGTTATTTTCAGTTGCTTTGTGCAATATATTACTTCTATTTCTAATTTCCATCATTAAATTATTCATTATAGTCACTCCTTTAAAATAATAATTAAGTAAAAATTGTTATTACTTAAGTCTTTATATTAATAATAGTTTTTAATCTCTAAAATATCAAACTCCGTATATCCTTAAATTCTTTAAAATTTTTCCTTGAAAACTGAAATTAAGAAGTAAGCATTTCATATCTTGAACTTTGTTCATAATAATCAATATATGAACAAAGTTCATATATTTTATGAAGAATTTCAAAAAGTAGAGCCTATAATTAAAAAAGTTAGTTAATTGTGATATAAGAAATCTTAAAAGTCATATAAATATATTTATATGATAATACATTTATATATATATTAAATTATGAAGAATTATAAATGCAATAAATGTTAATTTCTTTAAAGATAAATGTAAAATTTTATAATATTAATAATTTAAATAAAGACTAGAGTTTAATACTATGTTGTAAGAAAATGGCTAGAATGCTATAATGTAATTGATTTCAAAGGAAGGTGGATGGTGATTCTTATGATTAAAAAAAATTCCAAAACTTTTTCAAGATTTATAACTATCTCTATTATTACCTTGATAGTTTCTTTTATCTTAGGGCAAATTATTTCTAGTTTCAAAGGGTATAATTTTAGCGATGTGCTTTTTGTTGAAGGCATAATAATATTAATGATGGGAATATTTTCTGCAGTTGGAGGAAATCCTATGAGCTTATCTCTTCAAGATTTTGGTCAAATTAATCCACAGTGGCTAGCTAATATAAGCTTAGAAACAAATGAAATCGATAGAAGAAGAATAATTGATTCATGTAAAGTTAATATAAATATTGATATTACAACTATATCTTTAGTAATTGTAGGATCAATATCTTTGCTAATAAGCTTTATTTTATAGAAATATATATAATTTGGGTAAATATTCTCTTTTAAGAATATTTACCCTATTTTTATAATAATTTAAGAGTGATAAATAATATAATATTATAAAGGTGACGAATTTGAAATTAAATAAAGTTTTATTATTAGTAATTATCCCAATTAGTCTTTTGGTTATATTAGTATTATGTAAAGAAAATTTAAGAAGCTATTTTAAGATAAGTTATAGAACTTTTTATAATATAAATATTAGTTATAATGATCTTAACTTATTAGAAAAAGATTTAAATGTTATAGATTTAGACTATAAATGGAAAGAAGATTTAGAATTAAATAATAATCCAAATAAGATAATATATCATCATTCTGCAAGAAAAGAATGGAGTCCTGAAGGGATAAATGAATATCATAAATCTAAAGGTTGGATAGGAATAGGATATCATTATTATATAAGAAAAGATGGAAGTATATATTCTGGAAGACCAGAAAATGCAGAAGGTGCTCATACAAAGGGTGAAAATAACAATTCAATTGGAATTTGTTTGGAAGGAAACTTTGAAGATGAATATCCAAGAGACGAACAATTAGAAAGTTTATATAAATTATCATTATATATATCATTAAAATATGATATATATAAAATAATAGGCCATAAAGATGTTTATAGCACTCTTTGTCCAGGAGAAAACTTTTCGATTGAAGATATTAGAAATCAAGTAATAAGTTTAATTAAAAATTATAATAATGCGCAGTCTCAGAAATCTATTTAATATAAAATTATTGAATTTTAAGTAAGATTTATAGATTTAAAAAAGTTAACCTCTTTTAAACCATTGATTTTACTTACTTAAAGACGTTTTTAAACTCGAATAAAATTTTTATCTATTATTTATATATGAGAAAAAAGAGAAATTCAAATTAGAAATTCCCTTTTTATCTGCTGATATCAAAATTTATTTTGATGCAACCCATGATTATGCAGTTTTTTTATATTCTTCTAATGCTTTAGATAATTGATCTGGACAAGATGTACCTTTACCTTTACAATCAATTCCTTTTAATTTATCAATGGCTTCATCGATGTTCATGCCTTTTAATAGAACTGATAGACCCATAAGGTTACCAGCGCATCCTCTAACAAATTCAACATTTCTAATAATATTATTCTCTACATCTAAATGTATCTCTGTAGAACAAACCCCATTAGTCTTATAAACAAACATTTTATATCCCTCCTAAATATTGTACAAGTAGTATTATATATCTATATTAAGTAGAAATGAAGAGAAAATGTGGAAATTTGAAATAAAAGATAAAAAGTTGTCCCGTTTAACTAAATAAATCATATATTGTAAATGTACATAGTATTTATAGAAATTATTATAAAATATCTTAATTTATATTTAATTTCTAGAAAGGAAGGTGCTATATGAACTCTTTAATTGTATGTAATACAGGTAGTGATTCTATAAGTAAAGTATCTATAGATAAGGATTTTGGTAAAGAAGAATTAGTAACTGAAGAAATATTTTTAAGAAAGATAGACAAGCCTTTAGGACCTAGTAGCGTTTACTTAAATGACAATATAGCGTATACTGCAAATAGTTATAGTAATTCAATATCTTTAATAAATATGAATACATTTAAAGAGGAGAATAGTATTTACGTAGGAGCTCATCCAAATGACTTAGCTATTGAAAAAAACTATTTATATATTGCATGTTCTGAATCAAATTCAGTTGTTATTTATGATATAAAAGAAAAAAGGATAGCACTAGATATAGCAGTTAATAATTGGCCTCATAATATAGAGTTATGTAGAAGTCTTAATTTATTATTTGTATCAAATTTTCAAAGTAATAACGTGTCTATTATAGATGTGACTACAAATAAGGTTATAAAGGAGTTAAGTACATTAGAATATCCAACAAGAGTTAAAGTATCTAATGATAAAAAATTATTATATGTATGCGAAAGCTATATGGGTGACGATAAAGATGGATATATAGAGGTATTTAATATAAAGACATTTGAGTCTTTATATAGAATAAAGGTTGGGAAATCACCTGTAGATATTTTAGAAGATGAGGAAAATATATATATTTGTAATTTTGGTGATGGAACTCTTACTATAATAGAAAAAAGCAATTATGATAAATGGAGAAAAATGAGCTTAGGTGGTATGCCTAAATCAATAATTAAATTTGGTAAAATAGCTTTTGTATCAGATTATTTAAATGGAAGAGTTATATGTATTAACTTAAATGAAAATAAAATAAAAGTCATAACAGTAGGGAAGGAACCTAATGCTATGACTTTGTATTAATTATCATCACTAAATAAAGAGTTCATTATTTTAGTATAAATATCAGAAGGGTCACTTTTCCATCTGTTGCATAAGGATAATGCTTGTTTTTTAGAAGGAACAGATACCTTTAAAGAAATTAAAAGATTTTCATTTTCTAATGCTTGTAAATCGACTATAAAAGCATTATCTTTACCTAATGTATAATCACTATGAATAGTTAACTCCTTTTTTATAGAGTCAATCATGGAAAGAAGATAGTCATCGATTATCTTCTTTTTCATAGTAGAAATTCTATCAGAAAAGAAAGAAAGAACATTTGATCCCTTTTCAGTTATATAAATCAAGTTTTTATCATTTACAATGTCATATCTTAAAAATTCTGATGAAACAAGCTCACTAATATATTGTTGAAGAGTGAAATAATTTATAAAGTTATTTTCTAATATAATTTCAGTAAGTTGAGTATTAGTAATGGGAGACTTTAAAGATTCCATTACATATAAAACTAATAATTTGTTTTCTGCTAATTCTGCCGAGTTTTCGTACATATTAAACCTCCATTTTAGAAAGTATAAATTAATTATATCATAAATTTTACTAAGTTGTTATTATAGTCATTAATAATATTTTTTAGAATATAAATAAATGATAGCAATTTAAGGAGTTTTTTGTGAAAAGGAGATATAGAGTAGTAGTAAGTTTATTATTATTATCATGCTCAATGGTTTTGTCTATTTTATTTAAAGAGGACTTTAAGGAGGTGTCTTTAGAAGCATCTAATGATAAGCCCATTTATAGAGTTAATAAAGATGAAAAGGTTATAGCATTAACTTTTGATATAAATTGGGCTGAAAAAGATGAAATTTATAACATATTAGAGGTACTAGATAAATATAATGTAAAGGCAACCTTTTTTATAATGGGAGGTTGGGTAAATTATAGTGAAGAAAATAGAGAGAAGCTTGTGAAGATAAAGGAGGGAGGTCATGAGATAGGAAACCATAGTTATATTCATCCTATGTTTACCAAGATAGATGAAACTAGGATGAAAGAAGAACTAGATAAAACAGATAAAATTATAGAAGAAACTATAGGAGTTAAACCTAATTTATTTAGATTTCCAAGTGGGGATTATAGTAAAAAATCTTTGGATTTTGTAAGTAGTCAAGGATATAAATGTATTCAATGGGATGTAGACTCAGTTGACTGGAAACAAGTTAGTGCGGATGAAGAGTATAATAGAGTTATGAAAAGAGTAACTTCAGGATCTATTTTACTTTTTCATAATAATGCAAAATATACACCAGGAAATCTAGATAGAATGATAAAAAAACTAAGTGAAGATGGATATAGCTTTGCTAAAGTAGGGCAAATGATATATGAAGATAATTATTATATTGATGATAAAGGTGAGCAAATAAAAAAATAAATTAAAAAATATTGAAAAATGATGATATAATGTATTATAATGGAAATATATCCAGTGGGGTTAAAAAGTATAACTAATTAAATTTATTACTAAGGGAGAGAGGGGTTAGAGATGGACAACTTGATGTTAAATAACAAGATTTATTTAGAGGGAAAAGTAATATCAGAACTAGAATTTAGCCATGAAATGTATGGGGAAGGGTTTTATACATTTTCAATGGAGGTAATGAGACTTAGTGATTCAGTTGACATTTTAAACATAACAGTATCAGAAAGATTAATAGCTAATATGGATTTATCAATTGATAAGGAAATAATAGTAGACGGACAATTAAGATCATATAATAAGTTTGTTGATGGATCAAATAAACTTATTTTAACTGTATTTGCTAGAAATATAGAACCTTGTATTGAAAGAAGTAAAAATCCAAATGAAATTTTCTTAGATGGATATATATGTAAGGAACCTGTTTATAGAACAACTCCATTTGGAAGAGAGATAGCTGATGTATTATTAGCTGTAAATAGGGCATATAATAAATCGGATTATATTCCTACAATTGCTTGGGGAAGAAATTCAAGATTTTGTCAAACTCTAGAAGTTGGAGACAATATTAGAGTTTGGGGAAGACTACAAAGTAGAGAATATCAAAAGAAAGTTAATGATACTGATGTAATTAAAAAAATTGCTTATGAAGTATCAGTATCAAAAATGGAAAAAGTTCAAAATGATCATTTAGAATCAGAACATGAAGGTAATGAGCAAGAAGTTATGTAATATAAAATAAAGGTGAAAAGCTTTGCTTTTCACCTTTTATTATGTAGGAGCTATTTTCTAAGATCATCCAAAAGTTTTGTCTTATCTCTTGTCTGATCATCAACTATTTTAATTATTTTAGCTGGGCTACCAGCAACTACAACACCAGAAGGTACATCTTTAACTACTACCGATCCAGCTGCAACAACAGAACCATTACCTATTTTTACGCCTTCTAATATAACAGAATTAGCACCTATTAAAACATCATCTCCAATCTCACAAGGAGATTTGCTTGGAGGTTCTAAAACTCCTGCAACTACGGCGCCAGCTCCTAGATGTACTCTTTTACCTAATTTTCCTCTAGCACCAACTACTGCATTCATATCTACCATAGTGAATTCTCCTATTTCAGCTCCTATATTAATTACAGCGCCCATCATAATAACAGCATTTTTATCGATTTTCACCTTATCTCTTATTATTGCACCAGGTTCTATTCTTGCATCAATATTTAAAAGGTTTAGCATAGGAATAGCTGAGTTTCTTCTATCATTTTCAAATCTATAATGATTTATAAGGTGTTTATTTTCTTTTATAAATTCATTAATTATATTAGATTCTCCAAAAAGTATATAAAAGTTATTATTACCATACCATTCTAGATCTTTTAAATCGGCATTACCTAAATCTCCGTTAATATATGCTTTCACTGGTGTTGTTTTTTGTGTATCCTTTATGAATTTTGCAATTTCATAAGGATCTATTAACTCATTATAGTTCATATTATACCCTCCTATACTATAAGGTTAGAATGAAGAAATTATATCAATATATTTAATGTATATCAATAGGAAAGAAGTAAAAATATGTTAAAATATATTTAGTTTACAATATAGTTGTACATAATGTACAATTTAAAAAAGGAGTTGATAGTATGAAATTAAATAAAGGACTAGTCCAAGTTTATACAGGAAATGGTAAAGGGAAAACTACTGCAGCCATAGGTCAAGGTATGAGAGCTTATGGAAATGGGTTAAGGATATATATGCTTCAATTTTTAAAAGGAGGCCCAACTGGTGAGCTAAAAACAATTGATGAACTTGGTGATAACTTTAAATTATTTAGATTTGAAAAACCAAGAGACTTTGTTTGGAATTTAAACGAGGTCGAGAAAGAAGAATTGAAGCTTGAAATAAGAGAAGGCTATAAATTTATTTTGAATACAATAAAAGAAAATAAATGTGATGTTTTAATAATAGATGAAATAATGGGAGTTTTATATAATAAGTTCCTAACAGTAGATGAGGTTGTATATATTATTGATAATAAACCTAAAACTATGGAACTTATACTTACAGGAAGAGATATACCAGAAGAAATTTTGAAAAAGAGTGATTTAGTTACAGAAATGAAGTGTATTAAACATTATTTTGAAGATGGTGTTGAAGCAAGAAAAGGAATTGAATATTAGTTATAAATTGTGAATATAAAGGCTACGATAACGAGATATATTTCATAAGTTAAATAGCTACGCAGGCGTTGAATACTTAGTGAAGTTGAACGGAGTTACAACTGATCTTAGTATGAAAGCACATCTACTGAAGCTTGTCTGAAGTAGATGTTCCTATAAATAATTAGGGAAAATTACTATGCTAAAAGTTTTGGTTAACTCGCTGCTCTCAAACAATTAAGCAATACTAAGACCTAGTAGTTCTTCCAACGCCATATAACAATTATTAATCATCAATTAGAAAATGGGGACTGTTAAAATGAATGAAAATTTGAATAATGTTAAAATATCAGGCATAAGAAGATTTTTCAATAAAGTAAAAAAAGTAGATGGAGCAATTTCATTAACTTTAGGTCAACCAGATTTTAAAACACCAAAGGAAATAAAAGAGGGTATGATAAAAGCTATTGAAGAAGATAAAACGGTTTATACCGATAATTTTGGGCTTTTAGAATTAAGAAAAGAAATTTCTACTTATTTAAATAGAAAAGGTATTAATTATTCAGTGGAAGAAATATGTGTTACAGTTGGAGGAAGTGAAGCTTTATATTCATCTATTTCTTCATTAATAAATAGAAATGATAAGGTGCTTATTCCTAATCCAAGTTATCCAGCTTATGAAAATATAGTTAATATTTTAGGGGGCGAATTTATTAGCTATAATTTAAATGATGATTTCTCCATAAATTTTAACGAGTTAAATGAGTTATTAAAAAAGGAAGATATAAAGTATCTAGTATTATCATATCCATGTAATCCTACAGGGGCAGTTCTTAAGAAAAATGAATATTATAAATTAATAGGTTTAATAAAAAGATACAACCTAACTGTTGTTACTGATGAGATATATGAAGCTTTTTGCTATGACAATTATTATAGTGTGGCGATGTGTAATGAAATAAAAGAGAATATCATTTATATAGGAGGATTTTCAAAAATGTTCTCTATAACTGGTGTTAGAATAGGGTTTATTGCTGCAGCTGAGAAATATTTAAAAGAAATAGCAAAAGTTCACCAGTATAATGTATCTTGTACTAATTCAATTGGCCAGTATGGTGTTTTAGAAGGATTAAGGTATGGGTTGCATAATGTAGAAAAAATGAAAGAGGAATTTATAAAGCGGAAAATTTATGTGGAGAATAGATTGACTGATATGGGATTAGAATATTTCTCACCTAGTGGAGCTTTTTATATATTTCCATCTATAAAGCAATTTAATATCAGTTCAGAAGAATTTTGTGAGAATCTATTAAAAGAAGAAAAGGTTGCATGTGTTCCTGGAAGTGATTTTGGTAGTGGTGGAGAAGGATATATTAGAATATCATATTGCTATTCTATTGAAGAATTAGAGATTGCGTTAAACTCTTTGGAGAAGTATATTAATAACTATATATTAAAGAAGGAATTTTTATAGATCTAGAAGTTAGTAAAAGCTGATTAGTATAATTTATAAATATTATATTAATCAGCTTTTAATTTTGAATAAATATTCTTACTTTGTTATATAATAGTTCAATAAAGTGCATAAATTTTGTTTAATAAAGTGCATAAATTTTGTTCATGGTAAACGAACATATTTCAATAAATGTCCGTATGATAAAAAGATTGAATAAATATATTATATTAAAAAAAATATAGATTAATAATAATTAGAAAAATGAAGGATTAATAATTATACTTGCATAAAACAAGAGAAAATGCAAATGTAAGCGTTTACCAATGGTGGGGGGTAATCTTTTGCGAATTTTGAAAAAAACTTTAAGTATTTTGATATATTATTAAAATACTATATGTAAAATTAAAATGTTAATTGACAAATTTCAATAATATAATATAATTATTAATATCTACAAAATGGAATGTGCGTAGAATCATGAATGGGGGTTGAAAACAAATGGTAAAGTATATAGGAAAGAGGCTTTTAACTAGTATAGTTACTGTTTGGGCAGTTGTAACTATAGTATTCTTTCTAGTAAGAATGATGCCGGGTGGTCCATTTGATGGAGAAAAAATAACACCGGATATGAAAGCCCAACTAAACGAAAAATATGGGTTGGACAAACCAGTTGGAGAACAATATACGATTTATATGAAGAATCTTTTAAAAGGTGACTTCGGTAAATCAATGAAGTATAAAGGAAGAGAAGTTTTAACAACAATAAAGAAGAGTTTTCCAAACTCAGCGAAAGTTGGTATGGCATCAATAGCATTCTCAGTTGTAGCTGGAGTTTTACTTGGAATAATAGCTGCTTTAAAAGCGGACAAGTGGCCGGATAGAGTTTGTATGGTACTAGCTACATTAGGGATAACAATACCAAGCTTTGTTATGGGAACATTTTTGATTTATATATTTACAGTTAAGTTGAAATTATTACCGGCAACTGGAATAAGTAAGCCAAGCAATTATATCATGCCAGTTCTAGCCCTTTCAGGAAGTTCTATGGCATTTATAACAAGATTAACAAGAAGTAAATTAATAGAAGTATTAAAGTCAGATTATATAAGAACTGCAAAGGCTAAAGGGTTAAGTGGAAAAACAATTATATTTAAACATGCATTAAGAAATTCATTAATACCTGTTGTTACATATTTAGGACCATTAGTAGCAAGTGTATTAACAGGATCATTTGTAGTTGAAAAAATATTCGCAATACCAGGTCTTGGAAATGAATTCACATTATCTATAACTAATAGAGATTACACATCATTGTTAGGGGTTACAGCATTCTATTGTACTCTAATAGTTATATGTAACTTATTAGTAGATATAGTATATGTATTAATAGATCCAAGAATTAAGTTAGAGGCATAAGAGGGGGTAAAGACATGGAAGATTTAAAAATGAATTTAGATATAGACAAAGAATTATTTACTCCTTTAAGTGAAGAGGAAAAGAATTTTGAACAAATAGTAAGACCAAGCGTTGGATATTGGGCAGATGCTTGGAGAAGATTAAAAAATAATAAAGTGGCATTATTTTCATTAATTATGATTATAATAGTAGTATTATTTGCATTCTTAGGGCCAGTAATAATGCAAAAAGTAATGGGATATACTTATTATGATACAAATTTAAGTGCAACAGATTTAAGACCAAGTGCACAACACTGGTTTGGTACAGATAACCTTGGTAGAGATTTATTTGTAAGAGTTATGTATGGATCTAGATACTCTCTTATAATTGCTATTTCAGCAGCAGCTATAAACTTAGTTATAGGTGTATTATATGGAGGAATAGCAGGTTTCTTCGGTGGTAAAGTAGATAATATAATGATGAGAATAGTAGATGTATTATATTCTATTCCTACACAAATATATGTAATAATCTTAATGGCTACATTTAAAAAGGAAGGATCAACAGGATTAACTACTATTATATTAGCAATGGCAATTTCTTATTGGGTTGGTATGGCAAGAATAGTAAGAGGAGATATCCTTTCATTAAAACAACAAGAATTCGTTCTTGCAGCAAAAGCTCTTGGAGCTTCAAAAACAAGAATTTTATTTAGACACTTAATTCCTAACTGTTTAGGATCTATATTAGTAACATTAACTTTATTCGTACCGCAAGCAATCTTTACAGAAGCATTCTTAAGCTTTATAGGTTTAGGTATAAACGCACCACTTGCATCTTTAGGAACTTTAGCAAATGATGCTAGTGGGTTATTAAGTACTGCTGCATATCAATTATTATTCCCAGCAGGAGCTATTTGTATAATTATTTTAGCATTTAACTTATTTGGTGACGGATTAACAGAAGCTTTAGATCCAAAGAATAAGAGATAGGAGGAATTACAGATGAGTAGATTATTAGAAGTTAAAAATTTAAAAACCTCCTTTAGAACACATATAGGTGATGTACAAGCAGTAAGAGGAGTATCCTTACACTTAGATAAAGGAGAAGCATTAGGAATTGTTGGAGAATCTGGGTGTGGAAAATCAGTAACTATGATGTCTTTAATGAGATTATTAGCTGATAATGCAATTATAGAGTCAGATAACATTATGTTTGATGGCAAAGACATAACGAATCCTACTGAAAAAGAAATGCAAAAAATAAGAGGAAATGAAATGGCAATGATCTTCCAAGATCCTATGACTTCATTAAATCCTTTATTTACAGTAGGACAACAATTAACTGAGCATTTAATAAAACATAAAAATGTTTCAAAAAAAGAAGCAAACGATTTAGCAATAAAGATGCTTGATATGGTAGGAATTCCAAGTCCCGAAAAGAGACTTAAACAATATCCACATGAATTTTCAGGTGGAATGAGACAAAGAGTTATGATAGCTATGAGTCTTATTTGTGAACCTAAGCTTATAATAGCAGATGAACCAACAACTGCTTTAGATGTAACAATTCAAGCACAAATTTTAGATTTAATGAAGGATTTAAAAGAAAAAGTTAATAGTTCAATTATATTAATTACACATGATTTAGGAGTAGTAGCTGACCTTTGTACAAGAATAAATGTTATGTATGGTGGATTAGTAGTAGAAGAAGGATCTGATGAAGATATATTCTATAATGGAAAACATCCATATACATGGGGCCTATTAAATAGTGTTCCTAATCCAAAGAGTGAGATTAAAGAAAAGTTAACACCAATTGAAGGACAACCACCAGATCTTTTAAAACCACCAGTAGGATGTCCATTTGCAGCAAGATGCAAATATACAATGAAGGTTTGTATAGAAAAACAACCGCCGTTATTTGAAATATCAGAAGGACATAGAGCAGCGTGCTGGTTATGTCATGAAAATGCACCAAAGGTTGAGTCACCAATAAGGAGGGAAGAATAATGGAAAAGAAGAATGATGTTATTTTAGAGGTTAAAAACCTTTGTAAATACTTCCCTGTGAATAAAGGAATGTTTGCTAAGAAGAGCTTTGTAAAAGCAGTTGATAATGTTTCTTTTAGTATAAAAAGAGGAGAAACATTAGGATTAGTTGGTGAATCAGGTTGTGGTAAAACTACAACTGGAAGAACTATATTAAAATTATATGAGCCAACTTCTGGACAAATAATTTTTAATGGTGAAGATATAACTAATTTTAGTGAAAAGAAAATGGTTTCTTTAAGAAAGAATATGCAAATGATCTTCCAAGATCCATATGCTTCATTAAATCCAAGAATGACTGTAGGTGATATTATAGGTGAGGCTATAGATATTCATGGATTATATAAAGGCGAAGAAAGAACTAAGAGAATAAGATATCTTTTAGACAGGGTTGGGTTAAATGGAAGCCATATAAATAGATATGCTCATGAATTTTCAGGTGGGCAAAGACAAAGAATAGGTATTGCAAGAGCACTTGCAGTACAACCAGATTTTATAGTATGTGATGAGCCTATATCAGCACTTGATGTATCAATTCAAGCTCAGGTTATTAATATGTTAGAAGAGCTTCAAGAGGAATTTGGTTTAACATATTTATTTATAGCTCATGACTTATCAATGGTTAAGCATCTTTCAACTCACATAGGAGTTATGTATTTAGGAAAAATGGTTGAAAAGGGACCGGCAGATGATGTTTATTTAAAACCTAAACATCCATATACACAAGCATTACTTTCTGCAGTGCCAATTCCAGATCCTAAGGAAGCTAAATCAAATCAAAGAATTGTTTTAGAAGGCGATATTCCATCACCAATAGATCCACCACCAGGATGTAGATTTAAAGGTAGATGCAAATATGCTAAACCAATTTGCGGAGAAGTTGATCCAGAACTTAAGGAAGTTGAACCAGATCACTTTGTAGCATGTCATTTATTCAACGATTAGATATTTATTGCATTAATGCAATTAGTATAAATTTATATATTAAGGGGGACTAACAATGAAGAGCAATAAGCTTCGAAAGATTTGCGCAGTTGCGCTAACACTTACGCTTGGAATGTCTGTTTTCGCAGGTTGTGGAAATAGTGATTCAGCAGATGGCGGAAGAAAATTAATTTATAATTTAGGAGAGGATCCAGAAACAATCGATCCTACGTTAAATACTTCATCAGGAGCAGGATCAATTATTGAAAATGCTTTTGAAGGATTAATGAGACTTGATGAAAATGAAAAAGCTACGCCAGGTGTAGCTGAAAAAATGGATGTATCTGATGATAAGTTAGTTTATACATTTACATTAAGAGAAGATGCTAAATGGTCAGATGGAGAACCAGTTACAGCTAAAGATTTTGAATATTCATGGGTTAGAGCTTTAACTAAGGAAACAGCATCTGAATATGCTTACCAATTATTTTATATAAAAAATGCTGAAAACTTCTATGAAGGAAAAGCTACTAGAGAAGAGTTAGGTATTGAAGTTGTAGATGACCATACATTAAAAGTTACTTTAGAAGCACCTACAGCATACTTTGCAGAACTTACAGCATTTACAACATATTTCCCATTAAGAGAAGATATAGTTTCTGCTAATCCAGAAGGATGGGCAACTGAACCAGAAACTTATATTTCAAATGGACCTTTCAAATTAACTCAATGGGATATGAAAGATCAATTAGTATTCGAAAAAAATGAAAATTACTGGAATGCTAGTGAAATTAAACTTCCAGGAGTAGTATTCAAACTAGTTACTGATCAAAATACTGCATATGCTTCATTAAAATCTGGAGATTTCGATATGGTTGATACAGTTCCACCAGCAGAAATTGAAGGTGGTAAAAATGAAGGCTTAGTTACAATTTATCCAAATCTTGCAACTTATATGATAGTATTAAATGTTGGTAAACAAGATACATTATCAGAAGATGTTAAAAAAGCATTAAGTAATGCAAAGGTTAGAAAAGCATTAAGCCTTGCAATTGATAGAAAAGGTATTGTTGAAAATGTTACTAAAGCAGAACAAGTTCCAGCATACAGCTTTGTTCCAAAGGGAATTTTAAATGAGAATGGTGAAGAATTTGCAACTAAAGAATATTATGATGCAAATGTAGCAAATATAGAAGAAGCTAAGAAATTATTAGCTGAAGCAGGATATCCAAATGGAGAAGGTCTTCCAACATTAGAGTTTATGTATAACACTGAAGGAGACCACAGTTTAATAGCTCAAGCAGTTCAACAAGATTGGGCTAAGATTGGTGTAAAAGTTGAATTGACTAATCAAGAATGGAAAGTATTCTTAAACTCAAGACAACAAGGACAATATCAAATTGCTAGACATGGTTGGTCTGGAGATTATGTTGATCCAATGACATTCTTAGATTTATGGGTAACTGGCGGAGGAAACAACGATGCTGGATATTCAAACCCAGAATATGACAAGATAGTTGCACAAGCTAAGGTAGAAGCTGATCAAACTAAGAGATGGGAATTAATGAGACAAGCAGAAGACATTATCATGGAAGAAATGCCAATTATCCCATTATACTACTACACTAAAGTAAAAGGTGCTAAACCAGAAGTTAAAGGTGTTAGAGTTTCAGCTTTAGGACATGTATTCTTTGATAAAGCATACATCGAAGGTGAAGAATAATCTAAGCAAGAGAGAAGAGTCGAAAGACTCTTCTTTTTAATTGCCTGCTCTATTAAAATGTTGACTTGAAACGCCTTCTCTTTTTATAGATTTATGCTTTGCATTAGGATTATGATTATGTCCTTCTTCAGTTATAGGAGTTTGATAATTACATTTTTCCATTCTAGCTTTTTTATTGTCAGGTTGACTATCTTTTGTCATAATATTACCTCCTTATAATTATTGATATTATAGTTTTACACTATAATAGATTTTTAAACTGGAAAAAGATTCTTAAAGAAAAAGAGATGAAAAGTATTTAAAATTTTCATCTCTTTATATATTGAAAAGTATTTAAAAATCTTATCCTTTATAAATTTAAATTCCTAATACATCGTCCATATTATACAATTTAGCCTCAGTAACACCACTCATAAATTCACATGCTTTTAATGCACCGACTGCAAAAACTTCTCTTGACATTGCCTTATGAGATAATTCGATTATTTCTCCAGAGCCAGCAAATATAATATCATGATCACCAACTATTGATCCGCCTCTAATTGCATGAATTCCAATTTCATTTTTTTCTCTTTTACTTTTCCCGCTTCTTCCATAGACATAATTTGATTCATTTGGAATAGAATCCTTTATTGTATCTGCTAGTAAAAGTGCAGTTCCACTTGGTGAATCTACCTTTTGATTATGATGTTTTTCTATTATTTCAATATCATAATTTTCATATAGTGTAGGAGCTATTTTCTTTAGCAATGAATTTAATAAGTTTATACCTAATGACATGTTAGCTGACCTAAATAAAGGTATAACTTTACTTTTTTCTGAAATAAGTAGTAATTCTTCATCTGTATATCCTGTAGAACATAATATAGCAGGTTTATTTTTCTTTAGTGATAATTTTAAAATATCAGTAAGTGCTTCAGGTCTAGAAAAGTCCAATAAAACATCATAATTTACATCAACTTCATCAATATTAGTATATAACTTAAAATTAGGTTGAGTATTTGGATATTTGTCTATTCCTGCCACTATATCTATATTAGGAAAGTTCTTAGCAGCTTCTATAATTACTTTTCCCATTTTTCCACAAGAACCATTTAATAAAACTTTTATCATAATGAACTCCTTAAATCAAATTATATTCTTTTAAAGAATGTTTTAGTATTTCAAGATTTTTATCATCCATATCGCATAATGGTAACCTAAATATACCGACACCTTTTCCCATTAAATTTAATGCCGTTTTTACAGGTATTGGATTAGTTTCTATAAATAATTTGTTAGCTATATCTAAAGTATCTAATTGTATTTGTAGAGCTTTTTTAGTGTCACCAGATAAAAATGCTTGAGCCATATCATGAACCTCTTTAGGCATTATATTAGCTAATACAGAAATAACTCCAAAACCTCCAAGGGCCATAATAGGAACTGCTTGATCATCATTTCCAGAGTAAATATCTATAGTATCTTTGCATAAGGCCTTCATTTGTGCAACTTGACTTATATTTCCACTAGCTTCTTTTATTGCAACTATATTT
Organism: Clostridium sp.; assembly: GCF_017888565.1. Classification (GTDB taxonomy): domain Bacteria; phylum Bacillota; class Clostridia; order Clostridiales; family Clostridiaceae; genus Clostridium. The sequence goes on from NZ_JAGHFX010000097.1 coordinate 62,615, forward strand.
TTAAGCTTAGATAATTCAAAAAGCTGAATAGGTGTTATATTTACTCCAGTTCTACTAGGAACATTATATAATATTATAGGTGTATCTACTGAGTTATTTATTGCCTCAAAATGCTTAAAAAGTCCCTTATTGTTTGTTTTATTATAATAAGGTGTTATAACTAAAAGTGCATCTACTCCTACACTTTGAGCATATTCACTCATTTCAACAGAGGCTTTAGTATTATTAGTACCTGTTCCAGCAATTATAGGGATTCTTTTGTTTACTACATCAACAGTAAATTTTATAGCCTTTTTTCGCTCTTCATTAGTCATTGTACTAGCTTCACCGGTTGTACCACAAATTACAATAGCATCTGTTCCTTCGTTTATATGCCATTCTATTAATTCTTTAAGTTTTACATAATCTACACCAGAATCATTAAAAGGTGTAACTATTGCAACAGCAGAGCCTTTAAAAATTGACATTACATATCACTCCTTATTAATAGTTCAGCTATTTGAACTGCATTTAAAGCAGCTCCTTTTCTGATATTGTCAGCAACTACCCATAGATTTAATCCATTATCTATACTAAAATCTCTTCTTATACGACCAACAAAAACATCATCTTTTCCAGATGCCATTAAGGCAGTAGGATATTGGAGCTTGTATATATTATCATAAACAGTAAGGCCTTTAGCATTGATAAATAATTTAATTACATCGTTTAATTCATAAGGTTTTTCAAGTTCAACATTTATACTTTCACTATGGCTATTAAGAACGGGTACTCTAACTGCAGTTGCTGTAATTTTTAAATTATTATTATGAAGTATTTTTTTTGTTTCCTCAATCATTTTTATTTCTTCCTTCGTATATCCATTATCTAGGAAAACATCTATATGAGGTAAGCAATTTCCTGCTATTGGATAAGGAAATTTTTTAGGTGCAAGCCCTTTAATTCCTTCTTCTAAATCAGCTATACCTTGCATACCAGCACCTGAAACTGCTTGGTATGTAGAATATACAATTCTTTTAATACCATAATTATCTAATAGAATTTTTAGAGGTAGCATGGCTTGTATGGTAGAGCAATTAGGATTTGCTATAATACCATTGTGCCACTTTATATCTTCAGGATTAACTTCAGGAACTACTAAAGGAACATTTTTGTCCATTCTAAATGCACTTGAATTATCAATTACAACAGCACCATAAGATACAAAAATTGGTGAGAATTTTAAGCTTATATCTCCACCGGCTGAAAATAGAGCAAAATCTATTTTCTTATTTCTAATATTTTCCTCCGAGGTTTCTTCTACAATTATCTCATTTTCTTTAAATTTTAATTTAGAGCCTGCTGATCTTTTTGAAGCAAAAAGATATAGATTTTTTATTGGAAAATTCCTTTCTTCTAAAATTTCTAAAAACTTTCTACCTACGTTACCAGTAGCCCCAACTATTGCAACATTGTACATAAGTTTGTCCCCCTTTTTATTAATGTGAATATATATGCTTCAATAATAATCTACATAATTCAAGCTAATATTATATTAAATAATGAATATAATTTTTTTTAGAAAAATAGAAAAATTGAAATCATATATATTATTCGATTTTTATATAAGCTGCTTAAGATGAAAACTATCAATAGTTTCTTAATACTAATCTTAATAGTAACTTATATATAAATTATACTTACTAATACTATAGTTAAATATTTCAATAAATTCAATACTTTATTATAATATATAAAATTTTGAAGTATATAGTGAATAATTAATTTTAATAGTATATTAGAAAAACTTTTGGAAAAAATATAAATATTATATTTATAGGGGGTATCAAAATGAGTAAAACACCATTAAAAAAAATAATAAAATCAAAAATAAAATCAAATAAAGAATTATCAGAAGCTGAAGTTTTAAGAGAAAAAATAAAGTATGAAATAGCTGATGAACTAGGTTTAAAGGATAAAGTAGATCAATATGGATGGGGAGGTCTAACAGCAGAAGAAACAGGGCGTATAGGTGGTATAATGACAAAGAGAAAGAGAATGTTAAAGATACCAACAAATGAAGAAATTCTAGGGAGAAAATAAAGTTATTTTTAGCTAATTAATATTTAAGCAATAATATATATAATTATTATTTGTATAATCTTAAATACTAATTTTACTTTATAATATAAATTTAAAATATATTTAAGATGAATATAAAAAGTATAAATTATAAATATATATAATTTTTATTTTTGGTATAGATTGACTAAAGGAAATTTTACATTTAATATAGTTTTAGAAAACTCTATAAAAAGGGGGAGGGAAGTTTTTTGACATATGGAGAGTTTGCTAAAATATATGATGAACTAATAAATGAAGATATAAATTATGAAGAAATGTGCTCAAGAATTATTGAAATTTGCAAAGAAGAAAATATAAACTTCAATAATTATCTAGATATAGCATGTGGAACTGGAAATGTTACAGTTAAGTTAGCTAAAAATTTCAAAGAATCTTTTGCTGTAGATTTATCAGATGATATGCTTAGAGAAGCTTTTGAGAAATTGAAGAAAGAAAAAATTAAATGTAAGTTAATCTGTCAAGATATGAGTGAGCTTAGCCTAAATAGAAAATTTGATTTAATAACATCTGTTTTAGATTCATCTAATTATATAATAGAAGAATCTAAATTTGTTGATTACTTAACAAGAGTTAAGGAGCATTTAAATGATGATGGTATTTTTATATTTGATGTAAATTCATATTATAAGCTATCAGAAATATTAGGTAATAATATATATACATATAGTGAAGAAGAGGTATTTTATACTTGGGAAAATTCCTTTGAAGATGATCTTTTAAGTATGTTTTTAACTTTTTTTGTTAAAAAAGGTGACTTGTATGAAAGATTTGAAGAAGAGCATTTGGAAAGGGCATACAAAGAAGATTTTATAGAAAATAAGCTTAAAGAATTGGATTTAAAAGTAATTGGCAAATTTGATGGATATTCAAATAGAAAAGTACAAAATATGACAGAAAGAATAATGTACATCGTTAAAAAGTAATGGAGGAATATAGATGGATAAAATTATAAGAGCAACAGCAAAAGATGGAATGGTAAGAATTATTGCTGGAGAAACTACTGATTTAGTTAATACAGGAAGTAAAATACATGAGTGTACTCCAGTAGCAGCAGCAGCACTAGGAAGAATGCTTACTGCAGGAGCATTAATGGGTACTACATTAAAATCAGAAAAGGAAGTAATGACTTTAAGGATAAATGGTGGTGGAGAAGCTAAAGGAATTACTGTAACAGCATATGAAGGTGGAAATGTTAAAGGATTTATTGGAAATCCATATGGAAATCTTCCTTTAAATGCAAAAGGAAAATTAGATGTAGGCGGATATGTAGGTGTAAATGGTGAATTTACAGTTATTAAAGACTTAGGAATGAGAGATCCTTATGTAGGTCAAGTTCCTATATATACAGGGGAAATTGGTGAAGATTTGGCATATTACTTTACAGTATCAGAACAAACACCATCTGCAGTAGCTTTAGGAGTTTTAGTAGATAGAGATTATTCAATAAAGGTTGCAGGTGGATTTATAATTCAAATGATGCCAAATGCCGATGATTTATTATCAGATTTAATAACATATAGATTGGAAGAAATTCCTTCAATAACTCAAATGTTACAAGAGCATGGAAGTATAGATAAGGTGTTAGAATATATATTTGAAGGGATGGACCTAAAAATTTTAGAAGATGCTACACCTGAATATACTTGTAATTGCTCAAGGGAAAGAGTTGAAGCAGCTTTAATATCTATAGGAGAAAAAGAACTTCAAGAAATATATGATGATGGTAAAGAAGAAGAAATTAAATGTAATTTCTGTAATACCGCATATAATTTTTCAAATAAAGAAATTGGAGAAATATTAGATAAAGCAAGAAAATAAAAAAATTAAAGGCTTAGATTAATCTAAGCCTTTTCACTTTGGAGGCGCCACCCAGATTTGAACTGGGGAATAAAGGTTTTGCAGACCTCTGCCTTACCACTTGGCTATAGCGCCGAGCTTTATAATTATATCTTATGTAATAATATTTATTTTGATACTAAATTAAAATAAAAAAATGATTAATACAAATAATAAACTAGGAGGTGAAAGTATGCAGGTAGAAATATTTAATAGAATAAATAAAATATTGCTTGAAAATGATAGACCATCTATAGAAATAGATAAACTAATGAAAAATGAAGAATTTAGGAATAGTGACTTTAGTATAATATCAAAGCTTAAAGATATACCTCAAGAGAAGAAGTTTCATCCTGAAGGAAATGTATGGAATCATACTAAAATGGTAATAGATGTGGCAGCTAAAATAAAATGTTTTTCTAGTGATAGTAAAAAATTCATGTGGTCTGCATTATTGCATGATATTGGTAAGATACCTACAACTAAATTTATTAAAGGAAGATATAGATCTTATGAGCATGATGTAGTAGGATCAAAAATGGTATATGAACTTCTTGAAAAGTATGAAAACATTAAATTTGTAGAGGATGTAACTGAAATAGTAAGATTTCATATGCATCATATTTATATACTAAAAAATTTGCCTTTTTCAAACATTACTAAATTATTGAGTAGTAAAAATTTTGATGATATAATTCTACTTTTTATTTGTGATAAATTAGGTAGAGGAAATCAACAAGTACATGAAAATAGAAATAATATAAATGAGGTTATTACTATATTAGATATTTTGGAAAAAGAAAATAATGAAAAATATTATAAGTTAAGAGACGACATTAGAGAAATAGAAAAAATGATATTAAATTAAAAATAATTTTAAGCAAGATATAATTTAAATAATATTATCTTTTATAAATAGTTTTTATTTATAAATATTAATATTATTAAATTAATAAGTTTTGTAAGGTTGGAACAATAAGTCCAACCTTCTTGTAAGTTATATATAATTATAGTATTTTTATTAAAGATAAAATTATTTAAATATATACATAAGTAAATTACTTTAAGGAGGATATTTATAATGAAGTACATATCAATATCGGGCGGGGCAGGACATGGAAAAGATACTCTTGCAAATAAATTAAAAAGTATACTTGAGAAAGAAGGAAAAAGAGTATTTATAATTCATTATGCTGACTATCTAAAAATGGTTGCAACTCAAGTGTACAACTGGAACGGACTAAAAGATGAAGAAGGGAGGGATTTACTTCAAAAATTAGGAGATAGGATGCGAGAGATTGATGAAATGTTTCTAATAAATGAACTACTAAAAATACTTAAATTAGTAAAAAAAGACTTTGATGTTGCAATTATACCTGATGCAAGGTTTCCTAAAGAAATAGAGTGTTTAAAAGAAATAGGAGAGACCATATCTATACATATTACTAGAATAGATTATAATAGTATTTTAACAGAGGAGCAAAGCAATCATAATACCGAAATAGCGCTAAAGAATTATTCTTATGATTATGAGGTTTACTCCTATACGAATAAAGAAATTGATTCTATAGATTTAATTATAAATGATATATTAAAAAGCTAGAAGTTAAAAATATAACTTCTAGCTTAACTATTTTTGTTAAGATTTATAAGTTGATTTAAATGTAAAAATAAATACTATTTTAGAAATAAATAGATTTAAGTTATCAAATTTATTAGTTCAAAATGTTTATATATTACTTTATTTTTAATATAAACAAAGAATTATAAATTAAATTGTTAAATCAATAGTAGAAACATTTATATATATATAACGTATTATATAAAAGACTATAAGACAAGTAGGCTGCCTCTATCATGAAGTTTTTCATTCATTAGATAAATAGGGGTTACTCCATACTTTTTTAAAAAAGATTTAATTTTATCACCATAAATATATAAATCTAAATTACCATAGAAAGCCATTAAATCTTTATTGATAAGGCCACCTACACCACCAATAAATCCATAGTCTAAACCTTCTAGTATTATATCTCCTGGAGGTAATAACAGAATATCAAAACCATGACCTTTTAATGTGTTATATATTCCAGTATCATTTGTTATAAAAGCTTTATCATTTACGGGTAAGCAAGAGCATTTGGTATATCCTTGTTTAACATTAATTAAATTTTTGTGAGATTGAGTTAAAAGTAAATTTTCGTCAGTATATTTTAAATTATGTATAAAATGATTTTCTAGAATCAATGCATTTAAAAATATATTTTTAGGATAAGAAGAGTTTAAGGATCTTGAACTTTCTATATAGTTTATATTAAAAATATCAAGTTTTTCTTTGAAAATTTTTGATATATCTTTATGAATTATTACTTTTTTCGACTTTTTATCTATTATATTTAATTGTATGTCCACATGACCATCAATAGCTTTGTACAAATTATTACACTTTGGTATTTCTAATATTGATAAATTAAGAGATTTAAGTGTTTTTTTTTCTAATTCAGTAATTCTATAATCAACAAAACAAATCATAAATAGTCTCCTAAAAATTAATAATAAATATAAGTTAATTATAGGTTAGTTATGTATCTTTGTCGATTGTTAAGAAATGTTTTTTGAATATAGTTTTAAAATTTATACATACTATTACTAGAAAGGGAGTGAAATCCATGCTTGTACTAAAGCTTGTTTATAATGACGATCTAGATTTTGTAAGTGAAATTCAGGAGTTAAGGACTATTCTAAGGAAAAAAGACATAAAGATTGGGATAGTAGAAAGTGTGGAACTTGATAATCATATAGTAAAAATATTATGTGATGATGATGGTTATAATCAAAGAATAAAAGATATCATAAATTTATATATAAGTAATGTGTTATATAAAATTGTTATAGAACAATATAAAGAAAAAGAAATGTTTGATTTTTTAACTGAAAATTATTTCTTTCTTAAACAAGAAGAAGTAATAGAAGTTGAAGAAGAAATTATGAAAGTATTATTAGGAGAAGAATCTCTAAAATTTGATAATCTAGTGTATTGCATGAATAAAATGAATAATGTAATAGAAAAAATTAAGGGGTGTTTAGAAGAAAATTCAGAAATAAATATAAATGGGTTTATTAGATTTAGAATGAAGGAGCTAAGAGAAGATATAGAAAATATAATAGATAAGGTTATCGAAAGTTACATGGTAGAAAAAGAATACAGGGAGTTTGTTAAACTATTAAAGTACTTTGTAGATATTCAAGAAAGCAAAATAGATGAAGTAAATATATTTATTGATGAAATTGGAAATTATTCTATAAAAGATAAAAATAAAGAGGATATATTTAATGAGTTTATGAAGGAATTAGTGGAGTGTAGAATAGATACAGATGCTAAGATGGAGGATATAATAATAAGCGGATTGATAACAAATGCTCCAAAAAGAGTAATAATACATGGAAAGAAAAATTGCTTAAATAAAGAATTTATAGATACAATAGAAAATGTATTTGAAGATAAGGTAAGTTACTGTTCTGGATGTTCTTTATGTATAGAAAAACAAGTTAAATTTTAAAATTATGTTGACAAGTTTTTTATCAAATAATATAATTACAATTGTTAAGAAGAAACAAAGCCGTTTCTCACCTTACGGCAGAGCTTAGTAAGGTAATATATTCTTATTTTAATTTATTGTTTAAATTAAAGCATGAGGATGATGAGGACGGCATATTGCTGTCTTTTTTATTTTGTTTAAATATAATAAGCTACAAGATAAAAAAGAAGTTTAAAGTTTAGCATTATTAGATATACATAAAATGCAATTTAAAAGTGATTCTAAATAATTCGATATATCAGGGTTAATTTAAAATTACTACTTATAGTTAAGGGGTTAATCAAGATTGGAAAATTATTGTTTAATAAATATTTTTCAATTTGGTTTAAGATAGTTTATAATTATTAGAATTTATGCCCCTTAATAAAGCATAATCTGAGAGGAGGATTTTATTATGCCAAAAATGAAAACGCACAGAGGTGCAGCAAAAAGATTTAAAAAAACAGGTACAGGAAAGCTAAAAAGAGCAAAAGCTTTCAAGAGCCATATCTTAACAAAGAAAAGCTCTAAGAGAAAGAGAAACTTAAGAAAGACTGCTTATGTTTCAACTACTCAAGAAAAAGCAATGAAGAAGTTATTACCATATTTATAAGATTGTAGGAGGTTTGAAGCATGGCAAGAGTTAAAAGAGCGGTAAACTCACGTAAAAATCATAAAAAAGTATTAAAGCTTGCAAAAGGTTATTATGGTGGAAAGAGCAGATTATTTAAAACTGCTAATGAATCAGTAATAAGAGCTTTAAGAAATGCTTATGTTGGAAGAAGATTAAAGAAGAGAGATTTCAGAAGATTATGGATAGCAAGAATTAATGCTGCTACAAGAATGAATGGTCTTTCATATTCAAAATTTATAAATGGAATCAAATTAGCTGGAATTGATATGAATAGAAAAATGTTATCAGAAATAGCTATAAATGATCCTAAGGCATTTGCAGATTTAGTAGAAGTAGCAAAAAGCCAACTAAATAAATAATTACTGCGACCTTATGGTCGCATTTTTTGTAGATAAATATAAATAATATATATATAAATAGTTTATAATAATTAGTATTACTATATAAGTTGTAAAATTATTATATTAATAAGTAATACTGTACTAATATCAATTACGTAGATTATTAATTCAAACTTATATATAAATTTAGTATATCTAAGAGGTGAAGATATGCAATTTAATTCAAAAAAAAAATTTAGATTAAACGGAGTCCAAATATTGGCGTTAGGATTCTTAATAGCAATTTTAATAGGTGCAATTATATTATCTCTACCTATCTCGTCTAGAACAGGTGAGCCAACAAATTTTCTAGATGCTATTTTTACATCTACATCGGCAGTATGTGTAACTGGATTAATAACATTAGATACTAGTACACATTGGAGTGCTTTTGGTCAAACAGTTATTATGACATTAATAGAAATTGGTGGGCTTGGGTTTATGTCTTTTGCAGTTCTTATATCCTTAATATTAGGTAAGAAAATAACTTTAAGAGAAAGACTTGTTATGCAAGAAGCAATGAACACGTATTCTATTCAAGGCCTTGTAAAAATGGTTAAGTATGTTCTGATGTTTACTGTATCGGTACAATTCTTTGGAGCTTTATTGTTATCAACACAATTTGTGCCTGAATATGGTATTGCTCGAGGGTTATTTTACAGTATCTTTCATTCTATTTCAGCTTTTTGTAATGCAGGATTTGATTTGTTTGGAACAAGCCTAGTTGGTTATTCAAGTAATAGCGTAGTGATCTTAGTAATAAGTGCCTTAATAATAATTGGTGGATTAGGATTTACAGTTCTTTTAGAGATATATGAATTTAAGGGGATGAAAAAGTTATCCCTTCACTCTAAATTAGTACTTATAACTACGGCTATATTAGTATTTGGAGGAGCTATTTTAATGTTCATATTTGAATATAGTAACGTTGAAACAATGGCGAATATGAATATTAAAGATAAATTATTAAATTCATTTTTTGCATCTGTAACTACAAGAACAGCAGGATTTAATAGCGTATCAACTAGTGGTATGACTTTGGCAAGTAAATTTTTAACTATAATATTAATGTTTATTGGAGGATCTCCAGGATCTACTGCTGGTGGATTAAAGACAGTGACTTTTGGTATATTAGTATTAACTGTTATTTGTGTAATAAAAGGAAGAGAAGATACTGAAGTATTTGGACGAAGATTTACAAAAGAAATTGTATATAAATCATTTACTTTATTATTTATAGGGGTATCTTTAGTAATATTTGCGACAATGATTTTATCATATACTGAAGTTGGTGCTAGTTTTATAGATTTACTATATGAAACGACATCGGCATTTGGGACTGTAGGTATAACATTAGGGCTTACTTCTAATCTAAGTCCTATAGGTAAGGTTTTAATTATGCTTATGATGTATTTTGGTAGAGTTGGTCCTCTTACTGTAATGCTTGCATTAACAAGAAAACGCAAAAAATCTGGTTATAAATATCCAGAAGGGAAAATTTTGATAGGTTAGGAGATGAATATAATTGTCTAATAAACAATTTGTAATTATAGGACTTGGAAGGTTTGGATCTTCAATAGCAAAAACTTTATATTCTTTGGGTAATGATGTATTAGCAATAGATAAAGATGAAGATATAGTACAAGAAATAGCTGATAGTGTTACACATGCTGTGCAGCTAGATGCAACAGATGAAAATGCTTTAAGGGCATTAGGAATAAGAAATTTTGATGTAGCAGTAGTTACAATAGGTGATAATATTCAATCGAGTATTATGGCTACGCTATTAGTAAAAGAACTTGGAGTTAAATATATTATAGCTAAAGGACATAGTGATTTGCATGCAAAAGTTCTTTACAAAATTGGAGCAGATAGAGTTGTACTACCAGAAAAAGATATGGGAGTAAGAGTTGCTCATAATTTAGTTTCTGCCAATATATTAGATTATATTGAGCTTTCGGAAGATTATAGTGTTATGGAAATTCAAGTTTTAAATGAATGGTCAGGAAAAACTTTAAATGAATTAAGACTTAGAAGCAAATATGGAATAAATGTTATGGCAATTAAAAGGGGAGATGAAGTTAATTTATCGCCATCAGCAGAAGATATAATTGAAGATAATGATGTAATTGTTGCTATAGGATCAGCTGATGATCTAAATAGATTAGAAGGTATGATAGCTAAATCAAATTAACGAGGTGTAAATTTTGATTTATATAGAAAGTAAAGAAAATAATTTTTTTAAGTCTACAAAGAAACTTAAAGAAAGACGATTTAGACAAAAAGAAGGTAAATTTATTTTAGAAGGGTTTAGATTAATAGAAGAAGCTACAAAAGCTAATATGGAAATAGAATATATAATTTTATCTCAAGGTGATGAAGAAAAATTACATAATAGTAGTTTAAAAGAAATCATTAATGATGATAAAATATATGTTTTTTCAAGTAGTTTATTTTTACAAATATCTTCTACAGAACATCCTCAAGGTGTTATTGCAGTAGTTAAAAGTAAAAAAATAGCTATTGATTTAGAGGGTGAATTTTTCTTGGTATGTGATAAGGTTCAAGATCCAGGAAATTTAGGTACTATAATAAGAACAGCTCATGCATCAGGAGTAGATGGAATAATTCTCACAAAGGGGACAGTAGATATTTATAATGATAAAACAATAAGATCTACTATGGGCTCTATATTTTATATTCCTATTTTTTATGATGATGAAGATTTTAGTATTATTAAAAAACTTAAAGATAATGGAGTTGCCTTGGTAACAACATCTCTTGAAGAGTCTAAAAACTTTTTTGAAGAAAACTTAAAAGGGAGAATAATGTTAGCTGTAGGAAATGAAGGTAATGGGATAAGCAATGAACTTTTTGAGCTTGCAAGCAAAAAGGTTAAAATTCCAATGCCAGGTGGAGCTGAATCTTTAAATGTAGCAGTAGCAACATCCATAATTTTATTTGAAAAAGTAAGACAAAATCTAATGTAGAAATAAATAGAAACTTTCTATTGAAATTAATTAAGTTTATTTGTATAATAAATTGTAAATTGAATATAAAAAGACAATGAATGAGAAAGTAGATATAAAGGACTTTGCAGGGAGAAATAGTCTAAGACTGGAAGCTATTTTAAAGAAGTTTATATTGAAGTTCCCTCAGGAGTCCTAGAAGTGAAATTAACAGTAGTTTCTAGCGGGTTTAACCGTTATTTAAATTTGAGTTGGGTTATAAAATTATAAAATTTTATAACCAATTAGGGTGGTAACGCGGCACTTCGTCCCTTTTATTAGGGACGAAGTTTTTTTATTTTAATCAAAAAGGAGGAACAAATATGCAAGAAAAGTTAATGTCTATTAAAGAAAATGCATTTAATGAATTAACAAATGTAAATACTAGCTCAGAATTAGAAGAAATAAGAGTAAAATATTTAGGTAAAAAGGGAGAGCTAACTACTATATTAAGAGGAATGGGATCATTATCTCAAGAAGAAAGACCGATAATAGGAAAGCTTGTAAATGTAGTGAAAAAAGAAGTTGAAGATAAGATTGAAGAAATATCAAGAGGAATTAAGGAAAAAGAAAAAAATGCTAAATTAGCATCAGAAGTTATAGATATATCTCTTCCAGGAAAGAAAAATTTAATTGGTAAGAGACATCCATTAGATTTAACATTAGAAAGTATGAAGAATATTTTTATATCAATGGGGTTCACAGTAGAAGAAGGCCCAGAAGTAGAATTAGATCATTATAACTTTGAGGCTTTAAATATTCCAAAGGATCACCCAGCAAGAAGTGAACAAGATACTTTTTATATAAATGATAATTTAGTATTAAGAACACAAACGTCACCAGTTCAAATTAGAGTTATGGAAAATCAAGCTCCACCTATAAAAATGATAGCGCCAGGTAAAGTATATAGATCAGATGCAGTTGATGCAACTCACTCACCTATATTCTATCAAATGGAAGGATTAGTTATTGATAAAGGAGTTACATTTGCAGATTTAAAAGGAACTCTAGAGCTTTTTGCAAAGAAGATGTTTGGAGATAAGGTTAAAACTAAATTTAGACCTCACCATTTCCCATTTACAGAACCTTCAGCAGAAATGGATGCAACTTGCTTCGTATGTGAAGGAAAAGGATGTAGGGTTTGTAAAGGAAGTGGATGGATAGAACTTTTAGGTTGTGGTATGGTTCACCCACAAGTATTAAGAAATTGTGGTATAGACCCAGAAGTTTATAGCGGATTTGCCTTCGGATTTGGTGTTGATAGAATGGTTATGCTTAAGTATGGAATAGATGACATTAGACTGTTATACGAAAGTGATATGAGATTTTTAAATCAATTTTAATTATAGGAGGTAAAAGAGATGAAAGTACCATTTAATTGGTTAAAAGATTATGTTGAAGTGAATATAGATGCAAAAGAACTTGGAGATAGATTAACTTTATCAGGTTCAGCAGTAGAAGAAGTTATTACTCAAGGTGATACAATTAAAAATGTAGTTACTGGAAAAATAGTTGAGATAACTACACATCCAGATGCTGATAAATTAAAAATATGTCAAGTTGATATAGGAGCAGATGAAAAGATTCAAATCGTTACAGCGGCAACAAATATGAAGGAAGAAGATATAGTACCAGTTGCCCTTCATAAATCAATTTTAGCAGATGGAACAGAAATTAAGAAAGGTAAACTTAGAGGGGTAGTATCTAATGGAATGTTCTGCTCAGAAGAAGAACTTGGAATAGCTGGTGATGAACCAGTTCATGGCTTAATGATTTTACCTAAAGATGCACCGTTAGGAATGGATATTAAAAAATATCTAGGTCTTAACAAATCAATATTAGATTTTGAAATAACGTCAAATAGACCAGATTGTTTAAGTATTGTTGGTATGGCAAGAGAAACAGCAGCAACTCTTTCTACATCTTATAAAATGCCAAGTTTTAATTATGAAGTAAAGAACTCTGAAAATATTAATGATAAGTTAAAAGTTGAAGTTAAAGATGCTTTATGTAGAAGATACATGGCAAGAGGAGTTAAAAACGTTAAGGTTATGCCTTCACCAGGTTGGATGCAAGAAAGATTATTAGAAGCTGGTGTTAGACCTATAAATAATATAGTTGATATAACTAATTTTGTAATGTTAGAACTTGGAGAACCAATGCATGCTTTTGATGCAAGAGAAATTCAAAGTGGAAAAATAGTTGTAGAAAGAGCTAAAGATGGAGAAATTTTTGTTACTTTAGATGAAACTGAAAGAAGCTTAGATTCTAGTTTCCTATGCATAAAGGATGAAAACAAAACTATAGCTTTAGCAGGAATAATGGGTGGATTAAATTCAGAAATTAAAGAAGATACAACTGAAGTTATTTTTGAATGTGCAAATTTTGATGGAACTAATATAAGAGTCAATTCTAAAAAGCTTAATTTAAGAACTGAAAGTTCATCAAGATTTGAAAAAGATATAGATCCAAATCTTGCAAGTCTTGCAATAGATAGAGCTTGTGCTTTAATCTGTGAGCTTGGATGTGGTGAAGTAATGGAAGGAACTATTGATGTATATACTCAAAAGAAAGAAGAAGGAAGTATTACAGTAGATTCTAGATGGATAAATAAATTCTTAGGAACAGAAATAGCAAAAGAAGATATGAAAAAATATCTTGATTCTTTAGAGTTAAGAACAGAAATTGTAAATGATGATTTAGTTATAAATATACCAACATTTAGAATCGATATAGCAATTAAAGAAGATATAGCTGAAGAAGTAGCAAGAATATATGGATATGATAAGATTCCAACTACAATATTTAAGGTATCTACTGAAAGAGAGCCTAAATATAAAAATGAAATATTAACTGAAGAAGTTATAGATACTATGATAGGAAGTGGATTGAATCAATCAATCAGCTATTCATTTGTATCACCTAAAGTTTTTGATAAAATTAATTTAGCAAAAGATAGCGAATTAAGAAATGTAGTTAAAATCAAAAATCCACTTGGTGAAGATTATTCTGTTATGAGAACAACTACTATTCATTCAATGATGGAATCTCTAGGAAGAAACTACTCAAGAAATAATGAATATGCTAGATTATTTGAGGTTGGTAAGATATATATACCAAATGAAGATGAAACTGCACTTCCAACTGAAAAAAATATACTAACAATTGGTATGTATGGAGACTGTGATTATTTAGATTTAAAGGGAGTTGTAGAAAATATTGTTGAAGCTTTAGGTTTAAATAAAGTAACATTTGTTAGAGAAACTGAAAATCCTAGCTATCATCCAGGTAAAACTGCTGCTTTAATGATTGGAAAATCAAAAGTAGGGGTATTAGGTGAAGTTCATCCTGACGTTTCAGAAAACTATGGTGTTGATGTAAATTGCTATTTAGCTGAATTAGATTTAGATTTATTATTTAATAGTGCTGAAACAACTAAGAAGTATAAGCCACTTCCAAAGTTCCCAGCAGTTACAAGAGATATAGCTTTATTAGTAAATGATGAAGTATTAGTACAAGAAATAGAAGATACTATTAAAAAAGCTGGTGGAAACCTAGTTGAAAAAGTAAAATTATTTGATATTTATAAAGGGGCTCAAATACCAGAAGGTAAAAAGAGTATAGCATATGCAATTGCATATAGAGATGAAAAGAAGACACTTACAGATAATGATGTTAATAAGGTTCATGATAAAATATTAAGAAGCCTTGAATATAAATTAGGTGCTACTTTAAGATAATAAAAATTTTATATAAAATATTAATAAAGCTGTATGAAGAGAGAATTCTTAAAATACAGCTTTATTATTAATAATATTTGTGTATATATAATATGTTTTTTATAATATAAAATATATGATAAAATAAGACATATTCTTATTTATGTAAAGGAGAAAAATATGAATTATATCATTAATGCATTAAAAGGGATAGTTATAGGAGTATCCAATGTTATTCCAGGGGTAAGTGGTGGAACTATGGCTGTTGTAATGGGAATATATGATAAAATAATATATTCTGTTAATAATTTTTTTAAGGACATAAAGAAAAATATATTATTTTTAGGCTCACTTGGTATTGGAGCTGTAGTAGGAATATTATTGTTTACTAACTTAATTGATTATTTACTTAAAAGTTATAATGAACAAACTAATTTTTTCTTTATTGGATTAATATTAGGCACAGCACCATTATTATTTAAAAAAGCAACAGAAACAAAAGTAAGTGCTGGCAATTGGATAGGATTAGTGATAGGATTTATGATTGTTGCTGGATTAGGATTATTAGAAAAAATTAATCCTGATGCTGCTTTTTTAAGTTCAATATTTAAACCTAATTCAATAGGATTCTTTGTAGCTGGATTTATAGCAGCTGCAACAATGATATTACCTGGAATAAGTGGTTCATTTATGTTATTACTAATAGGTTTATATGAACCAATAATAGAAATAGTAAAAAGCTTTGATATCGTAAATATGGCTATCGTTGGAGTTGGAGTTGTTGGTGGATTCTTATTAATGACTAAACTTATAGAAAAAATATTTAGTAAGTATCCTCAGACTGCTTACTGTATAATTTTTGGATTAGTAATTGGATCAGTATTTGTAATCTATCCAGGTTTTACATTTGGATTAATGGGAATAGTATCAATAATTTCCTTAATAGTAGGATTTGTTATTGCTTATATAATAGGAAAAAATGAAATATAAATAACAAAAGGATATTTTAGGTTTTAATATTGTTAAGACTAAAATATCTTTTTTATTTTATCAATTCATATAGTTTTTAGTAGACCTATATGAATTGATTATATATTTTTAGTTAAATTTAAATCTTTATTGCAACATATATACATTCTTTGGAATATTTATGTTAGAATAAAATTAGTTATAATTATTATGTTAACGAGGTGTATTATGAATACTGTAACTATAAAGATAAATGGGATTGAATATAATCTAAAGGGAAGAGAAAATGAAGAATACTTATTAGAAGTAGCAAAATACGTAGATGGAAAAGTGAGAGATATTATGGCAAACAATAGAAAGCTGAGCTCTACAGCAGCAGCTACTCTTGTTGCGTTAAATATAGCAGATGAACTATTTAAAGCAGATATAGAAATAGAAGGATTAATGAAAAAAAATACTTCTTTAGATGAAAGAAACTTAACATTGAAAGAAAGAATAAAAGAAATTAGAGAAGAAGCAGAAGGAATAGAATTCAATGCTTCTAGAGAAATTAATAAACTAAATAAAACAATAGATGAATTAAACAAAAAACTTTTAGAGGCAGAAGAACTAAAAAATAAAGTTACACTTCTTGAAAATGAAAATGAAGAAAATAATCATTTAAGAGAAAAAATATCAAAATTAGAGAAGGAAATAAGTGAAAAAGAAGTAGCCATAAATGAAAAAGACTCTTTAAAGCTAGAAATAAATTCTTTAAAAGATGAAAATCTAACTCTAAGAGAAGAAGTAGAAAACTGCTACAAAGAAGTGGAAAACTTAAAGGAAACTAATGGACTACTAAAGAATAATGAGGCAGATTATAAAGAAAAGTTTATAAAGCTTAATGAAGAATCTAAAATAATAGAAGATGATTTTAAAAAGACAAAAGCAGAAAAAGATTTATTAAAGCAAAGAAATAAGGAAATAAAATTCCAATTACAAAACTCAAAATATAAAGTTTTAGATTTGGAAAAGAAATTGATTGATATTCAAGTAAAGCTAGCTTATGAGAAAAAACAAAAAAATGCTTTGCTTAAAGATGTTTAATTATAATGTATCTAATGTTTTAAAGACAGCTTGATTTTTCTTAATTAAGCTGTTTTTATATATCAGAAAGTAAGTTATAAAACTACAATAGAAAAAAGTTAGAATTTATGATATATATAATTAGGAAAGATAAAAGCATAATAAACTAAAGTTTAGGAGAAATAGTTATGAAGAAAGTGGAAATTTTAGCTCCAGCAGGGAGCATGGAAAGTCTTATTGCAGCAATGAATAAAGGTGCTGATGCAGTTTATTTAGGTGGAAATAAATTTTCAGCTAGAGCATATGCATCTAATTTTGATAATGATAATATGATAAAAGCTGTTGATTATGTGCATAGCTATGGAGCTAAGGTTTATGTAACATTAAATACTATATTGAAAGAAAATGAAATTGAAGAAGCAGTTAGATATGTAGGATTTTTATATGAAATAGGAGTAGATGCAATAATACTTCAAGATTTAGGATTATTTAAAAGAATAAAGGAAGATTATCCTGATTTTGAGATACATGCATCTACGCAAATGACTATACATAATGGAGAAGGTGCGTTATTTTTTAAGGAAAGAGGTTTTCATAGAATAGTTTTATCTAGAGAATTATCTGTAGATGAAGTTAAATATATTTCTAAAGATTTAGGAATAGAAACAGAAATCTTTGTTCATGGTGCATTATGTATATCGTACTCTGGACAATGCCTTATGAGCTCTATGATAGGTGGTAGAAGTGGAAATAGAGGTAGATGTGCACAACCTTGTAGAATGGAATATACATTAAAGGGAAATACAGCTGGAGAAAGAAAGGCGTATCTTCTAAGTCCTAAGGATACATGCACAATAGAAGATATGAAAGATATTATAGACTCAGGAACATATTCATTAAAAATAGAGGGAAGAATGAAAAGACCGGAGTATGTTGCAGGAGTAGTAGAAAATTATAAAAATGCAGTAGAAAAAGAATTATATAATACTGAATATAATGTTAGCAAAGGGAAAAGAGAATTGCTACAATTATTTAATAGAGGCGGATTTTCTAAGGCTTATTTACATAAAAACGTTGGTATGGATATGATGAGCTTTAAGCATCCAAGAAATACTGGCGTGCCTCTAGGAAAAATAGAGAAAAATGGAGAAGTGGTTTTAAAAGAAGATATTGCTTTAGGTGATGGATTTAGGTTTAGGGAAAGTGGATTTTCAATAAATAAAATTATTACTAATGGAAAAGAAGTAAAAGAAGCTAAAAGAGGAGAAAGAGTTAAAATATTTCCAACTGCATATAAGGTAGGAGACGAGATATTTAAATCATTAGATAAAAAACTATTTGATTCTTTAGAGGATTCTATAAAACCATATAATAGAAAAATTTCCTTAAAAGCAAATGTTACTTTTAAAGTTTCAGAACCATTAAAAATAAGCATAGAATATAATGATAAGAATTATGAATTCTTAGGTGAAGTTGTTGAAAAGGCAGAAAAAAGACCTTTAGAAAAAGATAGAGTTATAGATTCACTATGTAAATCTGGAGAGAGCGCTTTCAAAATAGATGAAATTAATTTTGAGGCTTTTGAGGATGGATTTATAAGAGTTAGTGATTTGAATAACCTAAGAAGAAAGGTTTTAGAAGGAATTCAAAAATCTATTACAAAATCTTTTAGAAGAAAAAGACCTGAAAAATTAGATAGAATTAATAATATTAAGAGCAGTAATATTAATTTAGATATAATATATCAATGTATTAAGAGAGAACAGCTGGATACTTTAATAGAAGAAGGGGTTAAGGATATAATAGTTGATGTATTTAATAGAGATAAAGATGCTATAAAGGTTAAAGATTTAATAGAAGTATCTCAAAATAGAGAGCTTAATATTTATTTAAAGGTTCCAAATATAATTAAAAGTGAATTTAATAATGTAATAAATATAATAGAAAAGGTAAAAAAATATATTAAAGGAATAGTGACTGTTAATGTTGGAGTGATTCGTAAATATCAAGATGAAATGATGATAATAGGTGATTATAAACTGAATATAATAAATTCAGAAGCTTTAAAGTTTTATCAAAATGAAATTGATATTCCTACACTAAGTTTAGAGCTTAATAGGAAAGAAATTAAAAATATGTTAAAAGGAAATAAGGGGAATGTACAAGGAATAATATATGGCAAAACTGAGCTTATGATAAGTGAATATTGCCCTATTGGAAGTACTTTCGGTGAAAAGTCATCTTGTAGTGATTGTAATCTAGCATGTACAAGGGATGAATTTACACTAATAGATAGAATGAATGAAAAGTTTAGAGTAATGACTGATATTTTCTGTAGAAGCTATATTTTAAATCCTCATCCATTAAATCTTATTGAAGAAAAAGAAGATTTAAAGAATCTTGGAGTAAATTCTTTTAGAGTTGAATTTAGAGATGAAAGTTTAAATGAAGTAAAGAAGGTACTTAGAATGATAAGAGGAGAGGAAAAAGTTAATACTAATAATTATACAAAAGGTCATTATAGAAGAGGGATAGAATAGAGGCGAAAATATGAGTATTACATTACTTAAATATTTACTTTTAGGTGTAGTTTTATTAAATTTATTAGTTATATTAGGAACAAGAAAATTTAAAAAAAATAATGAAATAGTAAATACAAATTCTGAATATAGAAGAGAAGGAATTAAATTATTAAAAGATCTTTGGAAAAAGCAAATTATAATGATTGCTATAGGAGTAACATTATTTTTATTAGCTATATTAATTAAAGAAAATGATAATAAGATTGCAATTAACACATTTGCAGTTATAAGTAATTTATATGTACTAATTTCAGCATTATTAGCTACCTATAATTATAATAATTTTAATAGAAGCATAGCTGATTTATTAAGCAAAATTAAAGGCTAAGGTAATGAAGAGGAGATATTATGGAAAAAAGAACTCTTAGAGTATTAGAATTTAATAAAATAAAAGAAAAATTAAAAGAATATGCAATAACACATGGTGGAAAAAATATTATAGATAATCTTATACCTTATGATACTGTATTTGAAGTTAAAAATAAGCTTAAGGAAAGTAATGAAGCATTGGATTTATTAATAACAAAAGGAAATCCTCCATTCGAAGGATTATTTGATGTCAGAGAGGGAATTGAGAGAGCTAAAAAAGGAGGAGTACTATCAGCAGGTCAATTATTAAAAATTGGTGGTATGCTTAAATGTTCAAGAAGATTTAAGGAATATATATCTAGAAGAGAAGATGAAGTTCCTCATGTTATTTTAGAAGATTTAGCATATATACTAACTCCTATAAAAAATCTTGAAGACATTATAGAAATGTCTATAATTTCTGAAGATGAAATAAGTGATAAAGCAAGTAGTACTTTAAATGGAATAAGAAGAAATTTAAAAGAAAAAAATTCTTCGGTTAGAGATAAAATAAATTCAATTGTAAGAGCAAATGCAAAGTATCTTCAAGATACTTTATATACAATGAGGGGAGATAGGTATGTTTTACCTGTAAAGGCTGAATATAAGGGAGCAGTTCCAGGTCTTGTACATGATCAAAGTTCAACTGGAGCAACACTATTTATAGAGCCAATGAGTCTTGTAAATTTAAATAATGAAATTAAAGAACTTAAGCTAAAGGAAAAAGCAGAAATCGAAAGAATATTAATGGATTTATCTAATAGAGTTTATGAAAATATTGAAACTGTTGAATCAAACTATAAAATTCTTACAGAATTAGATTTCATATTTGCAAAAGGGAAATATGCTTCTAGTTTAAATGCTATTTGTCCAGAAGTTAATGAAGATAGAAGCTTTGATATAATTCAAGGAAGACATCCTTTAATTGATCCTAAGGTAGTTGTTCCTTCTGATATTTATTTAGGCAAAGAATTTAATACTTTAATGATTACTGGACCAAATACTGGGGGAAAAACAGTAACGTTAAAGACAGTTGGATTATTACATTTAATGGGACTTAGTGGACTTTTAATACCAGCAAAAGATGCTTCAAGCATAAGCTTTTTCACAAAGATATTTGCTGATATAGGAGATGAACAAAGTATAGAGCAATCACTATCTACCTTTTCATCTCATATGACTAATATAGTAAAAATAATGAAAGAAGCAGACGATAGTTCATTAGTTTTATTTGATGAATTAGGGTCAGGTACTGATCCAGTTGAAGGTGCAGCTCTAGCAATAGCTATAATAGATACATTAAGAGAGCAAGAAGCTAGATTAATAGCAACAACACATTATAGTGAATTAAAAGGATATGCTTTAAGAACAGCTGGAATTGAAAATGCATCTGTTGAATTTGATGTTGAAACTTTAAGACCTACTTATAGACTTTTAATTGGTGTTCCAGGAAAATCAAATGCCTTTGAAATTTCAAAGAGATTAGGACTTCAAGAGGATGTAATAAATAAAGCTAAAAGTAATATTTCATCAGAAAACCTTCAATTTGAGGATTTAATAAGGGACCTTCAAGAAAAAAGTATTTTAGCTAATAGAGATGCAAGAGAAGCTAAAAGGATAAAAACAGAAGCGGAAGAACTTAAAAAGAAGTATGATGAAAAATTTAAAAAGTTAGAAGAAGTTAGAGATAAGGCCTATAATGAAGCTAGAAGAGAAGCAAAGGATATTATAGCAAAAGCAAAAGATGAAGCTGATGAAATCTTAAAGGCAATGAGAGAACTTGAAAAGCTTGGAATTTCTCAAGGTGGCAGAGCAAGATTAGAAGAAGAAAGAAAGAAACTTAAGGATAGTTTAGAAAAGAAGGAAGAGTCATTATATAAAACAAGAGAAAATACTGGAGAAGCCATTGAAAAAGTAACTTTAGGAATGGATGCATATTTACCTTCTTTAAATCAAAATGTAATAATTATTTCAATGCCTGATTCAAGAGGAGAAGTTCAAGTAGAAGCAGGCATAATGAAAATAAATGTAAAGTTAAAAGACTTAAGAAAAATTAATAACGCGCCTGCTAAAAAAGAAAAGAAAAAGAGAGAGCTTAAGTTAAACTTAAAATCAATAGAAAGCAGAGTTGATTTAAGAGGAATGGATGCGGAAGAAGCTTGTTATAAAACAGATAAATATTTAGATGAAGCATATATGGCTAATTTAGGAGAAGTAACAATAGTTCATGGAAAAGGAACAGGAGTTTTAAGAAAAGCTATAAATGATATGTTAAAAAGGCATTCACATGTTAAAAGCTATAGATTAGGTGAGTATGGTGAAGGTGGAGATGGAGTAACTATAGCAATACTTAAATAAAATAATAATTAAAATACTATTAAGATAAGAAGAGACTCGTGTTTTAGAGTCTTTTTTTATGCTATAATTGTATATGAAAAGAGGTGTATATATGTATCTTATAAGTAGTTGTTTATGTGGGGTTAATTGTAAATATAATGGCAGTAATAACTTAAATAGTAAGTGTGTGGATATTTTTAAAGAAGGTAAAGCCATATTGATATGTCCTGAACAACTAGGAGGACTTCCTACACCTAGAACTCCAGCAGAAATTCAAGGAGATTCAGAAGGCGTTTTAAATGGTAATGATAAAATTATAACTAAAGAAGGTTTAGATGTTACCAAAGAGTTTTTAAAGGGAGCATATGAAACTTTACATATAGCGAAATTAAGTAATATAAATAAAGCTATTTTAAAGGAAGGGAGTCCATCATGTGGAATCAATTATATTTATGATGGAAATTTTAATGGAACAAAAATAATTGGAAAAGGTTTGACTGCTACTATTCTAGAGAAAAATGGAATAGATGTTATAAGTGATATTGACTTGAAGGGAGAATAATGATGGGGATATTAGACATTTTTAAAAGAGTAAAAAGAAAAAATTACGAAGATGATTATGAAGAAGAATATGAAGATGAATTTGAAAAAAAGATAGATGATTCAAAGGACAATGATTATGAAGAAGAACTTACTTATAAAGAAGAAATAGATTTGAAAGTAGAAAAAAATTCTATTGAAAATTTTGAAGAAATAAATTTAAAAGAACAGGTTAAATTATCAAAAGAAGAAATAGATAATTTAATTTCTAGTGAAATTTTAAAGGTAATTGAACTATATGATGATTTTAATCAAGTTAGGATAGTAGCAAGAGAAGCAGCAAGTAATATAGGAAGAGAATATATAAGTGAGTTACCAAATTACTTAAATGGGAAAATACATAAGCCAAGTAGGTTTATAGATAAGTACGACGAAATAGGAGAGTGGTCTATAGTTGTTGAAAATTCGGTATTAATGATAATTTATAGCTATAAAGAAGATGCAGTTCCTATTTTAGAGAGAGTTTCACAGAAAAATTCAAATTTAAATTTAAAAGCTACAAATCTATTATGCAAGCTAGCAAGTGAAAATATAAGAACGGAAGAGATAATTAATTCAATTATGAATAATTTAATTGCATTTAATGATGAAAATAAAATTATTATTTTAGGGTTTATGTCTCAAATAAAAGAGAATAATCAAGTAATTGGATTAATACAACATTTCTATAAGAGTTTTGTAAAGAATGGAGAAATAAAAAATGCTTATAATACATTAAAGCATTTAATAAATGCAGCAGAAAGATTCACTAAAGGACATTTAAAATTCCTTAAAGCAATAGCTATGGGTAAAAATACAATTAACTTAGAAGAAATTATGATGATAGAAAAGGATGATCCAATAACTATTTCAATTGATAAAATTGATGAGTCTTTAAGGATTGATGCAGCAATTACTTATTTTACATTAGATAATAATGATGCTGATATAAATAGTAAGCTATACTATCTAAGTGAATATTCTTTAGATAAAAATATAAGAGAAAAAATAAAGATTTTATTAAATAAATAGAAAATTTATAGAATATAAATTATATTTAAATTTATATGCACTAATGAATGCAAAAAATAATGGAGGTTAGATTTTGAAAAAGAAGAAAGCAAGCAGAAAAAGGCAAATGTTAAGACGAAGAATTATGGCATTAACTATTTTTGGAGTTATAATTGGATTGTTTTTATATACCCCTATTAAATTTAAACATTTTAATTTATTGAACTCCGAAGCAGAAGCTAGTGAGAGATTTAGTCTTCAAATGGAAGCTTTAAATGATTATAAATCTATTAAAGATAGTTTTAACAATATATATGCTACAGATGAAACATTAAATGAAATTAGTACATTTATAAAAAATATTGAAAAGAATTTGTCTGAAGGAATAACTGAAGAGCTAGAAAGTTTAATTTTAGAATTAAAATCAAAAATAAATCAATTAAGTGCCTCAAATCAAATAGAACTTGAAAAGATGTTTAATGAAATAAATGAGGATAACTTAAAAGGCTTTTCAGAAGAAGAAATGAATAAGGTTAATGAGCTTACTGATGAATACAATCAATTATTCAGCGAGAAAAAATACAAACAGGCTAAGGAAACATTAAATTCATTGATTAACTATATAAATGAAACTAAAAAAATTGCTAATGAAAGACGTATAAAGGAAACATATGAAGAAAAGTCAAATGAAGATGCAAGTTTAAGGGAGCCTAAATATATAAATGGAATTTTAATTGTAAATAAAGAATTCGGATTACCGGATAGCTTTGCACCAGGCGAAGGGGTAGAAGCAAGGCAAGCATTTGAAAATATGAAGGCAGATGCTGCTAACGAGGGGATTTATCTAAATGCATTTTCAACTTATAGAAGTTATTGGAGTCAAAATAGACTATATTGGAATTATGTATCAAATTATGGTCAAGATCCTACTGATACATTTTCTGCTAAACCTGGATTTAGCGAACATCAAACAGGGCTTGCTTTTGATATAGGTGGTGTTGATAGATCACTTTGGGCAGAAGAAGATTTTAAATATACTGATGAAGCAAAATGGCTAAAAGATAATAGTTATAAATATGGATTTATTTTAAGATATCCAGAAGGAAAAGAATGGAAAACTGGATATATGCATGAGTCGTGGCATTTTAGATATATTGGAGTTGATCATAGTAAAAACTTCAAAGATAATGATTTGACTTTAGAAGAATATCTAGGATTATAAAAAAAGTAATTTGATTTTATCAAATTACTTTTTTTATTGGTTATAGAAATTATAAAATATTTTTTATTTAATAATGAATAAAGAAATCTTTTAAAGTTTTATTTATTTACAATTTTAATATTTTCTACAGTTAAATCTTCAGTTCCTTGAACATATAAATTAGCTCTTTTTAAATCATGAACATAA
Source organism: Clostridium sp. (assembly GCF_017888565.1). Lineage (GTDB taxonomy): Bacteria > Bacillota > Clostridia > Clostridiales > Clostridiaceae > Clostridium. Next base: position 88,193 of record NZ_JAGHFX010000097.1, read on the forward strand.
TCTACAACTTCTTGAGTTATTTCCTCTCCAGGACAAAGTACTGGAATTCCAGGAGGATAAGCAAGTAAGAATTCACCAGAAATTTTACCTATGCTTTCATTTAAAGGAATTGAAATTTTATCACTATAAAAAGCTTCTCTTGGATTAAGTATTTTTGTTGGTATAGCAGGAATATCTAAAAAGTCTTGAACAGGTTCCTTTTTACCATAATACTCATTAGATATTTCTCTAAGTGCAGATAGTAATCTATCCATACCTTCTTTAGTGTCTCCAAAAGAACCAACAGCTAAAATATTATAAAAATCTGATAATTCCATTTGAATATGATATTTATCTGCAAGGATCATATCAAGTTCAAATCCTGTTATTCCAAGCTCTCTAGAGGAAATAGTAAGTTTAGTTGGATCAAAGGAATATGAACCAGGCTTGCCTAAAACTTCTTCTCCAAAGCAATGGAATCCAGGGATTTTATTTATTTCATCTCTAGTATATTTACAAAGTTCTATTGTTTTTTCAAGTAAGTTTTTTCCTTCTAATGCAATCTGTCTTCTAGCACAATCTAAAGATGCCATTATTATATATGAAGGAGAAGTTGTCTGCATTAAATTTAAAATTTGCTGAACTCTTTTAGGATTTACATATTTACTTTTAACATGTAATAAAGAGCCTTGAGTTAATGATCCTATTATTTTATGTGTACTTTGAGCACAAATATCAGCACCAGCTTTTAATGCTGACATAGGTAATTTTTCTGAAAATGCTAAATGAGGACCATGTGCTTCATCTACTATTAATGGAATATCATAGCTATGAACTATATCAGCAATTTTCTTTATGTCTGTTGCAACTCCATAATAAGTAGGATTTATAATTAATACGGCTTTAGCATCTGGATTTTCTTTAAGAGTTTTTTCAACAGTTTCAGGAGTTACACCGTGGGCAATTCCTAATTTCTTATCAATTACAGGTTCCATAAAAACTGGAACAGCACCACTTAAGATAATGCCAGAAGTAACTGATTTATGTACATTTCTAGGAACGATTATTTTATCACCATCATTTACTACTGCAAGTATCATAGCTTGTATAGCACCTGATGTACCGTGGATTGAGAAAAATGAAGCATGTGCTTCATAAGCATCAGCTACTAATTCTTGGGCTTTTTTTATAGGGCCAGTAGGATGATGTAAGCTATCAACTAGTTTAAATACTGTAACATCTATTTTAAATGGATTTTCACCTATAAAATTCTTAAACTCTTTATCTATACCTACTCCTTTTTTGTGTCCAGGAACATGAAATGGTAGTGTGTCTCTATTTACATATTCTTTAAGGGCATCAAAAAGAGGAGTTTCATTTTGATTTAATTTATACAATCTAGAACACCTTCTCTCTTATAACTATTATTGGTTATCAAATAAGTTTTATACAAACAATAATATTATATTTTATTAGGTTAAACTATGCAATAAAATACTCAATTTAATTAAAAGAAATATGTAAATTAGTGAAATTTGAATAAAAAATAGTATTTCTGACAACAATATTTGAAGAGAAGCTGAATAATAGGAGGAATTATCTGTGAATAACTTAAACTTAAATAAGAGAGATGTAAACATACCTAACAATGCAAAGAAGGTAAGAAGAGCTGGAAAGGTTCCAGGAATATTATATGGTAAGAGTTTAAATGATTTTATGTTTGAAGTTGGAGAATTAGAATTATGTAGAGAAATTTCTAAAAATGGAGAACATGGAGTATTGGACTTTGATTTAAATGGAAATGCTCATAAAGCTTTAATAAAAGATGTCCAAAGAGATCCAGTATCACATAAAATAATTCATTTAGATTTAGAAGAGTTGGAGCAAAACCAAAAAATAGTATCTTCTGTACCAATTCATTATGTTGGAGAAGGTCATCTAGGTAAAAGAGGAATGGTATTACAAAAAGAAAAAGATAGTATAAGAGTAGAATGTACAGCAGATACATTACCAAAATATGTTGATATAAATATCAATGGAAGTGGTGATGGATATGTTTATAGAGTAGGGGATTTAGAAGTAGCATCTGAACTTTCAATAATTGATGATTTAAATACTGTAATTGCTTCAGTAAGCTATGAAAGAAAAACTGTAAGTGATGATATGGAAGAAATAGCAGAAGAAAATAGTAAAAAATAATAAAAGTAATTTTAAAAAGTGTAAAGAGGTGCAATATGGTGTCTCTTTACATTTTTTTATTCCATAATTAAACTCTTTAGTGTATAATATTACCTGATTATTAGTTTTAGGAGGGGTAGCATGTTATATAGAGAAAAATATAATGATTGGTTAGAATCAAACATAGTTGATGAAAAGATGAAAGATGAATTAAGAGCAATAAAGGACGAAAAGGAAATTGAAGATAGATTTTATAAGGACCTTGAGTTTGGTACAGGTGGACTTAGAGGTGTAATTGGTGCAGGAAGCAATAGAATGAATATATATACTGTTTCTAAAGCAACTCAAGGATTGGCAAATTATTTAAATGGAAGATTTGAAAATCCTTCAGTAGCAATAGCATATGATTCTAGAAATATGTCAAAGGAATTTTCAAAAGCTGCAGCTTTAACTCTTTGTGCAAACAATATCAATGTGTATTTATATGAAAGTTTAAGACCAACTCCAATGCTTTCTTTTGCAGTAAGACATTTAAATTGTACTGGTGGAATTGTTGTTACAGCTTCACATAATCCAAAAGAATATAACGGTTATAAGGTTTATGATGAGTTTGGTGGTCAAGTTACTGATGAAAAAGCTAACATAATAATAAGTGAAGTTAATAAAATAGATAATTTTGATAAGATAAATACAATGAATGAAGAAGAAGCTTTAGCAAAAGGTTTATTAAAATATATTGGAGAAGAAGTAGATAAAGCTTATATTGATTTAGTAAAAGACTTAACTATTAGAAAAGAACTAGTAAAAGAAAATGCTTGTGATTTAAAGGTTATATATACTCCAATACATGGATCAGGAAATATGCCAGTAAGAAGAATTCTTAATGAACTTGGATATACTGGGGTATCAGTAGTTAAAGAACAAGAAATGCCAGATGGAAACTTCCCAACTTCATCATATCCAAACCCAGAGGAACCAGCAGTATTTAAGTTAGCATTAGAAATGGCTAAAACTGAAAATCCAGATGTTATTTTTGCAACAGACCCAGATGCAGATAGAATTGGTGTTGTTGTAAAAGATAGTGAAGGTGAATATAGAGTATTAACTGGAAATCAAACAGGATTATTGTTAACCCAATATATTTTAGATGCTTTAAAGGAAGAAGGGGAACTACCAGAAGATGGAGTTATAATTAAAACTATAGTAACTACAGATGGTGCTAAGAAAATTGCAGAGGCGTATAATATTGAACTTATAGAAGTATTAACTGGATTTAAATATATTGGAGAAAAGATTCAAGGATTTGAAGTCAATAAAGATAAGGCTTATATTTTTGGATTTGAAGAAAGTTATGGATACTTAGCAGGAGATTTTGTTAGAGATAAAGATGCTGTAATAGCAGCTATGCTAATAGCAGAAATGACTTTATTCTATAAGGAAAAAGGAAAAAGTCTTTATGATGGTTTAGTAGAGTTATATGAAAAGTATGGATACTTTAAAGAAACTCTAGTATCATTTGAGTTAAAAGGAAAAGAAGGAAGCGAAAAAATAGCTAAGTGTATTGATTCTTTAAGAAATGAAAATCTTGTGGAAATTAATGGAGTTAAGATAGCTACAAAGTATGATTATAAGTTAGGAACTGAAGAGAATATAAGTAATGGAGATAAAAAAGAAATTGATCTTCCAAAGTCAAATGTTCTAAAGTTCGTTTTAGAAAATGGTGCATGGTTTGTAGTAAGACCTTCAGGAACAGAGCCGAAAATGAAAGCTTACGTTGCTGTTAAAGGAAATAGCTTAGAGGATTCAAAAGAAAAACTAGAAAGCTTTAAAAATGAAGTAGTAAACTTAATCAATTCTAAGTTAAATTAAATATAAAAAGTTATATAATTATAGATAGTAGGGTAAGTTATTAGGTTAATAGCTTACCTTATTTGATATGGTAAAATATAACCCTAAATTTTAGAAAAGATGACAATGTAAAATTTAAAATTAAATTTAATAAATATAGTTGTTTAAAGATTAAAGAAGGTGAGTTTTATCAGAGCTTAAATAAACATTAATTTAGAATGGAGAGAAAGATGTATAATAAAAGTTTAGAATAGTATTTGAACTTTAAATAAGCAAACTTTATATATTAACATTCTTATTTGAAAGCTATTAAAATATATAGTATTATTTATAATAAAGCTATTTTTAAGGAGGTATCTGTATTGGATTATAATGCAGCATTTAAAGAAAAATTAGGTAAGTTATTATTTTTAGAAATGGATAAAGAGGGGTTTAAAGAAAGTGTACATATTCCTAGTTATGTAGATTTTAAAAATAAAGATTTATATTTACCTATTTCTCCAGAATATATAACATCAAATGTTAATAATGAAGTTAAAATTAAAAATTTACCTATATATTATTTTATAGAAGGAATGTTTTTTGCAATAGGAGCAGATGAAAATTTAAGATTTAATGAAGATTATGAAACTATATTAACATATATTAAGGATACAGAAAATTGTATAAAAAGTATAATTTCTAAAAAAATAAATGATGAGAAATTAATAGATGCTTATTTACTTTTAAAAGGATTTTATAGATATTCAAAAGATATGGATGTTATGAAAAAACTTTTATTAGTTGGTGAAAATTTAAGAGAAAAGGATAGTGCTTTTAAAGACATTTTATTGCAAGATATAGAGTATTGTGAAGAAAATTCTTTAAAAGTCCCAGAAGCATATCTTTATAAGACTTTGATATTAAAAGATGACGGGGACTTTAAAGGAGCAAAAGTTGCAATTAATGAGTATTTAAATAATGGTGGTAAAAAAACAGAAGAGGTAAGCATATTAATTGATGATATCACTAATATATCAAATTATGAAATTGCAATAGAACATTTAAAAGATGATCCAGTTAAAACAGTGAAATTATTACTTGAGTTACTAGAAAAATTTGAAAATAATCCATTGGTTTATTATTATTTAGGTGTTGCTTATAGAAAACTTGAAAATTATGAAAAAGCTATTTATTATTTAAATGAAAGTTTAGGAAGAGAAAGTGGAATATATGAAGTAGTTGTAGAGCTTGGAATAAACTATGCGTGTATAAATGACTTTGAAAGTGCAATTAAATACTTTAAGAAGGCTTTTGAGGTTACAAAAGAAGTAGAAATATGCACAAATATTGTTATGTGCTATATGAATTTAAATAATTTAGAAGAAGCTAAATTACATCTTGATATAGCAAAAAAGTTAGATCCAGAAGATGAAATTGTAAAAGACTTAGAAAAGATGTTAAGCAAATAGTTATATTTTGCGAAGCAAAATAGTGAAGAGTGAAATAGTTAATAGGGAAAAAGTTAAGGAGAAAATCCTTACAGGATTTTTTTGAATAAAAGGTGTTTTGCACTTATAGATTAAATTTTGCGAAGCAAAATATCCTAAGCTTTTCACTCTTTCACTCCTAACTTTTCACTAATAAATTGCTTCGCAATTTTTAACTTTAGTAAGTTAGATAAATATGGTATTATAATTATGAATAATTTTACTTATGTATTATTAAGGAGAGAAGATGAAAGATAATGATTTTATTAATGTATTAGGATACAAAGTATATAAAAATAAATTACTAGATGCATTAAAATATATTGATAAGTTTGATAAGGTTCATATTATATCAGGGAATCCAGAAGTGCTGTACACAGGACTTTATAATAAGGAATTATTAGAAAACTTTAAAAGTGATAAAGCATTTATAATACCAGATGGTGTGGGCCTTCAAATTGCAGCTAAATACTTAAAGACTCCTGTTGAAGAAAAAATAGCAGGAATAGATTTAATGAAAGGAATAATAAAAAAGTGTTCAAAGGAGAATAAAGGTATATATTTATTAGGAACAAGTGATGAAAATCTTAATGCTTGTGTTGCAAATTTAATGGTTAAGTATCCAAATATAAATATTGTGGGATATAGAAATGGCTTTTTTGATATAAATAAAGCATATGAAATAATAAATGAAATAAAAGAAAAAGAACCATATGCTATCTTTGTAGCTATGGGCTGTCCAAGACAAGAAGAATTTATAGTAAGATATATGGAAGAGTTGCCATGTAAAATCTTTATGGGGGTTGGCGGAAGTTTTGATGTGATTGCAGAAAAGGTTAATAGAGCACCTAAGTGGATGATAAAACTTGGATTAGAGTGGCTCTATAGAGTTTCAAAAGAACCATGGAGGATAAAGAGACTTGGAAGTATACCTAAGTTTTTATTGCTCGTTGTCAAAAATAAAAAGGTGAAGTATGAGTAAAAATAAGATTTTTAAAGCAACTTTTATAGTAATGTTTATGACTATAGTAAGTAGAATAATAGGTTTTGGTAGGGATATGTTAGCAGCATATCACTTTGGTGTAGAAGGTTCTTATGACATATATGTTGCTTCAGTTGCAATACCTGAGTCAGTATTTATGATTGTTGGTCTTGCAATATCAACTACTTTTATACCAATGTTAAGTGAAATTAAACATAATAAAAGTAAAGAAGAGATGTTTAAGTTTTCAAATAATGTTATTACTATTTTAAGTATATTATCAATATTTATAATTATCTTAGGATTAATATTTACAAAGGAAATAGTTAATATTTTTGTGCCTAAGTTCACTATAGAGCAAATTGAGCTAACTATATTTTTAACTAGAATAACTTTAATAAATGTAGTTTTATTATGTATTAATGCTTGTTTTTTATCAATACTACAAGTGTGTGAAGATTTTATTGTCCCATCAATATTAGGATTGTTTTTTAATCTTCCAATAATAGTTTATTTAGCTTTTTTTGGAGAGGTAAGTATTATAGGGTTAACTATTGCAAATATATTAGGAAATTTATTAAGAGTATTAGTTCAAATCCCATCTTTATATAAGCAAGGTTATAAATTAAAATTATATATAGATTTGAAAGATGAAAAGCTTAGAAATATGATGATTTTAATACTTCCAGTTATAGTCGGAGCTGGAGCAAATTCAATTAATATGTTAGTAGATAAAAGCTTGGCATCAGGATTAACTACAGGTGCAATGGCCTCATTAGAATACTCTCAAAGAATAGTTACATTTGCAAATACAGCAATAACAACATCAATAGTATCAGTAGTTTATCCTTTAATGGCAAATAGATTGAATGCTGGAGATAATACTGGATTTATAAAATATTTAACTAAATCAATAGTAATAATATGCTTATTTTTAATTCCTATAACTTTTGGAATGCTATTTTTAAGTAAAGAAATAGTTGCAGTATTTTATGAAAGAGGAAAATTTGATTCAAGTGCTGTTATTTTAACTTCTATGGCATTGCTTGGATATTCCTTGCAACTACCTTTTGCAGGAATAAGAGATATTTTAAACTCTTCATTATTTTCAATGAAAAAAACAAAACTTACTACCATTAATGGAATAATAGGTGTTGTTATAAATATAATTTTAAGCGTCATTTTATCTAAATACATAGGGGTACTGGGTATAGCTATATCTACATCTGTATCATCATTAGTTATAGCTTTATTATTATTAAATTCAACTAGGAAGTTAGTTGGAAACTTTAATATAAAAGAAGTTATTATAAAGATTAGTAAAATTATATTAAGTTCATCATTAATGATTTTAATTCTTTACTTAATAAATAAGTTATTAGGAATAGAAAGTTCTTTAATTATTATTTTAATTGACGGAAGCCTTGGAGCAATATTATTTATGATTATGTGCAAAATTCTAAAAATAGAAGAATTTGATGAGGCTTTAAATATGATAAAAGGAAAAGTTAAGAAGGAGGTTTAAATTAATAAAATGAAAATATTATTTATTGCATGTTATTCTCCATTAATTAATAACTCAGCATCAATTGAAACTCTTCAATATTTAAATAATTTAGCAAAAATTAAAGAGAATACTATTCATTTATTAACTGTTAACTTTCCTTCAAATTCTATTTATTATGATGAACACATATTTAATATGTTAGATAAGAGAATTAAATTACATATAATTTCAGGTGGAAAGTTATTTGAGGCAATAATGCCAAAAAAAACTCAAGAAACAGCAATTGTTAATACTAGTTTAGGAAAGATTAAAGTTAAAGGTATTTTAAAAAAGGTAAAAAAAATACTTGCAGTGCCAGATATGTATTTATATTGGGCTTTTAAAGCAAGTAAATATGGTATTAATCTTATGAAAAAAGAAAAATTTGATGTTATGTTTTCTATGCATGAACCTCCATCTAGTCATATATGTGCATATAAAATTAAGAAGAAATTTCCGAGTCTTAAATGGATAACATATTGGAGTGATCCTTGGCTTAAAGATTCTACCAGAGAAGGATCTAATTTAATAAGAAGAAATTTTGAAAAAAATTATGAAAGAAATATAATTTCTTTAGCAGATAAATATATTTTTGTTACAAAGGCCAATAGAGATGATTATATAGAAACATATAATATAAAAAAAGATGATACTTATATTATAACAAGGGGATATGATGAAAAAGTATATTCAGATATAAAAGAAAAGGAAAATCCAAAGTTTATAAATAAGAAGAAAATAAATATAGTTTACACTGGAGAAATATTTTCAAGGCTTAGAGATGTTAGACCATTTATTAAAGTAATCAATAAACTTAAGGTAGAAAATAATGATTTGTATGAGAGTTTAAATATACTTTTCTTTGGGAATATAGATGATGAAAGTATTAAAAATGAATTATCCACTATAAGCAATGTGAAAGTATCAAATAGAATACCTTATAGAGAAGCTCTAGCATATATGGTTAATGCTGATGTGTTATTGCTTTTTGGCAACAAGAATTCAAAGCAAATACCAGCAAAAATATATGATTACTTTGGGTGTAATGGATATATTTTAGTTATTTTAGGGGATGAAAATGACCCTATAATTGATGTGGTAAATAATTTAGATAAGTGTAGTATAGCTTTAAATAATGAGCAAGACATTTATAAAAGTATTTCTGAACTATCACAAAATATTTTAAGAGGAAATAAATCAAATCAAATTAAAGAATATGAGTGGGAAAATATATCTAAAAGATTAAATTCTATTTTAAAGGGGGAGTAGTTATGCACGTTATGTTTATACCATCATGGTATCATAATAAAAGAAACCCCGTGCATGGAAGTTTTTTTAAAGAACAAGCAATAGCACTTAAGGAACGTGGAATAAAAATTACTATTGCTTATAATGAAGTTTGGCCATTAACATTAGCTTTTAAGATAAAAGAAAAAATAGGATTAAATTATGATATTGAAGAAGGATTAAAAACATACCGATATAAAAATTTTAATTATCTTCCTAAGAATCCTATGATGTTTAAAGTATTTAATAGAAGATTAGAAAAGTTATACAAGGAAATAGTAAAAAGAGAAGGAGAAGTAGATTTAATACATTGTCAATCTTCATTTTGGGCTGGAATAAGTGCTAATTATATTTCAAAAAAGTATAGTATACCAATAATAATAACTGAACATTCTTCTTTGGAGAAAGCAGTGTATATAAAAGAAAGTTATAAACCTTTAATAAAAGAATCTTATTTAGAAGCAGATGAATTAATAGCTGTGGGCAATGGATTAAAGAAAGAAATATCAAAATTTTGTGGAAGAAAAGATATAAAGGTGATACATAACTTAATACCAATGGAGAATTTCTATATAAGTAAAAATAAAAATAAGAATTTTACCTTCTTTTCTTTAGCATTTTTGGAAGGTGAAAAAGGAATGGATACCCTTATAAGATCATATGCTAAATACTTCAAGGGAACTGATTCTAGACTCTTAATAGGTGGGGATGGAAGTCAAAAAGATTTTTTTGTTAAACTATGTGAGGAGTTGAAAATAAAAAGTCAAGTAGAATTTTTGGGTGCTCTGTCTAGGAAAGAAGTTTCACATTATATGAGTATATGTGATTCTTTTGTATTAGCCTCAAGATATGAAACTTTTGGAGTTGTTTATATTGAAGCTTTAGCATCAGGAAAACCTGTAATAGGAACTTATAATGGTGGTGCTGAGGATATTATAAATTCTAAAAATGGATTGATTGTTAAAGTTGATGATGTTGATGAATTAGGGAATGCAATGAAATATATAATGGAAAATATTAATTTTTATAATGCAGAAGATATAAGGAGAGATTGTATTGTAAAATTCTCTAAAGAAAAAATAACAAATGAAATACTAGAGATTTATGATATAGTATTAGATAAGAGAGGTTAATTATGTTATTTAAAGATTATAGTATAGATGAATTTATATCGGAACTATCTTCAGATGCGCCTTCTCCAGGAGGTGGAAGTACTGCAGCGTTAGTAGCAGCTTTATCTAGCAGTTTAAATTCTATGGTTTATTCATTAACAATAGGTAAAAAAGTCTTTGAAAAACTAGGTGATAATGAAAAAAATAAGATGATTAAACTACAAGAAGAAACTAAAGAGTTTACTAAGAAAGTTCAAAATTTCATGGAACAAGATAGAGATGATTTTTTAAGGTTAATGGATAGCTATAAATTACCTAAGGATAATGAAGAAGATATTATTATGAGGAAAGAAAAAATTGAAGAAAATACCATGAAGGCAATGGAAACACCGCTATCATTGGCAGAAGAATGTATTAAGTTTTATGATAATATTGAATTTGCAATTAAATATGGTAATAAAAATTTGATTTCTGATGCTGGTGTTGCAACTGTTTTATTACATTCAGCAATAGAAAGTTCAATAATTAATGTAAAAGTTAATTTAAATTTCTTAAGAGAAGAAGAGATTTGCGTGGAAATAGAAAATAAATGTAAGAGTATACTTAATATTTCTTATGTTAAAAAGTGCAACTTAATGAATGAAGTTGAAAATATAATATACCCTAAAAAAATATAGTCTCAAAAGAGACTATATTTTTTTAGGGTAATTCATTTAAGGATCTAAATTCATATCCTTGAGCTTTAAGTTCTTGAATTACAGTTTTTAATATTTTTGTATTTGTATCAGATACTGAATGTAATAACATTATAGAACCTGGATGAGCACCATTTACTATCTTTTTTATTGCCGCAGATTCTTCGGGTTGGTTATCAACAAGCCAATCCTTATACGCAAAACTCCAAAAAATTGTTTTATATCCCAAATCTTGAGTTTTCTTTAAAGAATTTTTAGAGTATTTACCCATTGGAGGTCTAAAGAATTTAGGCATGTCTTGTGATGTCAATGCTTTAAATTCTTCTTCTACTTCAGTGAATTCTTTTTTGAATTTTTCATTATCTAAAATACTAGCCATAGATGGATGATGAGATGTGTGGTTACAAACTAAATGTCCTTCATCTACCATTCTTTTAACTATTTCTGGTTGCTCTTTTATATAAGGTTTAACTACAAAAAATGCAGCAGGTACTTGTTCATCTTTTAAAATATCTAAAATTTTTGGAGTATTACCATTTTCATAACCCTCATCAAAAGTTAAATATAATACTTTTGAATTTGTATCACCTACATAATAGGCTCCAAGATCACTAAAGAAGTCAATTGACTCTTTTGGGGATTCTGGAGTTTTACCTTTTTCTCTGTTTACAAAATACCAATTTAGCTCTAAGTCATCAGAGGCTAGGGCGTTTACAGGTATAAAAGAAGAGGGAATGATAAAAATTAAAGAGAGTAGAAAAGTAGCAAAAATATTTATTTTTTTCATTAGCTCACCACCTTTTATAAATAATATCTATTTTTATAAGTTGTTTATAAAAAATAACATTTTTAACTACAACTTATATAAGTTATTTTTATCTAAAATAATTCTTTTACACATAGAAATACAATGTATAAATGCTATTAATTGCCGATTATAAATATTTTAGTTAATAATATACATAATTAACGTTATTTAAAAGAATTTTGGATAGATAATAATATTTAATGAAGAAGTGGAAGAATGATGATATTTTGCTAAGCAAAATTCAAAATTAAATTTATGAACTCATATATAATTTAAAAATTCATTGAGTTTTTTATTTTTTCATTTTTAGTTATTAATTCTTAAATTTATTTATAAACTATCTAATACTAGAAATTATTTTAATTTTTTATTAACCTATAAATTTTCATTATAACTTATAAATGTTGAAATAATTAATATTGTAGAGTATAATTTTAAGGATATGATTTAAGAGAAGAAAGGAATGTACATAGATGAATTTAGGAATAGTTGGTTTACCAAACGTAGGTAAAAGTACTTTATTTAATGCAATTACAAAAGCTGGAGCAGAGTCAGCAAACTATCCTTTTTGTACTATAGAACCAAATGTTGGAGTAGTTAGTGTACCAGATAAAAGATTAGATGTTCTAGAAAAAATGTATAATACTAAGAAAAAAGTTTATACTGCAGTTGAATTTTATGATATAGCAGGACTTGTTAAAGGTGCTTCTAAAGGTGAAGGATTAGGAAATAAGTTTTTATCTCATATAAGAGAAGTTTCTGCAATAGTTCATGTTGTAAGATGTTTTGATGATGGAAATGTTGTGCACGTTGAAGGGTCAGTTGATCCAATAAGAGATATAGAAACTATAAACTTAGAGCTTATATTTGCTGATTTAGAAGTATTAGAAAGAAGAATGGAAAGATCAATCAAACAAGTTAGATCTGGAGATAAAAAAGCTAAGGAAGAATATGCTTTAATGGAAAAAGTTAAGGCTCACTTAGAAAAAAACTTGCCTATAAGAACATTAGAAGTAACAGAAGAGGAAGAAGAGTTAATAAGAGGATTATTCTTAATAACTTCAAAACCAGTTCTTTATGCATGTAACATATCAGAAGACGATATGATGGAAGGTAATACAAATAATGAGTATGTTCAAAAGGTAAGAACACATGCAGAAAGTGAAAACTCTGAAGTTGTTGTTGTTTGTGCTAAATTAGAAGAAGAACTATCAGGTTTAGAAGAAGAAGAAAAACAAGAAATGTTAAGTGAATATGGATTAACAGAATCAGGGTTAGATAAGCTTATAAGAGCTAGTTATAAATTGTTAGGTTTAATAAGCTATTTAACAGCAGGAGTTCAAGAAGTAAGAGCTTGGACTATAAAAGAGGGGACAAAAGCACCACAAGCAGCTGGTAAGATACATTCAGATATAGAAAGAGGATTTATTAGAGCAGAAATAGTATCATATAATGATTTAGTAGAATGTGGTTCAGAAGCAGCAGCTAAGGAAAAGGGACTTTACAGATTAGAAGGTAAAGAATATGTTATGAAAGATGGAGATGTAGTAAACTTTAGATTTAATGTATAACTACTTCTTTAAAAAGGCTGATTTTTAATCAGCCTTTTTATTTTTTGAAATTAATAATTACAAATTTTATAACTTTATATTAATTATGTAAAATAAATTCTTAAAAAATCAAATAATCCTTGAAGAATTAGTTGAAATTCTATAAAATAATACTATAGAGTGGTTGAAAGTGGTTGAAAGTGGAGCAGATATATTATTATATTGTTATGAGGTAGGAGTAAAGATGTTTATAGGAGAATATCAACATGCAATAGATGCTAAAAATCGAATGATAGTCCCTGTAAAACTAAGAGAGGGGTTAGGTAATAATTTTGTTATTACTAAAGGCTTGGATGGATGTCTTTACGCGTATCCAATGGAAGAATGGAGAGCTCTAGAAGTTAAATTGAAATCTTTACCACTTACAAATAAGGATGCAAGAGCATTTGTTAGATTCTTTTTTTCAGGAGCCTGCGAAATTGAAGTTGATAAACAAGGAAGAGGGTTAATTCCTCAGAATTTAAAGGAATATGCATGTATAGAAAAGGAAATAGTAAGTATAGGAGTATTAACTAGAGTTGAAATTTGGAGTAAGGAAAAATGGAAAGAATATAATGAATCAGATATAGATTTTGATTCTATTGCTGAAAAAATGAGCGATTTAGGAATATAAGGAGTAATATTATGGAATTTAAGCATGTATCGGTACTTTTAAATGAGTGCATAGAGGGATTAAATATTAAAGAAGATGGAATATATGTTGATGGAACACTTGGAGGAGGCGGGCATTCTTTAGAAATCCTAAAGAGTTTATCAAAAGATGGAACTTTGATAGGAGTAGATCAAGATAAAGATGCACTTAAAGCAGCTGGTGAAAGGTTACAAGATTTTGAAAATGTAAAGTTTATCCATAGTAATTTTTATAATATTGATTCAATTTTAAATAACTTAGAAATTGAAAAAATAGATGGAATGCTTATGGATCTTGGTGTGTCATCTTATCAACTAGATGAGGGTGATAGAGGATTTAGCTATATGCAAGACGCACCTTTAGATATGAGAATGAATAGAGAAAACTCTTTGTCTGCATATGAAGTTATAAATGAGTATGAAGAGGAAGAAATTTATAGAATAATTAGAGATTATGGTGAAGAAAAGTTTGCTAAAAGAATTGCAAGATTTATAGTAGAAAACAGAGAAAATAAACCAATAGAAACTACTTTAGAATTAGTAGAAATAATAAAAGCTGCTATACCTGCTAAGGCTAGAAGAGAAGGACCACATCCAGCAAAAAGAACTTTTCAAGCTATTAGAATAGAGGTAAATAGCGAATTATCTATATTAAATAAGGCAATTGAAGATGGTGTAAATAGATTAAATAAAGGTGGAAGAATGGCTATAATAACTTTCCATTCTTTGGAGGATAGAATAGTTAAGATTAAATTTAAGGAATTAGCAACATCGTGCACTTGCCCAAAAGAATTTCCAATTTGTGTTTGTGGTGGCAAAGCGAAAGTTAAGTTAATTAGTAGAAAGGCTATTGAACCATCGAAAGAAGAAGTAGAAGAAAATCCAAGAAGTAGAAGTGCTAAATTAAGGGTTATAGAGAGAATTTAAAAAAAGTTAAGTAAAATGTATGGGGGATGTAATAAAATGGTTGAGAGAGAATATGATTATATAAGGGGTAATACAGTATTAACTCCAAAGAGAAAATATAATGAGATAGACAAGAGAATAGAAAGAGAAAAGCAAGAAAGAAGACAAAGAGAACTACAAAGAAAAGAAAAGGCAGCAAAAAAGGCTACTGTAAAAAGTATATTACAAGTATCTTGTATTGCTTTAATTTTAGGTGTTAGCACTATTGCAAGAGATGGTAAGGTTTATAGAATGCAAAATGATCTTTCAAAAGTAAAAAGTGAAATAAAGACTGTTACTGCAGAAGGAGAAGCATTAAGAGTAAACTTATTAAGATATTCATCACTAGCAGATATAAAGGATGTAGCTAATAAATCTGGAATGAAAATTCCGGATAAAAATGATTCAGTAGAAGTAGATTTAACTAAAAACTTTTTTGCTAACTTAGGGGAATAAACATAAGTTATAGAATAGTACACTTGCCAAGATAAAGAGTGTTAAGTTTACACTCTACATGTTATTAAAAAATTACATGGAGGCATTGATGTGAATAAGAAGAATTATAGAGATAAAGCGCTAATGAAAAAAAGAATATCATTAGCGCTTACCGCATTAACGTGTTTATTTTCTCTTTTAATAATAAGACTGTCCTACATAATGATAGTTAAAAGAGGAGAGTACTCAGCAAGAGCTGAAGAACAGTGGACAAGTGAAGTTAGAATTGATGCAAGAAGAGGAAGGATACTTGATAGAAATGGAGTAGAACTTGCAGTATCTGCAAATGTTTATAGAGTAGATTTTGACTTAAACTCGATAAGGTCACATTTAAGGAAAGAAAATTTAACTAATGATTCAATAGCTCCTAAAATAGCAGAAGCGTTAGAAATGGATGTAGAAAAAGTTCTTAAAAAGCTAAATACAAAGCTTCCAAGTGGAGCAGATGCAGGTGCAGCAACGTTAGTCAGGAGAATTGAAAAAGAACAGGCAGATAAAGTTAAAGATTTAAACATACCTGGAGTGATTGTATCTCCAGATACAAAAAGATATTATCCAAATGGAAACTTTTTAGCTCATGTTTTAGGTAGTACTAATATTGATGGGCAAGGTTTAACTGGAGTAGAGTTACAATATAATGATTATTTATCAGGTACTCCAGGACTTCGTATTTCAGAATTAGATAAATATAATGATCAATTACCATATACAATATCTAAATTTACACCTCCAGTAGATGGAAAGGATGTTACATTAACAATAGATGCGAATTTGCAGTCTTTTGCTGAAAAAATAGCTGAAAAAGGTTATAAAGATAATCAGGCAAAGCAAGTTTCTATAATTATAATGAATCCAAGCAATGGTGAAATATTAGCAATGGTGAATAAACCTGATTTTGATCCAAATAGCCCATATGAAGGTGCAGAAGATTACGAAGGTTCAACTACAGGAGAAAAAGTTCAAAAAATGTGGAGAAATCATTTAGTCAATGATACTTTTGAACCAGGATCAATTTTTAAGGTTGTAACTATGATTGGAAACTTAGAAGAAGGTCTCGTTAAGGAATCAGATACATTTACTTGTAACGGAAGTTTAAAAATTGGGCCTCATACAATTAAGTGTTGGAAAACATCAGGTCATGGCACACAAATATTACCAGAAATACTTCAAAACTCATGTAACGTTGGATTTATGGAAATTGGTAAAAGAATAGGAAAAGAAAAGTTAAATGAGTATATAGCTAAATTAGGCTTTGGTAAAGTTAGTGGAGTTGACTTACCAGGAGAAGCAAAGGGAATTGTTAAAAAAACAGAAAAGATCAATGAAGCTGATCTTGCGACAATTTCATTTGGTCAAACAAATACTGTAAATGCAATACAATATATGACGGCATTTAATAGCATTGTAAATGGTGGAAAGTTAATTCAACCTCATATAATGAAAGAAGTTACTTCTAAAGATGAAAATGGGAATACTGTTGTTGATGATACATTTGAACCAAAAATAACAGAAGTTTTAAGTGAAGAAAATACTGCAATTTTAAGAGATTATTTAGAAAGAACAGTTTCATATGGAGGTTCAAGTAAAGCTTATGTTGAAGGATATCATATTGCGGCTAAAACAGGAACAGCTCAAAAAGTTAATCCAAATGGTGGTGGATATGAATCAGGTAAATATATATCTTCCTTAGCAGGATTTGCACCAGCTGATAATCCACAGGTTTCGGTATTTATTTCTATAGATGAGCCTGGAACGGGAACTTATTATGCTGGACAAATAGTAGCTCCACTTGCAAATGAGTTATTTACAGATATATTTAATTATATGAGTTCAGAAATATCAAAGGATGATATAGATAGTATTGTGAAGGATGTAGTTATTCCTGAAATAAGAGGGCTTGAAATAGATGAAGCAAAAAAAATATTAAAAGAATATAATTTAGAGTATAATATTGAAGGAAATGGGTCTATAATAACAAGTGTGAAGCCTTATCCAGGATACACGGTTAAAGAAAATTCCAAGATTAATATAGACACAGGAGACTCAGAGTCTTATAATAAAAATGTCGTTATGCCTGATTTAAGGGGGTACTCCTTAGAGTCTGCATCCAAAATTTTAAATGATTTAGGTATAAATTATACATTTGAAGGTGAGGGCGCAATAGTGAAGCAAAGTATTCCAAAGGGTGAAATGATAACAAAAGGAACAAATGTAAAACTTGTATTAAGCGAAGAATATGGAGATTAATTTAGAATATCCCTTTACATTAGCATGTGGGACACTCACATGCTAAATTTTTATACAAAAGACATAGGGAGTTCTTTTTAGAATATTAAGGAGATGGTGAAATGAAGTTATTAGATTTATTAAAGGGAGTAAATTATGAATTGTTAGAAGGGGCATTAGAAAAAGAAGTAAATCACATTCAATATGATAGTAGAAAAGTAAATGAAGGTGATTTATTCGTATGTCTTACAGGTTTCGAAGTTGATGGACATGATTATGCTAATAAAGCTATAGAAGCTGGTGCTAAGGTAGTGCTTTGTGAGAAAAAAATAAATATTAAAAGAGAAGGAGTAACAGTTCTTCTTGTTAATGAGGGAAGAAAAGCTCTTGCTACAATGTCAGCAAATTATTATGGTCATCCAACAAAGTCTTTAAAATTAATAGGAGTTACAGGTACAAATGGTAAAACTACAACAGTATATTTACTTAAATCAATGCTTGAGAAAGCGGGTAAGAAAGTTGGACTTGTTGGAACAATAGCTAATTATATTGGAGAAACTAAGCTTAAATCTGAAAGAACTACTCCTGAATCATTAGAACTTCAAAAACTATTTAAGGATATGGTAGAGGCAAATTGTGAGTATTGTGTGATGGAAGTTTCATCACATTCATTACAATTAAATAGAGTTTATGGTTGTGAGTTCGAGGTGGGAATATTCACTAATCTAACTAGAGATCATTTAGATTTCCATAAAACTTTTGATAATTATTACAACGCCAAATTTAAACTATTTGAAAGAAGTAAGGCTAGCGTAATAAATGTTGATGATGATTATGGATATAGAGTTTTAAAAGATGTTGAAAAACTAGAAAATAAAGAGATTAAAACTTATTCAATAAAGAATAATAGTGACTTTAAAGCATCAGAGCTTATTCTAAAAGAAGGAGATATACATTTTAAGATAAATGGAGAAGAATTTAATTCAGTTTTACCAGGAGAATATAATGTATATAATGCTTTAGGGGCAATAGGAGCAATGAGTATTTTAGGAATTAATAGTGAGTCAATAAGAAAAGGACTATTAGATGTTGTTGTACCAGGAAGATGCGAAAGGATAGGTTATAAATATAACATACCATACGATATAATAATAGATTTTGCTCATACTCCTGATGGATTGAAAAATATTTTAGAAACTTTAAAAGGATTTACTAAAAATAGATTGATAGCCGTATATGGATGTGGTGGAGATAGAGATAAAGTAAAGAGAGCTGAACTTGGAAGGATTGGAACAGAACTTGCAGATTTGGCAATAATTACATCAGATAATCCAAGAGAAGAAGATCCAATGGCAATTATAAAAGAAATAGTTTCAGGTATTACAAAGTCAAATTATTTAGCAATTGAAAACAGAGTTGAAGCAATTAAGCTTGCTTTAGGTATGGCTGAAGAAGGAGACGTTGTTGTTTTAGCTGGTAAAGGACATGAAAATTATCAAATAACAAATGAAGGTGTAATTCATTTTGATGAAAGAGAAGTAGTAAATGAAATTTTAGTAAGTAAGAAGAAGTAATTAGAGGTGGATAAATTGGAATTATCTTTAAATGAACTTTTAGAAGCCATGAATGGTGAATTAATAGTTAAAGGAAAAACTGATTTCAACAGTGTTTGTATTGATACTAGAAAAATAGAAAAGAACAATATTTATTTTGCTATAAAAGGTGAAAGATTTAATGGAAATAAATTTGTTATAGAAGCTTTTTCAAAAGGAGCTTCTGTAGCAATAGTTGATGAAATATTATTTGATTTAAATAATACAGATAATCTACAAACAGTAATAAAAGTTGAAGATACTGAAAAAGCTCTATTAAATCTTGCCAATTACTATAGGAAAAAGCTAGGTTTAAAAGTTATAGGAGTTACTGGATCATGTGGAAAAACATCTACAAAGGATTTGATTGCTGCATTTTTAAGTGAGAAATATAAGGTTTTTAAAACAAAAGGAAACTTTAATAATCAGATAGGGTTACCTTTAATGATTTTAGAACTTGATAGCTCTATAGATGTAGCGGTTTTAGAAATGGGAATGAGTAACTTAGGCGAAATAGATGTTCTTGCAAATTGCGCAAGACCAGATATAGCTGTTATAACCAATATAGGATTATCTCATATAGAAAATCTAAAAACTCAAGATAATATATTAAAAGCTAAAAGTGAAATATTTAATTATTTTGATGAAACAAACACTCTTATAATAAATGGAGAAGATGAAAACTTGTTAAAAATAAAAGACAAGTGTTTTGAAATTCTAAAAATTGGATATAATCATGAATATGATGTTTATGCATTTAATATTATACTAGAGGAGGACAAAACAACATTTACAGTTAAGGATAAAAATGAAGAAAGTATATTTACAATACCTATGGCTGGCAAACATAATATATTAAATTCTATGCTTGCAGTAGAAGTGGCTAAAAAATTAAATGTTACTTTTGATGAAATGAAAAAAGGTATAAAAAATTTAGAAGCTACATCAATGAGGCTACAAGTTATTAAAGGAAACAAAATAACAATTATAAATGATTGTTATAATGCTAGCCCGGATTCAATGAAATCTTCGATGGATGTACTTAGTACTTATAAAACAGGAAGAAAAATAGCTATACTTGGGACTATGAATGAATTAGGCGAAGAGGCTGTAAAATCACATATTGAAGTAGGAAACTATGCGTTAAGTAAAGTTGATTTATTAATAGCAATAGGAGAATACAAAGAGTGTTTTAAAAAAGGATTTACAGGAGAAAATATCATTACTTTTGCTACAAAAGAAGAGTGTATAGATAAAATAGATACTATAATTAAAGAAAGTGATGTAGTTTTAGTAAAGGCTTCAAGAGGTATGAAGTTTGAAGATATAGTTAGTTCATTAGAAGAAGTCTCAATATAACGAAGGAGGTGAACTGCCTTTATAGGCAGGTACAATGGGGGAGAAATTAATAGACATATTTACGTCGAACTTAACAATAGGATTAGTACTAGCGTTTATAGTATCATTAATACTGGGTCCTATAACAATACCAATGCTTAGAAGATTAAAGTTTGGTCAAAATATAAGAAAAGAAGGGCCTCAAAGCCATCTAAAAAAAGCAGGGACTCCAACTATAGGAGGAATTATATTTATAATTTCAACAGTGATAGTTATGGTGGTAATGAGATTTAGTCCTACAGATGAAGCAATGATTGCACTATATTCATTACTTGCTTTTGGATTTATAGGATTTTTAGATGATATCCTAAAAATTATAAAGAAACAAAATGAAGGCTTAAAAGCATGGCAAAAAATGTTGCTATTAATCATTTTCTCAACTGCAATTGCAGTATATGGATATGTTAATTTAGGAACGACTTTAAGAATACCATTTATAGATACAAAAATTCCACTTGGAATTCTTTATATTCCTTTTGTAATAGTGTATTATGCTGGTGCAACAAATGCAGTAAATTTAACGGATGGATTAGATGGATTAGCATCTACCGTTAGTGTTTTAGTGTTAACATTTTTTGCAGTTATAGCATTTACAATGAAGCATGAGTCTTTAGCAGTATTTTCAATTGTATTAGCAGGAGGATTGCTAGGATTTTTAAAGTTTAATGCATATCCTGCAAAGGTGTTTATGGGTGACACTGGATCTTTAGCAATTGGAGGTGCGATAGCAACTATTGCATTAGTTTTAGAACTGCCTTTAATATTAGTTATTGTTGGTGGAATTTATGTATTTGAAACTTTATCAGTAATTTTACAAGTTTCATCATATAAATTAAGAGGTAAAAGATTATTTAAAATGGCACCAATTCATCATCATTTTGAGCAAGTAGGATGGAGTGAAACAAAAATCGTTACAGTCTTTTCTATAGTAACTGTAATATTATGCTTCATAGGATTTATAGCCCTTTAATCACTAGATTGGAGGAGTTTTTATGAGAGAAAAAAAGCCCAAAGTAAGAATGGGCGAAATTGACTATGGTATATTTTATGCTGTTATATTATTATTAGCAATAGGGGTAATTATGATATATTCAGCGAGTTCATACTATGCTATGTTTAAAGAAGGTGATAGCATGGTGTATCTAAAAAAACAATTGATTTGGGCTATTAGTGGATTAGCTATTATGGGATTTATGGCTAACTTAGATTACCATAAGCTGAAAAAAATTACTCCCCATCTTTTAATTGTGACTATACCGTTACTAGTAGCAGTATTTTTCTTTCCAGCAGTAAATGGAGCAAAGAGATGGATACAGCTTGGACCTTTATCTTTCCAGCCATCTGAGCTTACTAAATATGTAGTAGTTTTATTTTTAGCGATGAGCTTAGATTTAAAGGGAGATGGTGTTAAAAAGTTTTGGACTGGTATAGTACCATATTTAGGAGTTGCAGGTTTTTTCGCAGGTATGATATTATTAGAAAAAAACTTAAGTATAGCAGCTATTATTATGATAGTTACATTCATAATGTTATTTGTTGCTGGTGGAAGAATCCAAGATTTATTTGGAAAAGTTGCTCCAGTGTTATTAGTTGCTGTTATGTTTTTTATATTTGGAGAAGATTATAGAAGAGCAAGAATGCTTAACTTTTTAAATCCATGGAAAGATCCAGCGGGAGATGGTTATCAATTAATCCAATCATTTTATGCCTTGGGAGCTGGAGGGGTAACAGGACTTGGTCTTGGACAGTCAAGGCAAAAAACTTTATATATGCCAGAACCGCATAATGACTTTATTTTCTCTATTATAGGAGAAGAACTTGGATTAATAGGATGTTTATTTATAATTGCACTATTTGTATTCTTTGTTTGGAGGGGAATTAAAGTTGCCATGAAAGCTAAGGATACTTATGGAACACTTTTATCTATAGGAATAACATCTATAATTGCAGTTCAAGCTATTATCAATATTGCGGTTGTAACAGGATCAATGCCTGTAACTGGTGTACCAATGCCTTTTATTAGTTATGGTGGAACATCGTTAGTAATAAATATGATGGCAATGGGAATACTTTTGAACATATCAAGGCAAGTACAAGGAAAAGAAGTATAATTATAACTATATAAAATGAAAGAGTAGGATATTAAAATTCTTACTCTTTTTTTACTTTATAGGAAAGTAAAAGAATGCATTAAGAATGTAATTATATAATAAAAAATAGAGAGTTAACATTTATAAAAAGATCTACTATTTGATAATTTTTTTCATTTTTAGCTGAGATATATAAATAGAATTAATTAAAAATGAAGTTATATAATAAGCAAATAAATGTATATGATTTTTTATAGATAGCAAATTATTTAAGAAAATATTAAATTATTATAAAAAATTTAAATTTAGTAAAAATAATAATGAAAAAATACCCAGAAAGTGATATTATTATATTATGTCATTATATTATGTAAAAGTAGGGGAATTATGAAGAATAAGTCGAATAAATTTATAAGAAGAAAAAAGAGAAATAAAATAATTAAAAGATTAACATTAGGATTATTTGTTATTATAATCGGTATTATAATATTCATATATAAATCTCCAATTTTCAATTTAAAGAAAATAAATATAAGTGGGTTAGTTACATTATCTAATGAAAGTTTACAAGAAAAGTTGAAATATCATATAGGTGAAAATATATTTACTATAGATTATAATGAAATAGAAAAAGAGCTAAAAGAAAATCCCTATATAAAAGAAATAAAGATTAATAAAAAAGGAATAAATTCTTTGAACATAAATATAAAAGAAAATAAAATTGCATATTACTTTGAAAGTGATGGAAAAATAAAGGCCATTAATAATGAAGGTATAATAGTTGAAGAATTAGCTGTAATGGACGATAGAAATTTAATTAAGTTAATAGGAATAGATTTATCTGGAAAAGTTGTTGGAGATAAGATATCAGATGATATAAATATTCCAGATACTCTAGAAAAATTTTATAACATAATAGAATCTATGCCACAAGAATATGTTTTTTCGCAAATAAATATTGAAGATTTGAACAATATAGTTTGTTATATACAGAATGTAGAGATAATGATTGGAGATAGCAATGATTTAACAGATAAAATGAATTTAGCGCTTAATGCTATTGAACAAGGAGTTATTTCAAAAGGTTATATAGATATGAGTTTTAATGGACCACCAGTTATAAAGCAAATTAACTAAATAAGGGGGAAACTATATGAAAAGAGCAACATCGCAAATATTTATTGCTATTGTTTGTGCGCTTCTTGGATTTTTGCTTGCACATCAATTTAAGTTATTGAATGAAAAAAATAAAAGCAATATAGAAGCACAAAATTTAAATATAATTTCT
The DNA here is from genome assembly GCF_017888565.1 of Clostridium sp. GTDB lineage: Bacteria > Bacillota > Clostridia > Clostridiales > Clostridiaceae > Clostridium. The sequence continues at coordinate 112,371 of NZ_JAGHFX010000097.1, forward strand.
GAAATAGAGGCTTTAAAGAAAGAAAAAGAAGAATTAATTAAATCAAATAGTAGCTTATCAGAGGAATTAAAACAATTAGAAGAAACAGCAGCTAAGGAAGGCGAAGTTGAAGCTGAAATAAAAAAACAACTTGATAACGCAAGAATGAACTTAGGATTAGTAGATGTTAAGGGACCAGGTATAGTTATAACTATAGCTCCTAAAAATAATATTTTTGGATCTAATAATGCATCTACAAATAGAATTATTAGTGAAGAGGAATTAACTCACATAGTTAATACTCTTAGATACGTAAAAGCAGAAGCAATATCTGTAAATGATTATAGAGTTACTCCTCAAAGCGGTATTAAAAATTCAGGTAATTGGATTTGGGTAGGAACTGCTGGGCAAATAGATCCAAATGATAAGATAGTAATAAAAGCTATAGGTGATAAGCAAGCATTAAAAACTTCAATAAATTTTATTGGAGTATTAGAGTATGGGGCATTAAAAAGTTATGACATTAAAGTGGATGAGAGTGATGAAATTATTATAAATAAAACTACACAGTCTTTAAAGAGTGAATTTATTAAGCCTGTGAATTAAAGAAGGGAGATTTTTATGATAGCATTTATAGGATTATTAATAGGTGTGCTCTTAGGGTTATTATTAGATGTAAATATACCAGATACACTATCTCCCTATATGTCGGTTGCTATTTTAGCATGTTTAGATTCCGTTTTTGGAGCAGTAAGAGCAACCTTATCAAAAAACTTTAAATCAGATATATTTATTTCGGGATTTTTTGGTAATGCAGTATTAGTAGCAGGTCTTGCATACTTAGGAGATAAACTTGGAATTCCAATGTATATAGCAGCAGTTATTGTTTTTGGAGGTAGAATATTTGATAACTTTGCAGTTATAAGAAGACTATTAATTGAAAAGCTAAAATCTCGTAAACGAGGTGAATAAATGAAGAATATAAAATCAGGATTTCTTATTTTAGTAGCTGCAATCATAACAGGATTTCTTATAGTAAATAGTATTAATTTAAATAATACACAAACAAATATATCTTTAAATGCATTAGAATATAAAAATGCAGTAGAAGAAAGAAGTAAGTTGTATAATGAAATAGAAAAAATAAAGAGTGAAAATATAGATTATAGGTATAAAATAAACAAATATAAAGGAAATGACCCTGAAAAAAAAGAGAAATTAGTGCAAGATATGAGAAATCAATTGATTGATTATGGAGCCTTAAGCGGAATTACATCAGTTAAAGGACCAGGTTTAGTAATAGAGATAAAAGACGGCGATATAGATAGTAGTTTAGATGCTGATTATGAAGTATGGAGAAAGATATTTCATGAGAATGACTTAGCAATGGTTTTAAATGAACTAAGAAATGCAGGAGCAGAGGCAATTACTATGAATAATCATAGAATATTACCTAATACAGGAGTAAAGTGTTATTCTTCTCAGATAGGATTTGAAGATGAGTCAATGGCTTCAGCTCCATTTTATATTTATGCTATAGGTAATCCAGAAGAAATGAAAGCATATCTATTAGCAGAAAATAGTTTTATACAAAAGTTGATTATAAGAAAGATAAAAGTAGAAATAGAAGTAAAGGATGAAATAATTCTTCCTGTTACAAAGCAAAGCGTAGAAGCAAGATATATGCAAAGATATGAGGAAAAATAAAATTTTATTAAAAAATATTTAGAAATTGAAGGAATTTAAGTTTTTTTGAAGAATATTTACAATGTGTAAATAACTTCTTTAGGAGGAAATGACTTGGATATAGACGAAAGTATAATTAAATTGAGAGGAAGTTTACCTAAGGATGTCACACTAGTAGCAGTTTCAAAAACTAAGCCTATAGAAGCTATAGAAATTGCATATAAAACTGGTCAGAGAGATTTTGGAGAAAATAAAGTTCAGGAACTTATTGATAAAGAGGAATCTCTTGAAAAAGATATAAGATGGCATTTTATAGGTAGCTTACAAACTAATAAAGTTAAATATTTAGTTGGTAAAGTTCACTTAATACATTCTTTGTCAAGTATTAAGCTGTTAAAAAAGATAGAAAGTGAATTTTCTAAAAAAAATTCTATAGCTAATCTTTTAATACAAATAAATATAGGTAAAGAAGAAAGTAAAAGTGGAATTTTTGAAGAAGAATTAAATGATTTGATAAATGAAATTGAAATCTGCAATAATTGCAAGGTTAAAGGATTAATGGCCATAATTCCAAAAGGAAATGAAGATACAAATAGATATTATTTTAAAAAAATGAAAAGTATATATGATGATTTAAGTGAAAAATCATATAAAAATATTTCAATGGAGATTTTATCTATGGGAATGACAAATGATTATGAAATAGCTATTAAAGAAGGGTCTAACTTAATAAGAGTTGGAGAAGGAATATTTGGTAAAAGAAATATAGTAGGAGGAGCGAAGAATGAGTAATATGTTTGGAAAGTTTAAGGAAATAATTGGGCTTGGTGAATATGAGGATGATTTTGAAGATTTAGAAGATACTGAAGCAGAGGAAGAAGAAATACAAGAGGAAATTGAGCCGATTATATCAAAGCAAAAAGGAAATAAAGTAGTAAATATTCATACTGCATCAACTGCCAAAGTTATGGTAACAAAACCTACAAATTATGATGATGCTAGAGAAATAGCAGATGCAATAAAAGCAAGAAAGATAGTTTTAGTTAATGCTACTACTTTAGAAACAAAAATAGCACAAAGATTAGTAGATTTTATTAGCGGATCTTGTTATGTTTTAGGTGCTACCTTACAAGAAATAGAACAAAGAGTTTACTTATTATCACCTTCAAATGTAGAAGTTACAAATGAATTAAAAAATGAACTAAGTTCAAAGGCATTATTCAATTGGAATAAGTAGGAGGAGATTTAAATAGGAATAATATTTACAGCAATAAATTTAATAACAAGAGTTTTAGAAATAACTATTTTTGCAGAAGTTATAATGTCTATTTTACCAAGTATTAGAGAAACTGCTTTTTATGGACTAATTGCATCATTTAATAATCCAATATTAAAGCCTTTTAGGTTTTTACAAGATAAACTTTTAAGAAATAGTATGATTGATTTTTCACCATTGTTTGCGATTATGTTATTATCTTATATTAGGATTTTATTTTAATGCTTAAAAAAGAAACAATTCTAAAAAGTTTTAATGAAGATGATGCAAAGGAAGCTATAAAAATATATGAAAAATATAAGCTAGCTTACGAAAAAGATATAACTGTTTTTACAAGTAGTTTTTATTCACCTAATATATGGAGCTTTTTTAAAAATTGTTGTAGTAATAATGAAGTTATATTTGAAGCAAATGGGTTCTTTGAAGAATGTGAAAGAAGAATGATCTGTTTTAATAATTATTACAATACTGATTATCCTATAAAAATATTAGAAATTAATAATAAATCAAATTTTTCTAATTTAAAGCATAAAGATTATTTAGGTTCAATTTTATCATTAGGAATTGAACGTAATAAATTAGGTGATATAATTGTAAAAGAAAATAGTGCTTATTTGCCTGTTTTAGAAGAAATAAGTGATTATATAATAAATAATTTATCTCATATAGGAAAATCACCAATAGAGATAAAAATTATAGATAATATAAGTGATATACCATCTGTTAATTTTGAAGAAATAGTTATTACTGTTTCTTCTTTACGAGCAGATAGCATTGTTGCTAAACTCTCTAGCCTGTCAAGAACAAAAGCCATTGAGCTTATAGATAGTCGCAAGGTTTTAATAAATTATGTAAGAGCGAAAGATAAGAGTCAAGACATTGTAAAGGACACTAGAGTTACAATTAGAGGAATTGGAAAATTTATAATTGGAGATGTTATTGGCGGAACTAGAAGTGGTAAACAGAGAATTGTAATTAAAAAATATATATGATGTGTAGAGGTGATTTTATGAAGCTTACTCCAATGGATATAAGTAACAAAGAATTTAAAAAGGGATTTAGAGGATACGATTGTGATGAGGTTGATGAATTTATAAATGAAATTATAGAAAATTATGAAGAGCTTTATAAAGAAAATTCAAGATTAAAAGAAAATTTATCAAGAGTAAATGAAAAATTAGAACATTATGTTAAAATAGAAAATACTATTCAAAATACGTTGTTATTGGCTCAAAATGCAGCTGAGCAAGCTAGAGAAGCATCTCAAAAAGAATCTGATATGATTTTAAAAAATGCTAATGATGTAGCTAAGAAAATTTTAGATAAGGCTCATAACGATGTGGTTTCAATAAATGATGAATATGAAAAAGTTAAACAAGAATTTGTTAAGTTCAGAGCTAAATTTAGAAACTTTATGAATGCTCAAACTGAAACCTTTGATGAATTAGAAAAAGATTTAACTAAAAATTATAGTATTACAGAACCATTAGAAGAAGTAGCTATTGGAAAAAGCATAGAACTATCCAGTAAAAATATAGAGGAATTAGAAGAAGTTTATACTGAGGATATGGATGAGATAAAAAGCTTTTTCGCTAAAAACTAATACATAAAATCCGTTTAATACGGATTTTTTATTTTTAATAAATTTTAAACTATTGAGTGTAATGTTTTAATGTATTATAATGTGTTAAGAATTATAATATGTTAACAATTATGAAGAAAATGGAGATTCGTATTAATGGATGAACTAGTATTTAAAATAATGGAAGAAGAGAATATAGGGCTTAGAATAGATAAATATTTATCTAATATTATAGAAGGAAAATCAAGATCATTTATACAGGGATTAATTGATTCAGGTGCTGTATTAGTAAATAATAAAGAAATAAAGAGTAATTATAAATTAAGAAATCAAGATGAAATTATTGTAATTATGCCAGAACCAATTGAACTTGATGCTCAGCCAGAAGATATAGATCTTAATATAGTATATGAAGATGAAGATGTAATAGTTTTAAATAAACCGCAAGGAGTAGTTGTACACCCAGCACCAGGAAATTATAGTGGTACATTAGTAAATGGATTACTTTATCACTGTAAAGACTTATCAGGTATAAATGGGGTTATAAGGCCTGGGATAGTTCATAGAATAGATAAAGATACATCTGGAATATTAGTTATTGCAAAAAATGATGATGCACATAATCATTTAGCTAAACAATTTAAAGATCATAGTATTAAAAGAGAATATTATGCTCTAGTTGAAGGAAAATTCAGTAAGATAGAAGGCACTGTAGATAAGCCGATAGGAAGAAATAAAAAGGATAGATTAAAAATGGCAATAGTGGAGGATGGTAAGAGAGCAGTAACTCACTATAATGTATTAGAACAATATAATAATGGAACTGCTTTAGTAAAATGCACTTTAGAAACTGGAAGAACACATCAAATTAGAGTTCATATGGCTTCTATTGCTCATCCTTTAGTAGGAGATCCTCTTTATGGTAATAAAAAGCAAAAGTTTAAATTGCAAGGGCAAGTATTACATGCAAAAACATTGGGATTTATTCATCCAAGAAGTAATGAGTATATGGAGTTTGATTCAGAATTACCTAAATATTATTTAGAACTATTAGAAAATATAAGAAAATAGAGGTGGATTAAATGAAATTAAAAGCAAATTTATTAGATGATAAAGCTATCAAAAGAACACTAATAAGAATATCTCATGAAATAATAGAAAAAAATAAAGGTATAGAAAACATAGTTTTAGTAGGTATTAAAAGAAGAGGTTATCCTTTAGCAGAAAGAATTGCAAAGAATATAGAAAGTATAGAAGGTATAAAAGTTCCAGTAGGTTATGTAGATATAACGTTATATAGGGATGATATTACAGAAATAAAAGATACACCAAGAGTTAATAATATTGACTTAGGGGTAGAGGTTATAGGCAGAAAGGTTATATTGGTAGATGATGTTTTATATACTTGTAGAACAGTAAGAGCAGCAATTGATGCTATAATTGATTCTGGAAGACCAGAACAAATACAACTTGCAGTATTAGTAGATAGGGGACATAAGGAGCTGCCAATAAGAGCTGATTATGTAGGGAAAAATCTTCCTACATCTAAGAGTGAGATAATAGCAGTTGAAATAGCAGAAATCGATGGAAATGATTCGGTGAAAATTTACGAAGGAAATTAGAGGAGAATAATATGGAATATAACTTAATTGCAACTACTACCTTCGGATTAGAAGGTATTACAGCAAAGGAATTAAAAGCTTTAGGATATGAAGATTTAAAAACTGAAAATGGTAAAGTTCATTTTACTGGAGATGAAATGGATATTGCAATAGCAAATATACATTTGAGAACGGCAGATAGAATATTAATAAAAATGGGAGAGTTCGAAGCAAAAAGTTTTGAAGAACTATTCCAAGGTACAAAAAATATAAAATGGAGTGATATAATACCTAAGGACGGTATAATGCACGTTAACGGTAAGTCTGTTAAATCAACTTTACATAGTGTTCCGGATTGTCAATCTATAGTAAAAAAAGCTATTGTAGATAGTATGAGCAATTCTTATGGAATAAGCCAATTTGAAGAAAGTGGACCATTATATAAAATTGAAGTATCAATCTTAAAGGATGTTGTAACATTAACTATAGATACATCAGGACCAGGGTTGCATAAGAGAGGATATAGAGAAGAGGCTGGTGCAGCTCCACTTAAAGAAACTTTAGCAGCAGCTATGGTACTTATTTCAAGATGGAAGGAAGAATTTGTTTTAGTTGATCCATTTTGTGGTTCTGGTACTATACTTATAGAAGCAGCTATGATTATGCAAAATATCGCACCTGGAATGTGTAGAAGTTTTACATGTGAAACTTGGCCAACAATGGATTCAGATGTTTTTGAACAAGTAAGAGAAGGTGCTGAAAGAGCAATTAAAAATAAAGATATAAAATTAATAGGATACGATATAGATGGAAGAATTCTTAAAGTAGCAAGAAGTAATGCTGAAAAGGCTGGAGTTTCAAAATTTATTGAATTTCAAAGAAGAGATTTTAAGGACTTTTCAAGCAGCAATAAATATGGATTTATAATTTCTAATCCGCCGTATGGAGAAAGATTAGGAGAAAAGAAAGAAGTGGAACAATTATATAAAACTTTTGGAAGTTTTAAAAAGAAATTTTTCAATTGGGATTATAATATTCTTACATCTTATGAAGGCTTTGAAGGACCCTTTGGAAAGAAGTCAAGTAAAAATAGAAAATTATATAATGGTAAATTAAAATGTTATTATTATCAATATTTTGATAATGAACTTATTAAAAATGATGGGGATATGCTTATAAATCATATATAACGTTTAAGTTATCTAATACGTAAAGTTACAAAATTAATAAGATATTATTATTTATTATTGTATTCAATTAAGGATAAAACTTATTTAAAACTTATATTAAAGAAACCATATTTGTAAATACAAAATATGGTTTCTTTTTTGTTATTTTATAATTTTATTGTTTTCAATTTTTAAATTACTATATAAAGATGGCTCTGTATATAAAGTATAGTTAGTATGATATATAACCATACCTGGTTTTGAACCATTAGGTTTCTTTAAGTTTTTTACTTTAGTATAATCTACAGGAACCTTTGTTGAATTCTTAGCTTTGCTATAATAAGCAGCAAGTATACCAGCTTCTTCTAAAGCTACATCCGATGGATTGTCATTACAAAGTATAACATGTGATCCAGGAATATTTTTTGTATGAAGCCATATATGATTTTTATTAGCAAATTTTAAAGTTAAATAATCGTTTTGAATATTATTTTTACCAATATAAATATCTATTCCATCAGAAGAAATTAAATGTATAGGCTTAGAAGATTTATCTTTTTTATTATTCTTATTAATGTTTCTAAATTTTAAGTATCCAGTTTCGATTAATTCTTTTTTTATATCATCTATTTCAATATAGCTTTCACAGTTTAGAATATTTGTCATAACTGAGTTTAGATACTCAAGTTCTTCTTCATTTTTCTCTAATTGTTCTAATGCAGATTCTTCAGATTTTTTTAGCTTATTATATTTTTTATAAAGATATTGTATATTTTCAGATGGTGTTTTATTTTCATCCAGCTTTATAGTTACATATTCTTCTTCAACAGCATAAAAATTTAATAAAGATATTTCTTTTAATCCTTTTTTTAACATATAGATATATGAAGTTAATAAATCACCATTAATCTTATATTTTTCTTTCTCTTCACATTCTTTAAGAATATTTTTTAATTTTTTAGTTTTATTATTGCATCTGTCTATGTTAGTTGAAATTAACCTTTGTAAATCTGTAGATCTATTTAATAACCTATCTTGCTTATCTTTTACTGTAAAAAATTCATCAAGCAATTTACTTGGATTTTCAAAAGATATTGATGAATAAAGACTTTCTAAATTGCTTAATTTTATACAATGAAAATCCTTGAAAACTTCATTACCTTTATAAATTTTAAAATTAAAATTATTTTCTAAGTTTTCCATGAAATTTTTAAAGAAATTAAAAATATTTTCTTGATTTATGGTATTATTATCTTGTAGGAAATTTTCATATATACTTATTGATAGAAATTTACTTATACCAGTAAATACTTTTGAAAATAATCCTTCATCAATACTTATATCATTATTATTTAAATATGAATTAAAATCGTTAATTGAGAAGTTAAAAGGATTTAGTTTGTTAGAGTTTGGAGGATATACATAATTTACACCGGGATATAAAACTCTGAAAGTATTTATATCAGCAGAAATATGCTTAATACATTCCATAACTTTATTATCTCTTTCTCTAACAAGAGTTATATTACTGTGTCTCCCCATAATTTCAACTATTAATATATATTTACTATCGAATCCTAATTCATCGGTAGACTCAATATGCAATTGAAGAATTCTATCGCCATTTAATTGAGTTATATCTGTTATTCGACCACCAATTAGATATTTTCTCATAACCATTGTAAACATTGGTGCTTGTAAGGGGTTTGTTTTACTTATATTAGTTAAATGAATTCTAGGAAATTTAGAAGAAGCTGAAATTAGTAATTTTATATTTTGTCTATCTTTTCTTAGAGTTAAAATTACTTCATCTTTTTCTGGTTGATTAATTTTGTCTATTTTAGAGTTTAATATTGATTTTTTTAAATCATATACTAAACTATATAAGTAGATACCATCCAAAGCCATAAGTATCATCCTTTCTTTGGTAATAAGATAAAGATAGTATAACACTTAATTAGCAAATTTATCAATGGGGCATATAAAGTAAAAAGGGGAGTTTTTATGAATTTTATAAAGATGCAGGGATTAGGAAATGATTTTATTTTTATTATAGATAATGAAAATACATTTGTTAAAAATGAAACTGAAATTGCTAAAAAGATTTGTAATAGAAGATTTGGAGTAGGGGCAGATGGATTAGTTGTAATAAGAAAATCTAATGTTGCAGATGCTAAAATGGTAATAATAAATAGTGATGGATCTCGTGCTAATATGTGTGGTAATGCTATTAGGTGCTTTGCTAAATATTTATATGAATATGGCTTAGTAGAAAAGAGCATAATTAGCATAGAAACTGGAGATGGTATAAAGTGCGTAGAACTTTATATTAATGATAAAAATAAGGTTAAATTAGTTAAAGTTAATATGGGAAAGGCAAGTTTTAATGGAAAAGATATTCCTTTAAACAATAAAACTTCATTAATAAATGAAATTATTAAAATTGAAGAGAAGGAATATAAATTAACTACCTTATTAATGGGAGTGCCTCATACTATTTTAATTAATAATAATGATGAATATAATATTAGTGAAGGAAAAGTTATAGAAAAAAATAATTTATTTATTGAGGGAACAAATGTTAACTTTGTTAAAGTTATTGATGTTAACAATATAGAGGTAAAAACTTGGGAAAGAGGTGCTGGAGCTACTTTAGCTTGTGGAACAGGATGTTGTGCTTCAGTTATGGCTTTAAGAAAATTAGGATTATGCTCAAATAGGGTTAATGTAGAAACTTTAGGAGGAAATTTAGTAGTAGAGATTATAAATAATGATGTATATATGATAGGATCCGCAGAGTTTATTTGTAAAGGTGAACTATATTAATTAAAAGAGGTAAAAGATGAATAAAAAAAAGATAAGGAATATTTTCCTTGTTAATTTTATTTTGTTAATGAGTATATTTCTTTATGGATGTAAAAGTAAAATAGAAGAAGAAAATAAGGTTGATATACTAAATGGAGCAGTTGCCATAGAAAATTCAGGAGAATACCAAATTTATAATTTAATAAATGATAAATATGAAAAAGTAGATACTGAATATATAATTACAGCTTATGATTTAAAAAGTGGTAATTTTATATATAATGAAAATGGTGAATATAAAATAAATTATCTAGGAAAAGAAAAAACAATAGAAGAAGAAAAAATGGTTATTTCACCTAAACTAGCTAAAGATGGTAGGTATTTAGCTTATTTTTTAAATGATGGATACTTAGATTTAAAAATAAAGGATTTATCTAAAAATAAGAATATATCAATTGATACTAAGGTTGTAATTTCAGGTGAATTAATTGACTGGTTAAATGAAAATACTTTAGTTTATTATGGAATAAGTGAAGATAAAACTAATGGTATATTTACTTATAACATTAATAGCAATGAAGAAAAGCTTTTATATAAATTAGATTTAGGATATGTTGAATTTTTAAAAGTTTTAGATAATGGAATAGTTTTTGTACAAGAAAAAGAAGGAAAACAAAAGATATTAAAAGTAATAGATGAAGCTGGAGAAGTTAATGAAGTAATAGAAGATGTATTAGATGTTAGTGATGTTGAGTCTACTCCAGAGGGGATATTTATATTAGGTAAATTAGAAAATAACAACTATTCATTATACAAATATCATGATAAAAAAGCTAAAAGATTAGTGTATGATTTTCCTAAATTAATAAACTTAGAAAAAGGTCTTTCTAAGGATAAGGATGGTAATATAATCTTTGTTGGTGGTGAAGATGTTAAAGTAGAGAAAATATATAGATGTACTGATGACACTATAAGCATAATTGATGGTGCTTCTGGAACATATAACTTTATAGAGTGTAGATAAAGATATTTATAATTTATTTTATAAATATCTTTTTTATTTAAGAGTATATGTATAATTTTACATTTATTGGGTATGATTTTAAATGGTGATATTATATGAGTATTTTTGAATTTGACTTGGAGAAAGTTAACTTAGAAATAGCTAGAAAATTAAATAAATTAAAGGCTATTGAAAACAAATGTTTACCTATCATGATAAAGGAAGATAGAGTAATTGTATTAACATCAAATGAGGTATTAGAAAACAAAGAAGAAGTAGAGTTTCTATTTAACAAAAAAATAGAAATAATAAAATTGAATGAAGATTTTTTTATTGAACTAATTAAGAATATATTTGTAGGAGAATTAGAGGAGTTATTTGATATATTATTATTTAAAGCAATAGAATTAAATGCATCAGATATTCATTTTGAACCTCAAAAAGAAGACGTTTTCATTAGGTTTAGAGTTGATGGTGTATTAATAGGAGTTACAAAGATAAAAAATGAAGAATATCAAAAATTACTATCCAAAATAAAAGTATGTGGGAATATGGATATCACGGAGAAGAGAAGGCCTCAAGATGGCAAAAGTTTAATAAAAGTAAATGGAAAGAATTATGATTTAAGGTTATCTACTATTCCGATAATTTATGGAGAAAAACTAGTAATTAGAATTCTATATGGAGAAATATTTAATTATAATATTAGCAGTTTAAATTTAAATGCAAACCAAATAAAAAAATTAAAAAAGATAATTGCATTAAAAAATGGATTAGTAATCATAAATGGTCCTACAGGGAGTGGAAAGTCAAGTTCATTATATTGTATCTTAAAAGAAATTAATAAAAAGGATATTAATATCACAACTTTAGAAGATCCAGTAGAAGTAATAATTAAAGGTATAAATCAAGTTAGTTTAAATAGGAAAGCCAATATTACATTTGCAACAGGACTCAGAAGTATATTAAGGCAAGATACATACTATCCTTAATAAATGGCTATTTTAAAGGATTTATAGAATTTCGTCAAAAATTTCGTCAAAAATTATTTTGAAAAAATTTTAGCTATAGTTCTACTTGCATTTTCCATCA